>JACRCZ010000021.1 GCA_016218765.1 Deltaproteobacteria bacterium | reverse complement strand
GAGATGCCCGAGTGGTCGAAGGGGCACGCCTGGAGAGCGTGTGTGGCGCAAGCCACCGTGGGTTCGAATCCCACTCTCTCCGCTGTGGCCCCGGCAACAGCGGCCCGATAACCCGCCAGGCCCGGAAGGGAGCAACGGTAACGGGTGCCGCCGTGTGCCGGGGCCGCCTTACTTCCTCGTCAGAGCAGAGGCTTCAGCCGTTCGAGCAGCTCCACCAGCATCCGCGCGGTCGCGCCCCACACCATGTGGCCGTCGACGTCGAAGGTCCAGGAGTCGACCGTCAGGTCGCCGACGTGGACGGGGCGCCAGCGGCAGGCGCCGGGGGCGGCGAGCGCTCGCAGCGAGGGCCACAGGACGAGCTCGATCTCCTCCGGGCTCGGCCGGACCGCCGGACGCGCGCGCAGCAGGCCGACGAACGGCCGGATGAGGTAGCCGGTCAGCACGGGCGTGTCGTTGAGCCGGCCCACGAGGCGCACCGCCTCGCGGGGCAGGGCGAGCTCCTCCTCCGTCTCGCGCAGCGCGGTGGCCCCGAGGTCGGCGTCGTCGGCCTCGTGCACGCCGCCGGGGAACGAGACCTGGCCCTTGTGGTCGCGCACGGTCTGGGTGCGCACGGTGAGCAGGGTGCACAGGCCCAGCGCCGGGTCGGGGAAGAGCGGGGCGAGCACGGCCGCGGTCGCCCTGCCGTCGGGAGGGAGCTCGAGCGCCGGGCGTGCGGCCAGGTGCGCGGCGAGCTCGTCGGCGAGGCGTTCGAAGTCCACGCGGTGTGACGGATGCGCCGGTGCGCGGCTAGAACGGCACGTTGTCGTCGTCGATGCCGTCCGAGAACTCCTTGAACCCGTCCGCGGGCGGCGGCTCGGAATCGGCGCTCGCCTCGGGTCCTCGCGCGGGCGCCTCGGCGCCGCCGCGCGACGGCGCGGGCCGCTCGTCCCGTGCCCCGCCGCCTTCGCCGCGGCCGCCGAGGAACACGACGCGCTGCGCCTGGATCTCCGTCGTCGTGCGCTTCTGCCCGTCCTTCTCCCAGTCGCGGGTCTTGAGCTTCCCCTCGATGAACACCTGCCGTCCCTTGCGCAGGTACTGCTTGACGAGGTCGGCGGTCTTGCCCCAGACGACGACGCGGTGCCACTCGGAGGTCTCCTTGCGCGAGCCCGTCGTCTTGTCGAAGTAGGACTCGTTGGTGACCATGCGCAGGGTGGCCACCGCCTGCCCCGAGTTGGTCATGCGGTGGTCGGGGTCGAACCCCAGGGTGCCGACCAGGATTACCTTGTTGACGCCTTCGGCCATGCTAGCGCTCCCTTCCTCCGGGCCACCGCCCGGGCGGACCATCGCCCGGCGACCGGGACCGGATACCATCACGGCGCGCTCCATCCGTCAATCGCGCGCGCCGTCTCCCATCGCGCCGCGGGCGTCAGGCGTTGCGTCCGTCCGGACGATCGCGGAAGAACCGGTGGAACTCGGGGGGCAGGCCGAGGTACGCGCTGGGGTCGGCGCCGGCGCCGGGCGGCGGCGACCGCGACAGCGTGAGCCAGAAGACGTACGCGTCGTCCGGCGACGGTGCGGCGGCGGCGAGGTCGAGGAACGCGGCGGCGGCCTTGGCGGTGTAGGTGGCGTCGAGGCGCAGGCGCTCCAGCTCGCCGAAGCGCGCGAGGGCCGCCTGGCCCGCGGCCGAGGGAATGCCGTAGCCCGCGCCCAGCCAGCGGTCCTCGATGCGCAGCCGGAGTCGCGTCGCGGCGCGCAGCGCCGACGGCAGACCGTGCCGGGCGAGCAGGGCCGCCGTGGCCCCGGCGATCCACCACGGCACGCTCGACGGCATCCAGCGCGACGGCACGACGCGGACCCCCACGACGGGGGAGGGTAGCCCGGCGAGGGCGAAGCCGAGCGCGAGGCCCGCGGCGGTGCCGCCGGTGCCGCACGGCACGACGACCGCGGCGGGCTCCGGGCACGCCCCCTCGCGCACCTGCGCCGCGAACTCGAGGCCGGCGTCCACGAATCCGAGCGCGCCGACGGGCGACGAGCCGCCGGGGAGGATCAGCGCGGGCCGGTCGAGGAACGCGGTCTTGGCGGCCATCGTGCGGGCCAGCGCGAACGGCAGCTCCGCCGCGTGATGCACCAGGTGCAGCTCGGTCTCCAGCGCCGCGTGCGCCGCGAGGTTCGCCCGCACGTCCTCGGAGACCGGCTGGGGCGTGAGCACGGCGCAGACCTCGAGGCCGAGCTTGCGGCCGAAGAGCGAGGTGGCCAGGACGTGGTGCGAGCCGATCGCCCCGGCGGTGACGAGCGTCCGGCGGTCGCTCGCGATCGCGTCGGCCAGCAGCCAGGCCCGCTTCCGCGGCTTGTTCCCGCCGTACTCCGGGTTCGTCCGATCGTCGCGCTTGACGTACAGCTCCCGCCGCCCCACCGCCCGACCCAACCGCTCCAGATGCTCGAGCGCCGTCGGCCGCTCGAGGATCGGCAGCGGCCGCAGGACGCGATCCAGCCGGGGACACAGGGCGAGGAGCGGGGAGCTCATGACGCGATCCTAGTACAACTCCTCGCCTTGCTCGACTTCTCCGATCACCACTCCCTGTGTCAGGAGCCCGCCTTGCCGCTTCGCACGAGCGACGGTACCCTTCCTGTCGGCAGCGTCGTGAAGCGTCCGGGAAGCCGCGCCGGGCAGGAGGGAACCCATGAGGACGAGTTGGACCGGTATCGCAGGACTGGTGCTCGTCGTCGGGTGTCCGGGACCGGAGCGGCCCGCGTCCCTCGACGGCCTCGGGGAGACCGAGACGCGCGAGGATGGCGACGCGGACGTGCGGCGAGACGGGAACGCCGACGGACGGGCCGACGAAGCGCGGGACGACGACGGAGGCGAGGGGTCGGACGGCGGTGGCGACGGGGAGGACGGGGACGTCGCGTGCACGCCGGAGCGGATGTGCCACGCGGACTTCCCGTGCGACATCTCCGGATCGTACTACCGGCCGCATTGCGAGGGGGACGTGGTGATGACGCCGGACAACGTCCCCTGCTGGGATGCGCGGGTGTGCGGCACGTCCTGCTGCGAAGGCGGGAGGTGTTTCCTGGAGGCGACGCCGTGCCCGGCGGGGCTCGGTTGCACGGACGCGAGCGGGTACCCGCAATGCGTGCCGGGCTGCTGGGAGCTCGCGACCTTCGCCGACTCGGCCGTGTACCTCCGCACCGTCCACGTCGCGCCGTACGGCGACGACGAGACCGGTGACGGGACCGAGTACAACCCGTACGCGACGCTCCAGCGCGCTGCGCGCGACGCACTGCCGGGCGATTCGCTCGCCCTGCATCCCGGCATGCACGCCGGCGACCAGCGCCTCGAGCGGCTGCAGGGCACGGAAGCCAACCCGATACGAATCGGGCGTTGGTTTCCCGAGTACGGCGGACCGGACGATGCGGCCGTCGTCTCGGGCGGCACCGAGGCCATCCATCTGGTCGATCCCCGGTGGGTCGTGATCGAGGATCTGGAGATCAACCTCCAGACGTCGAACGGCATCGTCATCGAGAGCGGAGGCGCCGCAGCAGTGCCGGCCGATGTCGTGATCCGTCGCGTGACGATGTGGGGCGTCGGCGCGACCGGCGAGGGCGATTTCGTGAAGCTGTCGCGGGCGGATCGCGTCGCGGTTCTTGACAGCCAGTTCGGGTACTGGAGCGATGCGAGCGCCCACGGCGCGGCGATCGACATGATCGGCTGCCGCGACGCCTTGGTCGCGCGGAACCACTTCACCGGAGGGGGCGCCTTCGGGGTCGGCGCGTCGTGGACCGCTGTTGTGCAGGCCAGGGGCGGGTCGTCCGAGGTCACCATCGCACGGAACCGGATCTCCGACGGCGGCGACCGGCCGCTCGGCCTGGGCGGCAGGACCGACCCGGCGCTGTTGCGCCCGGGGGCGGACTACGAGGCGCGGGACATCCGGGCGATCGGGAACGTCGTCCTCGATTCGACCGGCGCGATCGCGTTCGTCGGCTGCGACGGATGCCTGGCGGCAAACAACACGGTCGTCCATCCGACCGGATCGCCGGTGCGGATCCTGCAGGAGTCCGTCCACGGCTACGTTCCCTGCAGGGCCGGCCGGGTCGTCAACAACCTGGTCGTCTTCTCGACGGCCGACGTGACGGAACTCGTTGAGGTCGGCTCCGGTCCGGAGCCCGGGACCTTCATCTTCTCGCACGACCTGTGGTTCGCGGACGACGACCCGGGTTTCGTGCCGTCGCTGCCGGTGGTCGAGACGGGGACGGTCGCGGCCGACCCGCGATTCGTCGACGCTGCGGGATACGACTACCACTTGGCCGCCGGCAGTCCGGCGCTCGGCGCGGGCGTCGCCGTTCTCGAGGTGACGGCGAACGCGGACGGCGCTTGCCCCGCCGACCCGCCGAACATCGGCGCCTACTGACGGCGCGGGACCCGCTTGTGGCGGGAGGTCCCGCTCGGCTGCACCTCCGTGTCGGTCACGAGCCGACCCCGACGAGCCTCCGCGAAGTCGCCAGATCCGCGTGGGCCAGCGCGTGCTCGCGCTGCGCGGTGCGGATCGAGCCCAGGTCCAGGCCCGACACGATCGACCCCAGGCGCTCGCGCAGCGCGCCGCGGACGGCACGCAAGTGCGCCGCCGGCGCGAACGGCGCATCCCCGAGCGGCGTGGCGGGCTTCGGCACGAGTGGGCCCGCCGAGACGTGGACACGCACCCGGCTCCGGAGCGCGTCGACCAGCCCCCCGAACTCCTCCACCGCGCCGGGCAGCTCGCCGGGGAGGCCGTACATGACGTACAGCTTGAGCGACTCGACTCCGGCCGCGCGCGCCGCCTCGGCCAGCTCCACGATCCGCTCGCCCGCGAGCGGCTTGCCCAGCGTCCGGCGCAAGTCGGCCGAGAGCCCGTCCACGCCGACGGTGAGCTGCCGCGCGCCCGCCGCCGCCAGCAGACGCACCCGCCGCTCGGTCAGCGCCGCCACGCGGAGACTCGCCGTCGTCGCGCCGATCCCTCGCGCCAGAAGCGCTTCCAGCAGGAGCTCCAGGTCCGGATGATCGGAGACGCCGCCTCCCACGAGACCCACGCGGCGGACGCCGTCCGGCACGGCCGCCAGCACCTTCGCGGCGACGTGCGCCACGTACGGCCCGCATCTCCCGCGGCGCAGGACGCAGTAGGTGCACCCGCACGGACACCCGCGACAGGCCTCGACGAGATACGCGTCGCCGAACGCCGAATCCTCCGCAACCACCGGCGACGAGAGCGGTCCCGGACCGCTCGAGTAGATCGGCAGCGCCGCCGCCTGTCGCCGGGCCGTCGAGGCGTCGTCGGCCTCCGCGGCCAACAGGACGTTGGGCAGCGAGCCCAACGCCTCCAGCACCCGCGCTCGGCCACCGCCGCCCAGCGCTTCGCGGGCCAGCAGGCGCGCCGCATCGATGCCGTCGCCCACGACGACGGCGTCCGCGAAGGCCAGCAGGGGGCGCGGGTTGACCAGCGTGAGCGCGCCGCCGGCCACGACCAGCGGGTCGTCGGGACCGCGCCGGGCCGGGTCGGGCTCCAGACCCGCGCGGCGCAGCGCCGCCACGGCGTCCACCGCCTCCAGCTCCCACGCGACCGACAAGGTGACCAGGCGGTACGACCGCAGCGGCCGGCCTTCCTCGATCGACTCCGGCCGGTCGCCGTCCAGGAGCGACATGCGGTGTACCGGCAGCCCCTGGGCGAGCATCTCGCGCAGGACGGCGAGGAACCCGAGCGAGGCCATGGCGGCCGGGTAGGCGCCCGGGAAGGCGGCGACGGCCGGGGCGTCCGGGAGCGCCGGCGAGACGTCGAGCCAGCGTTCCCCGGGAGGGGTCCACGGCATTCCGCGGCGGCGGCCCGGGGGAGGATCGTTCCGCTGCGCGCGCGACAGGGTCAATCGTCGCTCCCGCGGCGCGACGGGGCGGCGCCGGCGCGAACCGGCGACGGGGGAGGGGCGTCCGCGGTGTCGTCCAGATCGGAGCGCACGGCCCACACCAGCGCGTCCTCGACCGCGGCGAAGTCCACCGCTCGCCCCAGCTCGGCCTCCAGCGAGGTGACGCCGAGGCCGAGCAGGCCGCAGGGGACGATGGAGCGGTACAGTTCGAGGTCGTTGGCGACGTTGAAGGCGATGCCGTGGGTCGTGACGCCGCCGGACACGCGCAGGCCGATGGCGCCGATCTTGCGGGCCGGCTTCCCGGAACCTTCGGCGATCCACGCGCCGGGGTGCGGCGGCAGCCGCCCCGCGGCGACGCCGAAGGCCCGGCAGGTCTCGATCATCGCGTCCTCGAGCAGCTCGACGAGGCGCGCCGGGCCGAGGTGCCGGCGTCCGAGGTGCAGGATCGGGTAGAGGACGATCTGCCCCGGCGAGTGCAGCGTGGCGTTGCCTCCGCGATCGATGAGCACCAGCTCGATGTCCCGCTTCCGCAGCTCCTCGTCGCCCAGCAACACGTCGTCCCGGCTCGCGCTGCGTCCCAGCGTGATCACCGTCGGGTGCTGCAGCACGAACAGCACCTCACGCGAACCCGGCCGCTCGCGCAGCCCCTTGGCGGCCTGCGCCTGCAGCTCGAGCCCCCGCAGGTACGGCACCAGCCCGAGCTTCTTGACCGAGAGGCCGTTCATGCGCCACCGGGAGGCGTGTCGAACACGCCCCGCGCCCCGCGCGCGGCGTCTCGGGCGTGATAGCTGCTGCGCGCCAGCGGGGCGGCCACCACGGCGTCGAAACCCAGCGCGAGCCCCTCGCACCGCAGGGCCTCGAACTCCCCCGGCGCGACCCAACGCGCGACCGGGGCGCTCTCCCGCGTCGGGCGCAGGTACTGTCCGAGCACCACGACGCCCACGCCGGCGCCGCGCAGGTCGCGCATCGTCTGGCGGACCTCGTCCGGCGTCTCGCCCAGGCCCAGCAGCACCGACGACTTCGTGCGCAGCCCCGGCGCGACGCGTCGCGCCTCGGCCAGCGTGGCCAGCGAGCGATCGTAGCCGCAACGCCAGTGCCGGACCAGCGGCGTCAGCCGGCGCACCGTCTCGACGTTGTGCGCCAGCACGTCGGGCCCGGCGCCGATCACCGCGGCCAGGGGCTCTCCCAGGTAGTCCGGCACCAGCACCTCGACGTCCGGGTGCCGGGGCAGCGACCGGAGGGCGGCGATGGCGCGGACGAAGACGGACGCCCCGCCGTCGGGCAGGTCGTCGCGCGAGACGCTGGTGAGCACGACGTAGTCCAGACCCAGACGCTCGACGCAGCGGGCCGCGCGAGCGGCCTCGTCCGGGTCGGGGGGGGCGGGGGTCCCGCGGGCGACCGAGCAGAAGGCGCAGCCGCGGGTGCAGACGTCGCCCAGGAGCAGCAGCGTCGCGGTGCCGGCGCCCCAGCACTCGGCGCGGTTCGGACAGCGCGCCTCCTCGCACACCGTGTGCAGGCCGCCGTCGCCCAGCGCGCGACGCACGGCGCCCCAGCTCCCGTCGCCGGGCCGCCGCACTTTCAACCACTCGGGCTTCCGCGCCTCCATCGTCGAGAGGGTAGCGCAAGGCCCGTTTGTCAACAACAGGGCGTTAGGGCGTTAGGGCGGGCTCCGGACAGGCGGGCTCCGGGCCCGGTGCCGGCCCTCGGAGCGTCGGCCCGGTCGGACCGCCGGGACTCTGCGGACCCCATCCAGGAATGCACCGGAGGGCGGCCGACTGCGGTAGCATACCGGCTTGCCGCCCGCGGGGGACGGGCGCCGCCGGCCGAGAGGGGGGGCGGGGAGGAAGAGGTCGCTCGCATCGTGAACGTCTCGTGGCGCATGACCGTGTTCGCCTGCCTGCTCGTCGTGCCGGTCCGCGGGGCCGCGGAGGTCGTGGACCCCGAGGAGGCGGCGGCCGTCGCGGCGGAGCTCGCGGCCGAGGACCTGGCCGCGGAGCGCGCGGCCGCGACGGCGGCAGGGGCGGAGACCGCGGCGGAGGCGCCCGACGAATCGAGCGGATCCGGGGACTACGAGTGGGCCGCGCTGCCGTACGCCGCATACAGCTCCGACTACGGCGTGCTGTTCGGCGCCGCCGGCGGCCTGGGCAGCCACGAGGGCGGCGTCCGCCCCTACCTCTGGCGCGGCGACCTGGCGCTCTCCGCCAGCGTGATGGAGCACGACGGAGCCTACGAGGTCGCCCAGCAGAACCACCAGCTCGGCTGGGACTTCCCCACCCTCCTGGACGGCAGGCTCCGCCTCCAACCACAGCTGCGCTTCCAGCGCACCATCAACCAGGGCTGGTTCGGCATCGGCAACGCCAGCGCCGCCGCTCTGCCCGACGATGTCGTCGGCCTGGAGGAACGACAGCGCTACCACCAATTCATCTATACCGCGCCCGAGCTGCGACTCAATGCCCGCCTGCCCCTGGTCGACGGCCTGTCGATGATGGTCGGCGTCCACGGTCGCTACGTGCTCATCGAGCCCTGGACGGGAAGCCTCCTCGAACGCCAGATGAACGGCACGACCGCCGAGCGCGACCCTCCGCTCGTGGGCGCCCGGGACCACGGTCTGATCCTCGCCTCCGCGGGTTTGCTGTGGGACACGCGCGACGAGGAGACCGCCCCGACGATCGGGATGTTCGACGAGATCTCGGTGCGCGGCGGGATCGGATTCGACGAGGAGTACATCTTCGCCTACGGCGGTGTCACCGCCCACCTGCGCTCGTACGTGCCCCTCGCCGGGGAATACCTCGTGCTCGGCATGCGCCTGCTCGCCGATGCCCTGTTCGGCGACCCGCCGTTCTACGAGCTGGGCCGGGGCGGCGCCTTCTTTCCCGTCGAGCTTCCCGGCGGGGTCGACGGCATCCGCGGCGTCCCGGCCGGCCGCTGGGCGGGCCGCGTCAAGCTGATCGGCAGCGTCGAGCTGCGCTCGATCTTCCTGGACTTCAACCTCTTCGGCAAGGCGATGAACCTCGGCGCGGACGTCTTCTTCGACTGGGGCCGGGTCTGGACGGCCCAGGACGGATTCTCGTGGCTCGACGGCAGCGGCCCCGGCCTGAAGTACGGCGCGGGCGCCGGCATCTACTGGCGCTGGGGACCCTCGGCCCTCTTCCGCTTCGAGCTGGCCTGGTCGCCGGACGCGACCGACGCCAACCCCGACCTGCCGCTCGGGATCTACGTCGCCTTCGCACAGGCGTTCTAGGTAGAGCGGTGGAGCGGTGGAGCGGCAGAGCGGTGGAAGGGAAGGGCGACGGGGGGATGGAGGCGAGCGTGGGCAGGATGGGAAACGGCGCGTTGGATCCGCTGGGCCTGATGCCGGATCGGGAGGGGGTGCTGCGTGTCGATGACGGGACGACGCTGCCGTGGCAGGAGTTCGGCACGGGCCCGGCGGTGGTCCTGGCCAACGGCATCGGCGTGCGCTGGCCCGGACTGGCTCACCAGATCGGCGTCCTGCGGGATCGCCGCCGCGTGGTGTGCTGGGACTACCGCGGGATGGGGCCGAGCCGGCTGGGCCGACCCGACGCCGAGGTCTCGATGGGTCGTCAGGCGGAGGACCTGATCGCCCTCATGGACCATCTCCGAATCGACCGTGCCATTCTGGGCGGTTGGAGCATGGGTGTTCAGGTATCGCTCGAGGTTCTCCGGAGGCGTCCCGAGCGGGTCGCGGGCTTCGTTGCGTTGCTGGGAACGTACGGCAGGCCGTTCCGCGGGGCATTCCCGGCGCCCGTGGCGCGGGCGACGGAGGCGACGTTCGCGCTGGCGCTGCGTTTCCCCGCGCTGGCGCAGCGGCCGTTGGATCTGGCCGTCGCGCTGCCCGGGCTCGCCTTCCGCGTGCTGTCGGGGGCTGTGTTCGTCGGTGCGGACGCGGATCGGCGCGTGTTCGACGGCAACGTGCGCTGGGTGCAGCAGACCGATCGGCGCGTGTACCTGCGGACGATGCTCGAGCTGGCGCGGCACGACGCGTCCGACGTGCTGCCGCGCGTCCGGTGTCCTTCGCTGATCGTCTGCGGGCAGCGGGACCATCTGACGCCGCCGCGGGTGGCGCGACGGATGGCGGAGACGATTCCCGGGGCGGAGTACCTCGAGCTGGCGGGCGCCACGCACTTCGGGCTGATCGAGCGGGCGGAGGATCTGGACGCGCGGCTCGCGGCGTTCGTCGACGGGGTGTGGGGCCGATCGTAGGGCGGGCGGAGGCGGCGGTGGTCGAGCGGAGGCCGAGGATACGGACGGCCGAGACGCGCGAGCGCTGGGCGGAGTCGATCACGACGCGCGCGCGGGCGTACTGGACGCCGCCGCGGCGCAAGGCGTTGTTGGGCGGGATGCGGCTGCTGTGTCCGCCGTGGGAGGCGGCGCCGCTCTTGCGGGCGTTGCGCCTCTTGCGCGGCGACGCGTCGATGGCGCCCGAGTCCGTGCGCAAGTACATGCAGGTGAGCCACATGGCCGGGCTGCTGGAGCCCGCCCTGCGGGGGCTGGCCGAGCGGGTCTCCCCCCTGCGGGTGCTCGACGCCGGTTGCGGCAGCTCGTACCTTTCCCTGCTCCTCGGCTGGTGCGCGCGCCACCGCTGGAAGCGGCCCGTGGAGATTCTCGGCATCGACCGCGAGGAGGTGGTGATCCGGCGCTGCCGGCGCAGCGCGAGCGCCGCGGGTCTCGAGGAGGCGGTACGATTCGAGGTTGCGGAGCTGGCGTCGTTGGACGTGCCCGCGGCGTGGGCTCGCGCGTTCGGCGCCGCCCGCGGCGAGGGGCCGCCGGTGCACGTCCTGGTGGCGCTGCACGCGTGCGACACGGCGTCGGACGACGCCCTGGCGCTGGGGGTGTCGTGGGGGGCCGAGCTGATGGCGGCGGCGCCGTGCTGCCAGGCCGAGCTGGCGCGGGAGTGGGGCGCCCTCGCGGACGCCGGCGCCCGCGGCCCGTTCGCTCCCGTGTGGCGCTCGGGCCACCTGCGGCGCGAGGCGGGGGCGACGATGACGGACGCGCTGCGCGCGCTCCTCTTGCGCGGCTGCGGCTACGACGTGACGGCGATGGAGTTCGTGGCCTCCGGTCACACGCCGAAGAACACGCTCCTGCGCGCGGTTCGCGTCGGGGTCCCGGATCCGGAGGCGTTCGGCGAGTACGTCGCGTTGCGCGACGCGTTGGGCGGCCCCGACGTCCGCCTGGCGCGGATTCTGCCGGAGGAGGCGACGGCCCTGCTCCGTTCCTGCGCTAGGTGACCACCGTCGCGCAGCCGACCGTGATCGTCACGTGCGCCCCGGCGGCCTCCTGGATCTCGTCGCAGGCGGTTCCGCAGATGCGGATCAGGGTGTAGTCCTCGTTCCACTGCCAGCCCTCGGCGCCCGCGTCGCAGTCGAAGCGGGTGTCCTGCGGCACGACGTGCTCGCCGGAGCCGTCGCCCAGGTCGACCATCACGTTGGTGTGGTCGGGATCCGGCGGGCCCAGCGCCGTGGACTCGACGCGGTACGTGCACGCCAGCGGCAGGACCATCGCCGCGATGCGCTCGAAGACCGGCGAGTAGTCGGTGTCGCAGCTCGGGAAGCGGATGCCTCCGGTGAGCCGCGAGAGCTTCTGGTACTCGACGCCCGACGTCTCCGCGGTGTTGCCGCCCGAGGCGCAGGTCTCGTCGAGCGGGGTGAGCGGCTCGTCGGGCTCCAGGACGCGGCTCACGCCCACGATGGAGTGGAAGATCCACATCGGGCGCTCGCGCGAGCCGAACATCCCGGCCGGCTCCAGCGCGTACAGCTCCGTCGCGAAGTCGGCCCCGCCCCACTCGGCCGGGCGGTCGGCGTAGGTCGGGCACTGGTAGTTCGGGCAGTAGCCCGCGCAGTCGCCGGCACAACCCTCGCAGCCCTCCGTGCAGCGCGCCGTCGTGTTGACGCAGTTGAAGCTGACGGGGTCGTCGTCGGTGACGGCGATGAAGACCTTCTGCGAGAAGGCGCGCAGCACGTCGCGCCAGGCGAACACGGCGCCCGGGTTGGCGGTGCAGGTGTTGGGCGAGCGCGACGTCCCGTCGTAGCTCCAGAGGAAGATGGTCAGGAGGTCGGAGCTGTTCACGCCGTGGGCCACGTTGTAGTAGCGGGGCGGGTTGGACGCCGTGCAGTCCGCCGCGCTGCCCAGCGGCGGCTCCATGCAGAACCCCGACTGGATCAGGATGACGCGGTAGTCCAGGCCGGCCGCCTCCAGGATGCCGGCCAGGGAGTCGTTGACCCAGGCGCGCACGCCGTCGCGCTCCTCGCCCATGCTCGCCGACTGGTCGATGCCGATGATGATGTCCACCGGCATCGGCACCGCCTCATCGCTCGCCCGCGCGCACGCCGGTCCCTCGTCCCCGTCCCCGAAGTCGGCGACCTCGACGTCCCCGCCGTCGCCCACCGCGACGCAGCGCCCCGCGACGCACCACCGCCCCGCCGGGCAGTCCTCGTTGCGCGTGCAGCCCTGCTGCCCCGCTTCGTCCGCGCAGCCGCCCGCGGCCAGGAAGGCCGCCGCACCCAACGTCATGCCTGTCCACAACTTCATCGGCGTTCTCCTCCCGGCAGCCGAAAGCCAAGGACCGGGATCCGGCGACTTCCCGTCTGCGCCTCTGCGCCTCTGCGTCCCTGCGCGACGTTCCTTCCGGCTCCTGCCGGGCGGCCTCACAGGAACGGGCTGATCGGATCCACATCCAGGCCGCCCGGGACCATGTACGACGTGTAGTTGCCGTACCCGTAGCAGGTGATGCCGAACTCGACGGTCGACGTGATGGCGTGCGACCCGCCCAGGATCGGCACGCGCGCCACGCCGAAACCGGTGTCGCCGATCGGCGTGAACCCGGTCACGGCCGAGCCGTCGAGGAGCACGCTGGCCCCGTCCGGGGCCGTGACGTTGACCCAGTTCTCGCCGTGCTGCCCGATGCCGGGATCCTCGCGGAAGTCGTCCGGGGCCAGGAAGTTGTACGCCGTGCGGTACTGCTCGGTGGGGACGGCCAGCGACATCGATGGATCGCCGATGGAATCCCACACGCTGCCCTGCCCGTAGAGGAACTGCACCACCAGCAGCGGCTCCGTGCCCTCGACCTCGAAGTCGTCCGGCGACGTGGCGTCCACCGGCGAGGCGAACTCGACGAACTCGCCCCGGTCCAGATCCCGCGGCGCCCAGGCGTCCGGCATGAACGTGACGTGGTTCCCGTCCTCGCGCGAGATGACGCGCCAGACCGAGGGCTCGTCGCCGACCGGGTCCGGCCGCGTCGCCAGGTAGTTCGTGCTCCACGCCTCGAGCGGGAACATCTGCTCCTCCAGGTGATCGCAGGCCCAGCGATCGTACGGCACGAAGCTGCAGTCGTGGCCGCTGAACACCGCGATGGGTTTCGTGGCCTCGATCAGCGTCCCCGTCAGGTCGTAGTCGCGCCCCATGTCGCAGTACCCCGCCATGACCTCGTTCGGCGGCGGCGGGCTCGTCGGGTGCAGCTCCTCGCGCACGACCGTGCACTCGGCGGGTACGACGGAGAGGATCTGCAGCACGTCGTACTTGTCCACGTGGAACGTCGCCGTCTCGCCCGCGGTGTAGGCGTCGATGCCGCTGCCGGTCGTGCCCGCGGTCGTGTCGGCCTTGAACGTCACCGTGAGGTCGGTGTCGTCCTCGACGCCGATCACCGCCAGGAAGCCGGGCGTGCCGGAGTACGTGTACACGTCCGGGTCCGGCGCCGTCTGGTTCTGCCGCCACATGAGGGTCGGCCGGGAGGCCACCATGTAGTTGCCGGTGAGGACGTGCTTCGGCAGGAGCAGCGAGGCGTCGTTGCTGTACGAGCCGATCATCGGGACCGGCCAGTACTCGAGCGGGTTGAACTGGTACACCGTCACCGGGACGTCGCTCTTCACCCGGTAGGCGGCGCCGTGGAACAGGTCGGAGTGGTACGCGAGGGGAGGGAGCGTGCCCACGGCCGGCTTGCGGATCGCCTCGTTCCAGTCCAGCCGGATGACCTGCGTCGAGCTCGGCGCGACCGTGACCTCGGCCAGCACCGACGTCGGGCCCTGCACCTCGACGTGCGCCGCGGCGTCCTGCCGGTTGCCGACGACGAAGGCGTAGTGGAAGCTGTCGAGGAAGTCGGTGCGGAGCTGCGAGTTGATGGTCTGCGTCGCCCAGTAGTCGCAGCCCTCGTAGGAGTTGGCCAGCCGCGCCTCGATGCAGGCCGGCGAGAGGTCCGTGCACTCGCCGCTCACGCACGTCTCGCCGCGGTCGGGGTCGCAGTCGTCGGTGACCCACGCCATGCCGTCGCCGTCGCAGAACCGCGCGTGCATCCCGTCCGTGCAGCTCGTCTCGCCCGGACGGCAGACGCGGCATCCGACCTCCGGCACGCAGACCGCCGTCGGCTCCGCGCAGTCCTCGAACGACTCCCAGCCGTCGCCGGTCGCGTTGCAGGTGTAGGCGTCGCCGCGCTCGCACTGGATCATGCCGGGCGAGCAGACCACCACCTCCGGGACGTCCGAGCCGTCGCCTTCCGCGTCGGCGCCGGTCTCGCCGTCGCCCCCGCCGTCGTCGCGCCCCGTCGTCTCCCCCGTGTCGTCCGCGCCGGGCGAGCAGCCGAGCGCGGCGGCCGCCAGGATCCCGACCCAAGCCATCGTGAGCGAGGTCCGCATCGATGCACCTCCCCGGGCCCGCCGCCCGTTCCGGAGCCGTCCTGTCGCGCAGGGAGGATGCCACCCGGATCGCGGGCGGTCAAATGGGTGCGGCGGGCCCGGCGGGTTCCGCGGGCTCGGCCGTGGGTTCTGCGCCGCCGAGGGTGAAGTCGACGCCCACCAGGATGCCCAGCGTCCCGGCCTCGGCCCGGAAGTCGAAGCCCTGCGCCAGGTGCAGGAAGCAACCGACCGCGGCGACCGGCCAGACGTAGCCGTGGTAGCCGAACACGTTCGCGTGCGGGCTGTCGAACGGCAGGCCGCCCGCGGCGCCCACCGCCCCGTACACCGTCCACAGGTCGGTGAGGTGGAAGTCCCAGCGGAAGGTGAGCGGGAAGGTGATGCGTTGGAAGTCGCGCGACGAGTCGAGGAAATACTGGTAGCCGGCGCCCAGCTCGATCGCCATCGATTCGTTGAGGTACTCGATCGCTCCGTCCGGCGCGACCGGGAAGGCGAAGCGGAACTCGCCGCCGAAGCCCGTCAGGTACCATCCGCCCAGGAACGAGAACATCACCTCCGGGTGCGGGCGATCCTCCTCGATGATCCAGGTCGCCCGCGCCGCCTGCGCGGGCGCCGCGGCGAGGAGCAGGCCGAGGACGATCGCGATGCGTGCCGGAGTGCTACAGTAGCGTGCGACGGGTCCCATCGGGACCGATGATGTGCACAGATGAGCGTTCTCCGACAAGCCCTGCCGTGCGCGGCCGTCGCGACGGCGCTCCTCCTCGCCGGGCCGGCCGGCTGCCGCCGGATGCGCGAGCTTCCGGCGCACGGGACGGTCCGCGCGCGGGGGCTCGAGGTCTTCCTCGACGGGCTGCGGCCGACGCTGGTCGCCGACCTGCGGGTCGAGGTCATCGGCGCGCTGCCCGGCGTGGCCTACGACATCGGACCTGCCTTCGCCGCGTCCGGGGCTGTGGCCGACGCCGGCGGCGGCGATTGGCTCTGCGCCGGCGAGGCGTGCTCGACGCCCGTGGACACCGGGACGGAGCTGTACCCCGTCGAGGTGCGCTACCTGCTGGACCAGCTCGGCGAGACGTCCGGGCTGGCGTGGCCGATGCGGGTGCGTTTCGAGATGCGGGAGGCGGACGCCTCGGGTCGCTCCCGGCTGGTCGAGGCGGGCGACGAGAAGTCGCTGGAGGAGTCGTGCGAGCGGCTGGCGCGGGTCCCGCTCCAGGTGCGGCAGGCCTTCCGGGCGCCGGGGGGTGCGGAGGGCGAGCTGGCGGTGGAGGAGGCGCGGGCGACCGGGGGCTGCGAGGGGCCGATGCTGCACCTGGAGCTGGCGCACCGCGTCATGCCGCTGCCCGGGACCGTTCCGGTCGTGCGTCTGGCGATCGGGATTCCCGGGTTCGAGGAGACGGCCTGTCGCGGGCTGCACTGCGAGGTGCGGCTCGAGCCGCCCGATCGCGGCACCGCCGTCATCGACAAGCCGCTCGGCGCGTCGCTCGCCGCCCTGGCCCGACCCGCGGCGCGAGCGCAGATCCACGTCTACCTGGAGCGCCGGCCCGAGACCTCGCCGGCCGGAGGCGCCGCGGAGCCGTCCGGGCAGACGCTCGACCACTACGTCTTCGATCTCGTCTCGCCCGGTGCCGGCGTCGTGCCGTAGCCGCGCGCAGCCCGGCCTTGACGGGTGCGCGGGCATCCCGTAGCTTCCGGTCGCAACCTCGTGGCGGGATTCGGCGGAGGTCCGAGACATGAAGACGGTGCGTTTCGCCCATGTCGTTTTCTGCGTGGGGATCATCGCGAGCGGCAGCGGATGCAGCCTGTCGCTCTTCCAGGATCCGCCCGTCGACGGGACGACGGGCGACGACGCCGCCACGGGCGACGTGCCCGGCGAGTTGGACGCCGAGGCGGAGGAGGATGCGGAAGTCGAGGCGGAGGCGGAGGTCGAGGCGGCCGACGGGGATGGCGACGGAGACGACGACGGGGACGCCACGGACGAAACCCCGCCCGAATGCGGCAATGGCGTCACGGAGCCGGGCGAGGACTGCGACGACGGCAACGAGTTCGAGACGGACGATTGCACGACCTCGTGCGAGGCCGCGCGGTGCGGCGACGGCTTCCTCTGGAGCGGCCGCGAGGAGTGCGACGACGGGCCCGGCAACAGCGACACGGCGGCCGATGCCTGCCGCCTGGACTGCGTCCGGGCGCACT
The DNA here is from genome assembly GCA_016218765.1 of Deltaproteobacteria bacterium. Lineage (GTDB taxonomy): Bacteria > Myxococcota_A > Polyangia > DRWM01 > JAAZOP01 > JAAZOP01. The sequence continues at coordinate 19,451 of JACRCZ010000021.1, read as the reverse complement.
GCGGCGACGCCGTCATCGACACGGGCGAGGGCTGCGACGACGGCGACGACACGGATCCGACGGACGGCTGCCACGAATGCGTCTCGGCGACGTGCGGCAACGCTTCGTTGGAGGCCGGCGAGGAGTGTGACGACGGCAACGACGACGACACGGACGCGTGCCTCCACACCTGCCGGGACGCATCCTGCGGCGACGGGTACGTGCGGACGGGCACGGAGGTCTGCGACACGCCGGAGCCCCGCACGTGTACCACCGGGTGCGGCTCGACCGGTCTCCAGGCCTGCGTCGACTGCGACTGGGCGACGGAATGCTCGGTGCCGGCCGAGGCGTGCAACGGCACCGACGACGACTGCGACGCGGCGATCGACGAGGGCTATCCCTGCGTCCGCGGGACGACGGTGAGCTGCACGACGAGCTGCGGAACGACGGGGAGCGGGGAGTGCTCGGTCGCGTGCGCGATTCCGGCCGAACCGGACTGCGTCCCGCCGGCAGAGGCCTGCAACGGGGCCGACGACGACTGCAACGGCGCCACCGACGAGACCTTCGAATGCCGCTCGGGCGACGCGGTGCCGTGCACGAGCGCCTGCGGCAGCACGGGCGCCGGGACGTGCACCGCCGCCTGCGGTATTCCGACCGGAACGTCCTGCTCGCCCCCGGCCGAGACCTGCAACGGGGTCGATGACGACTGCGACGCCGCCGTGGACGAGGGGTTCACCTGCGTGGTCGGCTCGACGGTGAGCTGCACCACGGGGTGCGGCAGCACGGGAACGGGACTCTGCACGGCCTCGTGCGCGATTCCGCCGGCGGCGGACTGCACACCGCCGGGGGAGGCCTGCGGCAACGGGGTCGACGACGATTGCGACGGCGCGACGGACGAGGGGTCGGCTTGTACCCCCGGCGCCACCGTGAGCTGCACGACCACGTGCGGCTCGACCGGCTCCGGGACGTGCACGCCGGCCTGCCAGGTCCCGGCGCCCGCGGACTGCAACCCGCCCGCCGAGACGTGCAACGGCCTCGACGACGACTGCGTCGGCGGCTGCGACAACGGCTGGCCGTGCTGCCGCGGTGCGACGCTTCCCTGCATGACGAGCTGCGGCTCCACCGGCACCGGGCCCTGCTCGGCGACCTGCGCCATCCCGACCGCCTCCTCCTGCACTCCGCCCCCGGAGACCTGCAACGGCCTCGACGACGACTGCGACACGGCGTGCGACGACGGATCCTCCTGTTGCGCGGGTTCCTCGCGGAGCTGCACCACGACCTGCGGATCCACCGGTACGCAGGCCTGTTCGTTGTCGTGCCTGTGGAACCTCATCTGCACGCCGCCGACCGAGCGGTGCGACGGCGACGACGACGACTGCGACGGGACGTGCGACGACGGGTTCTCGTGCTGCATGGGCGCGACGCGGTTCTGCGAGCACCCGTGCTCGCTCGTGCCCACGGCGGGAACGCAGACCTGCCTCCCGTTGTGCGCCGCCTGGTCGACGTGCGCGGGTGAATGCTGCGACGGCGTGGACAACGACTCGGATACGCTCGTCGACGAAGGCGTCTGGTGCGCGTTCAGTCCCGCTCCCTCGCTCACCTCGACCCTGTACAAGGTGTTCGTGCTCCGGGAGAACGACATCTGGATCGGAGGCAGCGGCGGCAACGTGCAGCAGTGGAACGGCACGGCGTGGAGCTCGCGCAATCCGCCCAGTTTCACGTCGAGCGTCTACGGCATCTGGGGCATCGCCAGCCCGCGGTTCATGGTCGTCGTCGGCTCCTCCGGCGGGCTCCGGACCTGGAACGGCTCGCTGTGGTCGACGCCGACGATCACGCCCGCGGTGACGGAACAGCTCTACGACGTGCGCGGCTGGAGCGCGACCGAGGTCTGGGCGGTCGGCGGCACCACGGCGACGCCCGCGCATGGCACTTTCGTCGAGTTCGACGGCACGAGCTGGACAAGCTCCAACGTGGGTAGCAACGCAATGCGCGGGGTCTGGGGGAACCGGTCGACCGATACGTGGGCTGTGGGCTACAACGGCGAGATCCGGCACTGGGAGGGGAGCTTGAGCTGGTCCCTCGTTCCGTCGGGAACTTCCAACGACCTGACCGGCGTCTACGGCCTGTCCTCGACCGCGATCCGGGCCGTCGGCGAGCTGGGCGTCGAGACCGCGTACTCCGGCAGCACCTGGACGGCGGGGTCGCTCGGCGTGACCACCGCGAACCTGAACTCGTACTACGCCCGGAGCGCCACGGAGGGCTGGGCGGTGGGTTTCGGCGGGACGATCGTCAAGCGCGAAGGCAACGTCTGGAAGCTCTACACCCCGAGCCCGACGACGGCCAACCTGTACTCCGTGCACGGTTACGGCAACATCATCGTCGCCGTGGGCTCCGGCGGCACGGTCCTCACCTACCGCGCACCCTAGCGCCGCGGGGCGTACTCGAGCACGAAGTCGCGGTTGTCCCACGACCGCGCGCCCGCTATGCTCCCTCCCGCAGGAGGAAGGGACCGTGGCCTTCGAGATGTCCGTTCCGACCGAGACCGCGAGCCCGGGAGCCGCCGTCGCGCCCGGGACCGCGGCCGCGCGCCTCCCGGCCGACTGCGTGCTCCTGCCGCTGGCGCAAGGCGAGCTGCTGGTCTCGCGCGCCCACGCCGTGTTTTGCCGCGTTCCGGCGGCGTCCGCCGGCGCCGTGCGCGCCGTGCTGGCGGGCGACTCGTCCGCCGCAGGCCTCCCCGCGGCGCTGCTTGCGGAGCTCGACCGGCACGGCTTCTTCGGACCGCCCCGAAAGCCCACGCCCGAATCCCCCTCCGTGCAGCTCCAGCTCACCAACGCCTGCAACCTCGTCTGCTCCTACTGCTGCACCAACTCCGGCAAGCCGCGCGCGCACGAGCTGGGCCTGGGACACTACCTCGGGATCGTCGAGGACGTGCGCCGCACGATGGGCCCCAGGGCCCGGGTCGCGATCCTCGGCGGCGAGCCGTTCCTGATGCCGTGGGCGATCGAGCTCTGCGAGCGGATCGTGGAGCTCGACCTGCAGCTCACGATGTTCACGAACGGCATCCCGCTGGCGCAAGGCGACCTGCCCGGACGGGTCGCGGCCCTCACCACGCGCGGCGCGCAGGTCCGCATCAGCCTGGCCGGCGCCACCGAGGCCGCCTGCGACGCGCTGTCGGGTGCGGGGCGCTTCGACGCGGCGCTGCGGGCGGTGCACGCGGTCTTCGAGGCCGGCGGAACGGCGATCGTCGACGTGATGCTCCTGCCCGCGGAAGTCGGGTCCGTCGCCGAGAACCTCGCCGACCTCCGCCGCCGGCTCCCGCCCGCCACCAAGATCACGCTCGGCGTGCTCTACCTCTCCGGCCGCGAGACCGGCACGAACCTCTTCGGGTCGCGCGCCGACCTGGAAGCCGCGCTCGACCGTGTCGCGTTCGAGGCGGGGGAGCGGATCGCGGCGACGGCGCCCAGCCCTCTGGCGGAGCGGCGCGAGGGCTGCTCCTGCGCGCTGGGCCAGCACCTGCACGTGCGCAGCGACGGCTCGCTCTTCACCTGCTTCAAGATGGAAGAGAAGGTCGGAGACCTCGGCGTCGAACGGTTCGCCGACGCCCTGGCCGCCGTCCGGGCTCGGCCCCATCCCGCGGTGGAGCTCGCCCGCTGCGCCGACTGCGCGCTGAACACGCTCTGCGGCGGCGGCTGCCGCTCCGAGAACCTCCAGTACACGGGCGATCCCGAAGAACCCGTCTGCGGACCGTGGCGCGTGCGGGTGCTCAGCGAGCTCTTGGCCGAGGACCGTCCGAGCGCGATGGAATGGCCCGCGCCGCACCTGCTCCGCGAGGCGCGCGCCCGCGGAATCGAGGCGCCGGAGGCGCTCGTGCCTGTCGTGCCGTCCCGGCACCTGCTCGACACCTGAGGGGAGAGGAGGACGACCATGCCGACCCCGCTCGCCGTCTGCCTGGAGGACCTGGACGCCCGCTCGCCCGGCGAGCGCTATCTGCGCTGCGTCGCCGTTCCGGGACGCCAGCCCGGCCTGCGCGTCGATCCCGCAGGCGCCGTGCTCTGGCGCGGCGACGGGCCGGTCGCCTGCGAGCTGTGGGTGTCGATGGACCAGCGGCTGATCCTCTACCGGCCCGAAAGTGCGCCCGCGGTCGTCGTCCGGCGCGCCGGCCGGGCCCTCGACGGTCCGGCCGGCAAGCCGGTCGTGCTGCTCGACCAGGACGGCTTCGAGGTCGGGACGAAACGGATGAGGGTGCACGTGCACGGCGAGGCGCCCGCGATCGCCGCGCCGTCGTTCCTTCCCGCGCCCGAGCGCGCGGAGGCGCGGGGCGGCCTGCGCGGTGCCGCGGCCGCGGTGGCGATCGGCGCGGCGCTGGGCGGAGCGGCGCTGTTCGAGGTGCGCTGCCATCCGCCTTCGCCCGTCGAGCCGACTCCGCGGGACGACCAGCAGGACGCGGGGGCGCCACCGCCCGAGGACGCCGAGACGCAGCCGGACATCGAGGTCCGCGTCCAGCCGCCGGCCATCGCCCCGATGCCGCCGCTCCCGCCGCCTCCTCCCCCCCCCGAGCCGATCGAGGTGCGGGAGAACCCGCCGGGGGCCCCCGCGCCCGACATGTCGATCGAGAAGACGGACGACCGGGGCGGCGATCCGTCCAAGCCGTAGTCCGCGGGCCGCGGGCTGAACCGGCCGCCAGCCGCCAGCCACCAGCCGCCAGCCGCCGATTTGCCCTTCGCGTGCCGGCGAGTATCATCCGGGTCGTCCGGGAGGGAAGGGACCGCATGAGGCCCACGCGTCCAGCGCTCCTCCTCGTCGCGGCGCTCGTCGCCGCCTGCGGTCCCTCGCGCGAGGAGTGGCAGGCGCAGCTCGACGAATCGCAGCGGCTGCGGGTCGAGCTGGAGCAGCGCGACTGGCAGCGCCGTTCCGACCAGGAACGGATCGCCGGGCTGGTCGCCGAGCAGGAGCGGCTGCAACGGACGCTGGCCGAGCTGCAGGCCCGGTACGACGAGGAGACCGCGCGCCTGCGGCGGAGCGTGGAGTCGTTGCAGGCCGTCGTCGACGTGGCCCGGCGGCAGGCCGCCGAGCAGGCCGCGTACCCGACGGCGCTGCTGGACGGGTCGCCGCTGCCGGAGGCCGTCGGGCCGCGAGAGGTCGCGACGCCGCCGATCAACGTCCGCAGGCTCGGTCTGGAGTGGCACTTCCGCAGCTCGCACGGCGGCGAGGCCACCGTCTCGTTCTCGGCCGGCGTGCGCGACGATCTCTCGGGCTACTGCACGATGTGCACGATCTGGGTCCGTGCCGCCTGCACGTCCGGGGAGGTCACCCTGACCGACGTCCGCGCGATCGCGGAGACGGAGCACGTCATGGACATGGGCGCCGGCGACACGGCCGAGATGTCCAGCTCGATCTTCCGCCACGCGCCGCTGGACTCGCACCCCGAGCGCTGCGACCTCACGGTGTCGCTGGCGGAAACGTCGGACGAGGGGGGCGGCGTGCTCCTGGGGCGTTTCTGCTGGACGGACGACGGCGAGGTGCGCGACCGCGCGTGCCGGTAGGCCCCGTCACACCAGCGCGCGATCGACGCCGCACGCGATCAGCCGATCGAGCTCGTGCGCCGGGCGGAAGCACGCGAGGCCGTACTTCGCGTGCAGCGCGCCCAGCCGCTCGCGCACGACGCGCAGCCCTCGCCGGCTCGCATACCGCGCCGGTCCGTGCCAGCAGTCCGGGAACCCGATGCCCAGCACCGCGCCCAGGTCGACCGTGAAGAAGTCGTCCAGCACGCCCTCGTCGATGCACTGGAACGCCTGGTTCGTCATCGCCAGGAGCAGCATCTCCTGCGCTTCCGCCGGCTCGGGCGGCTTCGCGCCCGGCCGCCGCACGAGGTGTTCCAGCGCCGAGCGGTCCGGCTCCATCTTCCCCTTGTAGAAGCACGGCTTGCCCGCGCCGACGTAGCCCGCCTTCCACATCCGCTCCAGCGACGGGGGCACGTCGAGCCGCTCGCCCATCCGCTCCTTCATCGCCAGGCACGCGTGGTAGATGACGTTGCCGCCCGCGGTGCCGTAGACGTTGAGCGGCCCCTGCGGGAACCCCGCCTCGACCGCCAGCCGATCCACCTCCCACGGGTCCATCCCCAGCTCGGCCAGGATGAAGCCCGTCAGCACGAACACGCCGAACGTGCGCGAGGTGTAGCCCCCCGGGCCGTCGCCGACGACGATCACCGTCTTCTTCTGCCTGCGCCCCGCCGCGACGGCCGTCGCCAGCGCCTCCGGCGACGTCCGCGGCCCGCGGACCACCTCCAGGAGCGGCATGAGCGGCACCGGCGAGAAATAGTGCATGCCGACGACCAGCTCCGGTCGCGCCGAGCCCTCGGCGAGCTCGTTCATCGGCAGCGTCGAGGTATTCGACGCGAACACGATGTCCGGGCTCGCCGCCCGGATCTCCGCCAGGACCCTGCGCTTGAGGGACAGATCCTCGAACACGCTCTCGATCACCAGCGGCACGCGCGCCAGCTCGCGGCGGTCCGCCAAGGGCTCGATCCGGGACAGCAGCTTCTCGCGCCGCTCGGCCGGCCACTTCCCCTTCTTCACCAGCGGCTCCAGCTCCGCGCCGATCCGCTCGCGCCCCGCCCGCGCCGTCGCCTCGTCCACGTCGAACAGGAGCACCCGCATCCCCGCGTCCGCGCAGACCTGGGCGATGCCGCGGCCCATGAGGCCCGCGCCCATCACGGCGAGCGTCTCGACCGGCCGCGCCTTGTCGGCGGCGACGGCCGCCAGCCGCGGCGCGACGCCGGTCATGTTGAGGAAGAGGTCGATCTTGTCCTGGACGTTGGGATGCTCGATCAGCGGCGCGAAGTGCCGGCGCTCCGCCCGCACGGCCGGCTCGAAGGGCAGGGCGAGCCCTTCCTCCAGCGCGTCGAGCGCCGCGCGGAACCACGGCTTCTCGGGGCACGCGCACGATCGCCGGCGTGCCTCGGCGATCATGCCCCGCCACTCGCCGCGCCGCGCCTCGTCAACCGCCTGCTGCGCCGGGTCGCAGTTGCGGTTCGTCTCCTTTGCATGCGCGAGCAGCCAGTCGCGCGCGCGGGCGCGCAGCTCCTTCGCGGGCGCGACGGTCACGATGCCCAGGCCCGCCAGCTCGCCCGCGGGCATGGTGCGCCCGTTGAGCACGATGTCGAGCATCGCCTCCATGCCGGCCAGCCGCCGCAGGGTCTCCATGCCGCCGGCCGCCGGGAACAGGCCGACGTTCACCTCCGGCAGTCCGAGGCGCGAGCCCGCCGTCGCGAAGACATGGTCGCACGACCACAGCAGCAGCTCGCACCCGCCGCCCAGCGCCGTCTGGTCCGCAAGCACGGCGACGACGGGGAAGGGGCTCCGGGCGAGCGCCGCCAGCGCGTCGTGGAGCTTGTCGAGCAGGTGCCCCAGCTCGAAGGCCGAGGGGTTCTTGCGGATTTCGAGCAGGTTCGCACCGTCCAGGAAGCTCCTGGGCTTTCCCGAGACGAGCATCATGCCCGTCGCGCCGTCGGCGGTCGCGCGCCCCACCGCGGCGTACAACTCCGCGACGAATTCCTGGCCGATCGCGTTGACCGGTCCCGCCGTATCGATCGTGACCGTGACGAGCCCGGAGGCGCCGTCCCGCTCGTAGCGCAGCTCGCTCATCGTCCGCCTCCCTGGCCGCCGACCTTCACGATCGCCGCCTCGCCTTGCGTCAACCCGCCGCAGATCGCCGCCACGCCGCGCCCGCCCCCGCGCCGCCGCAGCTCGTACGCCAGCGTCATCAGGATGCGCAGCCCCGAGGCGCCGACGGGATGGCCGATGGCCACCGCGCCGCCGTTGACGTTGGTCCGGTCGACGAGCTCGAGCCACCGCGCCTCGTCACCCTCGGCGAGGATCTTCGTGGAGACGAGCGGCATCGCCGCGAACGCCTCGTTGATCTCGATCAGATCGATGTCGTCCATTCGAAGTGCGGAGCGTTGCAGGACCTTGCGGATGGCGAGCGCGGGGACCCACGAGATGCCGTTGGGCGAATCGGTGACGCCCGCCTGCTCGACCAGCTCGGCCAGGACGGGTGCGTCCAGCTCCCTCGCGCGTTCGTCGGTCATGACGACCATGGCGGTGGCGCCGTCGTTGAGGCCCGGCGCGTTGCCCGGCGTGGTGGTCTTCGAGCCGAAGACGGGGGGGAGCATGGCGATGCGTGCGACGCTCCCGTCGGGCCGGGGCTGCTCGTCCTCGGCCACGAGCGTCTCGCCGCGGCCCTTGCGTGCGCGGATCGGCGCGATCTCGTCCGCGAACTTCCCGGCGCGCGCGGCCGCCGCCCACTTGAGGTGCGAGCCCATGGCGAAGGCGTCGAGCATCCGCTTGGGGACGCCGTACTTCTCGGCGCCGTCCGAGGCATCGACCGCCACGGAGTTGTATCCGGGGTAGGTGATGGGGAAGATCGGGTCGACCAGCTTCACCTCGCCGATGCGCACGCCCGCCCGCAGCTGGCGGCTCAGGTGCGGCACGCGGCTCATCGACTCCACGCCGACCACCAGCGCGCTGCGGAACTCCCCCAGGCGGAGGCCCCATTGCGCGAGGCGCAGGGCGGTCAGCGGCGAACAGCAGGCCGTGTCGACGGTCGTGGTGAACACGTCGAGGCCGAGCTTGAGGCCGATCTGCCGGCCGGTGACGGAGGCGGCCTCGAAGGCGCCCGGAATGCAGTTGCCGACGAAGATCTGGTCGATCCGGCCGGCGCCCGCGCCGGCCGCGTCGAGCGCGGCCTTGGCGGCGTGCACGGCGAGGTCGAGCGGCTCCGTCTCCGACAGCCCTCCCTGGTAGCGTCCGAAGGGCGTCCGTTTGGCTCCCGTGATGACGATGGACATGCGTGCTGCATACACGAGGGACGCCCCCGGGGACAAGCGGGCGAAGGTTGCGGCTGGTCGTTCTTGATGTTACACATCCATTATGAGTCTCAAAATGGAGGTGCTAGGTCGATTCCTCACGGACCCGGGCACGAGCTTCTTCTTGTTTGGCCCCCGGGGAACAGGCAAGACGACGTGGCTCGAATCGAAGTTCCGGGGGGCGCTGACCGTGGACCTCCTGCTGCCCGACGTCGCGAGATCCCTGGCCGCGAGGCCCGAGCGACTGGTGGGAATGGTGGAAGGCGACCCGGAGCGCAACGTCGTGGTGGTCGACGAGATCCAGAAGGTTCCGGCGCTGCTCGACGTCGTGCACTCGTTGATGGAGAAGCACCGCGACCGGCGATTCGTCCTGACCGGCTCGAGCGCCCGGAAGATCCGGCGTGCAGGCGTCGACTTGCTTGCGGGACGGGCCGTCGTCTCCACGATGCACCCATTCATGGCGGCGGAGTTGGGCGGGAGGTTCGCGCTCGAAGGAGCGCTCCAAACCGGGCTCGTGCCGGTGGTGGCCGGCTCGTCCAACCCGGCGAGGGTGCTCTCGGCCTATGCGGGCCTGTACTTGCGAGAGGAGGTCCAGGCCGAAGGTCTCGTCCGCAACCTCGGGGATTTTTCCCGATTCCTCGAGGTCATGTCCTTCTCGCACGGGTCGTTGCTCAACCTGGCGAGCGTCGCGCGTGAGTGCGAGGTCGGGCGCAAGGCGGTCGAGGGGTATGTCTCCATCCTGGAAGACCTTCTCCTCGGGTTCCGGCTGCCGGTGTTCACGCGCCGGGCGTCCAGGGCGGTGTCGGTCCACCCGAAGTTCTTCTACTTCGACGCCGGCGTGTACCGGTCGCTGCGGCCGTCCGGCCCGCTCGATCGCCGGGAGGAGATCGAGGGCGCCGCCCTCGAGGGTCTCGTGGTGCAGCACTTGCGGGCCTGGGTCGCGTACCGCGGGGACAAGAGCAAACTCCACTTCTGGCGCACGAGGTCGGGCGTGGAGGTGGACGCCGTCCTGTACGGTGATGATGGATTCTGGGCAGTCGAAATCAAGAACACCACGCGGCCGGACAGCCGCGCGCTCGCCGGGCTCAAGGCGTTCGCCCAGGACTACCCCGAGTCGAAGCGTCTGTTGCTGCACCGCGGGAAAGACCGCGCGATGACGGACGGGATCCTCTGCCTGCCGTGCGAGGAGTTCCTGGCGACGCTCCACCCGGCGCATGCGCTGGACCACGGCCTCACGGGTTCCCGAGCCGCCGCCCGGAACGGGGCAAGGAGGGTCGATGGAACGCGGTAGGCCCGAGTCAAGGTCGCTGTCGTGCGTGCTCGTGTTCGGAAGGTCCAGCCCGTCGCCTGGAGCTGCGGCCCGGCCAGAACGTTCACCGCGTGTCGTCCGGGAGCGCCGTGAGGCGTCCCGGACCCCGCCAGTCCCAGGTCCACGCGTCGGCCTGGTCGTGGTCGGGCGTGCGGAGGACGTCGGAATAGTCGGGGACCGGAGGCTTCCGGCGACCACCGCGGCGGTCCTCGCGCCTGAGGACGAGTCGCCGTCCCTTTCGCTCGAGGATCACGATCTCGCCGTCGGCGACTTCGTCCAGCCGCGAAAACCAGGTTCAGCGAGCCTCGGTGGCGCTGACGCGCTTCACACGTACACCGTACATTCGGGCCGGTCTGCCGTCGACAACGCCCGGCCGGGACGGGCGCCCGCGGCGGCCGCCGTTGTTCGTCCATGGCCGACCGATCTCGTCCTGGAGCACGACGGACGAGCCCACGACCCGGGCGGATGCGTCCATTCCGGGACCGGAATGCCCGGATCCGGCGGGTGCGCCGGGCAGATCACCGATCCCGCCACCAATGCCAAGGGTTGCCGCTCGATCCTGCGGGCGCGTGGGGGCGGAATGCCCCGGATGGGTTCGCGATCGGCAGGGACTTGCTCAATGGTTCCGTCGCGGCATGGAACACGCACCGTGCCTGGGTCGCGGAGCCGGGGATCGCTGATGTTGAGCGCGCGCGGAGCCGCGGAGCAAGGGAAATGTCCGGTACATGGCCTCCAGGTCCCCAGCCTTGCGTCGCCGCGACGTGCGGGCCGACGGCGGTGAGCGTTGCGGCGTCGCCGGAAATCCGGGACCTCCGGAGGCTCGCGTATTACGACTCGGTTACCGGTCTGCCGAACCGGATCCTCTTCCGCGACCGGCTGGTGCAATCGATCGAGCGGTCGCGACGGACCGGGTTGTCTCTCGCCGTCCTGTTCCTGGATCTGGACGAGTTCAAGCAGGTCAACGACACCCTGGGACACGTGACGGGCGACCGCGTGCTGGCGGAGATCGGGCAGCGGCTGCTGGCGGCCCTGCGCGCCAGCGACACCGTCTCCCGCCTCGGAGGCGACGAGTTCACCGTCCTGCTGCCCGACGTGGCGGCCGCTGATGCAGCCGGAATCGCCCGCAAGATCATCGTCGCCGTCCGCGCGCCCCTGGCGATGGGCGACCCGTCGATCCAGATCAGCACGAGCGTCGGGATCGCGATGTACCCGCAGGATGCCGCGACGCCCGACGCGCTCCTGCACCTGGCCGACGGCGCGATGTACACGGTCAAGGCGAACGGACGGAACGACTACCGCTTCCACTCGCCCGACGTGCAGGCGCTCGCGGTGGAGGCCGTGCGGCGGGAGCAGGAGCTGCGGCTCGCGCTGGACAAGGGCCAGTTCGTGCTGCACTACCAGCCGCTCTTCGATCTCCGGACCGGCCGGGTGAGGGCGGTCGAGGCCTTGCTGCGGTGGAACCACCCCCGTCTCGGGCTGCTCAAGCCGGGGCGGTTCCTGCCGCTGGCGGAGCGCTCCCGCCTGATCGTGCCGCTGGGGGAGTGGGTCATGACCCGCGCGTTCGGTCGCGCGCGGGCATGGCGCGAGGCGGGCGACCCGCCGGTGCGCATGGCCGTGAACGTGTCCCCCCAGCAGCTCGAGCAGCCGCACGCCGCGGACCGCATCGCGGCGCTGCTGATCGAGACCGGTTTCCCGCCGTCGCTGGTCGAGCTCGAGATCACCGAGACCACCGCCATGGCGGACCCGGAGAAGACGTCCGAGACGCTGGCCGAGCTCACGGCGCTCGGCATCCGGATCGCGATCGATGACTTCGGCACCGGATACTCGTCGCTCGAGTACCTCCAGCGCTTCCCGCTCGCCACCCTGAAGATGGACCGCTCCTTCATCCGCGGCCTGACGGACGACCCCGCGGCATGCACGCTCGTCTCCACGATGATCGGCATGGCCCGCAACATGAAGCTGGACGTGGTCGCCGAGGGCGTCGAGACGAGGGAGCAGTTCGAATTCCTGATCGCCGGCGGCTGCGACCTCGGCCAGGGCTACCTGCTCGGCAGGCCGATGCCCGAGGTGCCGCTGCGTGCGTTCCTGCAGACGGGTCGAACGTGGGTCCCGCGGTGCAACCGCAGCACGCCCCCGGCGGCGTTGGCGGCGGGTGCCGGGGGCCCGGAGAGGATGCTCAAGTCATGACCGCATTCGTCAACGACTCGTCGCTTCCGGCGGTGGCCGTGGTCCCGGGCGACGACGCCGACGTCGATTCCGGGCGGAACGGAGACCGGGACATCGCCGCCGTGCACCTCGCGGTCGTGGGCGACCGGCGGCGAGCCGCCGATGTGCGGTCGCCGTCGGCCAAGGGCCTGCTGATCGGCAGCAGCCCGGCCATGGCGCGGATCCGCGCGCAGATCGGCGCCGCCGTGGACGCCGGATGCCGCACCGTGCTGCTCCAGGGCGAGACGGGTACCGGCAAGGAGGTCGTGGCGGACGCGTTGCACCTGGCGACCCGCCGCGACGGCAGGGACCGCGGTCCGTTCGTCGCCGTGAGCTGTCCGGCGATTCCGGAGACGCTCGTGGAGAGCGAGCTGTTCGGCCACGTCCGGGGATCGTTCACGGGCGCGATCGCGGACAGGCCCGGCTGCTTCGAGACCGCGGACGGGGGCACGCTGTTCCTGGACGAGGTCGCCGACCTCTCGCCCGCCGCGCAGGCGAAGCTCCTGCGCGTGCTGGAGACGCGCACGGTCAAGCGCATCGGCGGCGTCCGCGAGATCGCCGTCGACGTGCGGCTCATTGCCGCGACCAACGCTCCGCTGGAGGAGTTGGTCGCCGCGAGGAAGTTCCGCCAGGACCTCTTCTATCGTCTCAACGTCTTCCGTATCGATATCCCGCCGCTGCGCGAGCGGCGGGAGGACATCCTCCCGCTCGGACGCCATTTCATGCACACGCACCTCGCCGGGCGCGGCCTGCCCGCGCGCGAGCTGAGCCCGGCCGCCGAACGGCTGCTCGTGGCCTACGACTACCCGGGCAACGGCCGCGAGCTGCGCAACGTGATCGAGCGTGCCGCCGTCGCGAGCCGCGGGTTGATCATCGACGCGCAGCACCTGTTGCTGCCGTCGCACATCGCTTCGCACATCCTGGCCGCGGTGCCGGTCGCGGGCCGTACGACGAAGGAAACCATGCTCCTGGCGCTCGAACGGACGAGATGGAATCGCCAGCGGGCGGCGCTGGAGCTGGGCGTTCCCTACTCGACGTTCCGTTACCGGATCAAGAAGCTCGGCCTCCAGTGAGCGCTCGGCCGCAGCGACCCCGTCACGGCGCGGAGACGCTCGGCGTGCCGATCCTCGTCACGCGCGGCGTCCCAGCACCTTCTTCAGATACTGCCCGGTGTAGGAGCCCGCGGTGCGCGAGACCTGCTCGGGCGTGCCCGTGGCGATCACCTTGCCGCCGCCGTCGCCGCCCTCGGGCCCCAGGTCGATCACCCAGTCCGCGGTCTTGATCACGTCCAGGTTGTGCTCGATCACCACCACCGTGTTGCCCTGGTCGACCAGCCGGGCCAGCACGCCGAGCAGCTTCTTGATGTCGTCGAAGTGCAGCCCCGTCGTCGGCTCGTCCAGCACGTACATCGTCCGGCCCGTCGCCCGCGTCGACAGCTCGCGCGCCAGCTTGATGCGCTGCGCCTCGCCCCCGGAGAGCGTCGTCGCGCTCTGGCCGAGCTGGATGTACCCCAGCCCGACGTCGAACAGCGTCTGCAGCTTGAGCGCCACCTTCGGCACCGGCTCGAACAGCTCCAGCGCCTCCTCCACGCTCATGTCCAGCACGTCGGCGATCGACCGCCCGCGGTACTTCACGTCCAGGGTGTCGCGGTTGTAGCGCCGCCCGCCGCACTCCTCGCACACCACGTACACGTCCGGCAGGAAGTGCATCTCCACCCGGATCACGCCCTGGCCCTCGCACGTCTCGCAGCGCCCGCCCCGCGCGCCGGCGACGTTGAACGAGTAGCGTCCCGGTCCGTAGCCCCGCGCCCGCGACTCGGGCAGCGCCGCGAAGACGTCGCGGATCGGGCCGAACAACCCGGTGTACGTGGCGGGGTTCGAGCGCGGCGTGCGTCCGATCGGCTGCTGATCGATCTCCACGACCTTGTCGACGTGCTCCGTGCCGAGCAGCGTCTTGTGGGGGCCCGCCCGCTCGCCCGTGCGATGGAGCCTGGCGCGCAGCGCGGGCAGCAGCGTGTCGACGACGAGCGACGACTTCCCCGAGCCCGAGACGCCGGTCACGGAGACCAGCACGCCCAGCGGCACGCGGACGTCGATGGCCCGCAGGTTGTTCGTCGCCACCCCCTTGATCTCGACCACGTGGCCGTTCGGCCGCCGCCGCCGCTGCGGCAGCTCGATCGACAGCTTGTCCGCCAGGTACCGGCCGGTGAGGGACTTCGGCGCGGCGCGCACCTTGTCCGGCGTCCCCGCGACGACCACCTCCCCGCCGTGCCGCCCGGCGCCGGGCCCCAGATCGATGATCCAGTCCGCGCTCTCCATCATCTCGCGGTCGTGCTCGACCACCAGCACCGTATTGCCCATGTCGCGTAGCGCCAGCAGCGTGTCGATGAGCCGCCGGTTGTCGCGCTGGTGCAGGCCGATCGAAGGCTCGTCGAGGATGTAGATCACCCCGACCAGCGAGGCGCCGATCTGCGTCGCCAGCCGGATGCGCTGCGCCTCGCCGCCCGAGAGCGTGGCGGAGGCGCGGTCGAGCGTCAGGTAGTCCAGCCCGACGTTGATCAGGAAGCGCAGCCGCTCGCGCACCTCCTTGAGCAGCCGGTCCGCGATCTGCCGCTCGCGCGGCGTCAGCTGCAGGCCGTCGAGGAAGGCGAGCGCGCGGCCCGCCGTCAGCGCCGACACCTCGGCGATGTTCTTCCCCGCCACGCGCACCGCCAGCGCCTCGCGCCGCAGCCGCGCCCCCTTGCAGTCGGGGCACGGATCCCGCCGCGCGTAGCGGTGGAACTCCTCGGCCAGGAACTCGAACCCCTCCTCGTGGTCCGCCGCTCCCGCCTCGCGCTTGCGCTTCTCGTACTCCTTGGATCGCCGGTCCAGGTTCGCGATCACCCCTTCGAACGGCTTGGTGAACGTGTAGCGGTTGTTCCCGTCCTCCAGCGTGAACTGGACCTCCCGGTCGGTGCCGTGGAGCACCACGTGGCGCACGTCCTCGGGAAGCTCGCTCCACGGGGTGTCCAGGTCGACGCGGAAGGTGCGGGCCACGGCCGCCAACATCTGCGGGAAGTAGGTGGTGTGGCGCCCGCTCCACGGCGCGACCGCGCCGTCGCGCAGCGACAGCGACGGGTCGGGCACGATCAGCGCGGGATCGAAGTGCAGGATGTCGCCCAGCCCGCTGCACGTCGGGCACGCCCCGTGCGGGTTGTTGAAGGAGAACGTCCGCGGCGCCAGCTCGGGCAGCGCGATGCCGTGGTCGACGCACGCGAACTTCGTCGTGAGCAGCAGGTCGTCGCCCTCGACCACCGCGATGCGCACCAGCCCGTCGCTCATCGCCACCGCCGTCTCCACCGAGTCGGTCAGGCGCCGCGAGAGCCCCTCCTTGATCACCAGCCGGTCGACGTAGACCTCGATGGTGTGCTTCCGGTTCTTGTCGAGCGCCGTCTCCTCGACCAGGTCGTGGACCTCGCCGTCGATGTTCACGCGCACGAACCCGTCGCGCCGCAGCTTCTCCAACTCGCGCCGGTACTCGCCCTTGCGGTCGCGCACGATCGGCGCCAGCACCGAGAAGCGCGTGCCGGCGGGAAGCTCCAGCACGCGATCGACGATCTGCTGCACCGTGAGCGCCGAGACCGGCTTGCCGCACACGGGACAGTGCGGCTTGCCGATGCGCGCGAACAGCACGCGCAGGTGGTCCGCGATCTCCGTGGTGGTGCCGACGGTCGAGCGCGGGTTGCGGCTCGCGTTCTTCTGCTCGATCGAGATCGCCGGCGACAGCCCCTCGATCATGTCCACGTCCGGCTTGCCCGCCTGCTCCAGGAACTGCCGCGCGTAGGCCGACAGCGATTCCACGTAGCGCCGCTGCCCCTCGGCGTAGATCGTGTCGAAGGCCAGCGAGGACTTGCCGGATCCGGACAGGCCGGTGACGACCACGAGCTTGTCGCGCGGGATATCGACGTCGATGCCCTTGAGATTGTGCTGCCGCGCCCCGCGGACGCGGATGAATCCGTGGCTCATGTCCCTCGCGCGCGGCCCCGCAGCTCGACCAGACGGACGGCGAGCCGGTACGCCGACAGCATCCCCCGCGGGTCGGCGAGCCCCTTGCCCGCGATGTCGTAGGCCGTGCCGTGGTCGGGCGACGTGCGCACGAACGGCAGGCCCAGCGTCACGTTGACCGTCTCGCCGAACGCCGCCAGCCGGCAGGCCAGCATCGCCTGGTCGTGGTACATCGCCACCACGGCGTCGAACCGCCCCTCCAGGTGCCGCCGGAACGCCGTGTCCGCCGGCAGCGGGCCCGAGATCGTCGCCCGCATCCCCTCCTCCGTGAACCGCGTCTGCAACGCCCCCACCGCGGGCGAGATCACCACGTGCTCCTCGTCCCCGAACAGCCCGCCCTCGCCCGCGTGCGGGTTGAGACCCGCCACCACCAGCCGCGGCTTGCGGAAGCCGAGCTCCTCCAGGTGGTCGACCTCGAGCCGTACGGCCTTCTCGATGCGCTCCGCCTTCAACGTCGCCGGGACGTCCTTGAGCGCGATGTGGGTGGTCACGACGACCGTGCGCAGCTTCTCGCCCGTGAAGGCCATCGCCACGTCGCCGGAGCGCAGCCCCGCCAGCCGCGCCAAGAGCTCCGTCTGGCCGCTGAACCGGCTGCCCATCACCTGCGAGATCCCGCCCTTGTTCACCGGCCCCGTGACGACCGCGCCGATGCGCCCGGCCTTCGCGGCCTGCGCCGCGAGCGAGAGGTACCGGAGCTGCGCCTGGCCCCCCGCCCGCGTCGGCACCGCCGGCAGCACGTCCTCCTGCGTCAACGGGACCAGATCGAGCAGCGTCGGACCCTCGGCGTACGCCTCCGGCCTGTCCACCGCGTCCGCCGGCAGCGGCCGCAGCGGCAGCGGAGGGGTCATGCCGAGCGCCGCGGCAGCGCGCCCGAGCTGTGCCATGCTGCCGAACACGGTCACCGGCGCCGCCGGACCCAGCTCGCGGAGAAGCAGCAGCGTCAGCTCCCCGCCCACGCCCGCCGGATCGCCCAGCGTGATGCCGATTCTCATGGCACGGCCCGCCCAGCCCGTCCGGCTCCCCGGCCGGCGACCGGCGTCCTCGCGGCCCCGGCCCGGCATCTGTGTTCGTCTGTGCTCATCTGTGGTTCTCTTCTCCGGCGCTTTCTTGGCCCGGGCGGGCATCATAAGTTAGTCTCGGCCCGATGCAAGCAGGGAACCCCATCCGGCGCGCGCAGGTGTTCCCGATCCTCATCCTCGTCCTCACCCTGCTCACCGTCCCGGTCCTCATCTTCGGCTCGGACGGGCTGGGCCGCGTCGACCGCCTGGAAGCCGAGCTGGTCCAGATCCGGCGCGAGAACGGGAAACTCGAAGCCCAATGCCGCGAGCTGCGCCGGCGCCTCGAAGCCTACCGCACCCGTCCGGGATACCTCGAGGACGTCGCCCGGGACGAGTTGGGCCTCGTCCGCCCCGACGAGATGGTGCTGGTCTTCCCCGACGACCGGCCGGCCCCCTGACGGTCCGACAAGGCGCCTGCGTCCGACCTCCCCACCTCTCCGGTCGTTCTCTCCACCTCTCCTTAGGTCGCGGTGGTCGGTCCGGCGAACTGCGTGCGCGCCGTGCCGAGCGGGGAGGGGGGGGGCGGGGCGGACCCGCCGGCGGCGTACGAGTCGAGCACGTCCAGGATGCGGCGGATCGGCGCGTTGAACGCGCTCGCCGTCTCGTAGCGCTGGTCGGGCTGGGAGGCCAGGGCGCGGTTGAGGATGTTGTCGAGGACGGGGGGCAGCGAGGGATCGAAGGTCTGCACGCTGGACGGCGCCTTCGCGCGGTCGAACCCCTCGAACGGCAGCCGGCCGGTCAGCATCTCGTACAGCGAGCAGCCGACGGCGAAGATGTCGGCGCGATGGTCGACGTCGCCCCCGGCGATCTGCTCGGCCGGCATGTACGGCGGCGTGCCGGCGACCATGGAGGCCTTCGCGCCCTTGGCCACGGACTTGGCCAGGCCGAAGTCCATCAGCTTCACCAGCCCCGTCTTGGTCTGCATCATGTTCGACGGCTTGATGTCCCGGTGGATGATGCTCTTGTCGTGGGCGTATTCCAGCCCGTCGAGCACCTGGCGCGCGATGCGCAGCGCCTCCACGACCGTGAGCTTGCCGCGCTCCTCGAGGAGCTGCTGCACGGAGACC
Organism: Deltaproteobacteria bacterium; assembly: GCA_016218765.1. Classification (GTDB taxonomy): domain Bacteria; phylum Myxococcota_A; class Polyangia; order DRWM01; family JAAZOP01; genus JAAZOP01. The sequence continues at coordinate 927 of JACRCZ010000021.1, read as the reverse complement.
CCGTCGACGTACTCCATGCAGATGAACGTCTTCCCCTCCAGCACGCCGAAGTCGAAGACGGTGATGATGTTGGGATGGTTGAGTGCGGCGACCGAGCGCGCCTCGCGCTGGAACAGCTCGCGCGCGTCCTTGTTCGCCAGAAGCTCGTCGGAGAGGAACTTCAGCGCGACGTCGCGGCCGAGCACCTCGTCATGGGCGCGGTAGACGACCGCCATGCCGCCCCGGCCCAGCTCGCCCTGGATGCGGTAGCGCGCGGCGTCGGGCGTGCGCGCCACGCCGCCCTGCGCCGCCAGCGTCATGCGCGGGCCGACGGCGTCCTGCCACTGGCGCAGGTTCGCCGCCCGCCGCTCGGCGTCCCTGTACCCCGGCGATGCCTCCTCGACCTGGTCGAAGGCCTGCAGCGCGGCGGCCCACTTGCCCTCCGCCAGGAAGGCCATTCCCAGGCGGTAATACACCTCGATAGTCCCCAGGTCGCAGCCGTGGCCGCTGATGAAGCCCTCGAGCGTCTCGATCGACGGGCCGCCGCGCGCCGCCATCGCCGCGCTGTCGTTCAGGCCCTCCAGCGGCACCGCCGCCGCTTCCAGGCCCGCCACGATGTAGGCCGGGCGCCCCGGATGCTCCCGCGCCGGCCGCGCCGCCCCACGATCCCCCAGGCTCGCCGTCATCACCAGGCCCCGGCGCGCCTGCGCCGCCGCGGCGACGGCCACCTGCTTCGCGATCGCGGAGATCTGCTCCGGCGTCAGCTCCAGCTCCGGCGCCAGGGCGTCCGGCGGCCCCTCCACGTCCGGCAGCGGGACGTCGTCCATCGCCGCCACGGACAGCGCCGTGTGCGCCCCGCCCAACCCGGCGGCGGGCGCCTCCTCCTCCGTTCCGCGATAGCGGCTCGTCCCCCGCCCCGCCGGGCGCGCGGCCGCGGCGGCCCGGGCG
>JACRCZ010000020.1 GCA_016218765.1 Deltaproteobacteria bacterium | reverse complement strand
CGCCGGCGCCTCCGGCGCCGGCCACGACCGCGCCCGCGGGAGGCTCGACCGGCGCCTGAGGGCGGCAGCGTTTGGAATTCCCTTGAACGTCGCGTTCGGGACGCGCGAGACTGCGGGGTGAGCCGCGGTGCGGGACGCGTGCTGCCTCCGGAGGGGTGTCGATGCGCACGCCGAGCGGTAAGCTGATCGTCGAGTTTGCGGAGGACGAGATCGAGTTCCTCAACGTGCTGAACACGATCCTGCCCGTCGCCGTGCCGGACTTCCGGCGGGCGGTGCGCCGGGCGGTCGTCGAGGCGTCGCACATCATCCCCTTCGACGCCTTCGGGGTGGTGCGCTCCGGCCGGACGAGCACGGAGATCACGACGTATTCGATCGGCGCGTTGTCGAGCACGCTGCTGGCGGCCGTGCGGGCGGATCTCGAGCGGGCGGGGGTGCCGGCGGGGGGCGGACCCGGGCCGGCGTCGGACGTCGCGGTCGAGGTGGTGGAGCTGCCGGGGCCGGCGCGGGCGCCGGAGGCGGCCGAGGTCGGGTCGGCGTACGTGGCGACGCCGGATTCGGCGTCGTGCTCGTGCGCCATCTTCGCCGCGGCGACGGGGGCGTTCGAGCGGAAGCACCAGGTGCTGGTGTCGGTGCTGGCGACGTGGCTCCGCTCGTACCTGGCGTTCAGCGACGCCTACCGGCAGATGGAGGAGATGTCGGTCACCGACCCGCTGACGGGCTGCTACAACCGGCGGAAGTTCATCGATGAGGCGGAGCGGGAGCTGGAGCGGGCGCGGCGCTACGGCTACGAGCTGTGCGTGGCGCTCGTCGATGTCGACCGCCTGAAGCAGATCAACGACTCGTTCGGGCACGCGATGGGGGACACGGTGCTGCGCGCCGCGACCAGCGGGTTTTCCCGGCGGTTGCGCAAGGTGGACGTGTTCGCCCGCTACGGCGGCGACGAGTTCGCGGTGCTGCTGCCGCACACGCCGCTGCCGGGCGGGATTCTCGCGCTCGGTCGCGTCCTGGTCGCGTGCCGCGAGCAGGTCGCGCAGGTCGAGGCGCGGGTCGAGTTCTCGGCCAGCGCCGGGGTGGCCGCGTGGCGGCGCGACGAGTCGCTCGAGTCGCTGATGGGTCGCGCGGACCGCGCGCTGTACGCGGCGAAGCGCGAGCATCCGGGGACGGTCGTGGCGGCGGACTGAGCCGGTCGGCGGCGGGCGGTCGGCGGTCGGGTCAGCGGACCTCGCGGAGCTCCAGGGGAAGGTTCCACAGGTTCTCGGCGCGGCGGACGGCCTGGGCGAAGGGCGGGTAGTCCTCGGGCTCGATCCGCGCGTCATCGATGCGCAGGCGTCGCACGAGGGTGCCGCCGTCGTCGGCGTCGGTCGCCTCCTGGGAGAAGACGATGCCGGCGGCGTCGACGCCTTGCCCGGCGAGGCCGCCGATGCGCCAGCCCGGGGCGTGGATCCGGACCGTGACGTCCAGGTGCAGCGGCGGGAAGGCCAGCGCGGGGTGCTCGATGACCGGCAGCGGCGCGTAGCCGGCGCTGAGCTGCTGCGGCACCGGCGGCGGCAGGAGCAGCGTCCCGCCGCGCCGCACGACGAGTCCGTCGGCGTGGGCCGTGAACCGGACGACGAGCGGCTTCTCGCGATCCTCCAGGTCATCGATGGCGATCTCGTCGACGTCGGCGCCCGGGAAGGACGGGGCGACGAAGACGAGCGTGAGGTCGCCCTCGCGGTCGGCGGGCGAGCGTTCCAGGAGCCCGTCGCGGAAGTCCGCGGCGAAGCCGCCGGTGATCTCGATCGAGCCGCGGACGACGACGGCGCCGCCGTCGGGATCGACTTCCAGGTCGAGCTCGGCGGTGAAGCCCTCCCGCTGCTCCTCGGGATCGGGCAGCGTCACGGTCTCCAGCTCCTCGCCCAGCGGGTCGTAGACGATCGCCGGCATGCCCCGGATCTCCGCCGGGAGGTAGCCCAGCGCCGCCTCGTCCGCCTCGATCGTGAACATCCGCCCCGCCGCCTCGACGACGGGGTAGTAGTAGCGCCCCGACTCCGCGACGTCGGTCTCCGTGAGGTCGCGGTCGAGCGAGGTGGCGAGCAGGAGTCGCGGGGAGAAGCCGGCCGCCCGCAGGAGCGCGACGATGAGGCGGGAGCGCGAGCCCGAGCGGCGCTGGTAGGTGGAGACGATGGTGTCGGCGAAGCTGCCGGACTCGACGTTGTCCAGGATCCAGTCGTACAGCGTCCGCACGCAGCCCGCCTCGTCCAGGCCGCGGCAGGTCTCGCGCGCGAAGGCGGCGACCTCGAGCGGCACGTAATCGGAGGTGTAGAGGCTGTCGGCGAGGGCGGCGAAGAGGCGGGCCCAGTCGAAGTTCCGGGCGGGCCGCAGGGACGGGACGTAGGCGTCGCTCTGGATGGACATCGGCTCCAGGCGCAGCGGCGGGACGTCGTGGCCGGCCCAGCGCTGCAGGCGCAGCACGCCCAGCTCCTCGCCCCGGTCGGCCGGCGGCTCGGCCCGCGCGGAGTAGTCCAGCGGGTAGTCGGCGGGCGACACCAGGACGAACTCGGTCCGCGCCATGGTCTCGTCGACGCTCTGGAAGTAGAAGCGCCAGTGGTCGGTCCCGCCCTGGAGCATGGTCGGGGAGGCCTGGATGCGGGCGTCGAAGGTCTCGATGTAGCAGCCGGGCGTGAGGTCGGGGAAGGAGCCGACGCCGGCCTGGGCGATGTTGACGACGTTGGTCGCCGAGCCGTCGGGGGCGATGGTGCGGGCGGCCAGCGCGCCGCCTCCGCCCGACTGGCCGTACGTCTCGATCGCCTCCTGCGACGACAGCTTGAGGATGGTGTGGGTCACCATGCGGATCGCGCCGTCGTCGAAGACGCGGCTGACCGTGTGGTCGAGGATCTGGGTGGCGGGCGCTTCCTCTCCGGTCCGGTGCGCCTCGTAGGCGGCGATGGCCAGCGGCGCCGGGATGTACAACGGCGAGTAGGGGTCGAAGCCCTGGAGCGCGGCCGCGGTCTCCATGGCGCCGGTGTTGGTGGGTTGGCCGAGCGGCACGGCGTCCTGCAGGAGGGCGAGCGCCTCGTCCAGGCGACCGTCGCGGAGGAGGAGGTCGACGAGGGCGTCGAGCGAGCCGGAGTCGGCGGGATCCTCGGCCAGCTCCTCGCGCAGCAGGGCCTCGAGACCCGCGGTGTCGCCCTGGCGCAGGCGGGTCATGGCGATGGCGACGTCGGCCATGTCGGGGTCGCCGTACAGCGGCCGCAGGCGCTGGATTTCGGCGACCACGGCGTCCCAGCGGCGGGCGCGGCCCAGGGTGCCCAGGCGGTCGAACGCCGAAGGCATGCAGCGCACCATCTCGTCGGCCGCGGCATCGATGCCGGCCGTGTCGCCGATGTCGTAGGCGTACGACAGCCGCAGGCGCTTGATCGCGCAGCTCTCGGGCATCGTCGCCTCGAGCCGCTCGACGATGCGCCGCGCTTCGTCGATCCAGCCGCGGGAGCTGTAGGCCGACTCGAGCTGCTGGAGGATCTCGAAGTCGTCGGGGTAGATGCCGGCGGCGTGGCGGAGCAGGGGGATGGCGTCGTCGAGGTCGCCGTCTTCCAGGGCCCAGCCGGCGCGGGCCGAGAGGGGCGGGACCAGGACGTCCTGCAGGTCGCCCAGACGCTCGAAGCGCAGAGTCGCGCGCCGGCGCGCCTCGGGCAGCGACAGCGTCGGGTCGCGCAGCAGGGCCGACGCCGCGCGAAGCTGGGCCAGCGGGTTGTCCTCGCCCCAGGGGGAGTCGGCGAGCTGCTCGGCGCCCCGCGCCGCGGCCTCGTTGCGCCCCATGCCTTCGAGCACGTCGAGCGCGACGAGCGCGGTCCACTCGTCGGCCGGGTGCAGCTCCAGCTCCCGGATTTCTCCGGCGAACGCGACCGGGGTCTCGACCGAAAGGTCACCGCTCGAGGCGAGCGGGACGGGCCGCCCATCGGCGTCGATGCCCAGCAGGGACACGGAGAGCACGGGGCGTCCCCAGCCGGAGGCGAGCTGGAGATCAATGCGGTGCCGACCCGGCGGCGCGTCGATCGCGACGTCGAACACGGCGCCGATCGTCTCGCGGTACGGGTCGTGCCGCAGCACCTCGGTGCCGTCGATGCGGACGAGGAAGGGGTCGCCGGTGGAGACGTGCATCACCGCCGCGGTCAGCCCCTCGGGGACGTCGACGACCGACGAGAGGCGGATCACGCCCGAGCGGACCTCGCCGACCCGGCCCAGGGTCAGGTTGCAGAGGTAGACCTCGGGCTCCCACGCGCGCTCCGGCTCGGCCGGGCGGTTCTGCCCGGGCGCCCACGGGGCGGGCCGCAGCGCGAAGTCAGGCGGCGGGTCGCGCCACCAGTCGTGGTAGGCCGTCGGGCCCTCGGGGCCGGTACCCAGCCAGCCGGCGAGACAGCCGCGGTCGGCGGTGTCGCGCTCCGCGGCCGGGACGTCCGCGAGGTCCAGGTGCAGGTCGGCGCGCAGGCCGTAGAAGTGGTTCAGGACGGGGATCCACTCGGCCCGCTCCAGGGGCACGCGGTCCGCGAGCGCGAGGACGGGCTCGACCCACGAGCGGGGGGCCCAGGACAGGGCGCCGCGCAGGGAGAGCAGCGCGGCGATCGCGGCGAGTCGCGACGACTCGCTCGGGGCGTCCAGCGCCAGCTCGACGGCTTCCCGCATGCGGGTGACGGCGGTCTCGTGCCCGGAGACGGCCATGTCGGCCAAAGCCTCGAGATACGCGCGGACGGCGGGATCGACGCTCTCGGGGATGGGAGCGACGAGCTGTGCGCGGGCGGCGTCGGGGTCGAGGGCGGCGGGCGCGGCTTCCTGTGCTCGTCCCGCGCCGACGGGGGCCATGAGGAGGGCGCCGAGGAGGAACGCGACTCTTCGTTCAGGGGATGACATAGGTGATCGGCTCCGCCAGCGCCGTGTCGACGGCGGCGCAGAAGGCCCGGAATCCGGGGTAGTCGGCGAGGGCGACGCGGGCTTCGGGGACCACGAGGCTCCAGGTCACGCGGACCTCGTCGCCGTCCTGGGTGACCTGCATGTCGAACGTGCGGGACCCGTCGCGCAGGGTCCGGCCCTCGGGCACGCGAACGTCCTGGGCGCCGGGGGGCAGCCGGTAGGCGATCTCGTGCGACTCGTGGGAGGCCATGCCGAGATCGACGTCCAGCTCGCGCTTGTCGGCGCCGGCCCAGTTGCGGGCCAGGTTGCGCGGTCGGTCGGCGCGGATCGAGAACGTGCCGCCCCCGCCGCTTGCGAGCTGGGGCACTTCCGCCTTGCCGCTGAAGACGAGCGGCGCGCGGAAGTCGTCGAGGCCCTCGACGGTGAAGTCGCCCAGGACCAGGCCCGGGTAGATGCCGCCGGCCAGCTCCTCGGCGCGCTGCCGTCGCGTCTCCGCCGCCTGCAGCCGGCCGCGCAGGCCGGGAGCGTAGGCGCCGGTCGCGCGCTGGACGCTTTCGACGGCCGCGGAGCCGTCGGGACGCAGGTCGATCGTGAAGCGGAAGCTGAGCTCGTCCGGAGCGCGCGGGTCGCGCGGCGTGGTCACCGTCCGCTCCTCGTCCGGTCCCACGATCAGCGCGAACGCCTCGCGGTCCATCACCGGCAGCTCGTCGAAGGCCGACAGCGTGGCCGTGCCGTCGACGAAGAGGTCGAGCGCCGGGACGTAGGTGATGAGGTGGTCGAACTGCCCCAGGCTGGGAAACTCGCTGATCGGACGGCCGCGATAGTAGCGCGTGCGCAGCAGCACCAGCCGCGCCTCGATGCCGGCCGCGGCGAGCATGGTGTAGATGAGCGAGCCCTTGTCCTTGCAGTCGCCGAAGCCGCGCGAGACGACCTCGTGCGCCCGGTACGGCTTCCACCCGTGGATGCCGAACTCGAGCGCGACGTAGCGGGTGTTGCGGATGACCCAATCGAAGACGCGCGCGACGATCTCCTCCGTGTCGGTGGTGCCGGCGACGATTTCCGCCACGCGGTCGCGGATCGTCTCGTCGGGCTGGAGCTGGTCCTTGACCAGCCCCCACCACCATCGGGCCAGCGCGTGCCAGTCGGAGAACGTCGAGACCTGGATCGCGCTCGCCAGCTCCGGCCACGGCGGCGCGTTCGGCTCGTCCGGGATCCCCGGCAGGTCCGTCGCCTCGTACGTGCGTACCGTCTCGCCGTTCTCGCGCGTCTCGTCGGCGGCGAACGTGAAGCCGTCCGGGAGATGGACGTAGAGCAGCTTGTCCTCCGGGGCGACGAGCGCGAAGCGGAAGCGGTCGGTGGTCTCGGAGTTCAGCACCCCGATCTCGTTGCTGAAGTGCTCGCCGAACTTGTTCTGGCGGCTCCGCCCATCGATGCGGAAGCGGACCTCGAGCACGTCGCCCACGCCCAGACGCGGGAAGCCGATCGCCTCGGCCCCCGCGTCCGAGAAGTAGTACCCGCCGCCGAACGACATCGGATAGTGCGTCTCGTAGTCCTCGGTGTGCCCGTCCGGCTTGTGCACGATCGCCCGCAACAGCTCGAAGTCCTCCTCGCCCGGGGTGTAGGAGATCTGCGCCCAGCGGTACTGCTCGGCGCCGTCGGTGGTCTGCACGAGCGTGAACCACTGGCCGAAGCGGCTGGAGAGCCCGTTGGCGTGGATCTGGTCGACCTCCTGGCGGAAGATGTCGCGGCCCTTGCGCATCTCGGCCAGCTCCGCGGGACCCGCCGCCGCCAGCGCGGCGCGGGCCGCCGCGACGCGGTCCCGAAGCTCGTCGAACGGCACCGCCCAGCGCTCCTCGAGGCTCTGCCGCTCGTCGAGGAAGTCGAGGTACTGGGCCAGGGGCTGGTTCTGCGGCTCCAGCTCGAGCGCCCGGCGGTAGGGCTCGATCGCCTCGTCGCGGCGGCCCAGCTCCTCCAGCATGCGGCCGAGGGTCTGGACCAGCGACGGGTGCTGCGGGCACTCCTCGGCCAGCCGCCGGGTCAGCGCCAGGGCCTCGTCGTCCGCGCCCGCGACCTTGAGCTGTGCCGCGACCTGCTGGAGGGTCCCCAGGTCGTCCGGGTACGCCTCGACGATGGCCGCGCCCAGCGTCCGCGCGTCCGCGGTCTCGCCGCGCGCCGCCAGGAGCTGCAGGCGGCGCAGGGGGACCGAGGCGTCCGAGAGGTCGTCGCGCTCGATCTCGTCGTCCAGCGCGCGGGCCTCCTCCGACCGGCCTTCGGCCTCCAGGCAGGCCTGGCGCTGCTCGACGAGGTAGGGCCGCGCGGGGTGGGTCTCGAGCCAGTCCGCGAGCAGCGCGGTGCAGGAGCCGGCCAGCCCGCGGCGCAGGAGCACCAGGGCGCGGACCAGCGCGACGGTGGGGTCGTCGGCGCCGCCCGGGGCGGCCAGCGCGCGGCGGATGATGGGGTCCGCGGCGCGCGGGCCGAGCGTGTTGAGCCGGCGCGCCGCCGCCTCGGCCAGCAGGTACGCCTGCCCGCCCGCCAGCAGCGCAACCTCGTCCGCCGCGCGCGCCGACTTCACGGTGTCGGTGCTCGCCGCCATGAGCCAGTAGAAGGTCTCCGCCGCCGGCAGGTCCTGCGCCGCACGCTCGAGCAGCTTCTGCGCCTCGTTGTCGGTCGCATCGACCGTGCCGGAGAGGTAGAGCACGCGCCCCGCGACCAGCCGCGCCTCGGGCGCCGCGCTCTCCTCGTTCGCCAGCCGCGCCAGCTCGAGATACGCGGTCTCCCACGGGGTCGGGTCGGCGTCGAGCGCGGCGGGCTCGGCGCCGTCGCCGAGCGTCGCGGAGAACTCGGCGCCGCGCAGCGGGGCGCCCTTGCGATCGGTGAGGCGGACGTAGAACCCCAGCGAGCCCCGCTCGCCGCAGACCTTGACCAGGAACGGCGTCTCGCCCCGCGGCAGCTCGACGTCCGCGGCCGCGCGGTCGGGGAAGGCCGAGAAATAGCGCTCCTCGGCCAGCGCCTTGCGCCCGCCGACCCACAGCGTGAGTGCGCCGTCGGCGCCGGCCCACACCCGGGCGTCGGCCGCGCGTGAGGTGCGCACGACGGCGTAGGCGTAGGCGCAGCCGTTGGCCACCGGGTAGAGCCAGCGCTCGAACGACAGGCGGGCTCCGTGGGTCCGCGCCGGGAGCCACGAGACGGGGCGCTCCTTGCCGTCGTAGGTGTGCTCGAGGATCGCGGCGTCGAGCTGCTCCGCCTCGGGCGGGTAGGCGGTGTCGAAGCCCTTGCGCCCCTCGTTGTCGAACGGGCCGACGACCGTCCAGTGCTGCAGGAAGCCCTGCCCGGCGAAGAGGGGCTGCGATGCGGCCAGGCCGGAGACGCGGCGCGCGAGCTTGGCCTGGAGGTAGGCGACCAGGACGGCGGCCGAGGGGTGGAGGCCGCGGACCCGGGCGACGGCGTCCAGGCCGCGCTCGAGGTCGCCGGTCGACATCGAGTCGTCGAGCCGGTTGAGCCGGAGCAGGGCATCGACGGCCGCGGGCCCGGCGGCCCCGGCCTCCGCCTGTCGCCAGGCCTCGGCGACGAGCGCGGCGGTGGTGCCGGGCGGGGCGGGCGAGTCGCCGGTCTGGGCCGTGGCCGCGTCGGTCGCCGGCCAGGCGAGCAGAGCGGCGAGAAGCGCCGCCCATCGGGTCCGGGTGCTGGGAGCCTTCATGGGCGCGTATCCTATCGGACCGCCTCCGCGGGCCGCAACAGCGGCGTGCAATTGCGCGAAGGAGGGGGCGCCGCGAGCGGGGAGGTGGCTTGCACGAACCCGGGTCCGGACAGGACGGGAAAACCACAGATGAACACAGATAAACACAGATTCCGGCCACGGAGGCGACCCGCACCTTCGCAACGTACCAGGGCGGGGAAGGGCGGTTGACGTGGAAGAAACGCGGTTGCTATCGTGCGTGCCGCCGGTGGATACGGGTCGGGGAGCGGCGGGCGAGGAACCCGGCGGGAGCGCGGACGTGACGGACCAGGCGGCCGGCGGCGGCGCGGACGAGGGCGCGCCGCCCGAGCGGGTCGGGCGATACCGGATCGTGGCCGAGATCGGCCGCGGCGGAATGGCCGTCGTCTACCGCGCGTGCCTCGACGGCCCCCGCGGCTTCGCCAAGGAAGTCTGTCTCAAGCGCATCCTGCCCGGCGCGGCCGACGACCCGGCGATGGTCGTCATGTTCGAGCGCGAGGCGCGGATCGCCGCCACGCTGCAGCACGCGAACGTCGTACAGGTCTTCGACTTCGACCTGCACGACGGCGCGCCCTTCCTGGTGATGGAGCTGGTCGATGGCCCGAGCCTGTGGCAGGTGTTCAACGCGGCGGTCCGGAGCGGCCGTTCCGTGCCGGTCGCCGTGGCCTGCGGCATGGTCGTGCAGGCGTTGCACGGGTTGCACCACGTCCACACGAGGACGCTGGGCGGGCGGCCGATGGGCCTCGTCCACCGCGACGTCTCGCTGCACAACATCCTGCTCATGCGCAACGGCGAGGTGAAGGTCGCCGACTTCGGCATCGCGCGCGCCACGCAGCTCGGCGAGCGCACGCGGACGGGGGTGCTCAAGGGCAAGCTGGCCTACATCGCGCCGGAGTACGTCGCCAGCGGCAAGGCGGATCGGAGGGGCGACCTGTTCAGCGTCGGAGTGGTCCTGCACGAGCTGCTTGCCGGAGTGCGGCGGTCGCCCCCGGCGACGGACGCCGAGGGGCTGGGCTGGGTGCTTCATCCGGAGCTGCCGCCGCTCGCGCACGTCCGACCGGATGCCGGCGATCGGCTGGCGGCGGTGGTGGCGGCGATGACCGCGGCGCTGCCGGACGACCGCCCGGCCGACGCGGCCGAGGCGGCGGAGCGGATCGCCGAGGCGGCGGCGGCGGCGGGGACGGCCGAGATCGCACGGTTCGTCGAGGCGCTGGTGCCGCCGGGCGAGCGGTCGCCGCACGACCCGACGCTGCTCGCCGCCGACGGCGAGCTCGGGGAGACCATCCCGACCCCGAGCCCGTTCGACCCGACGGCGACGCGGACGCCGACGCGCGCGGGCGAGGGGACCGGGAGGCCGCCGATCCGCACCGAGCTGACGCCGGACGCGTCGACCGCGGTGGCCGACGCGAACGCACGGCGGCGGGGGAGGGCGGCGGGGCGTCGGCGGTGGATCGCGGCCGTGGGCGCCGCGGCGGCGCTGGTGGCGACGCTGCTCGCGTGGCTGGCGTTGGGGGAGCGAGCGGTCGAGCGGCCGGGGGAAGGCGAGCGGTCGAGCGGAGGGGAAGCGAGCGGCCGAGGGGAGGGGAAGCGGGCGGTCGAGCGGCCGGGGGAAGGCGGGCGGTCGAGCGGAGGGGAAGCGAGCGGCCGAGGGGAGGGGGATGGTGGGGGCGCGGAAGAGGCGGGGAGCGACGCGCGGCGCGTCGAAACACGCGCGGCGGATGCGAGTGCGGAGGTGGCAAGGGCGCCGGGCGGGGATGGGGGGACGGCGAGCGAGGCGGGGGAGGAGGCGTCGGCGGAGACGGTGGTGTCCGACGCGGGCGAGGAGTCGGTTCCGGACGGCGGAGCGGGGGAGGTTGAGGCGTCGGGACGCCGGAACGAAGGCGCGTCGGGCGGCCGAGACGGGGGAACGCGTCCGGCGGCGGCCGAGGCCGGTGGAACAGGGGCGCGGGACGGAGGAGCATCGGGTGTGGCGGGGGAGGGGACGTTGCTGGTGTCGGTGCGGCCGTGGGCGATGGTGCGGATTGACGACGGGGAGCCGGAGGAGGTGCTGGCGCGGCGCTTCACGGTCCCTGCGGGGCGGCACCGCGTGCGAATCGACAACGACCTCAACGACTGTCATTTCTCGCGGACGGTCGAGGTGCCTGCGGGGGGCGAGGCGCAGGTGACGGAGAACCTGATCGAGCGGGGTGGGGCGTTGCGGGGGGTGGACGACGGGGGAGGAACCTAGCGGTCCGGCCCGGCGCCAACGCCGCCCGCGGCGCAGACCCGCCCAGCCGAACCGCGGGCTTCAGCCCGCGGCTGCCTTCCGACGCAGCCGCGCCCTGAAGGGCGCGGTTCGGTAGTGGAAGGTGATCACACCTGCCGGCGAGGATCGAACGGCTCGGGAACGATGCCGGCGTCGCGGAGGTTTCGCATCATCTCGGCGACGACGTCGGGGTGCCGGTCGTCGCGCCAGCGGGGGAGTCCGCCGCGGTCGACGTAGGCGACGAGGCGCAGGAACTCGTCGTCGTCGAAGACGGTGGCGCCGAGGGTGACGGACCGGGCGGCGGGGTCGCGGGCGAAGGGGATGTCGAGCGGCGTGCCCCAGCGCAGGACGAGGGCCTCGGTTTCCTGGCGGTTGCGATCGCCGTCGGGGTCCTGGCGGAAGTCGGCGCGTCGCTCGGGGAAGGGCCAGCGGCGGTAGGTGTCGCCGAGGAACCCGTGGAGGTCGCGGCCGGAGATGGCGCCGTCCAGGCTGCCCAGGCGGCGCGGGTCATCGATGCGCCAGCCGTCGACGACGGCGGAGGGTCCGGAGCCGGGCGGGGGGAGGAGGACGGCGAGGGCGCCGCGGCAGAAGCGATCGGTGAAGAGGAAGAGGTGATCGAGGAGCAGGAGATCGGTGCGGATGTTGAAGTAGCCGAACGCGACGATGCCGTGGGAGCGGGAGCGGAAGGCGAGGGGCACGGTGCGCGACCTCCTGCGGCGGGAGCATAGCGCGGGACGCGCGTTCTTCGCGCCCACGGGCCGAATTCCTGCGCCGCGGAGCACCACAAAAAAAGTGCTTGACAGCGTTCCATTCAATAGATTAGCTTCACGCTCACATGATGGATGGTAACGCCAGAGTGGACGACAATGCGACGATCAGCGCGGATGGCGACGTCCCGGAAGGGACGCTCGCGGCGCTGGAGGCGCGCTGGCCGAACGGCGTGACGTCGGCCCAGGTCGTGGCGTTCTTCCAGGGGTGCGGGGTGCGCCTCTCCGAGGCGACCTTCCGCCGCTACGTGCAGCTCGGCTTCCTCCCCCGCTGCCGCCGCGTGGGACGAAAGGGCAAGCACCGCGGCTCGCAGGGCATCTACCCCACCGTCGTCGTCCGCCGCCTCGCCGAGGTCAAGAGGCTGCTCGACGAGGGCCGGACGATCGAGGAGATCCGCGGCCTGTTCCGCGTGCGCGAGGACGACGTGCAGGAGGTGCGCGAGCGCCTCGCCACCATCCTCGGCGCGCTCGAGGATCAGCTCCGCGAGACCCCGGACGAGATCCTCGCCCGGGACGTCGCCGAGCTGCGCGGCACGGTCGCCGCGCTGGAATCCGGCCTGCGACGCGTCGCGGCCGACGTCGCCCGCGGCCGCCTGCGGGCGCAGATGGCGGTGTAGGAGGTTCCGGGGGGAGTTCGACTCGGTAGACGGTCATCGGCTCGGGTTGTGGCCCGGTCGGTCGGCGCGCACGGGACGGCACCGCGGCCGGGAAGGTTGATCGGGAAGGAGGAGGTCGATGGACGGAAGCGACGCGGCGGAGAAGGTCGAACTGGCGGCGGAGGGACCGGCGGCTCCCGAGCCCGGGACGGGCTCCGGCAGGCGCAGCCGGCGCAAGCGCCAGGTGCGGGCACGCACCGGGGCCATCAAGCAGTTGCGAAAGGACGAGCTGCGGCTGGGGGCGCAGCTCTACCCCGTCCGGGACTACGACCGCCCCCGCACCCGGGCCGAGTGCCTCCACACCGAGCGCCCGTGCCCCTTCGTCGGCTGCAAGCACCACCTCTACCTCGACGTCTCCGCCCGCGGCGGCATCAAGTTCAACTTCCCCGACCTCGAGGTGTGGGAGCTCGCCGAAAACGGCGCCCTCGACGTCGCCGAACGCCCCGGCGGCGTCACCCTCGAGGAGGTCGGCGCCATCATGAACCTCACCCGCGAGCGCATCCGGCAGCTCGAGGCGCTCGGCCTGCAGCGCCTGGAGGAAGCCGGTCTCCGCGACCTCCTCCACGAAGGCCGCCGCCGCGCCACCGGCGGCCGCCGCCGGCCGTGCCCGGTGGCCGAGGAGCCCGACGAGGCCGAGGCCGAGGTCGACGTCGCGGCCGGCGACGAGTAGCGAAGAAGCGGCTTGCCCCGGCACGGGGACGGCCTGTAAGGTCTGCTCGAACGGCGCAAGCCGGGAGGGCGGACGTGAGGGTGTTGATCGTCGGTTCGGGCGGGCGCGAGCACGCGCTGGCGTGGAAGATCGCCCGCAGTCCCCTGGTGCGCGAGGTCCTGTGCCTGCCGGGCAACGGCGGGACCGCCGCGCTCGGTACGAACCTCGAAGGCTCGGCGGACAGCGTCGACGACGTCCTCGACGCCGCGCGCCGTCATCGCCCGGACCTGGTCGTCGTCGGACCCGAGGCGCCGCTGGTGGCCGGGGCCGTCGATCGGCTGCGCGCCGAGGGTTTCTCGGCGTTCGGGCCCACGGCCGCGGCGGCGCAACTCGAGGGCAGCAAGGTCTTTTCCAAGCGCTTCCTCGAGCGCCACGGCATCCCGACCGCGCCGTTCCGCGCCTTCGATGATCCCGCCGCGGCGCTCGAACACGTCCGCACCCGGCCCGTGCCGCTCGTGGTCAAGGCCGACGGCCTGGCCGCGGGCAAGGGGGTGGCCGTCTGCACGGCCCGGGACGAGGCCGAGGCGGCCATCCGGGAGATGATGATCGAGCGGCGCTTCGGTGCCGCGGGCTCGACCGTCGTCATCGAGGACTGCCTGGCCGGCGAGGAGGCCTCGCTCCTGGTCTTGACCGACGGACGGCGGTTCGTGCCGCTCCGCGCGGCGCAGGACCACAAGCGGGTCGGCGACGGCGACACCGGGCCGAACACGGGCGGCATGGGCGCCTACGTACCCGCGCCCGTGATGGGCGACGCGCTGTTCGGCCGGGTGCTCGACCGCGTCGTCGCCCCCTCGATCGCCGGGATGGCGAAGGACGGCGCACCGTTCGCGGGCTGCCTCTACGTGGGGCTGATGATCGTCGGCGGGGAGCCGTTCGTGCTGGAGTTCAACGTGCGCTTCGGCGATCCGGAGACGCAGCCGCTGCTGGTGCACCTGGAGGACGACCTGGTGCCGGCGCTGCGGGGCGTCGCGCTTGGCGCGCTGGACGAGCGGCCGCTGCGCTGGCACGCCGGGGCGACGTGCTGCGTGGTGATGGCGCAGCGCGGGTATCCGGGCGAGTACGGCAAGGGGGCGGTGATCGAGGGCTTGGAGCGGGCGGGGGCGCTGCCGGACGTGGTGGTGTTCCACGCCGGGACGAGGCGCGACGCGCGGGGCGGGACGGTGGTCGCGGGCGGCCGGGTGCTGGGGGTGACGGCGCGCGGGTCGGATCTGGGTGCGGCGCGGGCGCGGGCCTACGAGGCGGTCGACCTCCTGCGCTGGGACGGCGCGTTCTGCCGCCGGGACATCGGGAATCGGGGGCTGGGTCGCGCGGCGGGCTGACCGCGCGGGAGGGCGAGCATGGCGGGCCGCCGGGTGCTGGTGTTGATCGGGAGCGAGACGGACCTGGTGAAGGTGGAGCCGGCGGTGACGGTGCTGTCGCAGCACGGCATCGACACCGAGCTGCGGGTGGCGTCGGCGCATCGCACGCCGGAGCGGGTGGTGGAGCTGGCGATGACGGCGCGCGACCGCGGGTTCGGCGTGATCATCGCCGCCGCGGGGCTCGCCGCCGCGCTGCCCGGCACGGTCGCCGCGCACACGACGCTGCCGGTCGTCGCGCTGCCGCTGGCCGCCGGCACGCTGCTCGGCATCGATGCCCTGCTGGCCTGCGTGCAGATGCCGCCCGGCGTCCCCGTGGCGACGGTCGGCATCGACTCCGCGCGCAACGCCGGCCTGCTCGCCGTCCAGATCCTGGCGCTGGGCGACCCCGCCCTGTCCTCCCGCCTCGCCAAGGGCCGCCGAGCGATGGCCCGCGCGATCGAGGAGAGCGATGGCCGGATCGGCGGCGGAAAGCGCTGATCGCCGGCGCGGGGCGCTCGCCGCCCGCGCCGCGGACCTCCTGCGTCGCGGCGGCCTCGTGCTGGCCCCGACCGAGACCCTGGTCGGCCTCCTGGGCGACGCGCTCCGGGACGAGACCGTGCGGCGTGCCGCGGCGCTCAAGGACCGCCCGGCGGGCGAGCCCTTCCCGCTGCTGCTTCCTTCGTCCCGCGCCGTGGCCCGGGTCGCGGCCGCCTTTCCCGCGCCGCTCTTGCGGCTGGCCCGCCGCTTCTGGCCCGGGCCCCTCACGCTGCTCCTGCCCGCGCTCCCGGGCCTGCCCGCGGGGATCGTCGGTCCCGACGGGACGGTGGCGGTGCGCGTTCCGGGACCGAGTCCCGCCGCGCGGATCGTGCGCCGCTTCGCGGGCCCGCTCTTCGCGACCAGCGCCAACCCGCGCGGCCGCCCGCCGCCCGCGGACGTCGCGGACGTCGCGCCGTCCTTCCGGGAGGCGGCGGACCTCGTCGTTCCGGGACGCTCGCCCGGCGGTCCCCCCTCGACGATCGTCGCCTGGTCGGCGGAGGGCTACCGCGTGGTGCGGCCGGGGGCGATCCCGGCGGCCGAGCTCCTGGCGGCGGGGACGTAGTCCCCGTCGAGGAACCGTTCGAGCGCGTCGGAGTAGCGGCGTCCCGGGGCGTGGAGCACGACGTCCTCCCGCTCGGGTGCGCCGCCGCTCCCGCCGCGGACGGCCTCGACGCAGATCGTGACGGGTCTTGCGCCGTCGTGCGTGCGATGGAGCCGCTCGCGTCGCGGGGCGAATCCGGCGACCTCGAGGACCTGGCGCGCGAAGGCGTGCCGGTGCCCGGGGACGATCAGGGCGAAGGTCGCGCCCGGCCGCAGCAGGGCGGCGGCCGCGGCGGCGAACTCGGGCAGTCCCCCGCGCAGCTCGTAGCGCGCCGCCGCGCGGAGCGGGTCGGGCGAGGGTTTGCCGGTGCCCAGCGGCCGGTAGGGCGGGTTGGCGACGACGAGGTCGCAGCGGGCCAGCCACGCGGCGGGCAGGGCGGAGCGCAGGTCGGCGCAGCGGACGTCGAGCGCGTCGGCCATGTGGTTGGCGGCGACGTTGTCGCGCGCCAGCTCGGCGAGGCGCGGCTCGGCTTCCAGCAGGAGGCCGGTGCCGACGACGCCCGCGTGGCGCAGCAGGAGGGCGACGGCGCCGGCGCCGGCGCCGAGGTCGGCGGCGACGGGAAAGGGGGGACCCGGTCGCGGAGCGGGCGCGCGCGGGCGGCAGGTGGCGGCGAAGGCGGCGAGGAGGACGGAGTCGAGGTTGACGCGGTGGCCGCGGGCGGGCTGGCGCAGGGCGAGGCGTCCGTGGAGGAGGGTGTCGGAGGTCGAGCCGTCGGTCACGGCGCCGCGGAAACCTGCGTGGGTCGGGTGCCGCGGATGGTCACGACGGTGAGCGCGTCGGCGATGACCTGGGCGTCCCACCAGCCGAGGTTGACGAGACCGACGCCCTCGACCTGGGCGAGGGCCGAGACGCGGACCTGGCCGGGGGGGATCTCGAGGGCGGCGTACAGGCTATCGATGTTGGTCGAGCGGCGCATGGTGTTCGGGTACGGCTTCTCCTCGACGCCGTTGAAGTAGACGAGGATGCCCGGGGCGGGGTTGACGCCGACCATGGCGCTGACGAGCTTGACGTTGTCGCAGTCGTGGATCTCGCCGGCGACCGCGCCCTGGCCGGGCGCGATGCCGTCGAAGTCGCCGGCGGAGGCCGGAATGCCGCGCCAGTCGTCCACGGAGAGGGTCTTGGCGCGGTAGTAGACGTAGCCGCCCGGCTCCTCCTCCTCCGGGAAGAAGAAGACGTTGGAGTAGTAGAGGTCCTTCCAGAACAGCCGGTCGCCCGAGGTGTGCAGGATGAGGGGCGTCGAGGTCGGGATGCCGGCGACCTCGTAGAGCCAGAGCTGCCGGCAGTCGCCGCTCTCCGGCGTGCAGTCGCTGGTGTCGGGCAGCAGCTCCTGGCACGCGCCCGGGCAGCAGGTCGCCTCGTCCCCGGACTCGAAGACCGCAGGCAACAGGCTCTCGTCGCATGCCGCCAGCGTGGCGAGGTCGGTGCCGATCGCGGCGCCGTCCGTCGAGCCGTCCGCGGCCATGCGGTAGAACTCGACGGTGATGTCGCCGCCCGCGGAGGTGTTGCCGTTGCCGTAGACATCGACGACGCCGCGGACCGTGACCGTCGGGGGATCGACCGGCGGCGGCTCCGGCCAGCCGGACTCCATGAGGCAGGCGACGTTGACGGGATCCGGGGGGGCCTCGTCGCAGTAGTCGCTCATCTGGCCGCAGGGGGTGCGCTGCGCGTCGTTCACGGGCGGCTCGATGCAGGTGCAGCAGCTCAGGATCTGGTCGCCGGTGCACGTCGGGGTCGTCGCGCACGTCGTCGGGCAGGTCTCGTACAGCACCCCGTTGCCCGCGGTTTCCGAGTCGCCGCCGTCGGCGGGGAGCGAGGTGTCGTCGTTGCCGCACGCGGTCGCGCAGGCGAGACAGGCGAGGACGGTCGGGAGCCGCAGTCGAGCCATGATCACCTCCGGGAGGGCGCGGCGTGCGCCGCCGCGCGATACGGCTGCATTCTGTCCCACGCGCGGTCGGGGTGCAAGTGAAGGGGTCGGTCGTCTGGGACGAGTATGGGGTTGGTCGTCTGGGACGAGTTGTTGGTCCGGAGGGTAGGGGCTGGTAGGGTGGGGCGGGACGGGGGGAGGCGAGGGAATGGGCATGGCGGTGGACGAAGCGACGAGGCGGGTCGTCGAGGGGGCGACGTGGGCGGAGTTCTGCGACACGCTCAAGTCGGCGGGGGACGTGATCCTGCACGGCAGCCGGGCGGAGGACGTGCTGGATCGGGCGGAGGGGTTCCGGTACTTGAGCAGGCTGACGCGGGCGGCGCTGGAGGCGTTTGTCGAGCACGCCGATCCGCTGGCGCCGGTGCTGTTCCGGCCGGTGCACGAGACGGCGAAGATGGGGGCCGACCATCCGGACAACCACTACTTGTGGGCGCGCATTTCGGGGGAGCACGAGTACGTGATCCGCGGGCGGCGGGAGACCGTGCACTACCTCGGCCTCGGGACGTACTCGGGGTTCTACGGCTCGGGCGGGCGTTCCAGTCAGACGGGGTTCCTGGAGGGCAGCGAGCTGAGGCTGGGGCTCGACGGGGAACTGGAGATCGCGGTGTCGCGCGAGCGCCGGCCGGGCAATTGGTTGCCGATGGCGCCCGAGACGTCGTCGCTGATCGTGCGCCAGACATTCCTGGACCGCGCGCGCGAGCGGCCGGCGGAGCTGCGGATCGAGCGCGTGGGGGGCGACGGAAGGCCGACGCCGACCACGGCGGTGCGGATCGACGAGGGGCTGAGTGCGGCGTCGCGGCTGGTGTGGGGCGCCTCGATGATGTTCGCCTCCTGGACGCAGGATTTCGCGGAGCGGCCGAACGAGCTGCCGCGCTTCGACCCCGAGCGTTCGCTCGGCGCCCACGGCGATCCGAACATCGCGTACTACCACGGCTACTGGTCGCTCGGGCCCGACGAGGTTTTGGTCGTCGAGGCGAAGCCGCCCGAGTGTCCGCACTGGAACTTCCAGCTCAACAACGTCTGGATGGAGTCGCTGGACTACCGCTACCACCGCATCGCGCTCAACAAGCACGACGCGGTCCTCCGCCCGGACGGCACCGTGCGGGTGGTCGTGGCGCACGACGACCCGGACCATCCGAACTGGCTGCGGACGGTCGGCCACCGGCACGGGACGATGTGCTGGCGCTGGGTGCGGGCCGCGGAGCATCCGCAGCCCGTGACGCGGGTGGCGAAGCTGGCCGACGTGCGGGCCGAGCACGCGCGGGAGGGGCGGTAGGGGCGTCGTGCGCGCGACGTCCACCGATTACGGCCGCCCCTACCGGCCGCGCCTGCTGGCGTGGCTCAACCGGGCGCTTGACGCCGGCGGTGCCGTGGGCCTCGGTCGCGCCGACCTGCGTGCCGACTCCCTTCTCGGGGCGGCGCGGGAGCGCGCCGGCCTCCGGGAGCTGGGCGACCCGTCGCTCCCGGAGCGCCTGGGGCGGCTCGTGGACGCAATCGATGCCGAGGCCGGGCTGCATCCGCTCGGGCGGTGGATGATCCGCGAGCGGCTGATCGGCACGCTGGCCAACCGCCTGCGCATGGAGGGGGCGGTGCGCCGCCGGCCGGCGATCCTGGACCAGCGGATCGCGGCGCCGGTGTTCATCGTGGGACTGCAGCGCACGGGCACGACGGTGCTGCACCGGATGCTCGCCGCGGACCCCGGGCGGCGCTTCCTGCCCTCGTGGGAGGCCGTGAACATCGCGCCCGCGCCCGCCTCGCCGTTGCGCCGGCTGGTGGCGGGGGACGAGCGGCTGCTGCTGGCGCGGCTGGCGGAGGCGGCGGTGCGGTACATGGCGCCCGATTTTTTCGCCATCCATCCGGTCGAGGCGGCGGCGCCGGAGGAGGACGTGCTGCTGTTCGACTACGGGCTGTGGAGCACGGTGCCCGAGGCGATGATGCGGGTGCCGTCGTTCTCGCGCTGGCTGGAGGAGCAGGACGACCGGCCCGCCTATGCCGACTACCGCCGGGTGCTCTGCTTTCTCCAGTGGCAGCGTCCCGGCGGACCGTGGGTGCTCAAGACCCCGCACCACATGGAGCACCTGGAGGCGCTCCTGGCGACCTTCCCGGACGCGCGCGTCGTGCAGACGCACCGCGACCCGGCCACCGTGCTCGCCTCGTTCTGCAGCATGATGGCGCACAGCCGGGGCGTGTTCAGCGACCGGGTCGATCCCGGCGACGTCGGCCGGCACTGGCTGCACAAGGCGCAGCGGATGGTCGCCCGCACGACGCGGGCGCGCGAAGCCTCGGACGGCGCCCGGTTCCTGGACGTGCGCTACGAGGGCCTCGTGGCCGATCCGATGCGCGAGCTGCGCCGGGTCTACGAGTGGCTGGGCGCCCCGCTGCTGCCAGCCGCGGAGGCGGCGATGGAGCGGTGGCGGCGCGGGAACCCGCAGCACAAGCACGGCAGACATCGCTATCGTCTCGAGGACTTCGGACTCGATCGCGGGGAAGTCTCGCGAGCTTTCGCCGAGTACCGCGAGCGGTTCGGGATCCCGCAAGGGTAGGGCGCCCACGCCGGCGCCGGCGCCCACGGAGCGCGGTCGGCGCGGGGGCCTCAGGGTCCGCAGACGACGGTCCCCGGGAAGTCGGTCGGGGTCATCGCCGCCGCGGCCTCGCGGCACTCCAGGTGCGAGCCGCGCTCGAAGTACGCCGGCCACTGCACCTCGAAGTCGGGGGATGTCACCTCCTCGACCGCGGGCTCGCGAACGTCGCAGGGCGACCGGAACGTGGCGTCGAGGCCGACGCGGGCGACGAAGGCGTCGGTCGGTCCGCTGTCGGGCTCGTCGGTCACGAATCCCACGACGACGGCGTCCTCGCCGAGGGCGGCCATCGCGAGCGTGTGCGTCGAGCCGCCGGCGCGCAGGGAGATCTGCCGGTGGACGGCCCCGGCCGCATCGACGCGGGCCAGCCATGCGTCGGTGAGACGGGTGGTGGACGTGGCGGCCGGAACCGTCCCGGCGAGCAGCCACTCGCCGCCGGGGGCCGAGGCGAGTCCGGCAAGCCAGCCGCAGGTGCCCGTGCGCCAAGCGCGCTGCCAGGACAGCGCCCCCCCGCCGGCGATCCGACCCATCCATCCGATGCAACCCCCGGCGTCCTCCGCGCTCGAGACCAGGACCAGGCCGTCGCCGTCGACCAGGGCCGCGAGCGCGCGATCGTTGCCGGGCCCGCCGACCGACGCGCGCCAGAGGATCTCGCCGGTCGCGTCGAGCGCCAGCGTCCAGATGTCGCCAAAGCCCGCGACGGCGCCGCCGATGCCGGCGACCAGGTAGGTGCGCCCGCCGGGGCCCTCCAGCAGCATGCGGCGTCCGGTGGGCTCCTCCCAGGGGGTGCCGACGAGGCGCTGGTGCAGGACGGTTCCGTCGGCGGCGAGCGAGGCGAGGACGATGTCGGCGAAGTCGAACCGGGTGTCGGTGCGTGCGGCCAGGAGGAGCGAGCCGTCGGGCAGCGCCAGGAGGGCCGGGTCGGACTCGTCCCGCGGGCCGCCGAACGTGTGCTGGCCGTAGATGGTGCCGCCGGACAGCTCGGCGAGCCACACGTCCCGCAGGCCGGCGCCCCACGCCGTCGTCGTCCCCGCGACGCGCACGCCCCCGCCCGGGGCCCGGACCAGAGTTCCGTTGCCGAGGCTGACGGCGTCGATCCGGTGCTGCTCGAGGATGGTGCCGTCGCCGTCCAGCCGCACGACCCACATGGCGGGCTCGCTGCCCGCGAAGTCCCCGGCGGCGTAGATCGATCCGTCGTCCAGGATCCGGACCGCCGACAGCTGGGGCGCCCCGTCGATCCGGACGAGCCAGTGGCCCGGCGGCGGGGTGGCGTCCGGGGTAACCGCGTCCCGGGCGTCGCGGCCGGCGTCCGGGACGCCCTGGTCGTCGTCGCCGAGCAGCGTCGTGTGCTCGTAGCAGGACTCGCCCACGAGGCCGGCGAGGAGGGCGAACAGCAGGTGCGCGGGCGCTCGGCTCCGGACCGCGGCGGCAGCGTGCGGCATGATCCGATCGTGCCCGATGGCGAGCGGATGTTGCATGCGGCGGGGCGCGTCGCCGCCAAGGTTGCGCCGGGCGGCGGGTCGGAGCAGCATGGGTCCCATGGTGAGCTTCCGGGGAGTGGTCGTCGCGTTCGTCGTTCTGGCCGGATGTCGTTCCACGCGCCCGCCCGCTCCGGCGCCGGCGCAGCCCGGCGACACGGTACCGGCGCCGGCGGCGGCGGACGGACGGGGCGAGGAGGCCGGGACCGCGGGGGCGTCCTGGGACGCGGCCGCGGTCGAGGCGGTGGCGGAGGGCGGGGGCGAGGGCGAGCCGGCGCCCGTTTCGCCCCGCGTCCGGGTCACGGAGGCGGTCGATGCGGCCTGCGGTCCGGACTACTTCCTGCGACAGCCGGCGGCGCTGGCCGATCTCGACCGCGACGGGGCGCTGGAGCGGGCGAGCGTGGTGCGCGAGGGGCGCGAGCTGGTCGTGCGGCTCTACCGGCTGCCGGGGCTCGTGAAGGCCGGCGAATGGCGGATTCCGGGGGATTCCGTCGAGGTCGGAGCCACCCGGTGCAAGGACCGCACGGCGGGCGACCTGTGGATCCACGCCGGCGTCGCGCACGACCCCCGCGGGGAGTCGTGGAGCCACACCCTCTACCATCTGGAGGGCGGCGGGCTGAAGGCGGTCGCCGAGGACATCGTGCAGTCGAACCTGTTCTTCGACCTGGACGGAGACGGCTGCATCGATCCCATCGTGAGCGACGCGGAGGGCGGTCGGGTGTTGCGGGGGGGGAGTTGGTCGCGCCTGCCCGAAGGGTTCGAGCCGATGCGCCTGTTCGGTCTGCCGTTCGGGCACTCGCAGCAGGAGGCCGTGGATCTGGACGCCGACGGCGACCTCGACCTGGGAATGGTGGACCCGACCGCGGTGAAGCTCGTCGATGCGAAGACGCTGGAGACGGTCTGGAGCCGGCCGGGCTACGTCTGGAACGCGCACCTGGTGCGGTGGGGCGAGCGCATCCTCCTGGTCGCGAACATCGGCGAAACGCTCGAGATCATCGGCGTCGACGCGGAGCACGCCGTGCTGCTCTCGTTCGCGAGCGAGAGCTACCAGGATCCGATTCCCGGCCTGGACGCTGCCGGCGACGGCTCGGTGCTGGCGCTGCACTCGCTCCTGACGCAGCTTCTGGAGCCCGGAGCGACCGGGCCGGTGGATCTGGGCGTCACGCTGGCGGGCGCGCTGGACGACACCTCCCCGCAGCTCGGTCCCGTGCTCCTGGACGGCGACGACGCGCCGGACCTGCTCGGCGTGCGCGTGCTGGACGCCGGCCATCCGATGATCGCCTTCCACGGGAGCGAGGCGAAGTACGAGCTGGTGCTGCTGCCGCCGCCGGGGAAGGGCGACGGGCGGGTGATCTGGCAGGCAGCGGTCAACGGCGCGCTTTCGGCCGAGGCGTGGGTGGTCGACCTGGAGGGCGACCGGAAGTACGAGATCGTCCTGGACGAGTCGGCCGGGTACTCGAGCTGCGATCGGACGAGCAGCGGCAGCGTGTCGACCCTCTATCTGCTGGACGGCGAGGGCGGCGTCCTGTGGCAGGACGTCGAGCGGAGCGAGTACTTCGGCGAGGGCCGTCCTCCGGACCTCGAGGCGCATGCGCGGGCGATGGATCTATGGGGCGACCAGCGCCGGGCGGTGCGGGTCCGTGCGGCCGGCAAGGAATGGTACCTGCTGCCGGCGGGGGCGGAGGCGTCGGGGCCGATTCCCGCCTGTCTGGAATAATCAGGGGCGTCACGCTGCGCCCGAGGAAACACTCGGTCGAGGCTCAGGGGAAGTCGACGCCGGTGCGGGCGACGCTCCAGGCCCAGAGCAGGCGGTCCATGTCGGGGCGATCCGGGGCGTAGCGCGGTTCCTTGCGTTCCATGAAGCGCCAGTAGGTTCCGCTGACGCCGTCGAGGTCGGGCGAGGCGGCGAGGTGCATGGCGGTGCGGGCGGCCTTCTCGGGCGACGGGAAGAGGCGCTTGATCAACCAGGAGGCGGCGGGGGCGACGAGGCCCGGCTCGTGATCGGCGATGCCGGAGGCGACGGGGCCGGGGTCGACGGCGTTGACGGTGACGCCGGTCCCGGCGAGGCGGCGGGCCAGCTCGCGCTGGAAGAAGAGCAGGGCGAGCTTGGACTTCGCGTAGGCCCCCATGAACCACCACCATCCGCGGCGCTGCTCCAGGTCGTCCGGATCGAGGGTGGCGATGCGATGGGCGTCGGAGGCGACGATGACGATCCGCGCGGGGGCGCTCCGCACGAGGCGGGGGAGCAGGCGCAGGGTGAGTTGGAAGGACGCGAGGTAGTTCACAGCCATGGTCAGCTCGATGCCGTCCGGGGATTCGCGGCGGTGGCGGGTGACGAGGCCGGCGTTGGCGACCAGCAGGTGCAGCGGGCGCTCGAGGGCGAGCCACTCGGCGGCGGCGCGGTCGATCTCCTTCCGCGACGAGAGCTCGCACACGACGATCCCGGGCGTGCGTCCGGTCTCGCGGGCGATCCCGTCGCGCGCGGCCTCGCACTTCGCGCGATGGCGGCCCAGGAGGACGACGTCGGCGCCGCGGCGGGCCAGCAGGGTGGCGACGGCGAGGCCGTGGCCGCTCGTGGCGCCGGTGACCAGGCACGTCTTGTCGCGGACGTCCCACGGTGGCGTCATGGGTGGGCCTTGCACGCCGCGAGCGCGTGGTCGAGGTCGCGAGTCATGCCCGCAACGTAGCAGGGATTGGTCGGGACCGCATCCGAGCTTCCGCCCGAACGCTCGGTCGGTCGAGAGCCTGTCTGTGCCGGAATCCGGGCGCCAGCGCGACGTTCGCAGAACCGCTCGTTCGCTGGGCTGACGTGGGGGCCGTCGAAGACGATGGTTCTCGACGGCCAGCTCCCGCCGCGACCGGTAGACAAGGAGCCGCTGACGGGGTCCTGCCACCCACGGCCGCAGGCGTGCAACCGAGTCGGCCGTCGTGCTTGCCATGTACGGACGTTGTGCATATAGTCGCGCTGTGCCGAAGCTGGACATCCGGTGGGATGCCGCCAAGGAACGGAGCAACCGCCGGAAGCACGGCGTGTCCTTCGCGGAAGCCGCGACGGCCTTCGCCGACGAATCGGGTCTGGTACTTCCGGATCCTGACCACTCGCGGGACGAGCCGCGGTTCGTCCTGCTTGGCCTCGGCGTGGCGCTCCGGGCGCTGATCGTCGTCCACAGCTACGACGAGCGCGCCGGGACCATCCGGATCATCTCGGCGCGCAAGGCCAACCGACTCGAGCGTGCCTTGTACGCGCGGAAGGAGACGGTGCGATCATGAGGAAGCACTACGACTTCTCGAAGGCGAAGCCGAACCCGTATGCCAGGCGCTTGAGGCGGCCCGTCACGATTCGGCTGGACGAGGCGACCATCGCGTACTTCCGGAAGCTCGCGGACGACGTGGGCGTCCCGTATCAAACGCTGATCAACTTCTACCTCCGGGACTGCGTCGCCGCCCGCCGACGACCGTCGATGCGCTGGACGCCCGCCGCGTAGCCGGGCCCGCCCGGTAGGTTTCTCCGCGGACGTGCCGACGAACGGGAACGCCGGAGCCTCCTGCGCCAGGACCTTGAGCTCTTGGTGTCCGCGTCAGCGCCGGGCGGGGCGGGGGCGGGGCGCAATGCAAATGCGAAGGCATGCAATCGAAGATCATGCGCTGCAGCGCATGATTCCCGATTGCATGTCTTGGTACTCACATTCCCTTCCCTCTGCCAACGCCCTCTTTCGCGTCCTCCCGGCCTCCCGTTGCTCGGGCCCTCGTCGGGACCGACGTGGACACCAAACTTCGGCGCGCCGATCCCGCCCTTCCCGCCCTTCCCGCACTTCTGCTAGGGTCCGCCGCCGTGACCGCCGAGCGTGCCGGCAAGCAGGACTCGCCGATGTTCCGCCAGTACCGGGCGGCGAAGACGAAGTTCGCCGATTCCATCGTCCTGTTCCGCATGGGCGACTTCTACGAGATGTTCTTCGAGGACGCGACGCTCGTCGCCCCGCTGCTCGGCATCGCCCTCACCACCCGCTCCAAGGCCGCGGAGGAGCAGATCCCGATGTGCGGCGTGCCGCACCACGCGGTGGACTCGTACATCTCGCGCCTGGTCGAAGCGGGACACAAGGTGGCGATCTGCGAGCAGATGGCGGACCCGTCGACGGTCAAGGGGCTGGTGCCGCGCGAGGTGATCCGGGTGGTCACGCCGGGCACCAACCTGGATCCCGAGGCGATCGACGCCCGGGCCGGGCAGTACCGGGTGGCGCTGGTCCCCCCGGCGGACGCGTCCGGCCCGTGGGGGCTGGCGGCGGCGGACCTGACCACGGGCGAGCTGCTCGGCTGCGTGCTCGACGGCGCGCCGGCCGTGCACGCGGAGCTGGCGCGGCTGGAGCCCAAGGAGATCCTGGTGCCGCGGGGCGCGGCCGGCGTGGTGGCCGAGCGGCTGCAGGTGGGGCGCGGGCTGCGGGTTTCCGAGGGCGATCCGGGCGCCGACGACCCGGAGCTGGCGGCGCAGGCGCTGGTGCGGCGGCTGGGGGAGGACGTGGCGGCGCAGGCCCGGACCGAGCTGCCGCCGGCCGCGGTGCGGGCCGCCGGCCTGGCCGTGGCGTACCTCGCCTCGACCCAGCCGAACCTGCCGCTGCCGGTCCGGCGCGTGCTGCCGTTCTCGCCTTCCGACGGGCTGGTGATCGACGAGACGGCGCAGGCGCACCTGGAGATCCTGCGCACGACGCGGGGGGAGAAGCGCGGCTCGCTCCTGGAGCTGCTCGACCGGGCGTGCACGCCGATGGGGGCGCGCCTCCTGCGGCAGTGGGTGCTGCGTCCGCTGTGCCGGGTGGACCGCATCCGGCGGCGGCAGGACGCGGTGGCGGCGCTGGTCGAGGCGCCGGCGGTGCGCAGCGGCCTGCGGGAGGCGCTGGGACGCATCCGCGACGTTCCGCGCCTCGCCTCCCGCGCCGTGCTCGGCGTGGCGTCCCCGCGCGATCTGGGGGCGCTGCGCGACTCGCTGGCGCATCTTCCGGCGGTGGAGGCGTGCGTCGCGGCCCTGGCGCTCGACCCCGACGTCGCCGCGGTCGTCCCGCCCGGGGATCCGTGCGCCGACCTCGCCGACGAGCTGGCCCGCGCGCTCGTCCCCGCCCCGCCGCTCGCCTCGCGCGACGGCGGCATCGTGCAGGGCGGGTACAGCGCGGAGCTGGACGAGCTGGCGGAGCTGGCGGAGAAGGGCAAGGACCGGCTGGCGGAGTTGGAGCGGCGCGAGCGGGACGCGACGGGGATCGCCTCGCTCAAGCTGCGCTTCAACCGCGTCTTCGGGTACTACATCGAGGTGACGAAGGCGAACCTGCGCTCCGTGCCGGCGGACCGCTACCTGCGCAAGCAGACCATCGCGGGGGGCGAGCGGTTCACGACGCAGGAGCTGGAGGACCTGCAGTCGAAGATCCTGACCGCGGACGAGCGGCGCAAGGCGCTGGAGCACGAGCTGTTCACGGCGCTGCGCGAGCGGGCGGCGGCGGCCAAGTCGCGGCTCGACGCGGCGTCCGAGCGCCTGGCGTTCCTGGACGTGGCGGCGGCGCTGGCGGAGCTGGCGCACGAGCGGCGGTACGTGCGGCCGCAGGTGGACGACGCGGGGGTGATCGAGCTGGAGGAGTCGCGGCACCCGGTGGTGGAGGCGGCGGGGCCCGAGGTGGAGTTCGTGCCCAACGACGTGCGGCTCGACCTGGACGGCGAGCGGTTGTGGATCGTGACGGGGCCGAACATGGCGGGCAAGTCCACGGTGATGCGGCAGACCGCGCTGATCGTGATCCTGGCGCAGATGGGCTCGTTCGTCCCCGCGCGCCGCGCGCGCGTCGGGCTCGTCGACCGCATCTTCACCCGCGTCGGCGCCTCGGACTCGCTCACCTGGGGCCAGTCGACGTTCATGGTGGAGATGACGGAGACGGCGGCGATCCTGCGGCACGCCACGCGGCGGTCGCTGGTGGTGCTGGACGAGATCGGCCGCGGCACCTCGACCTTCGACGGCATGAGCATCGCGGCGGCGGTGCTGGAGCACCTGCACGACGTGGTGCGCTGCCGTGCGCTGTTCGCGACGCACTACCACGAGCTGACCGGGCTGGGCGACCGCTTGCCGGGGGCGGCGAACTGGAACGTGGCGGCGCGGGAGTTCGGGCACGACATCGTCTTCCTGCGCAAGCTCGTCAAGGGCGGCGCCTCGCGGTCGTACGGCATCCAGGTGGCGCGTCTGGCCGGGCTGCCGGCGACGGTCGTGCGCCGCGCGGGCGCGCTCCTGGAGGAGCTGGAGCAGCAGGGCGGGGAGGCGGGACCCCGACGCGGGTTGCGGCCCGCCGCCCCGGCCGGGCCCGATCAGGTGTCGCTGTTCGCCGCGGCGGAGCGATCGGAGCTCGAGCGCAAGCTGGCGGACGTCGATCTCGACCACACGACGCCCCTGGACGCGCTGGCGTTCCTGGCCACGCTCAAGCGGGAGGCGGCGGGGGGGAAGTAGCTGG
The DNA here is from genome assembly GCA_016218765.1 of Deltaproteobacteria bacterium. Classification (GTDB taxonomy): domain Bacteria; phylum Myxococcota_A; class Polyangia; order DRWM01; family JAAZOP01; genus JAAZOP01. The sequence goes on along the minus strand of JACRCZ010000020.1, from coordinate 18,890 downwards.
TGGCAAGAAACCACCGATGAACACCGATGGACACCGATACGGGACAGGGAGCCGACCCGGCCCCGTGCGAACCCCGGTGCGGCTTCCCAGTTGATCGCGAGGGGTCGGATGGTCCAAGATGCCGGCTGCCGGACGGCCGGTGGAGGTTCGTGATGGACAAGACGACGGGATTCGCGCTGCTCGGGTTCCTCTTCATCGTGCTGGCCGCGGGCTGGAGCCGATCCATGTCGGGTGGCGGCGGCGGCGGTGGCGGCGGTGGCGGCGGCGGGGTGATGGTGTCGATGGGCGGCGGCGGTGGCGCCGGCGGTGGCGGCGGCGACGTGTGCAGTCAGCTCTTCGCGCGCGTGATGCAGTGCAAGGACGCGATGCTCGCGGACGTCCCGGCGGAGATGCGCGATATGGCCGCCTCGATGTTCGAGTCGAAGATGGCGGGCGAGCGGGCCGAGTGCGCCGCGGATCTGGCCGAGGCGAAGCCGGAAGAACTGGCGCAGGTCCAGGGGTGCCTGGCGGCGCCCGACTGCAACGCCTTCATGGCGTGCTTCCACTGAGCGGCGGGCTGCGGAGACGCGCCTAGGTCTTCTTGTCCAGCAGGCGCAGAACGATCGTGATGCCGAGCAGCACGAGGCTCGCCTGGCCGAAGTAGCCGGCGAACTGGTAGAAGTTGCCGCCGTGGATCGTCTTGGCCAGGGTGAGGATCCAGCCCAGCAGTGCCAGGCCGATCATCGCGGCGACGGCGATGAACGTGAACATGCCGAACTGGCCGAGCTTCGAGAATTCGCTGGGCTGCACCGGTCCCGCCGGGGCCGGGAAGGCCTGCGGCGGCGGTGCGGCCGGCGCGGGCGGAGCCCCCGGCTGGGGGAACGGCTGCTGCGGGTACTGGGGCTGCTGCGGCGGATACTGCTGATATGCCATGCGCAATCCTCCTTGCGGTCGGCCGTGGATAGCACGGGCCGCTCGACCCTGTCAACGCGCTTGCCGCTCGATCCTCGCCGGGCTATGCTGTCGGCGGCTGGACGGGGACGCCGGGCGAAGCGCCCGCTTCGCCGCGCGCCGCGTCGTCTCGGGAGGGCTGGGTCATGAGGGCAACGCTCGCCGTAGGGTTGGTGGGACTTCTGTGGGTGCCGGCGGGGTGCGAGGGACCGGCCGGGCAGGCCGATGCGGCCGGCGATGGCGCCGACGGCGCCGAGGTCGAGCCGGGCGATATTCCGGAGGCCGGCGAGATCGAGGAGGAGGACGGCGAGGAAGAGGTCGCCATCGACCCCTTCGCCGTGACCTCGGTGCGCCCCGACCACGGCACGTTCCAGGGCGGCTCGACGGTGATCGTGCGCGGCCGCGGCTTCGTCGAGGGTGCGATCGTCTATTTCGACGATCGCATGGTCCAGATTCCGGACACGACGCTGCTCAACGACAACGAGATCGCGGTGGTCACGCCTGCGGGGCCGGTGGGGCCTGTGGAGGTGCGGGTCGAGCAGGGCGACGAGAACGCGACGCTGCCCGACGGGTACACGTACGACGCGTTCGGCATCGATCCGCGGTCGGGTTCGGTCGCGGGGGGCACGTTCGTGACGCTGGTCGGCAGCGGGACGGGGTGGGAGGACGGCGATTCCGTGCTGATCGACGGCCGTCCGGCTTCCGACGTGACCGTGGTGAGCGCGGAGACGATCACCTGCCGGACGCCGTCGGGCTCGATCGGCCCGGCGGACGTGACGGTGCGCGGCGTGGTGACGGACATGACGGCGCGCGGCATCTACGCCTACTTCTCGTCGACGGACCCGACCAGCGGCGGGCTGGGCGGCGACCCGATCGGCGGGCCGGGGACGCGCGACGAGGTCTGTCCGGACGAGGGCGGGGGCGCGAAGGGCTCCTGGAAGTCGGTCGGCACGCTCAACATCACCATCCTGAACGGGATGACGTTGGACCCGGTCGAGGAGGCGTTCGTGATGCTGGGTACGGACGCCGGGACGACGTACCAGGGGTTGACCGACGTGCGGGGGATGATCGTCTTCTCGGGGCCGGACCTCTCCGGACGCCAGACGGTGACGGCGGCCAAGGACGGTTTCGAGAGCACGACGATCGAGCGGTTCGACGCGACGGACGTGACGATCTTCCTGTTCCCGATACCGGATCCGGAGCCCGGGCCGCTGCCTCCCGGCCGCCTGGGGGCGACGATCAGCGGCGAGCTGATCTTCGAGTCCGAGGGGGAGTTCGCGCGGGGGCCGTGGGACATCGTGCCGCCGCCGGGGCCGGGCGAGCAGAAGGCGGCGTACGTGTACGTCACGTCGTGGGACATCTGGAACGCGCCGCCACCCTCGTACTACGGCGGGGCCGACTACCGGGTGACGGAGGAGGATCCGGGGATCTACGGCTACAGCTACTCGGTGTTCGCGCGGCCGGGCACGGTCGCGGTCGTCGCGCTGGCCGGCCTGGAGCGGATCGCGGACGGGGCCTTCACGCCGTACGGGATGGGGGTGGCGCGGCACATCATCACGGGCCCCGGGGACGTCATCGACGGCGTCGACGTCTACGTCGTGCACCCGATGGACGTCCCGCTGCAGATCGAGGTGGTCGACCCGCCGGAGGTGACGCCGGCCGGTGCGCCCAACACGTACCGTGTCGACGTCTTCCTGGATCTGGGCGGCGACGGCGTGTTCTGGAGTCCGCAGAAGAGCCGCTACGTCTCGGACGTCTCGCGCCCGGTGCTCTTCCCGGCGTGGGTGGCGCCCAACGGGGAGCTGGCGGACGCGACGTACACGGTCGTGGCCGGGGCGTACAACCGGACGATCGACTCGGACGGCGTCCTGAACGACGTCAATCCGTTCTCGGTGGTGATCTCGCCGGGGCATCGCAACGTCTGGAGCCCCATGACGGTGGATCGCTTCATCGGCCTGCCGCGCGCCGTGGACCCGACGTTCGGCGCGCTGGTCACCGGCAACCACATGGAGTTCGGCAACCTGCCGCAGGACCCGGACTTCTGGCTCATCCTGCTGCAGACCATCGACCAGTCGCCGCTGTGGCGCCTGATCCTGCCGGGGTGCGTCAAGGAGTACGACCTGCCCGACATCGCGACGATCGCGGGGCTGCCCGAGCTTCCCGCCGGGTACTCGGTGTGGATCGTCTACGGCATCCGGGCGCCGGGCTTCGCCTACGACGAGTGGAGCTACCGGTTCCTGTCGCAGAACTACTGGAGCGCCTACACCGCCGACGCGTTCCTCTTCAAGTTCAGGGAGTAGACCAACGATGCGCATCGTCTCGATCCCGCTCGCGGTCCTCCTGCTGGCCGGCGCGTGCACGGACCCTCCGTCCGACGGCAACCCGGACGGCTCGGCGGACGGTCCGGTGGCCTGGTGCCGCACCGAGGGCGACGTCTTCTGCCTCGACGAGAACGTCGAGCAGCGTTGCACCTTCCCCGAGGGCAGCGAGTTCCCCGCCATCCTGACGCGGGAGTGCATCCCGCTCGGCCTGACCTGCATCTCCTTCCCCGAGACGCTCGGCTGCGCGCTCTGTTCGCCCGACACCCTGGCCTGCGACGGCAACGACATCGTCCGCTGCTCCGACGACGGCCAGGAGTGGGCCTACGTCGACACCTGCGACGTCGCCCGCGGCGATCAGTGCGTCAACGGCCGCTGCGTCAACGGCTGCGAGAACGCGGAGCGGCTGCACTCGAACGTCGGCTGCGAGTACTGGGCGGTGGACCTGGACAACGCCGTCACGCAGGGCCTCGACGCCACGATGCAGCAGTACGCCGTCGTCGTCTCGAACCCCTCCCCGCTGCTCGCCACGGTGCGGGTGTGGGTGAACGACGCGCCCCCGGGCGAGCCGCCGCAGGAGCGCGAGGTGGACTGGATCGAGCTTTCGACCGACGACCTGTTCGTGTTCAACCTCGACCCGCGCGAGGTCGACGGCACGCCCCCCGGCGGCGCCAACAGCGGCAGCCACACCGCCTGGACGGCGAACGCCTACAAGATCACCTCGACCGCGCCGATCATCGCCTACCAGTTCAATCCCCTGGACAACGTCGGCGTCTTCTCCAACGACGCCTCGCTGCTCCTGCCCAAGAGCGGGCTGGGCTCGACCTACACCGTCATGGCCTGGCCGCAGACGATCGCCAACACGCCCGAGAACCCCGACACCGACATGCGGGACGACCTGCGCGCGTTCCTGACGATCGTCGGCACCGAGGCGGACACGACCGTCGCCGTCACGCTCAGCACCGACGTCATGCCGCTGCCCGATCCGCCGGACGGGACCGGCGAGTGGCTGGAGGGCGAGCGCTTCCAGTTCACGCTCGGGCCGTACGAGGTCCTGAACCTGGAGACGGGCGAGTTCAACGCCGACTTCACGGGGACGCTGATCGAGTCCGACAAGCCGGTGGCCGTGTACTCCGGCTCCGAGGCCTCGGACGTCCCGTGCTTCCACGACCTCTCCACGCGGCGCTGCTGCGCGGACCACCTCGAGGACCAGCTCATCCCGGACTCGTCGTTCGGCTACACCTACGTCTTCGCGCGCACGCCGGCGCGGACGCCGGAGGTCTACGCGGCGGGCGGCGTGGTCTCGATCGTCGAGGAGCCGGAGTACTTCCGGGTGCTGGCGGTGGAGGACGGTACCGAGGTCCTCACGACGCCGGTCGACGTCGCGTTCAGCTACGACGCCTGCAATCGCCGCGAGGTCGATCCGACCGATCCCATCTCCCTGCGGGCCGGGGAATACACGACGCGCGAGGTGTGGCAGGACCTGGTCCTGCACTCGAACCGGCCGATCGAGGTCGCGCAGTTCGTCTCCAGCCAGGAAGTCACGGGGATCGACACCGAGTGGCCGGGCGGCGATCCGGCGTTCATCCTCGTGCCGCCGGTCGAGCAGTGGCGGTCGAGCTACGTCTTCCTCACGCCCGAGCTGTACGCGTTCGACTACCTGATCATCGCCGCGCACGCGGGCGCGTTCCTGGAGTTCGACAAGGAGCCGCTGCCGCGGAGTTGCCAGATGACCGAGCTGTTCGACGAGGTCGACACGCCGACGACCTACCACATCTACCGCTGCCCGCTGTCGCAGCCCGAGATCCTGGGTCCGCGGGACGTCGAGGACGGGTTGCAGAACGACGGCGTGCACGAGATCCGCTCGATCGATACCACGACCGGCCGTCCCGGCCTGCCCTTCGGCCTCGTCGTCTACGGCTTCGACGCCTACGTGTCGTACGGCTACCCCGGCGGCCTGAACCTCATCGCGGTGCCGGAGTAGTCCCGCGCGTCAGGGATTGATCTCGATCCGGTACGGCTGGCCCGGGTCGCCGTCCAGGCCGGGGGCCAGGTAGTCGAGCGTGATGTGGGCGTCGCCGGACCAACCCGCGCCCGGGTGGAGCACCGCGCCGGTCCACGCCTCGCCCGTGACGCACTCCCGCTCGTCGATCGAGGTGCAGCTCCCGGCGCGCAGGTAGAGCGCGGTGGGAAAGCTCGTGCCGGCCGTGCTGACCCACAGGTCGGCGGGAGCGGCGACGTGGGCGACGAAGCGCTCCTGCCGGCCCACGCCGGTGCGGATGAGCGCGCACGAGCCGGCATCGATGCCCTCGTCGGTCAGCCAGCCGGCGAACGTGCCGCCGTCCGTCGCGTCGATCGGATCGGAGCACGTCGCGGCCGGCGGCAGGTCCAGGACGGCGTAGTGCAGCGCGAACGGGCCGGCGTCCGCGGCGGTCTTGCCGGACACGGCGATCACGTAGCTGCCCGCCGGGAGGCGGCGGTGCTCCACGCGCGACCCGGCGGTCGGCACGTCGCTGCGGTCGTCGTTGCAGAGCACCTCGTCCCCGTCGCAGTCGCGAAGGACGGTCAGCACCGTGTCCAGCCCCGCGTGGGCGGTGTCGAGCACCAGGCGGCGCTCGCTGTCGAGGGTCACGCGGAAGAAGGCATCGGGTCCCTCGCCGCCGCAGGCCGAGCCGGACTCGTGGCCGTAGCCGGTGAGGTCGCCGGAGACGGCGACGAGGGTGGGGACGCCCAGCACGAGGGGCACGGCGTCCGCGCAGAGGTCGTTGTCCAGGGCGCCGGCGCAGTCCTCGTCCGCGTAGTCGGTGACGCCGTCGCAGTCGTCGTCCCGGAGATTCCGGCAGGTTTCGGGGTGGTTGGGGTTGATCTCCGGGTCGGCATCGTCGCAGTCGCCGAGCCGGCCGGTGCCGGCGCAGCCCTGGTCGCCCACGCCGTCGCCGTCGGCATCGATGGGGTCGTTGCCGCAGACGCCGAGGCCCGGGACGCAGCGGTCCTCGGTGCACGCGACGCCGTCGTCGCATTCGCCGGCGCTGGTGCAGGCGCGGTCGCGGCGCACGCAGCCGGCGTCCTGGTCGCAGGTCCAGCCGGCGGGGCACCAGGAGCTGGCGGCCTGGCGGACGCAGGAGCTGGTGGTGGGCGAGGTGACGGAGCAGTAGTTGCGGGTGCAGCGCACGCCGTCCTCGGGGCAGGTCATGGGCGGCAGCGCCTCGCAGGCGCCGGCGTTGCACCACAGGCTGCCGTCGGCGCAGGTGGTGTCCCCGCAGTCGCGGTCGGTCAGGCAGCTCCCTTCCGGAAGCTCGGAGTCCGCGTCGTCCTCGCCTTCGTCCGGGGCGACGTCGGCGTCGGGCGTTGCGTCCGGGGTATCGCGGCGGTCCGGGAGGTAGGCGTCGCCGCCGGGCGTCCCCGCGAGGTCGAGGAAGCAGCCCGCCGCGGTCCACGCGGCGAGGGTGAGACCCGCCGCGACACCGATCCCCCCCGCTGCCCGTTGTTTCCGGTTCATGGGCCGCTATAGTAGCCGGTCCGGAGGGAAGAAACCACCGATGGACACCGATGGACACCGATAGAGGGCAGGCGGGGTTCGAGCCGGCGGCGTTGCGGGCGCTGGAGTGGCCGGCGGTGCTGGACGCGCTGGTCGCGCGGTGCGCTTCGCCGGCGGCGGCGTCGCGCCGCGAGGGCTTCGGCTGGCCGGGGAGCACGGGCGCGATCCGGTGCCGCCTGGCCGAGGTCGGGGAGGCGATGGGGCTGCTCGCGGCGGGGGACCGCGACGACGACCCCGGGCTGCGGCCGCCGGAGCTGGCGACGCTGCCCGACGTGGCCGAGGCGATCGAGCGTGCGGCGCGCAGCGCCGATCTCGATGCCGCGGCGCTGCTGGCGCTGGCCGCGCTGGCCAACCTCGCCCGTGCCGCGGCCGGGCCGATCCTGCTGCGGGCCGAGCGGCTGCCGGCGCTGGCCGCGTTGTTCTCGCGCGACGGGCAGGACGCCGATCTGCCGGCACTCGTGCGTCTCGCCGCCGACGTCGATGCCGTGGTCGCCCCGGACGCGACGATCCGCGACGAGGCGTCGCCGGAGATGACTCGCATCCGGCGCGAGACGCGCGCCACCCGCGAGCGGGTCGACCGGCGGCTGCGCGAGCTGACGGTCGAGCTGTCCGACCACCTGCAGGATCGCTACGTCACCGAGCGCGACGGCCGGCCGGTGATGCCGGTCAAGGTCGAGGCGCAGTCGCGCGTGCCGGGCATCGTCCACGGCCACAGCGGCTCGGGCGCCACGGTGTTCGTCGAGCCGCGGGAGGTGGTGGGCGAGGTCAACGCGGTGCGGCTGCTGGAGGCGGCCGAGCGGCGGGAGACGATGCGGCTGTTGCGCGAGCTGTCGCGGACGGTCGAGGCGACCGCCGGCGCGCTGCGCGTCGTCTTCGAGGGCCTCGTTGCGCTGGACCATCGCCTGGCCGCGGCGCGCATGGCGCTGGAGCTGCGCGCGGTGCTGCCGGAGCTGGTCGAGGAGGGCGGGCACGAGCTGCTCGGCGCACGGCATCCGCTGCTGGCGCTGGGCGGCACGGAGGTCGTGCCGAACGACATCGCGATTGCGCCGGGCGAGGCGCTGGTGGTCGCCGGCCCCAACGCGGGCGGGAAGACCGTGGCGATGAAGACGCTGGGCCTGGGCGTCCTGCTGGCGCACGCCGGACTGCCCGTGCCCGCGCGCGCCGCGCGCATCCGGCTCACCGGGGGCGTGTTCTGCGAGCTGGGCGACGAGCAGTCGCTGGCGTTGTCGCTGTCGTCGTTCTCCGCGCACGTGTCGCACCTGTCGCGCACGCTGCGCGCCATGCGCCCCGGCGACCTGGTGCTGATCGATGAGCTGGCGGGCGGAACGGACCCGGCGGAGGGCGCCGCGCTGGCCGTCGCCGTGACCCGGCACCTGGTCTCCGCGGGGGTGGCCGCGGTGGTCACGACGCACTACGAGCCGCTCAAGCGGCTGTCCGATCGCGACCCGCGCGTCCACCGCGCCTCGATGGGCATGGACCCGTCCACGCTGGAGCCGACGTACCGCCTGCACCGCGGCGAGGTCGGGACGAGCGCCGCGCTGCTCGTCGCCGCGCACTACGGCCTGCCGCGCGAGGTGGTCGCCGACGCGCGCGGCGAGCTGCCGCAGGCGTACCTGGACTCGCAGGAACGCCTTGCGCGGATCGCGGAGCTGCACGCGCGGGCCGAGCGCGACGCGGCGGACGCGGCGTCGGAGAAGCGCGAGGTCCAGGCCGAGCGCGCCCGGCTGGTCGAGGAGCTGGCGAAGGCGCGGCAGCGGGAGCACGAGTCGATCCGCGGCGAGGTGGCCGGGTTGTGGCGCCAGGTGCACGCGCTGCGCGACGAGCTGCGCACGGCGCGCAAGTACCTGCGGGAGACGCGCCGCCCGACCGCGGAGGTCGTGCGCAAGGTCGAGGAGAAGGTGGAGCAGGCCGCGGAGAAGCTCGGGCCGGCAGGTCCCGTGGAGACGGCGCTGCGCGGCGAGGCGCCGGGAGAAGCGGTGGCGGCGGAGCGCTACGCCGAGGGAGACACGGTGTACGTCGTCTCCGTCGGGCGGGAGGGGATCCTGGTCGACACCGCGAAGGACCAGGCCGTCGTCGCCTTCGGCTCGGTGAAGACGCGCGTGGGGTTCGGGGACCTGCGCCGGGTGAAGCGGGGATTGATCGGGGAAGGGGCGGGCCCGGGCGTCGGGGACAAGAGCGGGAAGGGCGGGAAGGGCGGGAAGGCATCGGCTTCGGCGGCGAGGCGTGTCGCTGCCGCGGCGGACGTGTGGCTGCCGCGGACGGAGGCCAACACGATCGACCTGCGCGGGTTGCGGGTGGACGAGGCGCTGGATCGGCTGGACGAGCAGCTCGACCGGATGTTCCAGGCCGAGGCCGGGACGGTGTGGGTGATCCACGGCCACGGCACGGGTGCCGTGCGCAAGGCCGTGCGCGAGAAGCTGCGCGCGCACCCGCTGGTCTCGGAGTGGCGTCCCGGCGAGACGGGGGAGGGCGGGGACGGGGTCAGCCTGCTGCGGTTGAAGTGAGGCTTGCGGTGCGCCGGGGGCGGGTGGGGTTTCGCGCCACCAGGAGCGCCGGACTTGCGGTCCGGCCGGCGTTCGGTCACGCTTCCGGGACAGCTTCCCAGGGGGCGGGGAGGCATGGAGGTGCGCGCCATGTCCATCAGGGAGCGACGTCTCGTACTGGGATCGACCGTGGCGATCGTCTCCGTCGCCCTGGCCGCCGGATGCGGCGGGCGGACGGGCGGGGACGACGACGGGGATGCGTGGTGCTACGACTGCGACTGGGTCGGGGACGTGCGCGAGGACGGGCGCGACGTCCCGGCGGGCTGCGGCAACGGGACGCGCGACACGGGCGAGGAGTGCGACGACGGGTCGCGCAACAGCGACCTGCGCCGCGACGCGTGCCGCACCGACTGCCGTCTGGCGCACTGCGGCGACGGCGTCACCGACAGCGGCGAGAGCTGCGACGACGGGAACCTCGACGACGGCGACGCGTGTCGCAACACCTGCGTCCTGGCCTCGTGCGGCGACGGAGTCGTCGGTCCGGGCGAGGCGTGCGACGACGGTCCGGACAACAGCGACACGCGGCCCGACGCCTGCCGCACGGCCTGCGTTCCGGCCTGGTGCGGCGACACGGTCATCGACCGGGCTGAGGGCTGTGACGACGGCAACAACCTCGACGGCGACGGCTGCGCGGCCGACTGCGTCCCGGAGGGCGCGGTCTGCGGCAACGGGGTGGTGGAGGGCGTGGAGGAGTGCGACGACGGTGCCGGGAACAGCGACACGGCGCCGGGAGCGTGCCGGACGAGCTGCGTGCGGTTCCGCTGCGGGGACGGCGTGACGGATCCCGGGGAGGCGTGCGACGACGGCAACGACGTCCCGGGGGACGGCTGCGAGCCGGATTGCAGCCCCGGCGGCGCGTGCGGCGACGGCGTGATCGATGCGGGGGAGGAGTGCGACGACGGGAACGCCGACGACGGCGACGCGTGCCTCACGACGTGCGTCGCCGCGCGATGCGGCGACGGTTTCGAGCAGGCGGGCGTCGAGGAGTGCGACCCGCTGATCGTCTACGACGGCGTCTGCGACACGCCGTGCGGTACGGTCGGGACGTTGTCGTGCACGGCGGTCTGTGCGTTCGAGTGCCTGGTTCCGGCGGAGGCGTGCAACGGGGCCGACGACGACTGCGACGGCGCGCCGGACGACGGGTTCGCCTGCGTCCGGGACGCGGCGACCGCGTGCGTGACCGCGTGCGGGGCGTTGGGCACGGGGACGTGCACCGGGGACTGCGCGCTGCCGCCGGCGGCGGACTGTGCGTCGCCGCCGGAGACGTGCAACGGCGCCGACGACGATTGCGACGGCGTGCCGGACGACGGTTTCGCGTGCGCGGCGGGCGCCGCCGTGACCTGCCGCACCTCGTGCCTCTCGCCGGGCAGCGGCGTGTGCTCCGCGGCGTGCGAGCTTCCGGCCGGTGCGGCGTGCGTGCCGCCGGCGGAGGTCTGCAACGGCGCGGACGACGACTGCGACGGCGCGCCGGACAACGGCTTCCCCTGCCGGCGCGGGACGGCGACGAGCTGCACCACGACGTGCGGCTCGGCGGGGACCGGCACCTGCACGCTCGATTGCGCCCTGCCCGCGGGCGCCGCGTGCGTCGCGCCGGCCGAGGTCTGCAACGGAGTCGACGACGACTGCGACGGCGTCGCGGACGACGGCTTCGCCTGCGCGGCCGGGACGGCGGTCGCGTGTACGACGGCGTGCGGTACGGCGGGCAGCGGCGCCTGTTCGGCGACCTGCGTCGCCCCCGATCCGGCGGCGTGCGTGCCGCCGGCGGAGGTGTGCAATGCCGCGGACGACGACTGCGACGGCGTTCCGGACGACGGCTTCGGCTGCGTCCGCGGGGCCGCGGTGTCGTGCACCACGACCTGCGGCTCGAGCGGTTCCGGCGTCTGCACGGACGCCTGCGCGGCGCCTTCCGGCGCGGCCTGCACGGCACCGGCCGAGGCGTGCAACGGGGCGGACGACGACTGCGACGGCGTGCCGGACGACGGTTTCGCCTGCGTCGCCGGGACGTCGCAGGTCTGTTCCGTGAGCGGCTGCGCGGGCACGCAGCTCTGCGACGCCGGCGCGTGCAATTGGCTCCCGTGCGACTTCGGCGCGGCGCCGACCAACGATGCGTGCGCCGGGGCCATCGAGATCACGGCGAGCGGGACGTTCACCGGCGCGACGTGCGCCGCGACGGGCGACTACACGGCCACCTGCGGCGCCAGCGCCGGCGGGCCGGACGTCGTCTACCGCCTGACGCTGGCGGTGGCGGCCGACGTCACGATGGACACGGTGGGCAGCAGCTACGACGCCGTGCTGCACCTGCACTCGTCCGGCTCGTGCCCCGGGCCGGAGCTGGCGTGCGACGACAACACCGCCGGCGGAACGCCCGGACAGGCACGCTTCTTCCGCAATCTGGCGGCCGGCAGCTACTGGGTGATCGTGGACGGTGCCGGCGCCGGCGGGCGCGGCAACTACGTGCTGAACGTCGATGTCTCCTCGACGCCGCCGCCCGCCAACGACGCCTGCGCCGCCGCGATCGACATCTCGGCCGGCGGCGTCTTCACCGGGAGCACGGCGACGGCCGCGGACGACCACACGTACTCCTGCACGCCGTCCGCCGCCGGCGGCCGGGACGTCTGGTACACGTTCACCCTGGCCGCGCGGGAGCTGGTCTACATCGACACCGTCGACGGCAACACGTGGGACAGCGTGCTCCAGCTCCGCCAGGGCGCCTGCGGCTCCGCCGCGGCGGTGGCGTGCGCCGACGACCAGTGCCGCACCTATTCCGGCGGGCTGCGCTCGCAGATCGTGCGCGAGCTGGATGCCGGGACGTACTTCGTCGTCGTGGACGGCTGGAACGCCGGCGCCGCGGGCGGCTTCACCCTGCGGTTCCAGCACGCGCCGTGCCTGGGCGCCACGGCCATCCCCGGCAACGGCAACTACAACGGCACGACCGCCGGGGCGGGCAACGACCAGACCGGGACGTGCGGCGGCGCGACGGCGGACGACGTGCTGTACTACGTGCCGATGTGCGGTCCGCGGTCGGTGACGTTCTCGACCTGCAGCGCCGCGACGCTCTTCGACACCGTGCTCTACGTGCGCGGCGGCTCGTGCACGGCGGCGGACCTCGCGTGCAACGACAACAACCCGCTCTGCGCCTCCGGCGCGCTCGCCTCGTCCGTGACCGCCGCGCTGCCCCAGGGTCTGAGCTTCGTGGTCGTGGACGGCTTCTTCGGCGCCGGCGGCGCCTACCGGCTCAACGTGGCGGGGATGTAGGCGCGGGGCTACAGGTAGAAGTCGACGGCCACGGAGAGGAGCAGGTCGATCAGCTCCCCGTTCCAGTGGAACCAGGCCGAGCTCTCCGACTCGTCGTGGAAGCCGATCGGCAGGTCGAGCAGGAAGGTCACGCCGATCAGCTCGGTGATGCGGTAGCCCATTCCCACGCCCGCCGTCACTCCGAGGCTCAGGTCGGAGTGGTCGCCCTGGATGCGGTTGCTTCCGCCGCGATAGTAGTCCCAGGAGGAGTGGGCCAGGTCGAGCCCGAGTCCGAGGCGGGTCAGGATGTACGCATCGCCGACGGCCGCCACGAACCGGGCGCCGCCGATGGCCCGGAACCTCCCGAGGTACAGGTCATCCTCCCGCGCGTCATCCTCCCGCCAGTCCTCCTCGACGTTGCCGAAGGCGTACTGGATATCGACGGCGGGACCGATCGCGACCGAGCCGCCGCCGACCTCGAAGAGCCAGCCCAGGTTGACGCCGGTCCAGAACGACGGGTCGTACAGGGTCTCGTAGGCGTCCTCTGCCAACGGCGTGCCGAGGCCCATGGGGACCTCGATGAAGAACCCGTCCAGGTCCTGTCCCTGGGCGTGCGCGGGCGCGCCGACCGCCAACAGGGTCGCACAGGCCGCTGCGGCGAGTGCTCGGGTTATCCCTCGACGTTGGATCATCGCTGACCTCCTCGTCTCATGTTGCCCGATCGCGGCAGGAACTGACGCGGGTCGACCCGGAATCGTGCGGCGGAGCCTCGTGCGGCCGTGCTACCGGTTCTTGCGCACGTGCTCGGCGACCTGCTGGACCTCGCGGCGGAACTGCTCCAGGTCGACGCGCATGCCGTGGAGGTAGGTGCTCCAGCCCGTGGTCTGCTTGGCGTAGTGGGTGGCCTCCTCGATCTCGGCGTCGGTCGCGCCGTTCACGCGCGCCATCTCGGTGTGGAACGTGGCGCAGTACGGGCAGTGCGTGGCGGCGGCGATGCCCAGCCCGATCAGGTCCCGGTACTTGCCGGGGATCTTGGTCTCGTTGACCTGGATCGCCTTGAACAGCTCCCACTCGTTCTCGAGCAGGTTGTCGGGGACCAGCTTGAAGAAGCTGGGCACCGTGCCGAACATCTTGGTCATCTCGGTGTAGATCTGATCGCGGTTCCTCATGACGACTCCTCCTTCGACGACGAGAACTGAGGCCGACCGCAACGATTCTGCGGATCTCCCCGGTCCCCCCTCTGGACGCGGGGCCCATCCCCACGTCACCGAAGCGGGGCAGTGGTAAGTCTCGACGTCGCGCTTGTCAACGACCGTGGCCGCACAAGATGGTGCGCGCTGGCACGGCGACCGGATCCACACTATGCTCCGCGGCATGCTGCGGGGAAACCGGGCGCGCGGGGTCGTCGCGACGATGCTGTCGTGGGCGATGCTCGCCTGCGCCTGCGGCGCCAAAACGGACCTCGATCGCCCGGACGCCCCCGGCCCGGACGTCCCGTTCCCGGCGCCCGAGTCGTGCGACGGCCTGGACAACGACCTGGACGGGGTCGTTGACAACGGATTCCGCGACGCCGCCAGCGGCGCCTACAACGTGATGGAGCACTGCGGCGCCTGCGGCGTCTCGTGCACCGGCGCCGTCGAGCACGCGTCGGCGACGGAGTGCGAGAACGTGCGCGACCTCGTCTGGGCCTGCCGCGCGCTCGCGTGCGAGCCCGGCTTCATCCCGACCGGCGACCGTTCGCACTGCGTTCCGTGGGACCTCCTGTGCCGCGAGTGCCTCGACGACGGCGACTGCGACGTCGAAGGCGGCGCCTGCGTGGAGCTGGGCGGGGAGCTGCGCTGCTCCGCCTCGTGCGGCCCGGACGCGCCGGCCGCGCGTTCCTGCCCCTCGGGCTACACCTGCACCGACGCGCTCTGCGTCCCCGCGGGCGGCTCGTGCCGCTGCGAGCCCGGCGGCTTCTTCGCCTTGTCGTGCGACCTCCGGACGCCCGACGGCGAGTCCTGCCTGGGCCACGCCGAATGCCGCGACGGGATCCTGTCGGAGTGCACCGGTCGCGAGGACATCTGCGACGGCATCGACAACGACTGCGACGGCACGGCCGACCAGGATTTCCGCGACGACCTGGGCGTGTACTCCGTCGACCCGCGCAACTGCGGCGAGTGCGGCGTCGACTGCACCGCGACCTCGCTGCCCGGCATGACCCTGACCTGCGGCGGCGATCCCTACGCTCCCCGCTGCCGCATCCTGTGCGCGGACGAGGTCGACGGCGTCCAGGTCGGCGATCGCCTCGACGCCGACCTCGACATCGCCAACGGCTGCGAATGCGCCGTGACGGACGTGGACGACATGGCCGGACCGTTCGGCGCCTTCGGCTCCGACCTCGACCTCAACTGCGACGGCGCCGACGGCGTCGTCCTCCGCTCGCTCTACGTCGCTCCCGACGGCGCGGACACGAACCCCGGCTCGCCGTTCTACCCGCTCCTGACCATCGGCGAGGCCGTCCGTCGCGCCGCCGAGTAGCTCGAGGGCGAGCGTCCCACGCCGGACGTGTTCGTCGCGGCGGGCACGTACGTCGAGGTGGTCGTCCTTCCGGACGGGGTACGGCTGCACGGCGGATACCGCAACGACTATCTGGGGCTGGTCCCCGAGGCGTTCATCACGGCGGTGATCTCGAGCGACGCGGCGGCGGCGCCGGGGGGCGCGGCGCTGGTCCTGGACGGCGTGGGGATCCGGCCGACGGAGGTCGGCGGGATCCAGTTCCGCGGCGCCGATGCGCCGGCCGGCGGCTTGCCGGCGTTCGGGGCGTTTTTGCACGCACCTGGACCCGAGCTGACGGTGACGCATGTGTGGATTCGCGCGGGGCAGGGCGGAGCGGGGCGGCACGGCGCGAACGGCGCGGCGGGCGCGGCTCCGGCCGTGGCGCCGGTGACCGGGGATCCCCAGCGGCTGGCGGTCGAGAGCGGCTACCACGATTGCCTGTCGAGCGCGGAGAACGTGGTGCACGGCGGCGCGGGCGGGACGAACGCCTGTCGCGGCACCGATGTCTCGGGCGGCGTCGGGGGCTCGGCGGACTGCCCCGATCCGTATGGTACGGAGAGCTCCGGCGGCGGTGGACGCTCCGGCGGCTCGGGCGTTCCGGGGGGGATGGGAGGCGCGGGGGCGTATGACAGCCACGGGCCGGGCACGGTGGGCTGCGACACGCCGGGGCTGTGCTGCGGCGTGTTCGAGGTCCTTCCCGAGTACGAGCTGGCCGGGGACGGGGGCAACGGGGCGGACGGCGCACCGGGTGCGGCGGGGACCGGTTGCTCGGATCCGCTGGGCGAGTTGGCGGGCGAGACGTGGACGCCGGCGCTCGCGACCGCGGGCACGGCCGGCGGGCCCGGCGGGGGCGGCGGTGGCGGCGGCGCGGGCGGCGGGCCGCAGATGGACTGGTACGAGGAGGAGTGTCCGTGGGCCGACGGTCTCGGGGGCGGCGGTGGCGGCGGCGGCGCGGGCGGATGCGGCGGCGAGTCCGGGACGCAGGGGGAATCGGGGGCGCCGTCGGCGGGGATGGTCATCGACTACGGCGGTGCGAGTCCGCTCGGGGTTGCCGTGCCGCGCTTCGAGGCGGTCCAGATCGTCGCCGGGAACGGCGGAAACGGCGGTCGCGGCGGCGGCGGCGGCGACGGCGGCCTCGGGGGTCTCGGGGCGCCCGGCGGCAACCGCGCGCGCGAGGAGCTGGAAGACTCGCTGGCGGCGGCGACACAGGGAGGTGCGGGAGGGAAGGGCGGCAACGGCGGCCCCGCGGGCGGCGCGGGAGGCGGCTGCGGCGGCTCGTCGATCGGCGTCTGGGTGTTGCTGCGCGGCGTGCCCGACCCTGGCGTGGCCGCGGCAATCCGGGCCGGGGCGGTGCTGGCGAGCGGGCGGGGCGGACCGGGCGGCGCGGGCGGCGGGGGCGCCGTTCCGGGCGGGAACGGCGCGACCGGGGAGGAGCGCGATGTGGTGGTGGAGTAGGCGTGTCGGGCGGCGCGGGGCCTCGATGCACCCCGCGGCCGTCGTGCGCCGGGAAGTTCGCGCAAAGGACGCCAAGGGCGCAAAGGACGCCAAGGCAGAAGGTCGCGTCGCGAGCACGGCGGTCCTCCTGGCGGTGGTGGCGATCTTCGGCGGGTGCGATTGCGAGAACAAGCCGTGCGGGACGGCGGAGGTCTGCGACTGGGTCGACAACGACTGCGATGGACTCGTCGATGAGGGATTCGTCGGCGAGGACGGACGGTACTCGATGGTGGAGCACTGCGGCGGCTGCGGCGTGCGCTGCGCCGAGGTGTTCCCGATGGCGCGGGAGACGGCTTGCCGCGACGACGGCGAGGGCTTTCGCTGCGAGCTGGTCTCGTGCCCGCCCGGGCTGCGTCCGGGCGGCGCGGGGGTCTGCGTCCCCGACGTCGACGCGTTGTGCCTGCCGTGCGAGCGCGACGCGGAGTGCGAGGTCTGGACCGCGGGGGCGCTGTGTCTGGCGACGGGGTCCGGGCAGCGGCGCTGCGCGATGCCGTGCTCGGCGGCCGCGGGATGCCCGGAAGGGTTCGAGTGCGCGCCGACGGGCGACGGGCGCGGGTTGTGCCGGCCGGTCAGCGGCTTCTGCGGCTGCACGGCGGAGACCTCGGGCCTGCTCTTCGCCTGCCTGCTCGAGACGTCCGGCGGGCAGGCCTGCGAGGGCGGCCAGCTCTGCGACGGGAGCGAGCTGGGGCCGTGCGTGACGCCGTTCGCGGAGCAGTGCAACGCGTTGGACGACGACTGCGACGGCCGCACGGACGAGGATTTCCAGGGGCCGAGCGGCGACTACGTGCATCCGGACCACTGCGGCGAGTGCAACCGTCCGTGCGTGGCGTTCCCGAACCAGGTTGCGGACTGCCTGCCGGGACCGCCGCCGGCGTGCGACGTCCGTTGCGCGGAGAACTTCATCGACCTGGACGGCATCGAGGCCAACGGGTGCGAGTGCGAGCGGACGGTCGGGACGTGGCCGCCGCGGCGGCTGGGGGTCGATGCGGACTGCGACGGCACGATCGACGACTCCGACGCCTTCATCTTCGTCACGCCGTCGGGCAGCGATCTCAACCCCGGAACGCTGGTCCTGCCGATGCGCACGATCCCGGCGGCGCTGGCGCGTGCCGCGACGGCGGGCAAGGACGTGCTGGTCGCCTGGGGCCGGTACGCCGGCCCGGTGGAGCTGGTCGGCGGCGTCGGGCTGTTCGGCGGCTACGCTCCGGACTTCTCGGACCGCGATCCCGCGGTCTACCCGGTCGTGATCGAGAACGAGGCGTCCGGCGGCGTCCCGCAGCTCGTCTGCCGCGACCTGACGGCCGGGACCGAGGTCGACGGGTTGACGATCGTGGGCAGCGCCGCGACGGCGCCGGGGCGCGGCGCGACGGCCGTGTACCTCGACGGCTGCTCGGACGCGGTGCACGTGGCGAACCTGGTCGTCTACGCCGGCCGCGGCGCGGACGGGGCGGCCGGGGCGTCCTCGTCGCAGAACCTGGCGCGCTGGGGCCTGACGTCGCTGCGCGAGCTGGACGGGCCGGCGGGCGCCGCGGGCGGCGCCGGCCTGGTGGTGGGCTCGATCAACTGCAGCGGCCGGCGCGTGGCAGGAGGGGCGCAGGGCAGGCGGTTCTGCCCCGGGACGGGGAACACCGTCGACGGGGGGGTCGGCGGCGATGCCGTCTGTCCGGCGACGGGCTGCGTCCTGGGAGAGCCGTGCGGGAACGCGGGTTGCCACGATTTCGAGGTCGACGAGGTGTGTGACCGCGAGGCGATGCTCGCCGACGCCGTGCCCAACCCCGCCGCCGGGGACGGCTCGGGCCCGGGCGCGGGCGCCGCGGGCGAGCCCACGTACGACGCGATCATGCGCAACCCCGACGTCCTGTGTCTCGTGTCGGTCCAGCTCCCGCGCGTCGGCGGCAACGGCGTGGGGGGCGGGAGCGGCGGCGACGGAGTGGGCGGTGCGGGTTGCCCGCGGGCGGACGGGACGTTCGACGCCGTGTCGGGAACGTGGTCGGCGCCGGGAGGGGAGAGCGGCACGACCGGGAGCGACGGCGGCGGGGGCGGGGGCGGGACCTGCGGCCACGGCCTGGACGCCATCGTGAGCTACGGCTCGGACTACACCGACGCGCTCGGCGGCTCGGGCGGCGGCGGCGGAGCCGGGGGGGGCGGCGCTCCGGGCGCGGACGGGGCGGGAGGCGGCGGGGCCGCCGTGGGCTTCGCCATCCGGCTCGCGCCGGGCGCCGCGCGCGGTCCGCTCGTGGACGGCGTGCAGATCATCACGGCCCCCGGCGGACACGGCGGCGACGGCGGGCAGGG
>JACRCZ010000019.1 GCA_016218765.1 Deltaproteobacteria bacterium | reverse complement strand
GGCGGCTCGTTCGGCATCCTCGTCGTCGGCACCGCGAGCCCGCCGACCCTCACCGGCAACACCATCTACCGCAGCTTCGGCGGCAACGGCGGCAACGGCGGACGCGGCGGCGTGGGCGGCGTCGGCGGCTCCGGCGCCCCGGGCGGACTGAAGTCCTCCGCAATCCCGAGCTTCTGCACCGGCGACGGCGGCTACGGCGGCAACGGCGGCAACGGCGGTCATGGCGGTGGTGGCGGCGGCGGCGCGGGCGGCGTGGCGTACGGCATCTACGTCTCCGGCACCCCCGGCTACGGCGCCGCCACCAACACATTCCCCTCGTCCGGCGGCGGCGGCGGCGGTGGCGGCGGCGGCCCCTCGATCGGAGCCAGCGGCACGCCCGGCGCCGCCGGCGCGAGCGCCGCCACCAACTGACCACGACCCCCCGCACCTCCAGGCCAACGACTCGATCCGGACGTTCCACCACGTCCCCGAAGGAACAGGCAACCGGCCACACGCAACCGGCAGCCGGCAATGATCATCGCCCGTCGCCGGTTGCCGGTCGCCTGTTGCCTGTTCCCTGCCCGCACTCGCCCTCCCTTCCCTTCCTTCCCCTCCCGGTTGCGCGGTTTCCGCTCGACCGGTATCCTCCTCCCGTCGTGAACCCCACCCCCCGGCACCCTGACGTCCCCATCCTCCTCGTACGCACCGCGCGCGACGTTCCCGGCTACACCGTCACCCAGCCGCTCGGCATCCTCTACCTCGGCGCCGTGCTCCGCGAGCACGGCTACCGCAACGTGCGCCTCCTGGACATGCGGCCCGAGCGCCTGGGGACCCCGCAGGTGATGGAGGAGGTGCGCCGCTTCCGCCCCCGGCTGCTCGGCCTCTCGTCGCTCTCGTACGAGGCGGAAACCGTCGCCGAGCTGGTCGAGGCGACGCGGCGCTTCGACCCTGCGATCCACATCGCGCTCGGCGGGCCGTTCCCCTCGTCGATGAAGGAGAAGACGTTCGAGCTGGCCGCGGCGGACTCGCTCTGCGTGGGCGAGGGCGAGCAGGTCGTCCTGCGGCTGGCCGATGGCGTGGCCGCCGGCGAGCCGCCGCCCGGGGACGGGGCGGAGGTCGTTCCGGGACTGCTCTTCCGCGGGCGCGAGGTCTCCGGCGCCGCCCGCGACCTCTCGTACATCGCGGACCTGGACACGCTGCCGTTGCCGGCGTGGGACCTGCTGGACCTGACGAAGTACTTCGGGATCGCGAACTTCAACTACTTCCTGCGGCACCCGAACTACATGTCCGTGATGACGACCCGCGGCTGCCCGTACCGCTGCGCCTACTGCCACAACGTCCACGGCAAGACGTTCCGCAAGCGCAGCGTCGAGCACGTCTTGCGCGAGATCCGCACCCTCGTGCGCGACCACGGCATCGCCGAGATCCACTTCATCGACGACTCGTTCAACCTCGACCTGCCGCGCGCCAAGCAGATCTTCGACGAGCTGGCGAAGCTCCGGCCGCGGATCGCCATCGCCTTCCCCAACGGCCTGCGTTGCGACCGCATCGACGAGGAGTTCCTGGTCAAGGCGCGCGCGGCCGGAACGTACAAGATCAACTACGCCGTCGAGACCGCCTCGCCCCGGCTCCAGAAGAAGATCCGCAAGAACCTCGACCTCGGGAAGGTCCGCGAGATGATCCGCATCGGCGATCGGCTCGACATCCTGGGCCACGGCTTCTTCATGCTCGGCTTCCCCACGGAGACCGAGGACGAGATGCGGGCGACAATCGACTACGCGCTGGCGTCGCGGCTGCACACCGCGAACTTCTTCGTGGTGCAGCCCTTCGAAGGCACCGACATCCACGAGATGTTCCGCGAGCGGCATCCGGAGATGGTGAACGACGCCGGGCAGTTCGACTACTACCGGGCCAACTTCGAGATCTACGAGATCCCCCGCGCGCGGCTGCAGCGACTGGTCCAGGAAGCGCACCTGCGGTTCTTCCTCGCTCCCCGGCGGGTGTCGCGGCTCGTGCGCCTGGTGCCGCGCCCCTTCGACCTGCTCCGCGGGGCCGTGCGGCTCGCCTACCGGGGCGTGCTTGGCAAGGGATAGCATGCCGGCCGCGGTGGGCGGCGCCACGCCGACCGGCTGGAAGCCGTCGCCCCTGGCGCGCGGACTGCTCATCGCCTTCGCCGCCGCCGCGCTCGCCTTCGGCCTCGGCGCCACTGCCTACTGGTGGAAACAGCTCGCCGACCGCGACGCCGCCGGACACCTGGCCCGGAACCTCCCCGCCCTCGCGCTCGGCTTCGGCTTCGTCGCCGCCCTGACGATCGTCAATCTCGCCCTGCGCTGGGCCCGCTGGCACTTCCTCGTCCGCCGCGCCGGCGCCCGCTTCGCCGCCAAGGACAGCGCGCTCGTCTACCTCTCGTCCGCCGCGCCCGCCGTGCTCACGCCGTTCTACGCCGGCGAGCTGCTCCGCGTCGTCATGCTCGGCCGGCGCTACGCCCGCCACCGCTTCGACATCGTCGCCATCTGGCTGCTCGAACGCTCCTCGGACCTCCTCGCCGTGTGCCTCTTCCTGAGCGTCGTGCGGGCGAACGCGCTGTACGCCGCGATCGCCGCGGCCGTGTGGCTCGGCGTCTACGGCATCCTCCGCGCGATCTACCGCAACGTGCGGAGCTCGCCCTTCCCCCAGCCCGGCACGCTCCTGGCCGCCGTGCTCTCGTCGCTGGTCGTCAGCTTCCTCCCCGCGCTCGGCCTGTTCGCCATGGGCCTGGTCGCCGGCTTCGACCTTTCGCTGGGCGCCAGCGTCGACGTCTTCGCCGGCAGCACCGTCTTCGGCGTCCTCACCGGCGCCCCCAGCGGCCTCGGTGTCGGCAGCTCCGCCATGATCGTCGGCCTCGGCGACCACGGCGTCCCCCTGCTCGACGCCATCGCCGGCACCTGGTTCTTCCGCATGGGCACGATCTGGCTCGTCATCGCCCTGGGCCTCGGCGTGCTCCTCGCCTTCCGCCGCCGGCTCGCCGACTTCTACCGCGCCAGCCGCAAGCCGGACCACTTCGACGAGCTGGCGGAACGCTACGACGAGGAGCTGCCGGGCTGGGTCCGCGACCGCCTGCTCGAACGCAAGGTCGGCCTCATGCGCCGCAGGCTGTCCGAGCTCGGCGCGCCCGCCGGGCGCGGGTTGGATCTGGGCTGCGGTCAGGGGTGGCACCTGGCGCGAATGTCGGCCGAAGGCCGTCGCATGGCGGGGGTGGACCGGGCCGCGAGACAGGCCGCCGCCGCGGGACACACCGCCGGCGACGCACGTCGCACCTGCCCATCCGGCGTGCCGTGCGGCCTGGCCGTCGCCGACGCCGGACACCTGCCCTTCGCCGACGCCAGCTTCGACTTCGTCTACGCCGTGAACTCCTTCCACCACATGGTCGACGACACCAAGCGGCGCTCGGCACTGGAAGAGGTGGTCCGCGTGCTCAAGCCGGGCGGCGTCTTCTTCCTGCACGAGATGAACACCGCCAACCCGCTGTTTCGCCTGTACCTGGGCTACGTCTTCCCCCTGATCCGCGGTATCGACGAGGGCACGGAACGCTGGCTGCGCGCCGACGCACTTCCGGCCGTCGTCGGGGCGAGCTGGCAAACCGACGTCGACTACTTCACCTTCCTCCCCGACTTCCTCCCCGCGGGTCTCCTCCGCCGTCTGCAGCCGCTCGAGCGAGTCCTCGAACGATCCCGCTGCCGCCGCTGGAGCGCCCACTACATGGCCCGACTGGTGAAGCCCGCCTGACCCGCGGCCCGTCCAAGAGTGCCGGACGGTCCCGCTCCGTGGGGTGCGTGCAAAGTCGGTAACCACAGCCCGACGTGCTACCACGCCAGCAGACAAGCCGAGAACTGCGGCGGGGTCGTTGCGCCCCAGCACAGGACGGCGCCGTCCTTGCGCCGCGCACACGTCTGCATCCCGCCCACCGCAAGCTCCACCACGTCGGACACGCCGGGAACCGCCGCCGGCTCCGCGACGTAGACCTTCCCGGACGCGCCGCCGTCCACCTGCCCGCACTGGTTCTTGCCCCAGCACGCCACCGTGCCGTCCCGCCGCAGCGCACAGGCCACCCCGTCCCCCGCCTCGACGGCCGCCGCGTCCTCGATCCCCGCGACGGCCACCGGCAGGAAACTTCGCGCCAACTCGCCGTTGCCTAGCTGTCCACCCTCGCCGTCGCCCCAGCAGCGCACGCCGCCGCCCCCGAGCACGGCACAGCCGAGGTCCCAGCCCACCGACAATTCGATCACGCCCGCCAGCTCCGGCACCGGCGTCGGCGACACGAACGGATCGAGGCAGCGGGTGGCCAGCATGTCGCCCCAGCACCGTACCGTGCCGTCGGACAGCAGCGCGCAGGCCTGCTCGCGACCCGCCGCAATCGCCTTCGCGCCACCCAGGCCGGGCACCGCCGCGGGCGTCGGGCGCGACGCGCGCGTACCGTCGCCGAGCTGCCCCGATTCGTTGCGCCCCCAGCACAGGACGCCCCCACCCTCGACCAGCGCGCACGCGAACGCATGGCCCACCGCGAGCGACAACACCGCCGGCAACCCCTCGATGGCGAGCGGCACGTCGCTCCACGTCGGCTCGAAGGCCGGCCGCCCGAGCTGCCCGTCGCGGTTCAGGCCGAAACAGCCGACCGTCCCGTCCCCACGCAGTCCGCAGGCGTGCGGCGCGCCCGAAGGCAGGATGGAAACGAGGCCGGCGAAGCCGGCGACAAGCATCGGCCGGCCGCGGTTTTCGGGATCCGCGACCGGGATGTCGTGGTTCTCCGGATCCTCGCGGAGCAACCCGCCGATCGTGGCGCCCCAGCACACCGCCGCGCCCTCGGGCGTCACCACGCACGTGTTCCAACCTTCGTCCATCGCCAGCGCCGTCGTCGTGGTCAGGCCCGGCACCGGGCCGGGCGGCGTCGGAGCGACGCTCATCGGCTTGGCGTAATCGGCAAAAACCTTCCGCGCCGACTGCCGGCACGGCTCCGACGTCGGCCAGCCCGGCGGCTCCGCGACCTCGGCCACGCCCGCCTCGGCCGCCGGCGGCACGACGTCTCCCTCCGCCGCTCCGTCCGCCCGATCGGGCCCACGACCCACCGTCGTCTCTCCGGCCTCCGGAGATGGCGCCAAGTCTCCCGTCGCGGCATCCGTGACCCGCGCCGTTGCCGATTCCGCGCCCCCCTGTGCCGCGACCTTCCCGCGACATCCCGTCGCCACCGTCGCCGCCCACGCGCCCAACACCACCCACGTCGCGATCGACACGCCCCACACCTCCCCCCCCCTGCGCCGCCCCCTCTCTTTGCGCCCTTTGCGGTCCTTTGCGTCCTTTGCGCGAAATCCGTCCGGCCCTACCGCTTTCGCCTCGCCAGCCCCAGCAGGCCCAAGGCGAAGAGCACGAGCCCCGCGCCCGGGCCTCCCGTCGCGCGGCAGCCGCAGCCCGAGCCGCCGCCCGTCGGGGGCGTCGTCGTCTCGGCCGGCGCGTCGGCCACGACGTCATCGGCCGCCTCCGGCGTCGTCTCGGCCGGCGCGTCGGGCACGGCGTCCGGCGGCGAGGCGTCCGCCTCCTCCGCGACGTCGGCGTCGGCATCGGCATCGGCGTCGGCGTCGGCATCGGCATCGGCGTCGGCGTCGGGCCCGGCCGGACAGACCGTGGACTCCTTCTCGAACACGATCGACTCCAGCTCGCCCGAGCAGTCCGCGGAGGTCCAGCTCGTGAGCTGCTGGCCGCAGTCCCGCGCGATCAGGCGCATCGTCCCGCCGTCCACCTCGGCCAGGACGAAATTGAGGTGGTTCGAGCCGGTCGCGGCGCCCGGTACCCGGCTGCTGAAGATCGGGTTCGCCAGCGCGCCGCCCCCGCCCGTCACGATGTACGTCGTCCCCTCGGGCGTCCCGCGCGTCTCCCCGTCCAGCGGCAGGGGCGTCCAGACGCGGGGCACGCCGCCGTACCCGCCGCGCGAGGGGTGGAACCGCTCGTAGTCGTGATCGTGCCCGTTGAGCACCAGGTCGACCCCGAACTCGTCCAGGAGCGGGACCAGCCGGTCGGCACGCGTCTTGTCGTCCTCGTTGTTCCCGTGCGCGCCGCTCGACCAGACCGGCGTGTGGAAGAACACCACCCGCCAGTCGACGTCCGAGACGTGCGCCTCGAGCAGAGTGCGCAGCCAATCGATCTGCGCGTCCATCGAGTACGTGTACGTCGACAGCCCGACGACCAGGACGTTGCCGGTGACGAACTGGTAGTAGTCGTCGACGCCGTCGGGGCCGTCGAGCGGGTAGTTGAACATCTTGTTGAAGTTCGCGCCGGGACCCTCGCCCGGCCCGTCGTCGTGGTTGCCTTGCACCAGGAAGAACGGCGAGATGCGCGACAATGGGGTCGTGCTGTTCATCTCGGGCGGCCACTGGCCGGTTTCCGCGCCGTCGTAGATGAAGTCGCCCGTGTCGAGCGCGAACAGCGGGGCCTCGCCGGCCACCGCGATCGCCACGTCGTCCCACTGCAGCGACGGGATGTAGAAGCCCAGGAGATCCTGACCGCGATTGTCACCCAGGGCGGCAAACCGGATCGGCTCGCACGTCGATGGCGGAGGCGCCGTGCGGAACGGGAACCACTCGCCCCACGACCCGCCCGACTGCACGCGGTACTCGTAGCCCGTCGAGGCCGTCAGTCCCGTGAGCGTCGCCGTGTAGGTGATGTCCAGATCCCCGCTGCCCGTGGGCGTGCCGTCGGCCGCGACGGCGGTGGCCGCCGGATCGCCCGCCCGCCGGTACTCGACCTGCCCGGTTCCCGCCGCGTCGTCCGTCCACGTCACGGTCATCGTCGTGTCGGTGGGCCCGGTCCAGCTCAGCCGCTCCCAGCGCGGCGCGGCCGAGGCCGGCGCGCCGGCGACGAGCGCGATCAGCGCGACGAAAAGGACCACGGTTCGTCTGACGCTCCTCATGTCCACCTCGCATGGCCGCCGCCCGGCGCGGCGCCGCCCGGAAAAGGCACGAACAGGCGGTCCGGACGCCCCGACCGCCCGCTCGCCGGAATCGTGACACGTCCGGACCGATTCCGCTACAGCCTCGATGACCCCAGCCTCGATGACCCGGCCACGCAACACTCAGCCATCCACGCGCGATGGATGCCCGCGCCGGACGGGCGGGACGACCGCCGACAAGAACCCCGGCGCGAAGGAGACAACCGATGGAACCCGCACGGAAGACCTGGAAGTCCCTGATTTTGCCCGTCCTGGCCGGCCTCGCCCTTTGCGGTTCGGCCGTGACCCTCGCCGTCCTGGCCGGCGCACCGCCCGGCGGCTCGGCGCGAGCGCGCCGCCCCGCCCGGTCCTCGCCGACCCGTTTCCTGTCGATCCAGGCGGCGCCGCCGACCCGCGCGCCCAATCGATCCGTCTGCGCGTCGGGGCTGCCCGAGGCATGCGCCGTCGACGCCTTCCGGCGCCTCGACGCCGGCGACCAGGCCGGCGCCGCACGCATGTTCGCCGAGTCGTGCGACACCGGGTCCTTCCTCGGCTGCCTCGCCCAGCCGGACGCCGAGGCGAACCTCGACTGGCCGACTCCCGAGCTGCAGGACGCGGCGCGGCGCGACGCGTTCCTCGGGATCGAACGGGACGAGCACGGCCTGCCGCTGGTGGAGAACAAGTCGCGCTTCGCTCTCGAGCTCTGCCTGGGCGGCGTTGCGCGCGTGTGCCTCGCGCACGCCGTCGAGGCGGAGATCCTGGGCGAGCGGGGCCGGGCGCTCCGCTTCTACGCCCTGGCCTGCCGCGCCGGCTACCCGCTCGGCTGTGCCGCGGCGGCCGTCATGAGCGTCGAGCTGCGCCAAGGGGACGCCGCGCGGAGCTTCGCGAGCGCCGGCTGCGAGGACGGCTCGAGCGCCGCGTGCCTGCTCCTCGCTTCCCTCACCGAGGAGCACCTCACCTTCGGCGACGTCCGGCAGAGCTTCGGCCGCAAGTGCGCCGCCGACCCGATGCACGGCTGCGAGCACCTCCGCACCCTCGCGCGTTTCGCCGGCATCGGCCCCGCCGTCGGCCTCGGCACTCCGCAGCCGTGAGTACCCCCGTCCCCCTCTGCGCCTCTGCGTCTCTGCGCCCCTGCGCGAAGGTCCCCTCGCGCGTTTGCCGTCCGTCCGTCAATCCGCTACCTTCCGGCAAGAGGTGAAACGATGACGCGCTCCCTCGCAATCGCGTTCCTGGCCACGGCGTTTGCCGCCTGCTCGGCCGAAGACCCCGCGGCCTTCGACGAGGCCGACGAGCTGCTCCCCGGCGAGCTGCTCGGCAAGGAGGACAGCGCCGGCGTCCCCGGCCTCTCGGCCACCGGGAGCTACGTCGACACCCAGGCCTGGGTCGTCGAGAACCAGTGGGAGGACCGCGACACCGCGAACGCCCGGCGCGCCGGCATCGCCTGGGCGGAGAACAGCGGCCTCAATTGGGACGAGAAGTACGCCCGCTGGATCGGGTCGCTCCAGAAGACCCCCTCCGTCACGACCTGGGGCGACACCTTCCAGCTCACCACCCCCTGGGGCAAGACCCTCCCGGCCCCCAAGCTCGACTGCGCCGACACCGCCATCCTCCTGCGCGCCTCCTTCGCCGCCTGGTACAAGCTCCCCTTCTACCTCGTCGGCTACGACGCCGGCCGCCGCGTGTACTTCGGCCATTTCGGCATCCGCACGGCGTCCGGCAACTGGAACGGCATGCCCCGCTTCGCCCGCGACTACCGCGACCACTCGAGCATGGCCCCGGCCGACTACAATCGCTCCTGGCCGAAGGACTCCGCCCTGCGGGCCCGCGGCGTGCAGACCGGCGACGAGCAGACCTTCCTCGGCCCCGGCCTGCGCACCGGCGCCTACCTCGACGAAATCCACCTCAACAAGCGCGCGGGACACTTCATCCGCCTCGTCCTCATCTACATGGGCTCCGCCAACCTCGCCGACTCGCTCAACACGTTCAACCTCGTCCCCGAGGCGCTGCGCACCGGCGACTTCCTGCTCTTCCGGCGCGCGCGCAACGGCAGCGGACACACCATGGTCGTCGTCCGCGCCGAGCGGCTTGCGGACGGGCAGCTGGAGGCCGAGGACGTCTACGGCAACCTCCCGCCCGCGCAGCCGGCCTGGCAGACCTCCGCGGAGACGAAGCGCAACTTCACCAACGACGAGGGCGGGGGACCGTCGACGAACTCCTCCGGCGAGATCTACTCCCACATCGGCGGCGGCCTGAAGCGCTTCCGCGTCGCCAAGAACGTCGGCGGCTTCTGGACCAACGCCTGGATGGCCGCGGACGAGGCGAGCTGGATCAACGATCGCGACTACGACCGCGTCGCCGCCCGACCCGCCCGGTTCGCCGGCCTGCTGGGCGAGGTTCCGCCCGAGCAGCGCCGCGACACCCTGCTCGGCGTCATCCAGGCCAAACGACAGCACCTGTCGCAGTACCCAGCCTCCTGCTCCGCGCGCGAGGCGCGCGAGGCGGCGTTCGACGAGCTGTACGTCCTGATGCAGGCCGAGTTCGCAAAGACCCGCGAGGAGGTCGACCGCACGTACCGCACCTTCGACGACTACGTCTTCGCCGAGCTGGACTACCTGCGTTCGCCCACCTGCTGCTGGAACCGCACCAACGCCCAGATGTACCGCATCATCGTCGACTACGCCCAGACGCTCCAGGCCTCCGGCTGCACCGTCCCCGTCGTGTTCAAGCGCACGGCAGGCGCCTACCGCGCGTTTGCGGACTACGCCGCCGCGACCGGTCGCGCGGCCCAGTGGGTCCCGTGGTCCGAGGACGAGGCGTGCCCGCAGCGCAGCAATGCCGACGACACGGAGGCGACCCACGACTGGACCGCCTGGTGCTCGCTCGGCGGCAGCACGCCCGCGGGCTGCACCGAGGACTCCTTCGAGGACAACGACTCGCCGGCGGCGGCGTCCGCCGTCGCCGCCGGGAGCCGTGAGGGCGCCGTCTGCAGCGGCGACGACGACTGGTTCTCCGTAACGGGCGACGGCCGGCCGCTCACCGTCACCCTCTCCTTCACCCACGCCGACGGCGACCTCGATCTGGAGGTCACCGACGAGTCCGGCGCCGTGCTCGGCTCGTCCAACGGCACGAGCAACAGCGAGGCCGTCACGCTGACCACCGTCTCCGGTCGCAGGTACCGGATCCACGTCTACGGCTACCGCGGCGCGGAAGGCTCCTACCGGCTGGACCTCACGTTCGGCTGAGCACGCCGGAAAGGCGGGCGGCCCAGGAAGGGAATGCGGCCCTCGGCCAGCCCGTCGAGCCCCCGCTGCAGCGCGGCTTCGACCTCGCGGTAGCATCGCTCCACGATGTCGGGGTCGTGCTCCGCGCCGGGCGGGTAGTCCCAGCGGATCGGCTCGCCGAACTCGATCGTGACCTGCGCCGGCAGCGGGAACTGCGGCAGGTAGGGCGTGTACAAGCCCCACGGCACCCCGAGCGCGACGGGCAGGACGTTCGAGCGCAGCAGGCGGTGCATCCCCAGCGCCTTGCCCAGCCGCTCGCCCCTCGTCAGGACGATCAGCGTCTCGTGCATCCCGACGCTCGCCAGCGGCACCACCGGCACGCGCTCCCGCAGCGCGAGCTTGACGAAGCCCTTGCGTCCGGCGAGCACCGCGCGGTTGCGCTCGCCCCAGGGTCGGAAGCTGTCGTAGTCGGAGCCGGGGTACACCAGCGCCATGTGGCCCGCCTCGAACGCGCGGTGCGCCCCCTCGTGGCCGGCGCGCAGGACCCCCAAGCGCCCGACGTACTTGCGCAGGAACGGCGTGTCGTACACGACGTCATGGGCGAGCCCGTAGACCGAACGATCGGGTCCGAAGGCGTCCCACACGGCCACCCAGACCAGGAGCGCGTCGAGCGTCACCAGTCCGCCGCTGTGATTGCCCACGATCAAGGCCGGACCCGTCGGCGGCAAGCGCGCCGTTCCGCGGATCTCCGAGCGGAAGTAGTTCTCCCCCACCCACCGCGACCAGTCGACGAACGCCTCCACGAACGCGGGATCGCGCTCGCCCGGATCCGTGCCGTCGGCCGTGCGGTGCCGGCCGGTCGCCAGATTGATCCCGATCTTCGCCACCTCGATCGGGTTGAACAGCCTCGCCAGATCCATCGGGTCCACGAAGTCGAACAGACGCAAGAGCGGATGCGCTCGCCCTGCGTTCCTCCCGCCGGCCGATGCGTGGTTCTTCGGAACGGTTGACATGGCGGGGGAGGATCTCCCGTCCGGCGCCGAAGGTCAACCGTGGAAGGAGGCCCGGATTCTCCGGACACACCGGGGCTTCGCCATTCTCGCCGTGGCGGGGTGTCGCGCGGGCACCGCGAGGTTCCGCGCCCCGAATTTCGCGCAGAGTCGCAGAGTCGCAGAGGCCGCAGGACCGACTTTGGCGGGACCCTGCGGGACACGCCCTCCGCCTTGCACCCGCACCCCCGCCGTGATGTGCTATCCCGCGATGCCGACCAAGCGTCCCCCCGCGAGCCCGCCCCGCCGCCGTGCCCGCGCGGGTTGCCTGCACCTCCTGCCCTGGCACATCGGCCACGGCGCCGACGTTACCGCTCGCGTCGTCGCCGACGTCACCCGCCTGCGCATGCTGCTGGTGGAGTCCGTCGACAACGCCCGGCACGAGCTGCGCCGGCTCCGGGGCGTCGACCCCGCGGCCAAGGAGCTGCGCACGATCCCGGAGACGCCCGATCCGGGGTTCCTCGACTGGCTCGTCGCCGTCCTGCGGCGCGAGGACGTCGGCATGATGGCCTCCGGCGGCATCCCGGCGTTCGTCGATCCCGGGGCCTGGGTCGTCGCCGCGCTGCGCGAACGGGGCGTCCGCATCGTCGCCCGCCCCGGTCCTTCCTGCCTCACCACGATGCTCTCGCTCAGCGGGATCGAGTGGCGGCTGGACACCAACGCGTTCAGCTTCGCGTTCTTCCTGGACGTGCCGCCCGACAGCCGGGGCGAACGGCGCTTCCGGCTCGTCGCGCGCCGGCCCGAACCGCTCTTCGTCTTCCTGCGCAAGACGCGGGTCGAGCGCTGCCTGCGGGTGCTGCGGGACGAGGTGGGGAGCCGGCCCGTGTCGCTGTTCTTCGACCTGACCAAGGGCCGCAGCCGGTACTTCCCCCTGGGCGACGAGGTCCGCACCATGACGTGCGCCGGCTGGCTGGCCGCGCTGCGGACGTTGCCCTGGGCGCGGATCTCCGACGTCGCCCTGATGGTCGGGCCGGGCTAGAAGGCGACCGTCGCGTCGAACAGCGCGTCGAAGTTCCAGGAGAAGGCGTTCATCGAGGAGCCGAACATGGCGTTCATCGCCAGCTCCGCCCCGATGGCCCACATGTCCGTCAGGAAGTAGCGGTACTGGCCCCCAAGCGCCACGGCACCGTAGCCGGACATGCGGTAGAAGGGCTCGTAGACCTTGGAGGGCGGGTCGCCCGGCGCGTTCTGCGCGAAAACCACCCGCGAGACCATGTGCGTCAGAAGCCCCGCGCCGCCCCCGACGTACGCCGACACGGCATGCTTCGGGCCGGTCAGGAACCACCACGCGATCCGGGCCTCGACCAGCCACGGGAACCTCGAGTCGTCGATGTCGAACGGGGCGCCGAAACGGTAGTTCAGCTCGACCGACAGGAACGGCAGGATGTCGTACCCGATGCCCAGCCGCATCGCGAAACCGGAGAGCGACATGCCCAGCGCCACCGGCGCCGTCTGGCGATCGTCGGGCGTCAAGCCCCCGCGCGCCGCGTCGTCCGGCCCGTACCACGAGCTGCCCGCCAGGTCGGTGAACCAGCGCGGCTCCTTCACCGTGCCCTCGGGGAGGATTCCGATGCCGACGCCCACGCCCAGGTGCAGCCACAGCCCGATGCCGGGACGCTCGTAGTCCGCGAACGACGACCAGTCGGTCGGCTCGTCGGGCTCCTCGATCTCCACCGGCTCCTTGCAGCAGCCCAGGATGCAGTCCTGCCCGTACGGGCAGTCCTCCGCCAGCGCACACGAACGCTCGCAGATCACCCCGCCGCAGCTCATCCCGGGCGGGCAGTCGCCCCCGCGCTCCGGCGGCTCCCCGTTCGGCCCGCACGACGGGACCGAGCTCCCGTCGGCACGCGTCGGCGCCGTGCCCGAAAGCGACGGCGTCATCGTGATCTCGTACGGGCGCTCCGCGCTCGCCTCGCCCCCGGCCACCCCCCCGGACGCGTCGACCACGGCGATGTAGTAGAACCAGCGCGTGGGCTGGATGATGGTGCACGGGATCTCGACGTAGTAGCCCGGCCCGAAGCGGCCCATCTCGATCATCTGGAACCCGGTGTCGCTGTCCGTCCGGTAGTAGAGGTACACGCCGCCGACGCGCAGGGCGGGGTTCACATCGACGTAGATCGGCACCGGCCGGTTCCAGAGCTGCTCCGTCACGCGGGTGTGCCGCGTCATCGGGATCTGGTCCGTCGGCGGCGGAGGCGGCGGGGGAGGGGGAGGCGGCGGCGGATTGCCGCCGTCCGGGGGCGGGGGCGGGGGAGGAGGCGGGCTCGTCCCCGGTGGCTGGGCAGCCGCGCGCAACGCGCGCTCCACGTCCGGCCCCGACCACGCCTCGGGAAGCTGCAGGTTCGGATCCTGCGCCAGGGCGAGACGGAACATCTCGTCCGCCTTCGCCGTCTCGCCGACCCAGAGGTGGATGACGCCGCGCATGCCGTACGCCATCGCCGCCAGCGGACCCGCGCCGCGATACTCCACGACGACGGCCAGCGCCTGATCCACCAGCGCCTGCGCGGCGATGATGTCCAGGTTCTGCTCGTACGCCTGCCGCGCCTGCTCGAGCAGGCTCTCCACCTGTTCCTGCGGCCCCGGCTCCTGCGCGGCGACCGGTCGAGCGGCCGACGCGAGCGAGAGGGCCACGGCGATCCCGAGGATGTTCCCGCGCATTGCTGTTCGCCTCCGGCTGCCGCGGGAGGATACAGCAAGCCGGCGGCGATCGGCTAGTAGCTCGTGGCTCGTAGCTGGTTGGCAGCGGCTGGCGGCTGGAAACCGGCTAGTGGCTGGTAGCTGGTGGCTTGTGGTGGGAATCCGGCTGGCGACTGGCGACTGGTGGCTGGTCGCTGGTTGTTCACCACCAGCTACCAGCGACCAGCTACTGGCCAACTACGCGCGCGGTTGCTGCATGACGGGCGCCGCGGGCGCGGGTGCCACCTTGGGCTCGGGCTTGATCAGGGCGACGAGGCCGCCGAGCGTTCCGAGCAGGTAGCTGACGAGCAGCATCGAGACGCCGCTGCCCAGGGAATCCTCGACGCCGCTTTCCTTGGCCGCGGCCCGGAGGAGCGCCCAGAAGCCCAGGCCCATCAGGCCGAAGATCAGCGTGCCCACGCCCAGCAGCCGGCCGTAGCGCCGCAGGAGGCCGAGTCCGCCGAACAGCACGAAGAACGCGCACGGCACGAAGGGGATGTACATGATCCACTTCGCGGTGTTGGCGCCTTCCTTGACGTCGCCCGCGAGGCGCGCCGCGTCGGTCTCCCCCAGGCCCGCCGCAACGCCCTCTCCCGTGCTCGCGGCATCCTCCGCCGCGCTCAACCCCTTGATCACGTCGAACGCGCTCGCCTTGCCCTCGAATCCATTCTGCTTGACGTGGATCAACGGCATGAAAAAGGCGATCAGTCCCAGCACTCCTCCTGCGATCACCGCGAACTTCGTGTACTTCATGGTTCCCTCTCCTCCGAGCCCCCCACATCGGGGCCGTGAAGGGATGGTTTTGCCCCAAGGGTCGTCCGGAGTCAAGCGGCGTCGCGCCCGGCCGGCCGGCCGCCGGTCGCAACGAGGTCTTCTACCCTGCGGGACGTGGGGGCGGGGTCGCTACGGATGGCACGTGAGTCCGCCGCAGCTCACGTCCGTGCAGCAGAGGCACGCGTCGTCGCCGCGCGACGGGTCGAAGCCGCAGCAGGCGTACGGGGCCAGTCCGGCGCACTGCGTCACGCAGTCGTTCAACCGCACGGTGCCGTCCTCGGCGCACCACCAGGCCTGCGAGACGTTGATGCAGTCCTGGTCGTCGATGAAGTCGCACGACGAGCCCTCGCCGTAGCAGTAGCCCTCGTGGCACCACTGGCCCGGCGAGCAGGGGTTGGGGTTGCACGGATCCACCGGCTCGCCGTAGCAGGTGAAGCCCGAACAGTCGGCCTCGGCGCAGCACAAGCACGCGTCGTCGCCGCGCGTCGGGTCATAGCCGCAGCAGGCGTAGGGCATCCCGAGCCCCGCGCACTGCACCGTGCAATCGTTCACGTACACGTGCCCGTCGGGACTGCACCACCACGCCTGCGCCACGTTCACGCAGTCCTGGTCGTTCGCGAAATCGCATGACGAGCCCTCGCCGTAGCAGTAGCCATCGACGCACCACTGCCCGGGGCCGCAGGGGTTGGGGTTGCACGGATCCGCCGCGGGGTAGCAGGCGCCTGCGAGGCAGACCTCGCCCGCGCGGCACGGGTTGGGGATGCACGGGTCGGCCGGCGGGTAGCAGCGACCGCCCGAGCAGGTGTAGCCGGCCGGACACGGGTTGGGGTTGCAGGGATCCGCGATGGGCTGGCACGTGTTGCTCACGCAGGTGTAGCCCGCCCCGCAGGGCGGATCGCACGTCGCCGGGTCGTCGTAGCAGCGACCGCCCGAGCAGTACTGTCCCGAGGGGCACGGGTTCGGGTCGCACGGGTCGTCGTAGCAGAGCCCGCCCGAGCAGTACTGCCCCGCGGGACAGTAGACTCCGGCGCACGGGTTGCTGCTGTCGTCGTTCGTGAAGATGCACGACGACGCCGCTCCCAGGACCACCGCCAAGACCAGGATCCGCTTCATGCTTCCGTCCCTCCTTCTCCGGCCCATTGTGCGGCGCGCGCCGCCCCGCCGCAACGACAAACTCCGTGCGGCGGTTCCTCGGACGCTGCGACCCCCACGCAGCTTCAGTCGCGCCTCGAGCCGCCCTGCCAGGCCCCGTGGCCTTGCCGGCGCCCCCAGGCGCCGGTGGGGGGGGTTACCGGCGACGCCGCCCGCGCGCAAGACCAAGTCCGACGGCGAGGATTCCAACCAGCAGCCCGAGCGCCGCCGGCCGCCCGCCGGCCCGGCAGCCGCATCCGCCTTCTTCTCCCTCCGCGGGCGGCGGCGCGTCCGTGTCCCCGCGCGCCGTGAACCGCACCGCCGCGACGTCGTCCCGCCCCTCCAACCGCGCGTCCAGCACGTTCGGACCCTCCCCCACGATCCAGCTCGTGGCCGCCGCCCCGTTCGCGTCCGTGTACGCGTTGGCCGGGGAGGCCTCCCCCCCACCCCTCGAGACCTCGAACACCACGCCCAGCGCGCTGACCGGATTCCCCGCCGCGTCGACCGCGCGCACCCGCAGCGGCTGCGCCAGCACCTCGCCCGCGAGACCGAATTGCCCGTCCCCCGACACCAGCTCGAGCGCCGCCACGTCGCCCGGGACCACCTGGAACGGGTCGCTCAGACCCTCCGCCCCCGCCGCGGTCGCCCGGAGCCGCACCTCCAGCGCCGCCTCGCCGATCGCCACCATCGCCACCGCCCGCCCCGCCGCGAACGGCTCGCTGGCGAACGACCCGGCCGGCCCGACCGTCGTCTCGAGCGCCGCCGTGCCCGTGTAGCCCGTCACCGGAAGGCCGCCGGCGTCCAGCAGCGTGAGCAGGACGGCGAACGCCCGCCCCGCCTGCTGCGGCGACGAGATCGGGCCGATCGCGACCTGGGCCGGCTCCCCGACCACGTCCGCCCGCACCACCAGCTCGTCCAGCACCGGCGCCTCGGCCCCGTCACCGCTCCCCAGGAGCGCGCGGACCGTCAGGCCGTCGGCGTCCAGCGGAAGGTCCGCGAACGCCGCGTCAATGTCCCACGGCTCCGCCGCCTCGCCGCTCGCCGCCGCCCGCCACCCGCCAACCTCGGGCACCAGCCACGTCGCCCCGCCATCGACCGAGATCTGGTAGCGCAAGGACGTCCCCGCCGGCACGGACGTCGCACCCGACTCCGCAAAACCCATCCAGCCCAGCAGGCCCCAGCGCGGCCGCCAGGTCGGCGTCGTGACCGTGCCCGTCCCGGCCGCATGCCGGCTCTCCACCGCCCCGAACGATGCCGCCGGCTCGGGACTCGCCACCGGCCGGTACACCTGCACCGGCCAAAGCGTCTTCTCGTCCCCCGTCGCCCCGTCCTCGAACACCGCCCACACCGGCCCGTCGCAACGAAGCTGCGATCCGGCGAGGATCGGCGACGTGCCGCTCGTCGCCGTCCCGAAGAACAGCCGCGAGGGATGCGGCGCGGCGAGCGTCCCGCCCCGCTGGAAATCCGCCCGCGTCCCGTCCGGCGCCAGAAGCTCGCACTCCGTACCCGGCCGCTCCGCCGCCGCCATCGCGTACTGCGCGTCCAGCGGCACGACGAAACGCTCCCCCAGCAGCGCCGGCGGGAGGAACGGAACGCTCTCGCCCCCGTCGCCGTCCCCGTAGGAGATGGCCGCGACCGGCCGGTCGGCCGACAGGTGCAGCGCCGCGCCGCTGCCCTGCGCGCCGTTGCCCGGCAGGATCGCCCCGGCCCCGGCCGCCAGCGTGACCCGGGTGCTCGTCCCGTCGCTCAGCCAGACGTCGACGTTCGTGCCGTCTTCCAGTGCCACGACAAGACACGTTCCCGCGCACCCTCCGAACAGCTCCCGGAACGGCGCCTGCGCCACGAATCCGTCGTAGACGTTCGGCGCGCTGATGCCGTTGTGGAAGGCGAGGATCGGCGCGTCCGCGACCAGCGACGCGCCGCCGCCGTCGGGGATGTCCACGTCCGTGCACCGCGTCTCGCCCGCCCCGAGCGACATCGTCGCCAGCGACGCCGTCCCCGAGCGGACGTCCACCGCCGCCGCCCGGAAGGGGGACGCGATGCAGAGACGGTCCATGTACCGCGGCGACGGGACCAGCAGCGTCGCCGCCGCGAGCGCCAGCGGCACCGGCGCGTCCGCACCCTCGGCCACGCCGGCAGCGCCCACCGGGCCGCCGACCGCGAACGAGCCGCCGAACGGCACGCCGGCGATCGGAATGCGCACCACGCCCCCGGCCGCCAGCGTCACGTCCACCGACCCCGCGGCGACCCGGGTGCCGTCGTCCAGCGCCGCCACGGCCAGCTCGCCGGCCGGCGTCTGCTCGTCGATCACCCACAGCACGTCCACCGGCGGGTCGTGCGCGAACATCCCGCCCACGTCGTCCGGGCGGTCGTGATCCGGCTCGCCGAAGTAGCAGTGGAAGGTGTTCGTGCCCCCGCTCAGCGCCGCCGGGCGCGCCCACAGCGCACCCGTCCCGGAGATCCAGTCGTACCGCTCGAGCCACACGGGCAGCTCGGCCGCCGCCGCGTCGAACAGCCGCAGGTCCAGCCCGTCGCCCCGCGCGCCGAGAAACAGCTCGTCGGGCGCCGCCGCGAGATCGATGCGCACCGGGTACGACGAGCGCGGGAGGTCGGAGGCGATCCGCACCGTGACTCGCCACCGCGCGCCCGGCGCCGCCCAGTCCGGGCCCGTGCGCCAGGCCAGCGACGCGGCTCCGCCGGCGACGACCGCGCCGTCCGCGGCGACGTAGTCGCCCTCCTGGTCGGCCCCCGGGGCCGCGAAGTCGAAGACCGTGTCCGCGGACGCCCCGCTCGCGCTCAACCAAGCGGCGAGCAGGACAGCTCGGCGGATACCAAGGTGTTGTTGTCCTCGTTGCATTCGTTGTTCGCCCCCGGCCCCGTGCAGCCCCCACGGTCGTCGGCGCAGACCGTGACCGTCGACGTCTCCGGCTCGATCGGCGGGTCGCCCCACCGGCACTCGACCGTCTCGCAGCGGTCCGGAGTGAGCACGTCCGTCGTGCGCACCGGCCCGCCGCAGTCCAGCTCCGTCGCCGCCGACGGAACGCCCTCGTAGAAACGCACCTCGAGTCCCGCGCCGACCCGGACGTCGCCGCGGTTGCACACGCGCGCGTACAGCACCAGCGCGTCGGGACACGACGCGTCGTCCGGCCGGATCGACTCCACCGTCAGGTCCGGCGCCGCGTACGGGCTGAAGTCGGGCAGGTTCTGCCGGAAGTTGTTGAACCCCGGCACCAGCCAGTTCGGCTCCTCGCGCGCCGGCAGCCGCCCGTCCTCCTCCACGTTCGTGATGTGGTACGTGTGCTCATTCCAGATCCGTCGCGTCGGCACCCAGCGGTCGCCCGCGTCGCCCCAGATCTGGATCCCCGCCACGTCGGCCGGCGTGCAACCGTGGCCGTTCTCGATGAACACCAGCTCCGCGTTGCCGTCGTTGTCCACGTCCGCGATCACCGGGTACTCGACCCGCGTGTGCGAGCAGTTCGCCACGCGCATCAGCTCGGTCCCGTCCGTCCCGCGGAAGATGCGGAAGAACTGCTCGTCGTTGTAGACCACCTCCGACTGCCCGTCGCCGTCGAAGTCGAACACCGCCGAGCCCGTGGTCCGCGACGAACAATCGTTGTTCGGCACCGCCCACAACACCCCGGACGACGCGCAGGCCGCCGGCAGCGGCGTCGCCAGGCAGTCCAGGTCCAGCACGGCGTAGCGCGTCGAAGCCGCGACGCCGATCTCGGGCCGACCGTCGCCGTCGAAGTCCGCCACCGTCGGCGGCCCGCCCTCGCTCGAAGCGCAC
This sequence comes from Deltaproteobacteria bacterium, assembly GCA_016218765.1. Classification (GTDB taxonomy): domain Bacteria; phylum Myxococcota_A; class Polyangia; order DRWM01; family JAAZOP01; genus JAAZOP01. The sequence goes on along the minus strand of JACRCZ010000019.1, from coordinate 68,797 downwards.
GCCGCGCTGTCCCACGGGATCGGAATCGAGGCCTTGAGCGTCCCGTCGTGCTCCAGCACGTACACCGTCCCCGCCGAGCCGATGCTCGGAGCGCGCACGATGACCACCTCCCCCTCGTCGTCGTCGTCGAAGCTCGCCGCCGCCGCGAACCCGTCGTTCACGCCGCCGTCCCCGTAGTCGTACCGCCAGAACACGCGCCCGTCCGCGCGGTACGCCGTGCCGCCCGCCAGGATCTCCGGACGGCCGTCGAGATCGATGTCCGCGATCGTGCTCATGAGGCCGAGGAAACTGTTGCGCCCGATGCCCGCCGTCCCGCGCCAGCGCGTCCGGCCCGTGGCGCCGTCCAGCACCACCCGCCCAATCACCACCTCGCCGATGCCGTCCGCGTCCAGGTCCGCCAGCGACGGGTACGGGTCGCGCCCGCCGCCGTCCGCGTCCGTCCCCTGGGGGTCGTCGCTCTCCCACTTCAGCGTGCCGTCGTTCTCGAACGCCGCCGTCCCCGTCGTCCGCTTCATCGCCACGATCTCCGGCAGGCCGTCGCCATCGATGTCGCCCACCGCCAGGCCGGCCGAGTTGCTCAGCACCGGAGTCGAGACGCTCCAGTGCTCGCGCATCGTCCCGCCCGCCTCGCACTGCCCCGAGAGCACGCGCAGCGTCGCCGGCTGGTTGCAGCAACCGGCCCCCTCGTAGTCGTAGGACAGGAAGGCGACATCCGGAATGTCGTCGGTGTTGATGCACCCGTCGCCGTTGTCGTCCGTCAGGTTCGCCACCACGGGCGTCATCACGACGTCGTTGCGCGCGGGATCCACCGTGCTGCCCGTCCAGGAACACTCCAGCGTCGGACTGAATCCACCCGGCGGCGGCCGGTAGAAGCACGTCGGCTCCGTCCCCGACCGCGGACCGTCCGGCGCCGCAGGCCCGCACGTCGTCGCCCCGTCCCCGCCGTCCTCGCCCGCGCCGTCGTCCGCGTCGCCGGAGGCGCCGTCGTCGCCCCCGTCGACTCCGTCCCCGTCCGCGCCGTCCCCGCCATCCCCCTCCGTGCCTGCGTCGTCGCCGGCGTCGAGATCGACATCCACCTCAACGCCGTCCCCCTCGCCGTCCGAATCGCCGCCCCCATCCGCGGCCTCCGGCGGCGCGCAGACGCCGCGCACGCAGGCCAGCCCCCGCGGGCAGTCGTAGACGTAGGAGCACGGCCGTCCGAGCGCATCCTCGCCCGCGTCCCCGCCGTCTCCCCCGCCGCCGCAGCCCCCCACCAGCAGCAGCACCGCCGACAGCCCCGCCGTCCCCCAAGTCTTCTTCTGCATCGCCCTCATCGTCCTTCGGAAATACCATGCCGGCCCCGGTACGGCAACGGAGGCGGCCCCCGGGCTGAAGCCCCGGGCCCCAACCCCCCCAATCTGTGTTCATCTGTGTCCATCTGTGGCTACCCTCTTCCCCCCCTTCTGCTACCATTCGTCCCCGGCGAGGCTTCCGTGCCGGGACCCGTCACGCCGGGAAGGCATCGACTGCTGCGGCGTGGCGGCATCCGCGGAAGTGCTGAAAGGGTGGGGGAGAGGAGGAGGGCGAAGTTGTCGGTTCTCGGTTGTCCGTTTCTGGTCCGGGCGCGGCGGCGGCCCGCGGGCTCGGTGGCCGCCCCCGGGGGGTGGGCCTCGGTCGGCACGCTGCTGTTCCTCGCGGCCTGCTGCCCCGTCGCGCCGAACCCCGCACCGGCGGAGCATCCACAGGAGGCAAACGTGGCCATCGATGACGCGGCGCTCGAGGGCGTTGCACAAACGCTGATCCGCCAACACGGCGACCGGGAGGCGGAGCGCATCCGGCGCGGCCTGCGCCAGGTCGCCGAGCGGTGGTGGTCCGAGGACGGCGACGCCGCGGCGCTGGGGACGTTCGCCGCCGCGCAGTTCGTCTCCGAGTCTGTGGCGCTCGGCGAAACCGCGCGGCACCTGGAGTACGCCATGGAGATGCTCGACGGCCACCTCCTGGAGGCCGATCGCGAAATCTCCCGCTTCCAGGACCTGGACCAGGGCCCGATGCGCCCCATCGATGAGCTGCTGGCCGCCTACGGCCCAGGCGCCCACGTGCTGGAGGATCTCTTCCGGAACCGCATCGCCTTTGTCGTCCTGCTCAATTTCCCCCTCACCACGCTCGAACAGCGCCTGGCCGACGGCCCGTCATGGTCCCGCGAAACCTGGGCCCTGGCCCGCCTGGCGCAGCGCTTCGAGTTCCGCCTGCCCGCGACCGTGATCCAGGGGATCGACGCCGCGTCGTCCGCCGCCAGCCGCTACATCGACGCCTACAACATCCGCATGGACCGCCTGCGCCGCGGCGAAGAGAACCCCGGCTTCGCGGAGGGCACGCGGCTGATCTCGCACTGGGGCCTGCGCGACGAGATCCGCGCCCAGTACGCCCAGGAGGGCGGCCTCGCGCGCCAGCGCCTCATCGCGAAGGTCATGGAACGCATCGTCCGCCAGGAGCTCCCGGCCGAGGCGATCGATTCCGATGCGGTGGAATGGGATCCCGAGACCAACCTCGTGCGCGCCGTCGGGGAGACGGCCTGGCGCGAGGGGGCCCGCGAGGCCGACGAGCGGTACGCGCAGCTCCTCGCCGTGTTCCGCGCCAACCGTGAGGCCGACCGCTGGTTCCCCTCGCTGCCCACCCACATCGCCCGCTCGTTCGAGCGCGACCGCGAGCTGCCCGAGACGCGCGTCCGCGCGATGCTCGAAGCCGTCCTGGGCTCGCCCGTCGCCCGCCGCGTCGCCGCGTTCGTCCAGCAACGTCTGGGCCGCCCGCTCGAGCCGTTCGATCTCTGGTACACCGGGTTCCGGGTCGGCGGCAGCGTCGACGAGGAGGCTCTGAGCGTCGAGACGCAGGCGAAGTACCCGACGGCCGAAGCGTTCCGCGCCGATCTCCCGCGGATCCTGGGCGACCTCGGGTTCGCGCCCGAGAAGGCCGCGATGCTCGCATCGCACATCGTCGTCGAGCCGTCCCGCGGGCCGGGCGAGGCGATCGGCGCGGGGCGCCGCGACGACGACGCGCACCTGCGCACGCGCGTGGGCGCCGGCGGCATGGACTACAAGGGCTACAACATCGCGGTGCACGAGATGGGCCACACGGTAGAGCAGGTGTTCTCGATGACGACGATCGACCACACGCTGCTCCAGGGCGTGCCCAACACCGCCTTCACGGAGGCCTTCGCATTCCTGTTCCAGGCGCGCGACCTCCAGCTCCTCGGCCGCCCGATGCCCGACGCCGACCAGGTCACCGCCTGGCGCGCCCTCCAGCGTTTCTGGGACGCTTTCGAGATCTCGGGCGTCGCGCTGCTGGACATCGAGATCTGGCACTGGATGTACGACCACCAGGACGCGACGCCGGCCGAGCTGCGCGAGGCCATGGTCGCGGCGGCACGCGAGCTGTGGAACCGCTGGTACGCGCCGGTCTTCGGCGTGCAGGATTCCGTGCTGCCCGCCATCTACTCCCACATCATCGCCTTCGGCCTCTACACCCCCGACTACCCCATGGGGTTTCTCATCACCGGGCAGATCGAGGCCTGGATGCGCGGGAAGAACCTGTCCGAGGAAATGGAGCGGATGTGCCGCCAGGGGCGCCTGGCCCCCGACGTCTGGATGCAAGGCGCCGTCGGCGCTCCCGTCTCCGCCGACGGCGTCCTCGAGGCGGCCGAGGCCGCGCTGGCCGTGGTCGGGGAGTGAGCTGCTGCGCGGCACGACGTCCGCGTGGCATGACCTCCCTTGACCGCCGCGCGCGAGCCGGTCAAGCTCAGGGTCGTGATGCGCACTTCGCAGGCGTGGGCGGTTCGGGACGGGCTTCGGCTGTCGTCCGCCGTTCTCGTCGCCGCGTGCTTCGTCCCGCTCGGCGGCTGTTCGGGGGGCACGGCGACGGCGGACGTCACGGACGACGGCCCGGCCGAGGTCGAGCCGGACGCGCGCGCCGAGGTCGAGCCGGACGCACCGGCGGATGTCGCGGCGGAGGTCGCGGAGGACACCGTCGAGGACGCGCCGGCAGTGGAAGCCGCGGTCGAGGATGCCGCGGCCGAGGATGCGGAAGAGGAGGACGGGACCGGCGAGGTGACGATCAGCGAGCGCTGCTTCGGCGACATCTGGGACCCGGGAGGCTCGGGACCGTACTACGACGCGTTCGAGCCGGTCATCGGCAGCCATTGCCTGGGCACCAACCACCAGGACATCCGCGACGTGCGCCGCGTCGTCTTCCTCGGCGACTCCGTCACCTCCGGCACCCCACCCACCCTGAGCGGCCAGTACTACCGCTCGGTCCTTGCCGACGCGCTGACCGCACGCTTCGGACTGGCCCCCCCCAGCCTGCTCTGGAAGATGGTCAACGTGCTGGACGGCACGTCACTCCAGCCGATGTCGGGCGACTTCGGCTGCTGCTCCAAGTGGGGCGCCCGCACCGACGACCTGATGCGCGACAACTCCCAGGTGCTCGACTGCCTGCCGGACTCCGAGCGCTTTCGCGCGACGCTGGTCATCATGACCGTCGGCGGCAACGACATCGCCTCGATCCGGCAACGCATCGCGGACGGCGATCCCCTCGACGACATCTGGACCCAGACGCGCGAGTTCGTCGGCCTCGTCGAGGAGACCGTCCACTGGCTGGTCGACGACCCGACGCGGTTTCCCTACGGCGTCTACGTCATCTTCGCCAACATGTTCGAGTTCACCGACGGCACGGGCGACATCGGCTCCTGCACCGCCGCCGACCTCGGCGGCTTCGGCGCCCCGATCGCCGACCCCGTGCGCGCGGAGGCCCTCGAGGACATGGTCATCTGGGCCAACGAGCAGTACATGCGCATCGCCGTCGAGACGCACACCGACATGATCCTGATGCTCGAGCATTTCTGCGGCCACGGCTTCCACAGCGACGATCCGGCGACCCGCTGCTACCGCGGCCCGGGCACCGAGCGCTGGTTCGACCTGACCTGCATCCACCCCAACCCGACGGGCCACTCCGTGATCGCCGACATGTTCCTGGCGGTGGTGGATGAGTAGCGCGACGCCGCGGCGAGCAGGTTCGCCCCAGGGCCCACCGGACACGCGCGCTCCGGCTCCAGCCGCGAGGATCGCCGGCGGGTCGTTCCCGGTCGCCGCCGCCGTCTGGTGCCTCGCCGGCTGCTCGCTGGACTGGACCGCGCCGGCGACCGACGCGGCGGTCGAGGATGCTCGCGAGACGGACGGGATCGCTCCGGACGATGCACCCGACGGCGACGCCGGCGAGGACCGCTTCGTCGATGGGACCGCCGACGGCGAGGCCGACACGGACGTCCCCGTCGATTCCGAGGCGGAGGCGGACGGCACCGGCGATGACTCCCGCGACGGCACCGACGTCGACGCCGGCCTCGAGACGGACGTGTCCGACGGGACCGATGCCGAGGCCGACGCGCGATCGTGCATGGGGCCGGGGGACTGCGTCGACGGCAACCCGTGCACGATCGATCTCTGCATGAGCAACGAGTGCACCTATGCCTGGGACGACGACGGCACGCCCTGCCCGGACGGCCTGTACTGCAACGGCGACGACTTCTGCGCTTCCGGCGTGTGCGTACCCGCCGGGGACCCCTGCGCCGGCATGTCGGCCTGCGACGAGGACGGCGACTGGTGCGGCTGCGACGACGGGAATCCGTGCACCACCGGCGATCATCTCGAGGCCGGCTCATGCCGCGGCACGAACGCCGACGACCTGCTCTGCGGCGCGTGCGACGCCGGGTCCTGCCGCCGCTGCTGCGGCGGCTCGTGCCTCAACATGACCGAGAACGGCCGGTGCGGACACTGCGGCTACTCCTGCACCTCGCCCCCGGAGTCCTGCGTCTACTCCGCGGGCGCCGCGTGCGGCTGGCCGTGGTGCTGCAGCTCGTGAACCTGGCGGCGGACAATCGGCGCCCGGAAGGAGAAGTTCATGCCCAAGCCCTTGGCCATCTGCCTCGAGGACCTGACCCCGGGTGCCACGCCCCGCTACCTGCGCTGCGTCGCCATCTCGGGGCGCGACCCCGGCCTGCGACTCGACGGCGCCGGGGCCGCGCTGTGGAAGAGCGACGACGGCGCCTCGTGCGAGCTGTGGGTCTCGGCCGACGAGCGCCTGATCCTCTACCGCCGCGCGGACGGCGCGGCCGTCCGGGTCCGTCGCGGCGGCCGGTCGCTCGACGCGCCGCCCGCGAAGCCCGTCGTGCTGCTCGACCAGGACCGGGTCGAGGTCGGCGGCCGGGAGCTCCGCATCCACATCCACGGCGCCGCGCTTCGCGTCCACCCCCCGACCCCGCTTCCCGAGACGGGGGGACGTGGCCTGGCGCGCGCCGCCGCCACCGCCGCCGCACTCGGCGCGGCGCTGGGCGCCGCCGACTGCAAGAAGGCTGAAGCGCCCGACACGACGCCGCCCGACGAGAAGGCGACCGAGATGCACGTCCCCGCAGCCCCGCCGGCCCTGGACGCCGTGCAGTACGTGCCCGCGGACCCCGGCGCCGCCGACGCGGGCGAACCCGAAATCGAGGTGCGCGTGCGCCCGCCGGAAATGGCCGCCCTGCCGCGCGAACCCGAGTCGCCCGACGCCGGCCTCGTGCCCGACGCCGCATCGGCCGACCCGGCCGACGGCGCCGTCGACGTCTTCCAGCTCGAGGTTCCGGCCGAGACCGCCGGCGAGCCCGACGCCGCGGAGCCCGAGGACGCCCGCACGATCGAAGTCCGCGCCCACCCGCCCCGCCCCGTGATGCGCCACGACGACGAGTGAGGGACACCCCGGGGCCTACCCCTCGGCCCGCAGGTGCGTGCGGCGGAAGAGAATCACGCCGGCGGTGAAGTAGATGAGGCCGAGAGCCACGAGCATCAGCAGCTCGTAGGCGATGTCGCCCGGACCGCCGCCCAGGCTCATCACCCGGTTGAAGGCGGCGACCGCGTGCGTCGTGGGCAGGAAGTCGAACGCCCCCACCACGCGGCCCGCCGCGCGGAACAGCTCGATCTTCGGCATCGGAAAGACCGACCCGGAAAAGAACATGAGCAGCATGAACGGCACGCTGGCCAGGAGGTACGCCCGCATCGCCGTCCGCGCGAAACACGCCACCACGAGCCCGATCCCCACCACCGGAATCGCCGCCGCCAGCCCCACCAGCATCGCCGCCCACCACGGCCCGACCGAATGGAAGCCCATCGCCGCCGCGGCCGACATCGTGACGAGCAACGAAGCCATCCCGACCAGCACCTGCGTCGCCGTCACGCCCGCAAGGTAGTCGAACGCGGTCATCCGCGTCAGCTTGAGGCGCCTGAGCGTCCCCGCCTCGACCTCCCGCGCCAGCGACAGCGCCGCCGTGAAGAGCATCAGCAGCACCGCCACCAGGAACAACCCCGGGACGTACAGCTCGAACTCCGTCCGGCCGCCCGAATCCCCCAGCGCCCGCTCCGCGACCGCCACGCGCGGCGGCACCCCGCTGTACGCGTCGCCGATCGTCGCCACCGCGGCCTGCGCCACCATCGCCGCCAGCGTGTAGGAGGGGTTCGTCAGGTCGCCGACCAGCGTCACCTCCGCCGGCGGCCCCGGCTCGCCCGACAGCGCCCGCGACAATCCCGCCGGCAGCACCAGCAACGCCGCCGCCTCCCGGTTGCGCAGCCGCGCCTCCGCGTCCGCCCGGTCGGCCACCCGCTCCACGACCGCCAGCGGTTGGTCGTTGGGGTAGCGGATCTCCCCGAGGCCGGCCCGCACGGCCGCGCCCGCCGCGACCGGCGTGCCGCCGGCGACGGCGACCGGCCGATCGTCGTCGAGAACCAGCACGCGGACCGAGGTCGACCCGCCGCCGCCCGTCATCATCCAGTAGAGGAAGACGAACAGCGTCCCGGTCAGCAGCGTGAGCGCCAGGTTCAACCGGTCGCGAAGCTGCAACCGGAACGCGTGGACGAAGACGGTGATCGCGTTCACGGGCGCCACTCCCTTCCGTCGGCTCCAAACACAGGACGTGGGACATGGCGGAGCGCTGCAGGAGCGTTCATTCGCGCAACCCCCTTCCCGTGAGCGAGAGGAACACGTCCTCCAGCGTGTTGGGCCGCAGCCGGACCTCGACCGGCACCCGCCCCATCCCGTCGAGCCGCTCCAGCAGCCCGGCCAGGCGCGGCGCCATCGACGCGGCGCGGACCACGAGCGTCTCGCCGCGCAGCGATGCCTGATCGACGAGCGGGGCGACGCCGGCGCGCGCGGCTTCGAGGTCGGTTGCGCCGGGCGGGAACGTCAGCTCCAGCACGTCCCCGGGGCCGACCCGGCCCTTGAGCGCCTCGGGCGTGTCCAGCGCCAGCAGCCGCCCGTGATCGATGATCGCCACCCGGTCCGAGACGCGCTCCGCCTCGTCCATGTTGTGCGTCGTGACCAGCACCGTGCGCTGCCGCGCCTGCCCGCGGATGAAGTCGCGCACCAGCACCCGGCTCTGCGGGTCGAGGCCCGCCTCCGGCTCGTCCAGCACCACGATCGACGGCTCGTGCACCAGCGCGAGCGCGATGTTGAGCCGGCGCTGCATCCCCCCGGAGAGCACCCGCGCCGGATCCCGCGCCCGCCCCTCCAGCCCCAGCGCACCCAACAGCCGACGCCCGCGGTCCTGCGCCTCGCGCGCCCTGAGGCCGTACAGCCGGCCGACGTACGCGAGCTGCTCCAGACACCCCAGGTCCCGCCACACCACGATCTGCTGCGGACAGATCCCCACCCGCGTCCGCACCGCGTCGCCGTCCGCGCGCAACACCTCGCCGTGCACCCGCACCTCGCCCGCGTCCGGCCGCAGGAGGCCGCAAAGCATCGAGATCGTCGTCGTCTTGCCCGCCCCGTTCGGCCCCAGGAGGCCGAAGATCTCCCCCGCCCGCACCTCCAGCGACAGGTCGTCCACCGCCGTCAGGGAGCCGAACCGCTTCGAGAGGCCGACCGCCTGCAGGACCACCTCGCTCATGACGCCGATCCTCCCTTCCTTCCGGAGCCGGCGGCCCCGGCCTCCGCCGCGATGCCGTGCGCCACGAGCTGGATCAGCGCCTCCACCATGCGCGGGCGATCCACGTCGCCCCCCGTCGTTTGGAGGTACGCGTTGAGGTGGGGCAGGAGCTGGCTGTCGGCCGCGACGGGGAGGAGCGTGTTGACGACCCGCACGGTCGCGTCGAGGTCGAGCCCCGCGCGCAGCTCTCCCCGATCGCGCGCACCCTCGAGCATTGCCTGCAACGCCCCCCGCATCGCGTCCGCGACCGGTCGCACGACCGGCTCCTGAAGCCCCGCGTCCCCCGCGTACGCCGCGCGGCCGAAGAACTCCATCATCGGCACCGCACCCTCCATCATCTCCAGCCCCGTCGCCAGGTACAATCGCAGCCCGTCCCGCAGCGGCATGCCCCGCATGTATGGACCCGCCATCGCCATGAGGTCCACCAGGTACCGCGCGCACAGCTCCACCGCGAAACGGATCAACATCTCCCGGGACCCGAAGTAGCTGTAGAGCGACCCCACCGACACCTTGGCCCGCGCCGCGACGCCCCGCAGCGTCACCCCCGTCGGCCCCGCGGCCTTCGACTCCTCGAGAATCCCGCCCACCACCCGTCGCTGGACGACGGGATCGAGCCGCCGGAACGTCCGCGTCACGACGCCCTGCGCCTCCAGCTCCAGGATGTGCCGCGGAAGCTGTGCCCATTCCGCCAGCGTCGAGCTTCCGAACCAGTCGATCTTCTTCTTCGACGGCATGTTCGGAAAGGTAGAACATAGGTTCACAGGTGTCAATACCGATGTTCATCTTGACAATTCTCCACCGGTCGATGCGGATCGCTTCCCGCGGAGGCCTGCATGGACCATCGACCGAAGCCCCAACCCACGCTGACCCGCCGCAGGTTCCTCGGCGGCGCCGTCACCCTGGTCTGCGCCACGCCCGTCGTCGGCCTCGGAGCGGCCTGCGGCGAACGCGAGGACGATGACGAGCACGAAGGCGACGGCGGCGACGCGGGCGGCGACGCCCGCGAGACCACGACCGTCGATGGCTGGATCGTGCCCCGCGGCACGAAGCTCTCCCCCGAGCGCTTCGCCGCGCTGTGCGCCCTCATGGACGCCCTCATCCCGGGCGACGAGGCATCGCCCGGCGCCATCCTCGCCCGCGCACCGTGGTACCTCGACCAGCTCCTCGGCGCCTTCGACGCCGACCCGCCGCGCATCTTCGCCGGCGGGCCGTACTCCGGGCGCCACGGCGGCGACGACGACTTCTCCCGGTTCCAGCCGCTCACCCGCGTCGAGGAGCTCCGCTGGCGCACGCACCTGGAAGGCTCGCGCGGGCTCCCGGAACGCGAGTGGAACGGCCCGGTCGTCGGCCTCCTGCAACGGTACGAGTCCGGCCTGGACGCGCTCGATGCCGCGGCGCAGGCGGCGCACGGCCGGCGCTTCGCCGTGCTCACGGCCGACGAGCGCCGGGCTCTGATGCTCGCCGGGGACGCCGCTTTCGTCGAGCTGGCCTACGGCCAGGCCGTGGAGGGGACCTACGGCGACCCGGTGTACGGAGGGAACTTCGAGTTGTCGGGCTGGGCGGCGATCGGCTACGAGGGCGACCGGCAGCCGGAAGGCTACACGGCGCGCGAGATGTCCCACCCGGAGGAGGGCTGACCATGGCCGACTTCCAGGCCGTCGTCGTCGGCGCCGGCGCGGGAGGCCCCGTGGTGGCCTACGTCCTCGCTTCTCGCGGCTGGAAGGTGGCCCTGCTCGAGAAAGGCCGCAACCCCTACCCGACGCTTGGCACCTCCCGCCTGCGCGCCTCGCTGTTCGGCAACGACGAGGTGCGCGGGCGACGGTACTACGCCTACCAGGATCCGCTGATCGAGCCGCGGACGTTCCGCGCGAACGACGCCGAGACGGTGCGGCCGATGGGCGACATGCAGGGGCTGGGCGTCTGTGTCGGCGGCGGCACCGTGCAGTACGACGGCGACTCCCCCCGCGTCCAGCAGGCGGACCTCGACTTCCTCTCGCGCTTCGGCGCCGTCGACGGTGCCCAGGTCGTCGACTGGCCGCTCACCTACGAGGACCTGGCGCCGTACTTCGACGAGGCCGAGAAGCTGATCGGCATCCAGGGCTTGGCGGGGACCAACCCGTTCGAGGAGGCCCGAGGACCGTACCCGATGCCGCCGGGCTACGAGCCCAAGGGCGCGACCGTGCTCATTCGCGGCGCCGAGCGCCTGGGCTACCACCCCCACCCGATGCCGATGGCGGTCAACTCGATCTTCTACCGCGGCCGGCCCGCGTGCGTGAACTGCGGCTTCTGCGCCTTCGGCTGCCCCGTCAACGCCAAGGGCTCGACCGCCGTCACCGCGGTCCACGACGCGCTGCGCACCGGCAACCTCACGCTCCTGGCCGAGTGCTGCGCGCTGCGCATCGAGACCGACGGGTCCGGCCGGCGCGCGACCGGCGTGCGCTACGTCGATTCCGCGGGCGTCGAGCAGGTCGTCACCGCCGACCACGTCATCCTGGCCGGCAACGCGATCGAGACCCCGCGCCTGCTGCTGCTCTCGGCCGGCCCGTCCCACCCCGACGGCCTGGGCAACTCCAGCGGCCTGGTCGGCCGGTACCTCATGTTCCACATCGTCTTCTCCGCCGTCGGCGTCTTCGACGAGGAAATCCGCACCTACCGCGGGCGCGTCGTCACCCATGCCCTCGCCGACTTCACCCAGCCCGACGGCACGCTCGACTGGATCCGCGGCGGATACGCCGAGCTGGGAGGCTCGATCCATCCCGTCGAAGAGGGCATCCGCTACCCGTGGCCCATGCACAAGATGCTGATGACCCAGGGCACGTTCCTCCGGCGCATCTCCAACGTCACGATGATCGGCGAAGACGTCCCGGTCGGGAACAACCGCGTCGACCTCGACCCCGCCGTCCGCGACGTCTACGGACAGCCCGTCGCCCGCGTCACCTACGCCCGGCACCCGCGCGACCAGGCCGTGGTCGACCGCTACATGCCGAAGCTGGAAGAAATCGCGCGCGAGTCGGGCGCCTCCAGCGTCCTGCGCTTCGACTTCCACGTCGAGGAGGGCATCCCCGACACCAAGCACATCCTGGGCTCGACCCGCATGGGGACGGACCCCGCCGCGTCGGTCACGGACCCGTGGGGCCGCCTGCACGACGTCGAGAACGTCTGGATCGCCGACGGCGGCCTCTTTCCGACCAGCACCGCGTTCAATCCCACGCTGACGCAGCAGGCGCTCGCGTGGCGGACGGCGGCCTACATCGCCGATCCGGGGAGGCCGCGGCCGTGAAGGGGGAGGTTCCTGGTTCTCGGTTTTCGGTTATCGGTTCCGGACGGGACGGCCGGGCGGGGCGCGTTCCGGGATCTTCGTGCTCCCGTCCGGGGCTGGTTCGCGCCACGGCCTGGTGCCTTGCACTGGTACTGGTGGGTGGGGTGGGGTGCGAAGAGGAGGACGACGAAGAGGGGGAGGGGGAGGAGTGCGTGGAGTGCCACGTGGAGGTGGCGGCGCGGTGGGCGAACCCCTCGTCGCACGAGCTGGTGCTCGACTGCCCGATCTGCCACGCCGAAGCGGGGGAGGAGCCCGGACCGCAGCACCGGACGATGCCGGAGTGCGCCACGTGCCACAGCGAGCGCTCGCACCTCTTCGCGACGACCTGCACCGCCTGCCACGACCCACACGGCAGCGCCAACGCGTTCCTGCTGCGCGAGACGATCACGACCACCGACGGTCGCAGCGCGCCCGTGCACGTCACCGCGCCGGAAGGAGCGAGCGCCGACGGTCTGGCGCGCGCCGGCGTAACCGGCGAGGAAGCCGGCACCGGCCTGTGCGAGGCCTGCCACGACGCCACCACGTACTACACGAACCGCGGCGACGGCGCCCCGCACCACGCCGACTGGTGCCCCACCTGCCACAGCCACCAGGAAGGCTTCCTCCCCAGCGCCGGCAGGTGAGCGGCCGTCGACCGCGGGCTTGCGTCCTTGGGCCCGCCGTGGTGAGGTCGCTCGAACGGAGGGACCATGCACCCCCAGCCAAGGCCGCTCGCGCCGCTCCTGCTCGCTTGCGCCGTGTTGCCGGTGCTGGCGTCGACCGCGCCCGCCGGCGCCGTCGAAGTCCCCGCTTTCGACCGCGCCCGCCGCCTCGACCTCGTGCCGCCCGACCTGGAGTTCCGCACCACGGCGGTCCGGAAGGCGCTGTCGGAGGCGAAACGCCCGGTCTTCGTCGTCGTGTTCGAGAAGGTGAAGGACGGGCGGATCGGGCGCGGCCGCAGCTCCGAGACCGAGGACGCCATCGAGGACGTCTGGGACCGCTGGACGCTCGACCCCGCCTTCAACGCCGCGGAAGACATCGTGATCGTCCTCGCCCTGGACGATCGCGAGGTCCGCGTGCGCATGGGCTCGCGGTGGGACAGCGAGCTGGGATTGCATGGGGAGGCGCTGGGGCGCCTGATCGACGAACACTTCCTCCCCGTGGCGCAGACAGGGAACCTCGACGAGGCCCTCGCACGGCTCGTGCGCGGCGCGAGCGAGGCGCCGGAGACGGTGCGCCGGCAGCGCGAGGAACACGCCGCGAGCGCTGCGCACGACCGGGCCGTCCGCACCTGGCTGCTCGTGCTCGTCCCGACGGCGATCGTGCTGCTCATCGTCGCTCTCGTGCTCCGGGCACGCCGGCGGAAGGTCCGGCTGGCGCTCGACGTGTTCGAGGCGGCGCGCGCGGAGCGGGCGGCGAAGCTCGAGAATGCCGAGCGCGAGTGGGCCGAGTTCCGCATCGATCAGGAGATCCGCGACTCGATCGTCCAGCTCCGCGTCAAGGGACCCCGGACCCTGGAGCTGTACGACGAGGTCACCCGGCTCCTCGATTCCATCGCGCTCGGCCTCGAGGGACTAGAGCGGCACCTGCAGTCGTGCGTCGCGAAGGTCCGCGCGGCGGGATGGCTCGACGCGCGGGCCCCCGAGTCGGCGACGGAGGCGCTGGACGAGCCGTTCGAGCTGCGCACGGGCGAGACGCAGCACAAGCTGTTCGAGCCCGCCGAGCGCACCGTGCGGATCGAGCCCGCGGCGTTCATGTCGGAGCTGGAGACGAAGTACTCGCTGGCGCGGGACGGCTGGCAGCGCCTCCGCAACGCCGTGGAATCCTCGTTCCGCACCGCGCGCCAGGATTTCCCCGCGGACGACCTGGAAACCATGCGCCGGACGCTGGACGGCGCGGGCCTCTCGCGCAGTTGGCTCGACGGCCATCCGCTGGCAACCGCGCCGGAGGCCGAATGGTCGCGCCTCGACGCCCTGCGCACCGCCGACCCCGTCGCCTACCTGCAGGACCTGCACCGCCTGCTCTCGGCGGAGGCCGAGCTGGAAGCCGACGTGCAGTCGCTCGTCGATACCAGCTCGCCGCTGGCGCAGGCGCGCGAGGAGGCGCTCGCCCTTGCCGTCGACGATCTGGACACGGTGATCTCCGACCCGGAACGCGACCCGGCGGTGGCGGTCGCGGCGGCCGAACGCGCGACGGGCGAGCTGTCGCAGGTGCTCCAGGAGGCGGACGACCTGGACGCCGCGGTGGCCGCGGCGGCTAAGGCGGTCGCGGCGTGGCGCGACGTCGCGGCGCGCAAGCAGGCGCTCCGCCGCAGCGTCGAGCGCGCGGCGGACGCGGTGCGCGAGGCGGAGCCGAAGGTCGGCGGCCTGCGACGGCAGCTCCAGGAGGCGCAGTCCGCCATCGCGAAGCTCGCCGCCGAGCACGACGCGCTGTCGCTGGCGCCGGCGTGGCGCGAGGTCGGGGAGGCGACGCTGGACGTCGAGCAGGCCGAGGCCGCGCTCGCCGACGCGCGAAAGCGGCTGGCCGCGAAGGACCACGTCGGCGCCGAGGCGCAGGCGGGGGCCGCGGTGCGCGAGCACGGCGAGGCGCTGGGCAACCTGGACGATCTGGTCCGCGTCCTGGGCTCGCTGGTCGCGGCGAAGGACGACGCCACGCGCCTGCTGGAGACGATGGCGGCCCGGCGCGCCGCGTGCGAGCAGCAGCTCGTCGGGACCGGCTACGCTGCCGTTCATCCCCTCCAGCGCGGCGACGCCCTGTTCGAAGCGCTGCGTCAGGAAGCGACGCTCGCGCAGGGCAGGCCGGTGGGATGGCTCGAGCGCCTGGAGCGCCTGCGCGAGGTGCTCGGGTCGTGGAACACGGGCGTCGCGGAACGCCGGCGGGCATGGGACGCCGAGCAGGAGCGCATCCGGGCGGCGGCGGAGGCGGCGGCGCAGGAGCAGCGGCTGCGCTACGGCGGCTGGTCGACCCACGTCGAGTCCTCGTGGGGCCGCCGCGCGGGGCGCATCGGCTACTCCAGCCACCGCGGCGGCGGCTTCTTCGGCGGCAGCCACCGATCCGGCGGAGGCTCGTTCGGCGGCGGCGGCCGTTCGGGCGGCAGGTCGTTCGGCGGCGGCGGCCGCTCAGGCGGCCGCAAGTTCTGACCGCCCCGCGCGCCAACGCCGTCAGGTCTCGACCCACTCCGTGAGCACGTGCAGCAGGAGCGAGATCGCGTCCGCCGCCCGACCGTCGATCGTCTCGCGCGACCAGAGCGCCTCGAGGGCGAAGGCCAAGTCCCACCCTCCGCCGAGCGCCACGCGTTCGAAGACGAGGCCGACGGGGACCTGGTACGAGACCGCGTCGTACTCGCCGTTGCAACAGCCGAAGACGGCCTGGGCCGAGAACCCCGCCCACAACGCACGGACCTCGTCGATGCGCAGCCCCAAGGTGCCGCTCGCGTGGCCCATATAGCCGCCCGGACCCTCGGGCCCGCCGCCGCCGATGCCGAAGAGGCTGAGGCGCAGATCGACGGGCCCCATGTAGAAGATGCCCGACAGGAGAGGCCACAGGCCCCAGTTCACCGTCAGTTCCTGCTTGGCGCGCAGGCCGTCGTTGTCCGACTGGTAGACGCCGTTGACCAGGAGCGTCACGTCGGCCGCGAACCAGTCGGCGGCCGGCAGGACGGCGCCGAGCGCCGTCTGGACCGTGCCCCGTCCGGGTCCCCCGCCGGCGGCCAGCGCCGCGTGGATTCCTTCGCCCCCGCCGGGCCGCGGAACCGGCCCGACACCCTGCGCCATCGCGATGCACCCCGTCGCGCCCAGGGCGAGGGCGACGGAAGCGGCGAGCAGGCGGCGTGGGCTCATGAGCGCTCCGGCCGGCTCCCCGCTACGGCAGCGGACAGCGGGTGATCTCGACGGAAAGCATGTGTACGTCGGTCAGCGGGCGGTCGGAGGCATTCGTCGGGACCGCCGCCAATTCCTGGATCACCGGGAGCGGCCCGCACGAGCCGAAGATCGTGTAGCCGTCGTCGAGCCATCCCGTCGCTACCTCGGTGATGTAGAACTGGCTGCCGTTCGTGTCCGGACCCGAGTTGGCGTAGGCCAGCGTCCCTGCGGCGTGCCGCAGCGTCGTGATTTCGTCGTCGAACCGGTACCCCGGCCCACCATAGCCGGTCCCCAGCGGATCGCCCCCCTGGATCATGAAATCGTCGATGATGCGGTGGAAGAGCAGCCCGTCGTAGAAACGCCGCTTGACCCAGACGTCCGCGGCGGGGTCGAGCCACGGGCGCCGCCCGCGCGCCAACCCGACGAAGTTCGCGACCGCGTTGGGGACCAGCTCCGGCTCCAGCGTGCAGGTCAGGTCACCGTGCTCCGTGCGGATGATCGCCCGCAACGGACCGTCCCCCGCGGGCAGCCCGTCGAGCGCCTCGTCCATCGTGAACACCCCGCCCTCCGGGTCCGGACCGGCCCCCAACGTCTCGTCCGCGACCGGCGGGTCCGACGGGCAGCCGCTGCCATCGTCCGCCGTGTCAACAGGAGCGTCCGTCCCGTCGTCCGTGGACTCGTCCGGAGCGCCCCCGTCGTCGGCGATCTCGGGCGGCGTGTCCGCCTCCCCCGCCGTGTCCGCCGGGACGTCGGCGTCGCCCCCGCTATCGACCGGGCCGACGTCGTCGTCGGCGCACCCGAGCCATCCCGCACACGCCGCCAGGCCGACCAGGATCATCCGCGCTCGTCGGTTCATCGTCGCCTCCTCGGGCGGCGAGCGTACTGCCGATGCGAGTCGAGTAGCCAGGACGACGAGTCTTCCGCTCGCTGAAGCTCGCGGTCCGGAGAGGCGTGCTCCGGGACGACGACCGTTGTCCGCGGGGCGGGCCGGGTGCTACGATCCCCGCCGTGGTTGCGGGATGGCCAGGCATCGTGCTTCTCGCTGCGCCGCTGCTCGCGACCGCATCCTGTTCGCGCTCCAGCGGCCACGGCGGTTGCGACCCGACCGCGGTCGTTCCGGAAGCCGTGGCGAGCGGCGCGGACGCCGTCGCGGGCGCGGGCCCGGACGCCGCTGGCCCCGGTACTCCGTCCCCCGGCCTTCCGGCGATCGTCGGTGCCGGTCGGCCCACGGAGTTCCGCCTGGACAACCGTTCCGGCGGACCCCTGTTCCTCGACATGTCGCGCGCTCCGTTCAAGCTGTGGCGCCTGGCCGAGGGCCGTCAGGTCGAGGTTCGCCTGGAGACGGACTGTCGCGTGCCGCACCGCCGCGGCGAACCCTGCCTCGCGCCCGGAGCGGACTTCGAGTGCGGCTCTCCGCCGCTCCGGACGCTGGTCCTGCCTCGTGGCGCCGCCTCGACGTATCGCTGGGACGGCATCGTCCGCCCGTCGAGCGCCGAGTGTTCGGGGTATCACGACTACTACGTCGAGCAGCCGGCGGAGCCCGGTCGCTACCGGGTCGAATTCCGCGGGGCCGTCGCGTCGAGCCCGGCCGTGGAAGTGCCGGCCGCAGCCGAGGTGATCGTCACGGCGAAGCCGTCCGGCCCGACGATCCGCGCGACGGCCGAGTTCGCACACCCGTCGCCCGATCCGGTCGCCCTGGTCTTCGAGCAGGCCGCGCCGTCCGGACCCATGGACGGCGATTGACGGCCGGAGCGTCCCTCTCCGACCCCTACGGCTCCGGCAGATCCCCGTCGCCCATCGAGCGCTCGAAGGTCGCGGTGAGCTGGCGGAAGATGTCGATGTCGTCGACGTAGCGCTGCAGCGCCGCGACGGCGCCGGGATGCGCGTCGTCCGGCACCGCGCGGCCGTCGGGGCCGACCTCCAGCACGGGCGTGCCGTCGGGGTTGAACTCGGGGTTGCCCAGCGGCCCGCGCTCCACCCGGTACGCCAGCATCAGGAGCCGCGTCGCCCACTCCAGCATCCGTGCTCCGACCCCCTTCTGGTGCGTCGTGCCGAGCACGTCCTCCGTCCCGATCTTGTGCGCCCGGTACGTCTTCCCGCTCGCCGGATCGCGGAACGTGTACGTCTCCGCGTCCGCCCACCCCACCTGGTCCGCCGCCAGCGTTGTGATCCGCGCGTCCTCGATCCACGACTGCGACCAGTTCGTCGGAAAGTACATCGCCCCCCAGACCATCGCGTACAGCCGCTCGTTCCACCCGTGGTTCGGATCCGCCAGCAGCGCCGCCGCCGGCCGCGTCCCCACGTCCGCCGCGTCGTGCCACGCCGGATACCGCAGCGTCCCCAGCGGCGTGTCCGGCGGGTCCGACGGCACCACGACCCACGGGGCGTACGCGTCCAGGTCCCCGGTCAGGAGGTTGGCATACAGCCGTCGCACCTGCTCCGGGTAGATGGTGGCGAAGTTGACGTTCTTGTACCGCCCGTCCGTGAAATCCTCCCGCGAGTTCGAGATGAAGTAGTCGAACGCCTCGGCCAGGTAGTACGTCGCCCAGATCTTCTCGTAGTACGCCCCGACCTGCGTCTGGTAGTCGCTCCAGAAGTAGCCCTGCGAGTAGTCGTAGTCGTTGTTCACGTAGCGGCCGTCCCCCAACGCGACGCGATAGTCGTAGAGGTAGATGTCCGGAAGAGGCGCCCAGTCGGCGACGTAGACCGTGTCGTCGACGCCGACGGGCTGGGCCGAGCCGCAGATGTCCGCCGGGCAGTAGTAGCCGGGATCGGGCCGCGTCAGGATACGCGCGAAGAGGTCCAGCGCCACGGTCGAGCCCATGGCCAGCGGCCCGTAGTAGCCGTCCGCCAGCAGCTCGGCGGCCGGCGCCGCCGGGTCGCCGTCGAGGATCGCGGCGAAGGCCCAGGTCTTGGCGATGAGCTGGATCGCGTCGAGGTACCGCGCCTGGATGCGCTGGATCGTGTCCCACGAATTGAACATGACGCGGTTGCGGCGGAAGCCGTCGAGGAGGTACCGGTTCTCGTACTGCCCCTCCAGGAAGCGGATCTGCTCGTAGGGATCCGCCCCCGCGTCGTCCGTGAACGACGGGACGTTGCCCGTGTCGGCGTACTCGTCCGACGAGAAGAGATAGCCGCGCCGCACCCGGCCCTGCGCGTCGACCGCCCGCGCGTTCACCGCCCACGAAAACACCCCGTAGTCTGGGTCGGACGCGAAGTCCCGCATGTCGCGGTAGTCCACGACGTCCATCGGCGCCCGGTCGCAGACCGTTCCCAGCACCGCGCCCTCATCGTCCGACGGCCGGCAGTCCCGGATCAGCCGGAAGTGCTCCTGGTAGCGGCTGTAGTGGATGAACTCGTAGGGATCCTCCACCCGCACCGGCGGGAACCAGTACACGCCGAACAGCCCCGCCGACGTCGTGAACGCCGTGAGCCGGTACGCCTCCTCCCGCCCCGTGCCGGAGCCGGTCACCGAAACCCCCGGATCCGCCCACACGTCGACCGTCCCGCCGTAGCCGAAGCGCACCGCCGCCTTGTCGAAGCTCCCCTGCAGGAGCTGGTCGTGGTTCGCGTCCCCCGGGTAGTCCATCACGCTCGAGGTCGCGTAGCGCCCGATGTTCTGCTCGATTTCGTCGTCGTCCAGCGGGTCGCGCCACCGCGGACCCACGCAGCCCGAGCCGTCCGTCGTCCCGTCCGGACAATCGTCGGTCACCTCGCCGTCGCGCGTCCGGAGCTGCCAGTACTGCGGCGCGTAGTTGAGCGAGTCGAAGCTCGCCGCGAAGTTGTGGCGCAGGCCCATCGAGTGTCCCAGCTCGTGCGCGAACACGCCCATCACGTACTGCTCGCGCGCCCACTGCCACACCTGCCGCCGGTGGGCGCCCACCGCCTCGGCGTCGCCCGGATCGGGCGCGGGGAACAGCCGCTCGGCCACCTGCGCCATGCCCAGGAGGTTGTCGGGCTCCGCTTCCTCGAAGCGGCAGGAGTGGCGCCTCGCGCGCGCCAGCCGGCCGTCCCGCTCCCGCGCGCGGCGGTAGGCCGGGCTCATCCGGCCGAAGGGCGAGGCGCGTTCGATCGCCGCCTCCGAGATCGGTCCGCTCGGGTCGTAGCCCGCCGCCTGCGCCAGCTCGGGCGACACCAGCGCCGCCTCCATCGGACTGCCGCGCAGCGCGCGAAAACGGTCCGACAACGTCGCGTTCCCCGGCCCCAGCCGGCCGGAGGCGAGCAGCTCGTCCAGCCGGGCCCTGCGCCGCGCCGCCGGCGGCACCCGCCGGTCCCGCTCCGGCCGCGCCGGTCCGTCGAAGTACGCCGCCAGCGCCGCCGGGTCGACCGCGCCCCGTCGCGACGCGATCTCCCCGGCCGACATGGCGGACCCGCGGGTCCGCGGTCCGCCCGGGGCGTTCGCCGCGACCCAGTCCGACACGTTCTCCCCCGCGAGGAACTCGTCCGGCGGAATCACGCCGTTGAGCAGGTCCAGGATGTCGGCGAGCTGTGAGGCCGCGCGGTCGACCACCGCCAGCCACTGGTTCGCGCTGCCGGCCAGCTTCTCGCCGGTCAGCGGGTCCTCCGCGTCCATCATGATCCCCCACGGGGACATCTGCTGCGGCGAGTCGATCAGGCTGAGAAGGTTGTACCGCAGGTCACCGATGCGCGGCGCCAGACCCGCCTCGCCGCAGGCCGCGTCGTCGCCCGCAACCACCGGGTTGTGACAGAGCACGAACACCCGCGGCACCTCGGCGAGCGTCGCCGAACCGACCGGCGGGACGAAGTCGTCGCTCCACGGTGTCGGCCAGCCCGCCTGCGCTTCGCAGTCGCTTCCCCCGGTGCGCCGGCACTCCGCCAGCCGTCCCGCGACCATCGCGACGCGGACGGCGTCGCTCCACCCGTCCAGCGCCCGGCGGCCCGCGTCGAACAGCTCGTCCGGATACCCCGGGTTCACGTACCACGGAATCGTCCGCACCCGCCGCTCGCGCAGCGGTACCGTGCACTCGCCCACCACCGCGTCGCAGCGCGACCCGCCGCCCGTCGCGGCGCACTCGTCCTCCGTCCCGTCCGCGTCCTCGTCGCGGTGCGGATCGGCGCCCGCCGGCGTGGTCGCCTCCGTGTTGCAGGCAATCGCCGGCTCGACGTGCGATCGCTCGTAGAGGTTCCACATCGTGGCGAAGCGGCGCCAGCGGTCGTCGACCACGCCGTAGCGGCGGTCGTAGCCGAAGCGGTCCCAGGTGAACCAGCCGAACATGTCCATCTTCGTCCCGTCCCACTCCACCGGCTCATAGTCGTGGTCGACCACCCGCAGGAACGACATGCGCAGCGTCACCTCGCTGGGATTGCAGTTCTCCATCGGCCAGCGGCCGTACTCCCAGCACGCCGGGTAGTCCCCCCACTCCGGATCGTGGATGAGCTGCGGCGCGGCGAGAGCCTTGAGCGTCACGTCGAAATAGCCCTGGTCGCCGGCGAAGACGGGGGCGTCCGGGTTGCGCGGGTCGGTCACGTCGTAGGCGACGGGGTCCCACTCCACGCCGTACCAGATGCCGAGCTGCGACAGGGCGTCGAGATCGTAGGCGTCCGTGATCAGGTTGCGCGACCAGTCCACCCGAAAGTACCCGCGCTCGTACCACGGCCGGTCGGTCTCGTTCTCCGCGACGACGTTGATCCGCTCGCCCGTCGTCGGGTTGTACTCGTGCACGATGTCGAAGTGCTTCTCGATGCCGAACGCGGCGACGATCTGGCCGTCGGGCACGCGGCGGGCGCCCTTGTAGTCCGAGTCCTCGATCAGCTCGTACGTCAGCCGCGCCAGCAGGAGGTCCTCGGTGATCTCCCAGCGGATCCGCACCGTCGGCTGGGCGTCGGAGTTGGTGAACAACCCGTCCGACCCGGCGCCGGCGGCGGCGTCGACGACCGTCGTGCGCATGTAGAACTCGGGATCGTCCCCGGGATCGGCCGGGTCCGGCCCGACGAAGAACTCCTTGTCGAGCGCCCACGGCTGGACGCGATCCACCGCCTCGCGCTCGCCGGCGCAGCCGCCGCCGAGCCACCCCGCGCACGCCGCCAGGCCGACCAGGATCGTCCGCGCTCGTCGGTTCATCGTCGCCTCCTCGGGCCGCCAGCCTACCGCCGAGGCGAGCCTCGTGGCCAGGGTGCCGTGACCCCGCCCCGGGACGGCGAAGAAAAGGCTTGCATGGATATGCGCATGATGTAAAAGCCATGCGCATGCCGCCGGCCGGAGCGAAGGACCGGCGGGCGGGACGGCGGAGGGGCACATGCGAGCGCGACCCGGACAGTGGCGGGAAAGACACCGCGTCATCCTCGAGATCCTCCGGACGGAGCCGATCCACAGCCAGACGGAGCTGCTCGTGCGCCTGCGGCGTCGCGGCTGCCGCGTCACGCAACCGAGCGTCTCGCGGGACCTCGCGGAGCTGCGCGTCGCGAAGCTCGACGGGCGCTACGTCCCCGCCCCCGCCGGCACGGGGCCCGCGCCCGGCGCCGCCGGACCCGACGCCGGTGCGCTCGACGAGCTCGCACACTACCTGCAGCGCTGCACCCCCGCCGGCCCGAACCTGCTCGTGCTGCGCACGCCGCCGGGCCGCGCGCCCCTCGTCGCCCTCGCCATCGACCAGTGCGGCTGGCGCGAGGTGGTCGGCACCCTCGCCGGCGACGACGTCGTCTTCGCCGCCACCGCGGGACGACGGCAACAGGCTCGCGTCCTGGCGCGCCTCGCGCCCCTGCTGGAGGGCCGCACCCATGCCTGACACCGTCGTGCTCGCCTACTCGGGCGGCCTCGACACGTCCTTCCTCGTTCCGTGGCTGGTCGAGCATCGCGGCGCCGAAGTCGTCACGGTCACGGTCGACACCGGCGGCCTGGACGCCGCCGCCCGGTCCGGCCTCGAGGCGCGGGCCCTGCGCCTGGGCGCCGCCCGCCACGTCACCATGGACGCCCGGAGCGCGTTCTTCGACGAGACGCTCGCCTACCTCGTCATGGGCAACGTGCTGCGCGGCCACCTGTACCCGATCTGCGTCGGCGCCGAGCGCTGCCTCCAGGCCCGCCGCGTCGCGGAGCTCGCGCGGGAAATCGGCGCGCGGGCCGTGGCCCACGGCTCGACCGCGGCCGGGAACGACCAGGTGCGCTTCGAAGTCGCGCTGCGGACCCTGGCTCCCGAGCTCGAGGTCCTGGCGCCCGTGCGCGACGAGGGTTTCACGCGCGCCCACGAGGTGGCGTACCTCGCCGGCCGCGGCTTCCCGTGGCCCGCCGCTCGCGCGGCGTACTCCGTCAACGCCGGACTGTGGGGCGTGACGATCGGCGGGCGCGAGACCTCGGGCACGGCCGAGCCGCTGCCCGAGGAGGCCTGGGTCTGGTCCGCGGGCGCGTTCGAGCACCCGCGGGCCCCCGAGCGGCACGTGCTCGGCTTCGAGCGCGGCCGCCCGGTGTCGCTCGACGGCGAGACGCTCGAGCCCGTAGCGCTGGTGGAACAGCTCAACCGCCTGGGCGGCGCCTTCGCCATCGGGCGCGGCATCCACCTGGGGGACACGATCCTGGGGATGAAGGGGAGGGTGGCCTTCGAGGCGCCCGCGGCGACGCTCCTCATCACCGCGCACCGCGAGCTCGAGAAGCTGGTGCTCACCGCCCGGCAGCAGCGGGTCAAGGACGGACTGGCCGCGATCTACGGCGACCTGGTGCACGAGGGGCAGGCCCTCGATCCCGCGGCCCGGGACATCGAGGCGCTCGTCCGCTCGTCTCAATCGCGGGTGACCGGCACGGCGAGGCTGCTGCTGCGGCCGGGCGCCGCGTTCGTCGAGGGCGTCGCGTCGCCCTGGTCGCTCCAGGCCGCCTCGGCGGCGGTCTACGGCGAGGCGGCGGGCGAGTGGAGCGCCGCCGACGCCCGGGGATTCGCGAGGCTCCTGGCGCTGCCCGGAATGCTCGCGGCGCGGGCCGGAAGGAACGCGACGTGAAGCGGATCCTCGTCGACAAGATCGGCTCGGTCACCCGGAACTGCAAGCTCTCCCGGGAGCTGTTCCTGGGCGCCGACATCCCCGCCGTGGAGGGCGGCGTGGTCGTCGTCCGGGTGCTGACCGACAAGTCCGCCTACAACCAGCTCGAGCTGCCGTCGGGCCGCCTCTCCCGCGTGAAGTCCGGCGACGTGGTCGCCGGCGCGCTCGGCCATCGCAAGGCGCTGTTCGGCTACGCGGGCCACCTTCCCGAGACGGTCGCTCCAGGCGACAAGATCAACATCCTCAACACCGGAGGCGTCTTGGGCGTCTGCGACGGCATCAATCCCGACTTCGGTCCGCCGTTCGACTGCGAGGTGCTGGGGCAGGTCCTCCACTTCCCCTACCTCGGGGCCCGCGTGGGGCTCCCCGCGCACATCACGCAGGGCGCGATCCCGTCGGGGCCGCACCTCGACGCTGCCGGCGTGCCGGTCGTCGCCGTCGTCGGCTCCTGCATGAACGCCGGCAAGACGCAGGCCGCCTGCGCCCTCTTGCAGTCCTTCGTCCACCGCGGCATGAAGGTCCACGCCGCCAAGGCCACGGGCGTCTCCCTCCGGCGCGACACCCTGGCCATGGAGGACTCCGGCGCGGCACGCACCCTCTTCTTCAACGACCTCGGCGTGGTCACCACGTCCGCGGGCAACGCCCCGAACCTCGCCCGGACGATCCTCACCGAGCTGGCCAAGGACCGCCCCGACGCGATCGTCCTCGAGCTCGGCGACGGGCTGCTCGGCCTCTACGGCGTGGACGCGATCCTGGACGACGCGCCGCTCCGCGCGTGCTTCACGACCGTGGTGCTGGCCGCGAACGACCCCGTCGCCTCGTGGGGCGGCGTCCGCCTGCTCCGCGAGCGCCACGCGATCGAGACGACCGTCGTGACCGGGCCGGCCACCGACAATGCCGCGGGAACGCGGCTCATCGAGCGCGAAACCGGCGTGCCCGGAATCAACGCCCGGACCGACCCGCGGCGCCTCGCCGACCTCGTCCTCTCCCGGCTCGGACTGGCCGCGCCCCCCTGCGACGGCGCGGAAGCCGTGGAGGTGCCCGATGCCTGAGCCGCCGATTCCCGCCGTCGTGCTGGGGGGGACCGGCTACGTGGCCGGCGAGCTGCTGCGCCTGCTGCTCCCGCACCCGCGGTTCTCGGTCGCCTGCGTCGCGTCCACCACCCGGCAGGGCGAGCCGGTGACGGCGGCGTTTCCCCACCTCGCGGGTACCGCGCTCGACGATCGGCGCTTCGCACCCGTCGAGGCGGCCGCGGCGCTCCTCGGGCCGGGCAATCCCGCGGCGATCTTCGCGGCGACGCCGCACGGCGCCACGGCGGCGCTGCTCGATCGGCTGCTGGCGCAGGCCGAGGCCGCCGGCGCCGACGCCCACGCCGTCGATCTCTCGGCCGACTTCCGCTTCCGCGACCCGGTACGGTTCGGACGGATCTACGGCACGGCGCATGCGGCGCCCGGCCGGTGCGCGGCGTTCCGGTGCTCCGTTCCCGAGCACGACCGCGGCGAAACCCCCGTCCACGCCGCGCAACCCGGCTGCTTCGTGACGGCCGTCGTCTGCGCCGCCTACCCGGCGCTCGCGCTCGGCCTGGTCGAGCCGGACGTGTTCGTCTCGGCCGTGACCGGCAGCTCCGGCAGCGGCCGGACGCCGGCGGCGAACACGCACCACCCGGAGCGACGCAGCAACCTCTGCGCCTACTCGCCCCTGTCGCACCGCCACGAGGAGGAGATGCGCATCCTGCTGGGGGAGGCGTGCGGCGGCGTCGAGCCGAACGTGGACTTCGTGCCGCATTCGGGCCCGTTCGTCCGCGGGATCCACGCGACGTTGCGCATGACCCTCCGGGAACCCCGCGGCGCGGCCGACGTCGCGGACGCGTACCGGGGCTTCTACGGCGAACGCTCGTTCGTGGAAGTGTCGGAGACGCCTCCGCGGCTCGCGGAGGTCGTCGGCACGAACCGCTGCCGGCTGGGTCTGGCGACCCGCGGCCGGACGCTCGTCGTCGCGTCGGTGCTGGACAACCTGGTCAAGGGCGCCGCGGGCGGGGCGATCCAGTGGATGAATCGGCTGTTCGGGCTTCCCGAGGACTCCGGGCTCCGGCTGCCCGGCCTGGGGTACTTCTGATGACCGCGCTGCTGGACGTCTACCACCAGATCCCCCTGGAGCCCGTGCGCGGCGAGGGGCCGTGGCTGTTCGACGCGGCCGGCGTGCGATACCTCGACGCCTACGGCGGCCATGCCGTGGCGCTGCTCGGCTACGCCCACCCGCGCCTGCTGGCCGCGCTGGAGACGGCCGCGCGGACCCTGTTCTTCCAGAGCAACGTCGTGCCGCTCGCGGTGCGCGAGCGCGCCGCGGAACGGCTGCTCGGCTTCGCGCCGCCCGGATTCTCGAAGGTCTTCTTCGTCAACTCCGGCGCCGAGGCGAACGAGAACGCGCTGCGCGTGGCCTTCCTCGCCACCGGCCGGCCCAACGTCGTGGCGGTGGAAGGCGCGTTCCACGGCCGGACCGCCGGTGCGGCCGCCGTCACCGCCGGCCGCGAGAAATGGTACGGGTTCCCCGCGGCGCCGTGTCCCGTGACGTGGGTCCCCTTCGGCGACGTCGGAGCGCTCGAGGCCGCCGTGGACGCGCGGACGGCCGCGGTGATCCTCGAGCCCGTCCAGGGGCTTGCCGGTGCGCGGGAGCTGCCGCGGTCGTTCCTCGAGGCGGCGCGCCGCGCGACCGAGCGGCACGGGGCGGTCCTGGTCTTCGACGAGGTGCAGTGCGGCATGGGTCGCACCGGCTGGCCGTTCGCGGCGCAGGCCTGCGGCGTCACGCCGGACCTGCTGGCCACCGCCAAGGGACTCGCCGGGGGCTTCCCGGCAGGCGCGCTGCTCCTGCGGGAGTCCCTCGCGACGTGCCTCGGCAAGGGCGACCTCGGGACCACCTTCGGCGGCGGGCCGATGGCCGTCGCGCTGGTGGAGACGGTGGTCGACGTCATCGAGTCCGAACGGCTGCTGGAACGCGTGCGCCGGCTGTCGGCGCGCCTGCGCGCGGAGGCCGTGGGTGGCGTCGTCACTGCCGTGCAGGGAGCGGGCTTCCTGCTCGGTCTGCGCACGACGAGGCCCGCGAAGGACGTGCTGGCCGACCTGCGCGCCCGCGGCATCCTCGCCGGCGGGGCGGCCGACCCGCAGGTCGTCCGGCTGCTGCCGCCGCTGATCCTGGAGGACGAGCACGTCGACCGGATCCTCGAGGGACTGCGCGCGGTGCCCGCGTGAGGGGAAGGACGGGAAGGCCATGAAGCAATTCCTGGATCTGTCGGATCTGTCGGACGAGCGTCTGGAGGCGGTGCTCCGGCGGGCGAAGCAGCTCGAGGCGAATCCCCTGTCCAGCGCCCTCCGCGGGAAGATCGTCGCGCTGCTGTTCCTGAACCCGTCGCTTCGCACGCTGGCCTCCATGGAGGCCGGGGTGAAGCAGCTCGGCGGCGACACGTTCGTGATCACGCCGGGCCAATCGAGCTGGGCGCTCGAGACGCGCGACGGCGCGGTCATGGACGGCGACGCCGTGGAACACGTGCGGGAGGCGATTCCCGTGCTTGCCGAGTACGCGGACGCGCTCGGCGTCCGCTGCTTCGCCAAGGGGAAGGACCTCGCGGAGGATCTGGCGGACGGCGTGATCCGCCGGATGGCCGAGCTCTGCCCGAAGCCGTTCGTGAACCTCGAGTCGGCCGCGGCCCATCCGTGCCAGGCGCTCGCCGACTGGAAGACGCTCGAGGACGTCGGGATCCCGCGGCGGGGTGGGCGGTTCGTGCTCTCGTGGGCCTACCATCCCAAGCCCCTCGCGCTCGCCGTGCCGGCGGCCGCGCTCGCGATGGCGGCCCGCCGGGGCATGGACGTGACGCTCCTGCGGCCCGACGGGTACGCCCTGCCGGGGCCGCTCGTGGAGCGCGCCGCCCGGCTCGCGGCAGAGTCGGGCGGATCGATCCGGCAGACCGCCGACCGCCGGGAGGCGCTGGAGGGGGCCCACGTGCTCTACGCGAAGAGCTGGGGCGCCCCGGACCTCTACGGTCGCCCGGCCGAGGAGGCCGAGCGTCGCCGCCCCTTGCGCGACTGGTGCGTGGCGGAGGACTGGTTCGCGACGGCCCGGCCCGACGCGCGGTTCATGCACTGCCTGCCGGTGCGCCGCAACGTCAAGGTGCGGGACGAGGTGCTCGACGGCCCCCGGAGCGTGGTGCTCCGCGAGGCGGGCAACCGGCTCCACGCGCAGAAGGCCCTGCTCCTCGAGCTGCTCACGGAGGAAGGTGCATGAACATGCCCCACGATCGGGAGTCCACCCTGTCGGTCCTCGTCCGGACGCTGCCCTACGTCCGGCTCTTCCGGGGCAAGACCTTCGTGGTCAAGCTCGGAGGCTCCACGACCCGGGACTCCGCCGCCGTGCGCGCCGTGGTGGAGCAGCTCGGCATTCTGGTCTCCTTCGGGATCCGCGTCGTGGTCGTGCACGGCGGCGGGCCGCAGGCCACGGCGCTCGCGGAGCGGCTCGGCGTCGAGAGTCGATTCGTGGACGGGCGGCGGGTGACGTCCCCGGCCATGCTCAACGCGGTGATCCTGGCGATCCGCGGCAAGGTGAACACCGAGATCCTTGCCGAGTGCCGCCGCGCCCACCTTCCGGCCCTCGGCCTCTCCGGCGTCGACGCGGCGATCCTGCGCGCAGAGGTGCGGCCGCCCGTCGTCCGACAGGACGGCGGCGAATCGGCGACCGTGGACTACGGCGAGGTCGGCGACCTGACCTCGGTCGACCGCGACGCGCTGGAGCGCCTGCTGGCCGCCGGGTTCACCCCCGTCCTCGCGCCCCTCGCGGCGGACGACGGCGGGCGCGTGCTCAATGTCAACGCCGACACGGTGGCCTCCGCCGTGGCCGTGGCCCTCGGCGCCGAGAAGCTCGTCTTCCTCACCGACACGCCCGGCATCCTCGAGAACGCGAAGGACCCCTGCTCGCTGGTCTCCTACGTCGACCTCCCCGGCCTCGCGGCCCTCGAGACGCGCGGCGCGCTCCGCGGCGGCATGCTGCCGAAGGTCAACGCGGCGCGGGCGGCGCTCGCCGGCGGCGTGCCGCGCGTCCACGTCGTCGGCCACGCCTCTCCCGGCAGCCTGCTGGCCGAGGTCTTCACCAACGAGGGCGCGGGGACGCTCATCGTCCAGGACCGCGCGGAGATCCTGCCCGCGGAGCTGGCGCAGGGGACCGCGCCCGCATGAACGACGAGACCCTCCTGCGGTTCCATCGCCGCGCCGTGGCCACGCGCTCCGTGTCCGGCGAGGAGGACGCGCTCGCCGCGGACATCGCGGCCATTCTGGCGAACGCCGGCGCGGCGCCGGACCGGCTGGGCAAGAACGTTTGGGCGGTGGTGGGACCTGCGGGGGCGCCGCTGCTCTGCCTCTGCACGCACCTGGACACCGTTCCCCCCGCGCCGGGCTGGACCCGCGATCCGCTGGTTCCGGAGGTCGTGGCGGGACGAATCTATGGGCTCGGCTCGAACGACGCGAAAGCCTCGGTGGCGGCCATGACGGCCGCGACGCTCCGCCTCGCGCCCGACCTGGACGCTCTCGGTCTCCGGCTGCTGCTCGCGCTGACCGCCGAGGAGGAGACGCGATGCGCGGGGGCCGAGGCGCTGGTGCCGCACCTCGTCGCACGCGGCCTGCGCCCGGCGGGAGTGATCGTGGGCGAGCCCACGGGACTGGATGTGGCGGTGGCGCAGAAGGGGCTCCTGGTGCTCGAGCTGGTCGCGCACGGCGACGCCCGCCACGCCGCCCACGGGCACGCGACGGGGGCGCGCAACGCGATCCACGGCCTCGCCCGCGATCTCGTCGCCCTCGCGGGCCTCGACCTGGGCCCGCCGCACCCGACCCTCGGGCCGGTCACGCTGGAGCCGACGATCGTTCGGGGCGGAACCGCGCGGAACATGGTGCCCGCCGAGGCGACCTGTCTGCTCGACGTTCGCGTGAACCCGGAGCCGTCGCCGCACGTCCTGACCGCCCGCGTCCGGAGCGTCTGCGAGGGCGAGGTCCGCGTCGTGAGCGACCGGCTCGTCCCCTGCGAGATCGACGCCGGCCATCCCCTGGTCCAGGCGGCGCTCGGCGCCCGGCCCGGCGCGCGCACCTTCGGCTCCCGGGGAGTCTCGGATTGGGTCTTCTGGGCGAAGGTCGCGCCCGCGATCAAGGTCGGTCCCGGCCGCTCCGAGCGGTCGCACACGGCGGACGAGTACGTGGAGGAGGCCGAGGTGCTCGCCGGGGCCCGGTTCTACGAGGAGGCCGTCCGTCGCTGCGCCGGCCGGCTCGAGCCGGCAGCCGCGTGACGGTGCGCACGGCCGACGGCACGAGGCAGGCCGCGGGAGGAAGGTGGGACGCATGACGAGGCTGTGGGACCGCGGCGAACCGCTCGATCGAATCGTCCTCGAATACACCGCGGGCGAGGACCACCTCCTGGACGACCGGCTCGTGGCCTACGACGTCCGCGCGTCGGCGGCGCACGCGGCGATGCTTCACGCCTCCGGCTTCCTCTCGTCGGACGACCTCGCCGCCCTCGGGACCACGCTCGCGCGCATCGGGGCGGACCACGCCGCGGGCGCCTGGCGCGTGTCGCTGGAGGAGGAGGACTGCCACACCGCGATCGAGAACCGGCTCGTGGAAGCGTGCGGCGAGGCGGGCTCCCGCATCCACCTCGGCCGCTCCCGCAATGATCAGGTGCTCGCCGCCCTGCGGCTGTGGCTGAAGGACGCGCTCGAAACGCTCGCCGGGGCCGCGGGGGCGGCGGCCGACGCGCTCGACGGACTGGCCGCCGCCCAGGGCTCGCTGCCGATGCCGGGCTACACGCACCTGCAGCGGGCGATGCCGTCTTCCGTGGCGCTGTGGGCGGGCGGGTTCGCCGCCGAGCTCCGTGACGACGCCGCGGGGCTCCGGGCCGCCCGCCGTCGCGCCGACCGGAACCCGCTCGGCTCGGCCGCGGGCTACGGCGTGCCGGTGCTCGAGCTCGACCGCGGGCACACGACCGCCTCGCTCGGCTTCTCCGAGCCGCACGTGCCGGTCACCGCGGTGCAGCTCTCCCGGGGCAAGGCGGAGGCCGGCGCCCTGTTCGAGGCGGCCCTTCTGGGCCAGGACCTCGGCCGGCTCGCGGCCGAGCTGTGCCTGTTCGCGACCGCGGAGTTCGGCTTCGTGCGGCTCCCGCCCGAGCTCACCACGGGTTCTTCGATGCTGCCCCAGAAGCGCAACCCGGACCTGTTCGAGCTGGCGCGGGGCCGGAGCGGCGAGGCGGCCGCGGCGCTGTTCGAGGTGCTTGCCGTGACCGCGAAGCTGCCGTCGGGGTACCACCGCGACCTGCAGCTCGTGAAGAAGGCCCTCTTCCGCGGCATGGACGGCGTCCTCGCCACGGCGAGGCTCATGGCCCACGCCGTTCCGCTCGTCCGCTTCGACGGACCACGCATGGCGGCCGCGCTCGACGACGACCTCCGCCTCGCCGAGCGCGCCTATCGCCTCGTCCAGGAGTCGGGCGTGCCGTTCCGCGAGGCGTACCGCAGGGTGCGGCGGGACGAGGAGGCGTGACCGTCCGCCGCGGGACCCCGCGCGCGCGTGGCGGAGCGGCCGCCATCCCCGTATACTCCGGCCCAAGGAGCGGACGATGAACCTCGAGGGTACCGGCCGACTCGCGTTGCTGGCCGCCGGAGTGTTCGCGGTTTTCGGGTCCGCGTGCGCCGCCGGAGGCTCGGTTCTCCAGGGCGACGGGGCGCCCGACGCCCGGGACGCCGACGCATCCTCCGACGTCGCAACGGATGCGGCGGACGACGCCGCGCCAGACGCGACCGGCGACGGCCCGGACGCCGTCGACGATGCGGCCGATACGGACGGCTCCGGCGACGACGCGGCGGGCGACGGCGCCGAAGCCGGCCCGTGCTCGACCGCCGCCGACTGCGACGACGGCGTCGAGTGCACCTCGGACGACTGCGACCTCGCCGCCGGCCGCTGCACGCACGCCTCCGACCACGACGCCTGCGGCGACGGCAACGCGTGCAACGGCGAGGAGATCTGCGACGTCGTCCTGGGTTGCCTCCCGGGCACGGCGATCGACTGCACGGACGGCATCGACTGTTCCGTCGACGCCTGCGATCCCCTCTCCGGAGACTGCCGCGTCACGCCGGATCACTCCCGCTGCACCCCGCCCCAGCTCTGCGATCCCGGCGGCGGCGGCTGCGTGGATCCTCCCGCCTGCACCTCGGACGCCCACTGCACGGACGGCGACGCCTGCAACGGCGCCAAGACCTGCGGAGCCGACGGCACCTGCGGCCGCGGCACTCCCCGCGCCTGCGACGACGGGCGCGACTGTACTCTCGACTCCTGCAACCCGCTCGACGGGTCCTGCTCCGCCTGGCCCGACGACACCCGCTGCCAGGACGGGCGCTACTGCAACGGCGCCGAACGCTGCGACGCCGGCTCCGGGTGCGTCACCGGCGCCCCGCCCGCCTGCTCCGACGGCGTCCTGTGCACGGCGGACCGCTGCGACGTCGCCTCGGACGTGTGCGTCGCCGAGGCGCGCGACGCCCTGTGCGACAACGGCCGGTACTGCGACGGACTGGAACGCTGCAACGCGGCGACCGGGTGCACCGCCGGCAGCCCGCCCTCCTGCTCCGACGGCCTCGCGTGCACCACCGATCGCTGCGACCCGGCGGCAAGCTCCGGCGCGGGCGGGTGCGTCTTCGCCGCCCCGGACGCGGACGGCGATACCTACCCCTCCGCCGCGTGCACCGGCTCCGACTGCAACGACGCCGACGGCGCCGTGCACCCCGGCGCCGCCGAGATCTGCAACGCGTCCGACGAGGATTGCGACGGGTCCACCGACGAGCTCTTCCCCTGCGTCCGCGGCCGCTCCGAGCCCTGCACCACCGGCTGCTCATCGGCCGGGACCCGCACCTGCTCCGCGGGCTGCGCCTGGGGCTCGTGCACGCCTCCGGCCGAGACGTGCAACGGTCTGGACGACGACTGCGTCTCCGGGTGCGACAACGGCTTCGGCTGCTGCCTCGGCGCCGCCGGCTCGTGCACGACGTCCTGCGGCTCGAGCGGCTCCCGTTCCTGCGGCGCCGGCTGCGCCTGGGGCTCGTGCGCCCCGCCCGGCGAGACCTGCAACGCCGCGGACGACGACTGCGACGGAACCTGCGACGAGGGCTGCCGCCACCCCGTGCACCGCTCGTACAGCACCGCGGGCACCGATCACTTCTACGCCGTCGATGCGGGCGAGGCCGGGTGCTGCGGCTACGTCATCGAGTACCTGGACTACTTCTATCTCTACGACGCCGCGATCGGCGCCGTCACGTCGTTCTACCGCTGCTGGCTGGCTTCCGGCGGCGACCATTTCTACACGACCGACGCGAGCTGCGAGGGCGCGCCCGGCGCCGCCTTCGAGGGCTCGATCGGCTACATCGGCACGTCGCCGTTCTGCGGCGCGGTGCCGCTGTACCGCCTCTCCCACCCGACCGACGGCGACCACTTCTACACGACCAGCGCCGCGGAGCGTGACAGCGCCGTCGCTTCCGGCTTCACCGACGAGGGGATCGCCGGGTACGTCTGGGGCGGGTAAGGCGCGACTGGCCGCCCGGGCAGGTCGGAACCGGCATTCCGCGAGCGGGCCGAACGCGCGTCAGGGCGCCGGCATCCCCGCCGCGTCGCACGAGGGGGCGTGTCCCGCCAGGCAGCCGCGGCGGTAGGCCGCGATGGCGTCGGGGAAGCGGTCGTGTGCCTCGAGCAGCACGCCGAGCGCGTGGCAGCCGGGACCGTCGTCGCCGTCGCACGCCCTGCGGTAGACGTCCTGCGCGTCGTTCCAGCGCGCGCCGCGCGCCTCCAGCGCGCCGCCGTAGGCCGTGCATGCGGGCGCCAGGCCGAGATCGCAGCCGCGACGATAGTCGGCTTCCGCGGTCGCGGCGTCACCCGCCTCCGACTCGCGCCCGCCCACCGCCAGGCACGCCGCGGCGTCGCCGCCGTCGCACCCGCGCCGGTAGGCCGCGGTCGCCTCCTCGGCGCGCCGCCGTCCGGCGAGGAAATCCCCGAGCGCCGTGCAGGACCCCGGCGCGTTGCCCGCGTCGCAACCCGCCGCATACGCACGCTCCGCCTCCCGCCGGTCGCCGCCGTCCTCGAACATCCGGCCCAGCGCCCGGCACGAATCGCCCCGGCCGCCGTCGCACGCCGTCCGGAACGCCGCCTGCGCCCCCGCCTCGTCCCCCGCTCCCTGCCGCAACGCGCCGAACACGGCGCACGATTCGGGGTCGCGCAGCTCGCACCCGCGGCCGAACAGCTCGGCCGCCTCGTCGGCGAGGCCCGCCCCCTGCCGCGCCGCCCCCAGCGCCCGGCAGCCCTCCGGCACGTCGTCGTCGCACGCCTTGCGATACGACGCCTCGGCTTCCTCGACCTCGCCGCGCGCCACCAGCCGATGTCCCAGCTCGAGGCACGCGCGCCCGTGACCGCGCTCGCAGCCCGGCCGGAACGACGCCTCCGCCTCGTCGAATCGGGCCTCCGCCAGCGACGCGCGCCCGCTCTCGTAGCACGCCTCGGCATCGCCCGCGTCACAACCCCGGCGGAACGCGTCCACGGCGCCCGAGCCCACCTCCATCCCTTGCCCCAGCTCGCGACACCCTGCCGCGTCCCCCGCGTCGCACGCCCGGACGAACGCCGCCTGCGCCTCCTCCGGACGGCCGGCGTCCCGCAGCACCCGGCCCAGCGCCGAGCACGCCGCCGGGAGGATCGGTCCGTCGGCCCCGCACGCGCCACGGAACGCCGCCTCCGCGTCCCCGTCGGCGCTCGCCAGCCGCAGCGAGCCCAGCGCCACGCACGACGCGAGGACGCCCGAGGCGCAGGCGCCGTCATACAGCCGATCCGCCTCGCCCGGATTCCCCCGCGCCTCGACCTGGATGGCGAGATGATAGCAGCCGTCCGCGTCCCCGCCCTCGCAACCCTGCCGGAACCACGACTCCGCCAGGTCGGCCTGCCCGCGCACCGCCAGGACCGCCCCGACCCCCGTGCACCCCGCCGCATCCAGCGCGACCGTGCACGAGATGCGATAGCTCTCCTCGGCCGCGTCCAACGCGCCCAGCTCCAGATGCCGCCGCCCCGCCTCGCGACACCCCTCCGGCGCGTCCGTCGTGCACACGAGCGGCGGTCCTGCCGGCGGCGTGGGCGCGGGCGTGGGCGCGGGCGCGGGCGTCGGCGTCGGCGTCGGCACCGTCGGGCCCAGCGGCGGCTGCACCGCAGGCCCGCAAGCCGCCAAGACGGCAAACGCCGACGCGAGGACAAGACCCAGGCGTGTCTCCCCGGTTCGGATCAACGTGGTCTCCATGTTTCGCCAGCCCCCAGCCCCCCCCTCGACTTGCTCCGCCCCTCGCCACGCTCGGGGCGGGCTTCGCTCGGGGCAGGCCATCCCCCTACCAAAGCATGTCCTGGTCCTCCGCGACACCCGCGACGCCGTCCAGCTCCAGCACCGCGCGGCCGGGGAGGGCGATCGTGCCGTCGAACGTCCCGGCCGCCTGGACGAAGTGCGAGGCGATGATGCCGAAGTTCTTCTCCTCGCGGTGCATCCCCCCGGGCGTGAACTTCAGCTCGACCGCCCCGTCCGTCGTCCGGATGCGCCACGGCGCCGGAAGGTCCCCGCGATCGAATTCGAAGCGGCCCTCGCCCACGGCGTGCACGTCGTCCCCGACCCACACCGCGCACTCGGGCTCGCCGACGAAACCCTGCACCAGGTTCACGCCGATGGACTCGCCCGAGCGCGCGCGACCCAGGGCGAAGCACCACTTCCAGACGGTGTGCCGCGGCGGGTAGCCGTGCGAGTAGTCGAGGCCGCCCACGGCGCCGTCCAGCGCGAACGTCCGCTCGCCGACCTGCGCCCGCCCGCTTGCCGCCAGCAGCGCGCGCTTCTGCGTCGTCGCCACCGCGTCCGGCGGCAGCTCGACGATCGCCGAGAGCGGCGGCGGGGCGGAAGCCGACTCCATCGTCGCCGCGATCCGCAGGTCGCCCAGCTCGACATCGACCTCGTACGCGGTGGCCCCCGCCGGCCGGGAGATCCTCGCCCGGCTCTTCCCCCCACCGAACCGCGCCTCGCACCCGCCTTCGGCCCGATCGTTCACCCGTCCGCGGAAGCCGGGACCCAGCGCCGAGCGATCGGCCAGCATCCGCCGCTCCCGGCGGTCCCAGGCGAAGGCGAAGGTGCTCGCCAGCCACCCGAGGTCGACCACGGCGAACCCGAACAGCGCCTCGTCGGAGCTGATCGTCCCCCACAGCCAGCGCTTGCGCCGCAGGAACCGCGACAACAGGTCCCGCCCCAGGGGCCCCAGATCAACCGGCGGCAGCGGCCCGCGGAACGAACCGCAACGCAGCCGCCCGCTCACCGGATCGACGACGGCGTCCGGCGGCGGAGCCAGTACGCGCATCACCCCCGCCCCCCCGTCCCCGCCCTTCCTCCCCATCCGTGTCCATCTGTGTCCATCTGTGGTTTCTTCCTGCACCCCTACGGCCGGAACTTCGCGATGAACTCCATCGTCCGGGCGAAGACCGCCTCGCGCTCCAGGTCCTGGCCCATCTCGTGCCCGGACTTTCGGAACCAGTGGATCTCGCGCCACGGCGAGGACACGTCGCGGTAGATGAGGTTGGCGGCCAGCGGATCAATGACCTGATCGCCCTTGGAATGCAGGACGCAGACCGGCAAGCGCAGCTCCGGCAGGCGCCGCTCGGTCTCCTGCGCATAGCGGAAGAGCGAGACGAAGGCCGAGGTCATGAACTTGGGGTAGTTCTCGGAGAAGGCCTTGAGACTCCGGTCGTTGAACGCCTCCGGCGCCGGCCAGCTCTTGATCACCTTCGCCATCTGCCCGGACAGCGGCGCCAGCGGATCACGGAAGCGCAGCGCCGCCGCCCACGTCACGATGCCGGCGATCTTGTCCGGCTGCCGGATGCCGAGGTTCAAGGCCAACAGCCCGCCCATCGAGAGCCCGACCACCACGACCTTGTCGACCTCCCGGGCCAGGTCGAGCAGCGCCTTCTCGGCGTCGTCATACCAGTCCTGCGCCGTCACCCCCTCCATGTCGGTGTACGTCGTTCCGTGACCGCGCAGCACCGGCATCCGGAAGGGCAGGCGCGACTGCTGCAGCAGCGGCACCATGCCATCGACGGTGCGGACGCTCGACGTGAACCCGTGCAGGAGCAGGACGCCGAGCTTCTTCACCTTGGGCAGCGGCGGGATCGGCACCCGGAGCGGCACGTAGTTGCGCGAGTGATCGACGAGGCCGGAGATGGCGAGCATCAGGTCGCGCGTGTGGCGGCGCAGGTCCTCGCCCGAGACCGCCTTGCCGTGAAGCGCGGCGAACGACATCGGGCGGCCGTAGCGCACCGTGACCGGCACGGGCTTCGGCGTCTCCAGGATCTCCAGCCGCGGGTACACCTCGGGTGGGAACGACGCCCCGGTGCCCGACACCCCGATGGGCACGATCGGCACCCGCGCCTCGATCGCCAGTCGCACCGCCCCCGTGTGCCCGCGCAACAACCCCGTCTCCGGCTCGACCTCGTGCCGTCCGATGTCCTCCTCCCCGGGGATCGTCCCCTCCGGGAAGATCATCAGCGCCTTGCCCTCGCGCAACGAGTGGATCGCGTTCGCCATCCCCTCGGAATCGCCCCCGCGCCGGATGAACGGCGAGTCGGACAGGGCGATGAGGTGCCGCAGGATCGGCCAGGTCTCGAACTCGGACTTGGCCAGGAACCGCAGCCGGCGCGGACATGTCGCGCCGATGACCTGCACGTCGTTCCAGCTCTGGTGGTTCGACGCGAAGACCACGCCGCCCGAGGCCGGCACGAGCTCCAGCCCCTCGGCCGCCAGGGCGTTGTTCTTCGTGTACATGTCGTTCAGGACCTTGCGCGCCACGCCGTAGAACCGCTCCCCGAACGGCTCGAACGTCCCCGTCGCCTTGGCCGTCGCGATCACCGCCCCCAGCGCCATGTCGATCGGCTTCATCGCCGCGAACGCGATCTTCTCCCGGTCCATGGCTTCCGCCTCCGCTCCCCCGCGTGTCCCGCCCCGACCCCCGATGACGCGTACACCGCGTGACGCGCTGCGTCAAGGAGACCCGAATCGTGCGCGCAACGAACGGTACCCGATCGGCGTCCCCTCGCGCGAGGCCAGTACGATCAGCAGGTGGTCGCCTCCGCGCGTCCCCCGCGCCTCGGCCGTGAACCGCGCCTCCCCGGCCGGAGCCGCCTCGACCGCGCGCCCGTCGACCCACACCGCGACCTCGTCGGCGCACGCCGCCTCGATCGTCAGCACCCAGCGGCCCCCGCGCCGCCCGCGTCCGCCCTCCGCGGGGTCCGCCTGCACGACGAGCGGCACGCCGGCGTCGGGCTGCAGCACCAGCCCGTCTTGCTGCTTCGCTAGCGCCCGCAGT
This sequence comes from Deltaproteobacteria bacterium, assembly GCA_016218765.1. Taxonomy (GTDB): domain Bacteria; phylum Myxococcota_A; class Polyangia; order DRWM01; family JAAZOP01; genus JAAZOP01. The sequence goes on along the minus strand of JACRCZ010000019.1, from coordinate 30,257 downwards.
ACCTGCTCGGCCAGCGTCGCCAGCCGTTCCCGGGCCTCCGGAATGTCGCCCTCGCCGGGGATCACGGCGGCGAGGAGGTAGCGAGCGCCCGTCGCCGGGTCCTCGATCAGGCCGTGGTCCAGCGCCTCGTCCTCCCGCGACGAGCCGGTCTTGTGGCAGATCCGTGGCTCCACGCCGAAGGCCGCCCGCGCACCGTCCAGGAAATACGACGAGTCGGCGTTGCACAAGGCCTCGTCGAGCGCCGCCAGGTCCGCCGCGTCCAGCCCGAACCGCTCGGCCTCGGGGATCTCCGACCGCAACACCACCCGCCGGATCGCCTCGGTCAGCTCGAACAGGTCCGCGCAGTTGCCGTTGTCGGCGCAGCCGTAGCTCGCCCGCCCCCGCCTTGCCTCCACCCGCTCCGTGCGCGCCCCCTCCGTCAACGTCAGCCCGGGCGACCTGCGCACGCTGCCGCCGCCGTACGAACGCTCCAGCACCGTCGTGGGAAAACCCCGCTCCGCCGTCAGGAATTCCTCGTTCAGCCGGTCAAGGCCCGCGACCAGGACGGTGAGGTCGTAGTCCTCGTTGGAGGAGACGCGGATCGCGCGGTCGATGATCGCGCGCAGCGTGTCCGTCGCGCCGGAGTCGAACGCCACCTGCGCGGCGCCGGTGAAGCCCAGCGAGTGCACGAAGTCGAGCGCGGCGAGCGCGGCGAGGACCTTCACCGTCGAGGCCGGCCAGAACTCCTGCGTGAACGCTCCGGCGCCCGCCTGGTACAGGACGTACGCCGGTCCGCCCACGCCCTCGGCGACGCGCGCCGCGTACACCGCAAACCCCTCGGGCAGCTCGAACGGGACCTTGCGGACGGCCGCCGCCAGCGTCGTGCGGTCGATGACCCGCCGCGCCTTGCGCTCCCAGCTCCAGTCCGGCTCGACCGCGGCGTCCCGCAGGGCTGGTCGTTCGTCGCCCGTGGCTGGTGGCTGGTCGGGACAGGCAGGGAGTTGCTGGTCGGCGGTCGGCGGTCGGCGGTCGGCGGCCGGCGGTCGCGGGTTCCCGGCGTCCGGACCGGCAGGGACGTCGACGGTCATCGGTCCGACCCACTCGGTCGGAACGTCCCGGTACCCGGGCTCGAACTCGCTGCCCAGGTCCCTCGGACCCGGTCCCGCCCCGCCGGACCGCTCCCCGCGCTCGCCGCACGCGATCCAGAGGACAGCCAGGACAAGGACCGTTCGTCTCACGCCGCTCACCCTAGCTCACCCGCCCCGACAATCGAAGCCCACACGTCCGGACCAACAACTTGACCCGAACGTCCCACCAAGAACTCGTCCCGATCGACCCACCAACTCCCCTCTTTGACACCCCGGGCACGCACGCTAGACTCCGGCCCCGATGGCGGAACCGACCAGGCCGACAGACACCGTTGGAACGCTTGCGGCGGGGCTTGCGGGCGGCGGTCCGCGCGACGAGCCGGGCGGGACGCTGGATCGCGACTCGATGCAGGGGATCTTCCGCACGCTGCGCTGGCGGGTGTTCTTCGTGCTCGCCGCCGCGATCCTCGCCGTCTTCGCCACCGGTGCGCTCCTCCTCCTGGCGCCGATGGAATACGCGCTGATCGGCATCCCGGCACTGCTGGTCGCCGAGTTCGTCCTCGGCTTCGTCCTGTCCGGCAAGCTGCTCGCGCTGGCGCTGGCGCGGCACCACGAGCGGCTGCGCGACGACCTCGTCCGGCAGCAGGACGAGACCCGGCGCTCGCTGGTGGAGCGCTGGCGCTCGCTCGATGCGGCGGATCGGGACCGGCTGCGCGAGCGGTTTCCGGACGTCGACTGGGGCGCCATCGACGCGTTGGTGGGGACCGGGCCCGGGCCCGGGACGAAGCACTGAGGGGTGGAGCCATGCTGCGGATCTACGTCTACCGTCGTCCCAACGGGACATGTCGCGAGGCCGCGCGCGAGGACCTGGCGGCGCTGCTCGCGGACGAGACGGCGTGGATGTGGCTGGATTTCGAGGCCCCGACCGCGGAGGAGACGGCGCTCCTGGCCGAGCCGATGAAGCTGCACCCGCTGGTGCTCGAGACGTGCCGCGAGCCGTCCTCCAGCGCCCGGCTGCAGGACTTCGACGACTACCTCCTGCTCACGGTGCACGAGGCGCGGGCGCCGAAGGCGGCGCATGCCGAGCTGTTCGACACGGAGGAGATGGACGTCGTCGTCGGCCCGCGCTTCCTGCTCACGTACCACGAGGAGCCGGTCGACTGCGTGCGGCTGATGCGCGAGACCTTGCTGCGCAACGGTCGCCACTTCGCCCGGGGACCGTGGTTCCTGCTCCACGACCTCCTGGACCGGCTCGTCGATGCGTACCTCCCGGTGATGGACGCGATCGACGACGAGGTGGAGAAGCTGGAGGACCGCGTCATCGGGAAGCCGGCGCGCGCGGACCTCGAGGCCATCCTGACCCTCAAGCGCTCGCTGCAGCGCATCCGCCGCGCCTCGGCGCGCCACAAGGAGATCCTGACCGCCCTCTACCGCGACGACCTGGACATCGTGCCCGAGGACATCCAGCCCTACTTCCGCAACGTCCACGACCACCTGGCGCGCGTCGCCGACCTCGCCGAGTCCTACCGCGACCTGCTGGGCGGCGTGCTCGACGCGTACCTCTCCACCGCGTCCAACCGCCTGAACGAGGTGATGAAGTTCCTGACGGTCATCGCCACGATCATGATGCCGATGACCTGCATCGCCGGCGTCTACGGCATGAACTTCGATCGCTCCGCGCCCGGGAACATGCCGGAGCTGGGCTGGCCCTACGGCTACCTCTTCGCCCTGGGACTCATGGCCGCGGTCGGCGTCGCCCTCGTCGTCTACTTCCGCGTGCGCAAATGGCTGTGAGCCCGCGCGGACCCGGAGCGGCGCCGCCATGAGCGACGAGCACGACCGCCGGCCGGACGACGACCGGGACTGGATCGACAGCGTGACCGCCGTCGCCCGCTGGCTGGGCCTCAACCCGATCCGCGTGCGCTGGAAGCTCGAGATGTGGCGCGACCGGTGGCGCCGGCGGCGCGAGGACCTCCAGACGCGCACGGAGCTGGCCGCGCGGCCGCAGCAGGCCTGCCCCGCCTGCGGGCGGCTTTCGGACGGCGCCGAGCGCACGTGCGCGGGCTGCGGCGCCAAACTCCCGTCCCGTGGCTCGCGGCTGGTCCGGCGCGCCGGGCTGGTCCTGCCCGAGGTCGTCTCGCTGAGCGCGCTGCTGGCCATCGCGCTGCTCGCGGTCCACCTGCGGCTGATGCTGGCCGACGGCGGCAGCATCCTGCAGTCGTTCCGGATCGAGACGCTCGTGCGCTTCGGCGCGCACTGGCCTCCCCTGGTGGAGGCGGGGGAGTGGTGGCGCCTGGGGACGTCGATCTTCCTCCACGTCGGGGCGTGGCACATCCTGTTCAACCTGATCGCGCTGTCGCAGATCGGGCCGGCGGCCGAGGAGGTCTTCGGGCGGCTGCGCATGCTGCTGTTCTTCGTCGTCACCGGCGTCGCCGGGAACGTGGTCAGCGAGCTGTTCGGGCTCGACGCGGTCTCCGCCGGCGCCTCGGGCGGCCTCATGGGTCTCATCGGCGCGGTCGCCGGCTGGGGACACCGCAGCGGCACCGGACAGGGACGCGAGCTCCGCAACCGCATGCTCGTCTGGGCCCTGTACACGATGGGCTTCGGGTTCCTCATCCACGCCGACAACGGCGCGCACGCGGGCGGGTTCGTCGCCGGCGCGGCGCTCGGCCTGCTCGTCCCCGCGCGCGCGGCGTTCCCCGAGCGCCTGCGCGGCGTCGGCCTCGCGTTCGACCTCGCCGGAACGTTCGCTGCGGGAGCCTGCGTCTTCCTTGCCGTTCACCCGCTCACGGAGCCGCCCGATTGGGTGGTCTTCGAGGACACCGCGACGCCGGTTTCGGCCGTCGAGGTCGAGGCGCAGATCCGGGAGTACTACGTCGGCCTGGACGCCGTCTGCCGGGAGTGGGACGCGGGCCGGAAGGACGAGGCATTGCAGAAATGGCGGCGGCTCGGCATTCCCGAGCCCGTGACCCCGGTCGCGCCCGGGGAGCTGGGCGCGCTGCTGGGAGAGGTCTGTGCCGGCCTGGCCGACGTTCGGCGCCGTTGCCGCGAGCTGCCGTCGAAAGGCATCTCGGCCTTCGCCACCGAGGCCGCGCTGGAAGCGCTGCCCGACGACCCCGCCCTTCGCGCGGAGCTCGTCGACGGCTACCGCAGGATGTGCGACACGATCCCGCCGTAGGTGAAGGTCGCGAGCTTCGAGCGCCGGCTTCCGGAGTTCGCGCAAAGGACGCCAAGAATCGCAAAGGACGCAAAGGGGCGAGGCGGACCAGGGACGCGAAGTCTCGGGGTCACCATCACGCCCCCACCGCCTCCAGGATCCCATACAACCCCGAATGCGGCAGGCGCGTGAAACCCGACCAGGCCGCCGCGGCCAGCGTGCCGTCGGAAAGCCACTCGGCGAGGTGCGCGGCAACGGAACGGGGGTCCCGCTGACGCAGGCCGGCTCCGTGCTCCTCCACCCAACGGCGGTTGTAACGCTCATGCACCCCGACAGGCCAGGAGAGCACCAACGGCAGACCCAACGCCGCGTAGAACACCATCTCGCTGGGCTTGGTCCACAGGACGTCGGCTTCGGCCAACACCCCGTCCATCCGGCGCAGGTACGCCTCCATCGTCGGCTCCCGCACGATCTCGATCCCCGACCCGACCGCGCCATCCAGCCCCGTGTCGCGTAAACACTCGCGGAATCCCGCCTCGACCTCCGCCCGCACCCCCGCAACGAGGGTCAAGCGCACCCGCCCCTCGAGCACCGGCTGCTTGAACTCCGGCAGGAACGACCGCGGCAGCTCGGACTGCGCACCCGCCCCGCCCACCGCGAAAACGATGAGCGGCGCACGACCTTCCTCCGAATCGGGAAGCGAACCCAAGACCCGGGCGATCTCCGGCGCCGCACGGCGACGGAAGGAGCCCGACGGGTCCAACCGCACGAGCCGCGCGGCAAGATTGCGCCGCAGCGTCGGCAGCTCCGGCCCGCCCAACAGTGCGGGCGGCAACGGGAACCCCGTGAAACGGATCCGCTCCGCCGGCACGCCGTACGACCGCAACCGCCGGTCCACCCGGTACGCCGGCGTCAAGTACACGATCCGGCTCGCTCGCGGGTCCACCGGCACCCAGATGCGGTTGATGTCCGTGTCCGTCACCACGCACCACACCGGCGAAATCCCCAGACGGTCGGCCGCGACCGCCGTGGAATAGAACGTGGTGAGCAGCGGCGCCCCCGTCTTCCGCAAATGCTCGGCCAGCGTCCGGCCCAGACGCCCGCTCGTGATCATCCGGTCGAGCGCGTACGTCGCGTAGGTCGGCGCCGACAGATCCCGGAACGGATAGAGCGGCGGGATTGCTGTCATCGTGTCCAGCAGCGCACGCAGCGGCGCCCCCGCGAACGGCACCTGCGAGGCCCGCGAGATCCGCTCGTACGCCGTCCGCGTCCGCGCCCACCGCCGCCGCTCCGCCTCGTCCGCCAGCGGCGGCCGATCCGCGTGCAGCAGCTCCGTCCCCAACGCCTCCGCCAGCGGCGCCGCCGCGCGCAGGTGCCCGTAGCCCATCTCCAGAGCGACGACGACGGGTTTGGTCATGGGCAACGCTCGTCCGGTCCGTGCCATGGCCTCGCGGGAGCACTCGCGCCGGGACGCCCGCTGCGCAGGCGCGCGGCGCTACGTGGCTCCCCTACCAGGTTTATGGTTTGTTGGCGATTCACGGCGCGTTCACGCGACCCCCGCGGCGGCGCGGTCCAGGTGCGAGTCGAGCGCCGCGAAGAGGTCCTTGTTGCCGTCCTGCGTCACCCCCGCCAGCCGCTCCTCGCAGGCGTCGAGCCGCTCCAGAAAGCGCCCCAGCACGGCCTCGTCGATCTCGGGCGCCGTCATCCCGTACCCGTCCCGTTCCAGGTAGCGCCCGTTCAACACCTGCTCGAACTGCCCCCGCACCGGCACCGACAAGACCGGCTTGTGCAGGAACACCGCCTCGCCCAGGAGCGTGAACCCGCCACCCGCGATCACCGCCCTCGCCGACGCCAGGTCCGCGATGAACCCCGCCTCGTCGAACGGCCGATAGCGCAGGTTCCCCTCGACCTCCTCTTCCATGATGTCCCGCCGCATCCCGTAGATCCGGCACTCGCGCCCCGACCGGGCCAGGATCCCCGCCAGCGCCTCGTGCCCCTCGGCCGTCTGGTACACCAGCAGATGCTCCCCCCGCGTCGGCTTCGCGGCCAGGATCTCCGGTCGCAGGATCGGGGGATGCAGCGACGTCCGCTCCTTCCGGATCTCCGGCCGGAAGTACGTCGTGATGAAGTAGTGGTCGCAGAACGGCAGCTTCGCCTTGATGAACGCCCGCGTCAGCTCGAAGTTCGTGCGCGCACCCTCCAGCAGCTCGTCCGGATGCCGGCAGCGGTTGATGATCTGCATGTTGTCGACCGAGTAGCACGGCAGCCCGTGCGCCTTGGCGTAGAAGTACGTCCACGACTCGAAGTCGCTTACCACCGCGACCGGCCGGAAGTCGGCGATGAGGTTGAAGTAGGCCGCGATCTGCGACGGCAGCGCCGCCGTCCCCTGCAGGATGTTGGACCACACCGTCCAGCTCCGCCGCACGCGGTTCTCGTCGTACACGATGTGCAGCCCGTGGATCCGCCGCACGTCGGAAAACCGCTTGGCCAGGTAGTCCGCCGCCCGCGACGACGCCATCACCACGACCTCGTGCCCCTCCTCGACGAGATGCGACAGCACGACGCGCGAGCGCATCGCGTGCCCCATCCCCTCGCCGACCACCCCGTAGAGGATCTTCATCCCAGGAATGCTACCGGGGCCCCACGGCCTCCCACAAGTGCTAGAATCCGCTCCCATGGGCGACGAGCGGCACAGCGGCACGTGGTCCGATCCCCCGGGCGCGGGTGCACCCGAGGGCGGCGGCGGCTCGGTGCGCGTCCGCCCGCCGGGCTGCCAGGCGACGGTGCAGCTCGGCGACGGCCAAGGGCTCAAGCAGCAGCTCTCCGCCACGCTCAAGGAGGCCCTGCGCCCCGTCATCGTCGTCATGTCCGGCGGCGACGTCGGCAAACGTATCCCCGTCTGCGGCAACGCCGTGCTCGGCCGCGACCCCACCGCCGACATCGTGCTCGGCGACGCGGGCGTCTCCTGGCACCACGCGCTCCTCGAGGATCGCGGCGACGCCTGGGCCGTCGTCGACCTCGGCAGCACCAACGGCACCGTCGTCCGCAACCAGCACTGCCGCGACGCCGTGCTCGCCCCCGGCGACACGATCCTGCTCGGCCAGACCCTCCTGCGCTTCGAGCTGCGCGACTCGATCGAGCGCGCCTACGACGCGGAGCTGCAACGGCTGATCGATATCGATGACCTGTCCGGCCTGTACGTGCGGCGGAAGTTCGACCGCGAGCTGGTGACGCTGGTCGAGGCCGCGCGCACGCGCGGCATGCCGCTGGGCCTCCTGGGCATGGACATGGACGGCATCAAGCAGATCAACGACGCGCACGGCCACCTGTTCGGCGCCTACGTCATCGGCGAGACCGGACACCTCATCGGCCGCGCGCTCGTCGGCCGCGGCATCGGCTGCCGCTTCGGCGGCGACGAGTTCTTCGCCGCGCTGCCGGACCTCGACGCCCGCGGCGCGTGGGACGTGGCCGTGCGGATCCACGCCGAGGTCAACGCCCATCCGTACTCGCGCGACAACATCCCGCTGCGGCCGGGGATCTCGATCGGCGTCGCCTCATTCCCCGCCGACGCCGGCGACGCCGTCTCCCTCTTCGAGCGCGCCGACAAGGCGCTGTACCGGGCGAAGCAGACGGGGCGCAACCGCGTGTCGCTGTAGCGGTCGGCGGCCGGCGGCCGGCGGTCGGCGGTCGCGGCAGGTCGCGGGCTACGAGTCGCGGGTCGCGAGCTGCGCCCAGCCCAACCGCAGGCTGTTCAGGACGACGGTGATGCTGGAGAGGGCCATCGCGGCCGCGGCGAGCGCGGGGTGGAAGTCGCGGATCGCCGGCGGCAGCGCGGAGACGCCGTGCAGGGCGCCCGCCGCCACGGGGACCAGCGTCACGTTGTAGAAGAACGCCCAGAACAGGTTCTGGCGAATCGTGCGCAGCACGGCCCCGGAGAGACGCCGCGCTGCGAGCACGCCGCGCGGGTCGCCGCCGATCAGCGCGACGTCCGCGGCGTCCGTCGCGACGTCCGTGCCGCCGCCCATCGCGATCCCCACGTCGGCCGCGGCCAGCGCCGGCGCGTCGTTCACGCCGTCACCCACCATCGCCACGACCTCGCCCCGCCGCCGCGCCTCCTCCACCACCCGCGCCTTGTCCTCGGGCAGCACCCCCGCCCGCACGTCCTCGATCCCGAACGCCTTCGCCGCCGCGCGCACGGCCGCCTCGTGGTCGCCGCTCACCAGCACGACGCGCGAGCCCGCCGCGCGCAGCGCCCCGACCGTCTCGGCCGCCCCCTCCCGCGGCTCGTCCGCGACGGCCAGCAGGCCGGAGAAACGGCCGTCGACGGCCACGCCGACGACCGTACGGCCCGCCGCCGCCAGCGCGCCGGCGCGCGCGCGGACCGCCTCCGGAACCTCGTCCCGCTCCCCCAGCCACGACAGGCTGCCCACCCTCACGTGCCGGCCTCCGACGTCCGCCTCCACCCCGCGCCCCGCCGCGCTCTTGAACTCGCGCGGCTCGGCCGTCGCGAGACCGCGTGCCTTGGCCGCCGCCACGAGCGCCCGCGCGACGGGATGCTCCGAGGCCGCCTCGACGCTCGCCGCGTCCCGCAAGACCTCGTCGCCGTCGTCGTCGGTCAACACCGGCCGCCCCCGCGTCAGCGTCCCCGTCTTGTCGAAGAAGAACGTCGTCACCAGGTGCAGCCGCTCCAGCGCCGCGGCGTCCTTGAACAGTACGCCCCGCCGCGCGCCCGCCGCGGTGCCGACGACGATGGCCGTGGGCGTGGCCAGGCCCAGCGCGCAAGGGCAGGCGATGACCAGCACCGCGACGAGCCGGACGAGCGCCGGGACGAACGCGCCGCCGGCCGCCCACCACGCGGCGAACACCGCCAGCGCGACCAGGATGATCGCCGGGACGAACCAGGCGGAAACACGATCGGCCAGCCGCTGGATCGAGGCGCGGCTGGCCTGGGCCCGGCGCACCAGCGCCACGATGCGCGCCAACGCCGTCTCCGCCCCGACACCGGTCACGCGCACGACCAGCCGGCCGTCCGTGTCGACCGTCGCCCCGATGACCCGGTCGCCCGCCCGCCGCGACACCGGCACCGACTCGCCCGTCAGCATGCTCTGGTCGACCGCCGCCTCGCCGTCCTCGACCACGCCGTCCGCGGGGATCCGCTCGCCCGGCCGCACCGCCACCCGGTCGCCGGCCCGCAGCACGTCGGCCGGGACATCGCGCTCGCCGACGTCCTCGACCAGGAGGTGCGCCGTCGCGGGCGCGAGGTCCAGGAGCGACCGGATGGCGTTCGCCGCCCGCCGCCGCGCCGACGCCTCGAGCATCTTTCCGACCTTGATCAAGGTGACGATCAGGGCGGAGGTCTCGAAGAAGACGTGGCCCCCCAGGCCGGGGAGGAGGAGAACGGCGAGCGAGTAGGCGTAGGCGGTGCTGGAGCCGAGGGCGACGAGGACGTCCATGTTGGCGCTGCGGTCGCGCAGCGCGGCCAGCGAGCCCTTGTAGTAGTCGAGGCCGGTGTAGAGCTGGACCGGCGTCGCCAGGGCGCCGAGCAGCCAGCCGAACCACGCGGCGTGCGACCAGTGGCCCAAGAGGGCGAAGTCGCGCGCCATGGAGAGGACGAAGAGGGGGAGGGTGAAGGCGACGCCGACCAGGAGGGCGCGGCGCTGGCGCCGGACCTCGGCGTCCCGCGCCGCCTGCTCCTCGTCGTCGCCCGCGGCGGCGCCGTCGCGCACGATGGCGCGGTAGCCCGCGCGATCGATCGCGGCCGCGATGGCCGGCAGATCGACGAGCGCCGGGTCGTAGGTGACGGTCGCGCTCTCCGTGGCCAGGCTGGCGGTCGCGTCCGCGACGCCCGGGAGCTTCGTGCGCAGCGCGCGCTCGACGCGCCCGACGCAGTTGGCACAGGTCATCCCGAGGACGGGGATCCGGACCTGTTGCTGCGCCACGCGTCACCTCGCGCGCCGGCGAGGATCCTACCAGTTCTCGGCGTGGAGCTCGAACTGCGCCCGCGGCTGCCCGCAGGCCAGGCACGCCCCCGGCGCCTCGGGACCCTCGTGCAGGTAGCCGCAATTGCGGCAGCGCCAGACCACCGCCTTCTCGCGCTGGAAGACCTTGCCCCCCTCGAGGTTGGCCAGCAGCCCGCGGAAGCGCCGCTCGTGCTGCTTCTCCGCCGTCGCCACCGCGCGGAACACCGCCGCGATCGCCGCCAACCCCTCGTTCTCGGCGGTCTTGGCGAAACCGGGGTACATCGTCGCCTGCTCGTAGTTCTCCCCGCCCGCCGCCTCGCGCAGGTTCTCCACCGTCGTCCCGACCTTGCCCGCCGGGAAGGCGCCCGTGATCTCAACGGTGCCGCCCTCCAGGAAGTTGAAGAACCGCCGCGCGTGCTCCCGCTCGTGCCCCGCCGTCTCCTCGAACACCCCCGCGATCTGCTCGAGACCCTCCTTCCGCGCCTGGTCGGCGAAGTAGGAGTAGCGGTTGCGCGCCTGCGATTCGCCGGCGAACGCCGCCATGAGGTTCTTCTCCGTCGCGGTCCCCTTGACGCTCTTCATCCTTCGTCCCTCCTCGCCCCCGGCTCCGTGCCGAGACACTGCGGCCCGTACGGGCACCACTTCGCGCAGCCCAGATCCAGCCGCGGGTTCTTCATCCGGAACCCGCAGGACGGGCACCGCCGCGCCGACTCGTCCTTGAAGAACTCCAAGGTCGCGCCGCACGACGTGCACCGGCAGTCGAAGATGTCGTCCGGCTTCCAGTACCGCGTGTCCTGTCCTGGGCACTTCATGCTCGCACTCCCGGGCGCGCTCGCTGGGGCCGTCTCGCTCTCCCGCGCCGCGCCGCCGTCATGCCACAAACATGCCAGCCCGGCGGGGCCCCTGGCAACGCTCGCAGTAGAACGTACTGCGCGATTGCTGCACGATGCGCCGCACGCTCCGCCCGCATCCGCGGCACGGCAGCCCCTCCCGCCCGTAGACGGCCAGCAGCCTCCCGAATCCGCCCGGCCGGCCTCGCGTGTCGCCGAAATCCGAGAACGTCGTGCCGCAATGCCGGATCGCGCGCGCCAGGACCGAGCGTACCGCCCCGAACATGCGGCGGATCTCGCCGCGGGACAGCGACCCGGCCGCGCGGCGCGGATCGAGCCGCGCGGCGAAGAGGATCTCGGAGGCGTAGATGTTGCCGATGCCCAGCAGCCGGTCCTGGCGCAGGAGCCACGGCTTCAGGCCCTGCCGGCTGCCGCCCAGCAGGCCCGCCAGCACGGGCGGCGTGAACCGCCCGTCCATGGGGTCGGTCCCGGAATTCCCCACCGGGGCATCCGCGGACTCCATGCGCAGGGTCCCGAACCGCCGCGGGTCGATGAAGAGCAGACGTCCCCCGTCGAAGCGCAATGTCGCGCGGACGTGTCTCGGGTTGCCTCGTGTCTCGCCGGGACCGAGCCAGATCAAGCGGCCGGTCATGCGCAGATGGCAGATCAGGCGGCAGGCGGCCGTGCCGCGTCCCGCAGGCCCCAGCGCGATCGCGACCTGCTTGCCCAGGCGCGTCACCCCCAGGACTCTCCGGCCCCGCGCCAGGTGACGGTCCGCGACCTCGAGCAGGGGACCCCGGACGTCGATCCGGCGGAGGACGCGACCCGCCAGGAGAGGCGCGAGCTGCCGCGCCACCGTCTCGACCTCGGGCAGCTCCGGCACCGCTCAATCCCACTTGCCCGCGCGGCGATGCTTCTCGCACTCGTCCTCGGCGTGCCGGCGCAGCTTGTAGGCCATGTCGCGCAGCGTACCGTAGAGGATGGCGCACGAGGAATCCGCGTGGTCGCGCTCGCCCTCGTCGGCGAGGGCGAGCATCTCGCGCGAGAGCCGGAGGGCCCGGCGCAGGTTTGCGTTCTCGGCCTTGCCGTCGGGCTGCTCCGCGGGTTGCTGTGTCGGGTTGGGACGTTCCGAGTGCATCGCCGGACGGGCATAGCGAGCCGCATGCCAGCCGCGGGCGTCTCACGGGGCCGGATTGCCCTTGAGGAAGCGATACAGCGTGGCGCGGCCGACGCCGAGCAGCCTGGCGGCCTGGACCTTGTTGCCGCCGGTCCTCTGCAGCGCCGCGTCCACGGCCGCCCGGTCCAGCTTGCAGGTCCGCCGGAAGATCGCGTCCTCGCCCGCGTCCGGGGCCGCCGTCGCGACGAGCGCGGCCGGCGCGGCCTCGCTCCCCCGCCGGACGTCCAGCGGCAGGTGGGTCGCCAGGATGACCTCGGCGGGACAACGGACGGACGCGAACTGCAGCGCGTTGATCAGCTCGCGCACGTTGCCGGGCCACGGATGCGCGAACAGCCGGTCCATCGCCTCGTCCGAAACCCCGCGGATCGGCTTGGCGTACTCCTGGCGGATGCCGGAGAGGATCTGCTCCACGAGGAACGGGATGTCCTCCTTGCGCTCGCGCAGCGGCGGCAGGTGGATCGGCACCACCGCGAGCCGGTAGTACAGGTCCTCGCGGAAGGCGCCGGCCTTCACGGCCGCGCGGAGGTCGCGGTTGGTCGCGGCGATGATGCGCACGTCGACCTGGATCGTCCGCTCGCCCCCGACCTTCTCGAAGCGCTTCTCCTGGAGCACGCGCAGGAGCTTGACCTGCATTGCGCTCGACAGCTCGCCGATCTCGTCCAGGAACAGCGTTCCCCCGTCGGCCAGCTCGAACCGCCCCTTCTTCTCGCGAATCGCGCCGGTGAACGCGCCGCGCACGTGCCCGAACAGCTCGCTCTCCAGGATCGTCTCCGGCAGCGCGCCGCACGAGACCGGCACGAACGGACCGCCCTGGCGCCGGCTCTCGTTGTGGATCGCGTTGGCCACCAGCTCCTTGCCCGTGCCGCTCTCGCCGCTGACGAGCACCGGGTACTCCGCCACCGCCGCCTGCCGGATCGTCTCGAAGACCTCCAGCATCGCCGGCGCCGTGCCGATCATGCCGTGGAAACTCCGGCTGGTGCGCAGCCGCCAGCGCAACGACTCCACCTCCGTGTCGTCGCGCAGCGTGATCAGGACGCCGCGGCCCCCGTCGTCGTCCAGCACGACCGGCGAAACCGTGATGCGCAGCCGCCGCGACTCGCCATCCGGACGCGCGAACGTCGTCGCGTAGTCGCACCGCTCCGTCGGCAACCCCGGCCCCCGGCACGTCGCACACTGCTGCCCGCACAGCCCGTCCGGGGGGAAAACCTCGCGACAGTCCCGGCCCAGCACCTCCTCCCGCGGACGCCCCGTGATGCGCTCCGCCGCCCGGTTGATCAGGTACAGCCGCCGCCCCTCGTCGTGGACGATGATCCCCTCCTCCAGCGAGTCGAGCAGCCGCTCCAGATGGTCGCGCTCCCGCGCGAACGACGGCAGGCAGCCCTGGTCCATGAGCGCCGCGCCAAGCTGCCGCAGGCGGTCGCGGATCGCTCGGCACGCCGCGTCCGCCTCCGCCCCCTCCAGGCCGGGATCCACACCCCCCACGTCCCAGTGCAGGCGCAGCGGCATGCCCGCAACGAGGGGATGGCGCGAGCGCGCCGCGTCCTCCCCTTCCCCGGGGACGACCGTCCGCGCCTGCCGCACCCAGGCGAGCGCCTTCTCGCCCACCGTCACGACGACGTCGAACGTCTGCGTCTCCAGCGCGGCGATGTCCCGCGAGACATGTCCCGCGATATCAATGCCCGCCTCCGCCATCACCCGCACCGCCGCGGGCGACAACGCACCCGCCTCGAGACCCGCGCTCTGGGCCTGCCCCGTCGCGGGACCCAGGGCGCGCAGCAGTCCGACCGCCATCGGGCCGCGACACGAATCGCGCTCGGAAACGACCAGGATTCTCAACGATTTTGCGTTCGTGACCATCGCGTCCGGAGACGATGCCACAAGACAGGCCCCGGGGGCTACTCCCCGGGGTGGAAAGTGCAGTACGAGGGGAAGTCCGCGGGGAGCGCGGTTGCGTACGGATCGGGCGTCGTGCCCTTGGGATGGTCGAAGAGGTACTCGAGGAACTGCGGGCCGGCCAGGTCCGGCGGAAGCTCGTGGCCCAGGTCGTGCGCGCACTCCAGCACGGGATGCCCGCGCGTGGTCAGGTACTCGACCGAATGGATCGTGTCTCCGTCGAAGTCGATCACCATCAGGCCCGGGATGGCGTCGTAGGTGTCCTCCGGCCCGCCGCGGACCAGCAGGGCGGGGAACGGCGCCGTCCCCTGGAACGCCGGCCAGGTCGTGCACGTCGAGCCGAAGCACATCTGCTGCACCGGGTCCGAGAAGTACGCCCCGGAGAACGACGCGATCGATGCCAGGACCTCGCTGCGCGCCACCGAGAGGAGGTTGGTCATCAGCGCACCCGCGCTGAAGCCCATCGAGTAGATGCGGTTTTCGTCGACGTCGAACGCCTCGTCGAGGCACGCCACGACGTCGTCGAACAAATCCACGTCCGCGTTCGCCTCGTCCCGCCACATCAGCATGTCCCAGTCGAAGCCGATGGGCGTCGTCGACAGCCCTAGCGGAATCGCCTCGGGCCCCACGGCGATGAACGGATGCTCGACATCGTTGACCTCGCCGGCGACGAGGTCCATCACCTGCGAGACGGGATTGCCCACGCCGTGCCACACGAAGACGACGGGCCACGGTCCCGTCGCCGTGCCGATCGCGTCGGGCACGCGGATCTCGAACGCGCGATCCGAGTCGTCGACGCGGAACCCCTCGTTGTGCCCCTCGTGCAGCTCGTAGGAGAACGTCGCGCACGTGCCGATCGCGGGCCCGACCTCCCACTCGGCGCCGTCGCCCTCCGCCTCGGCCTCGACGGACGACTCCCCGTCGCCGTCGGCCTCCGGCTCGACCTCG
Source organism: Deltaproteobacteria bacterium (assembly GCA_016218765.1). GTDB lineage: Bacteria > Myxococcota_A > Polyangia > DRWM01 > JAAZOP01 > JAAZOP01. The sequence continues at coordinate 15,225 of JACRCZ010000019.1, read as the reverse complement.
GCCTCCACGTCGGGTCCCGCGTCCGCGTCCGCGCCCGGGTCCGCGCCTTCGCCGGGAACGTCGCCGTTCGCCGAGTCGTCGCCGCACGCCGGCAGCGCCGTCGCCGCCGCACCCGCCAACGCCACGATCCACCAGCGAGTCATCCCACTCCCCTTTCCCGCCCGGGACGTCGCACCCCGGGCCTCACTCCTGCGCCGGACCGCGGAGGCAGCGGTCGAGCACCGCGCCCGCGTCGGCGCCGTCGATCAACGCCTCGCACAAGGTACCGAGCGTCGGGGCCGGGACGCGGGCCCGCGCGGCCAGCCCGCGGAGCCCCTCCAGCGCCCGCACCGCCTCCGTGCGCTCGCCGACCTCCGCGCGCACCTTCGCCGCCGGCTCCCCCGCTCCGACCCGCCGCCCGAAGCGGAATCCCAGGCCGTCCGGGTCGCCCGCCGTGACCAGCAGATCCGCCACCCCGGCGGGGCCGCCGAACGTCTCCTCCTTCGCGCCCAGCGCGGTTCCCACGCGGGTCGCCTCCGCCAGGCCGCGCGCCAGCAGCACCGCCCGCGCACCAACGCCCAGCTTGAGCCCCGCGCAGAGCCCCGCGGCGGCGCCCAAGGCCACCGCCGCCGCGCTCGCCAGCTCCACCCCCAGCAGGTCGTGCGTCGCCTGCACGCGGACGCCCTCCGACGCGAGCGTCTCGCGCACGGCCGAGTGCACCTCGTCGAAGCGGGAGGCGAGCACCAGCGTCGTCGCGTAGCCTTCGAGCACCTCCGCGACGAGGTACGGCCCCGCGAGCGCGCCCACCCGGCGCGCCGCAGTCTCCTCGTCGATCCTCTCGGACGGCCGCTTCCCGGCGGGTCCGTCCAGCCCCTTCGCCGCGTGGACCACCAGACGGTCGGGAGTCAGGCCCGCGCCCACGCGGGACAGCAGCCCGGGCAGCTCGCCCGCCGGAACGGCCAGGAACACCAGCCCCGCGTCCCCCAGCGCCTCCTCGGGCCGCGGCGTCGCGACCACGCCTTCGCACGCCCGCACCGCGTCCCGCCCGCCGCGCTTCCGTGCCGGCCGCTCGACCTCCGCCGGCCGCTCCCCCGCCCACCACGCCACCCGGCACCCGTTGGCCGCGGCCAGACGCGCCAGGAGCGCACCGACCGGGCCGGGGCCGAGCACCGCGACCGAGCCGGGCGACGTCATGTGGGCCCCCGGGCCGGCGGAGCATCGTGCCCTCCGCTCGTCTTCACCGTCGACTCACGACTCACGACTGTCCCCCGCCCGCCGCCGCGGCCGCCGCGGCCGCCTCGTCGTCCAGGCCGTAGCCCGAGATGCGGCCATGGTAGTACAAGACGAGGTTCTTGTTGCGCACCACGACGTCCGCGCCGCTGCGGACGGCGACCGGCTCCTGGTGGTAGGTGGCGAAATGGCTCAGCGCCCGCGCCGTCACCGCCTCCGCGTCCGCGCGCGCGAGCTCGTCCGCCGCGCGCATCCTGCCGGCCGCGGCGCGCCTGCGGACGCCGTCGAGCACCGCGGCCACGACCGGGTAGACCTGCTCGCGCAGCCGGAACGACTCGGCCGGCCGCACCAGGCGCAGCAGGCGGTAGACGTCGGACTGGCCGGTGCGCACGCGCAGCAGGCCCAGGAGCGCGGTGGCCAGGACGTGGGTCGTCAGCGCCGTGTTGTCCCGCAGGTACGACTCGACGACGGCCTGTCCCAGGTCCTTGGTGTACTCCGCGTCGCGCTGCACGTCGTGGACCGGGTCGCCGTGGCGCAGCACGAACTGTCGCGGGTCCACCGTGCGCCCGCGGCGATCCAGCGACCGGCCCTCCTCGTCGACGGGGTTGCCGAAGGGGTCGAGGGGCCGGGAGTAGGTGATGACGATCTCGCTGTGGAGCTGCCACAGGTTGCGGATGAACTTCCACCACTTGCGCGGGCTGGAGGCCTCGTCGTCCTCGATGATGTAGCGGCTCTTCCCCTCCTCCTTGAGGTAGTCCTCGATCAGCGTCTCCGCCTCCAGCACCAGGTGGTAGCTGACGCAGCACGGGATGACGTAGATATTGGGCTTGGGCTTGTCGCGCCGCAGGTTGTTGACGAAGGCCGTGAGGCCGGTGCCGAGCAGACCGAGCTTGAGCCGGCGTTCGATCGCGCCGTTGCGGCTGCGCGTCCCGCCGGGGAAGAAGAGGTTGTCGTAGCCGCGCTCCAGCGTCACCGTCGCGTACGTCTTCAGCACGTCCTTGTACAGCTCGTGCTTCTTCTTGCGGTCGACGCGGTACGAGCCGAGGTTGTGCATGAAGAACGAGAGCACGGGGTTGGTGAAGAGGTTGAGCCCGGCGCCGTAGGTCATCGGCGGGAGGCCGACGTCGAAGGCCGACCAGCCGACGGTGACGGAGTCGAGGTGGCTGGAGTGGGTCGGGACGAGCAGGATCGTCCCCAGGTCGTCCATCCGGCGCACCAGGTCCAGCTCGCCCTGGATGCGCAGGTTGTGCTGGATCCGGGGCAGGCGCGGCAGGTCGGCCAGCATGCGGCGGGGCGAGGCGGTGTTGAGCGCGACGGTGAAGATCCAGGGGATGGTGGAGATGGTGAAGCGGTAGACCGCCGGATCGAACTTGCCGACGATCTCCTCGGAGTGGAAGCGCGTGATGTCGCCCAGGAGGGCGATGAGGTCGACCTCCGAGGCGCGCTGCAGGCGGTGCTGGGCGCCCCGCCAGAACGAGCGCTCGGCGTTCGCCTCCCGCGAGCGGTCGCGCGAGCGCCGCAGGCGCTCGTTCTCGTGGTACACGGCGTCGTTGATCAGGCTCTCCAGCGCGCCGGGACGCGCCCCGCGGCACGCGGTCAGCGTGTCGGCCTGCACGCGCCGCACCACCTCCTCCACGACCGAACGGGATTCCTCGGGCCGCATCGCGCGCTACTTCTTCCGCCGCCGGAACGACCCCAGGAGGAGCACGGCCAGCGTGATGCCCACCGCGCCCCAGTACGCATGCTGCCCCTGCACCCCCAGCCGAGTCAGCCCGTACGCCGAACCCACCCCGATCGCCGCGCCGATGCCCAGCAGCAAGGCGAACTTCACCAGCTTGACCATCGTCTTGAGCAGCAGGAACGCCACGACGACCACGACCAGGCCGACGATGATCTGCGTCTTGTACAGCGCCCAGGTCGCGGCGATGTCCGCGAAGTGCATCCTCTACCCCTTTCTGCTTCCCCGCCGTGGCGCCACCTTCCGGATCCGATCGCGGGTCCAGACGACCTCGCCCTCGATCAACACCATCTCCGCGTGCGGCACGCCGAAATGGTACGCCAGCCGGCGCCAGTCGCCCACGTCGAACACGGCCACGTCCGCCGCCGCCCCGATCGCCAGCGTCCCCACCCGGCCCGACCGCCCCAGCGCCGCGGCCGCGTGGTCCGTCACCCCACGCAGCGCCTGCTCCGGCGTCAGCTTCAGCTGCGCGATGCCCAGCGTCATCATCAACGGCAGGTTCTCCGTCATCGATGTGCCGGGGTTGAGGTCCGTCGCCAGCGCCACTCGCACCCCCGCCTCCGTGAACCGCCGCGCGTCGGGCGGCGTCTGCCCCAACGACAACGCCGCCCCCGGCAACAGCACCGCCACCACCCCGCCCTTGGCCATCGCGCGGATGCCGGCCGGCGAGACGTGCTCGAGGTGGTCCGCGGACGCGGCCCCCAGTCGCGCCGCGAGCTGCGGGCCGCCGTGGTCGTTGAACTGCCCGGCGTGCATCCGCGGTCGCAGCCCCAGCTCCTTCGCGCGCCCCAACACCTTCCGCGCGTCCGCCAGCGAGAACACCCCGTCGTCGACGAAGATGTCGCAGAACTCCGCCAGCCGCTCCCCCGCCACCGCCGGCAGCATCTCGTCCACCAGATGACGGACGTAAGCGGCCTTCCGGTCGCGGAACTCCGCCGGCACCGCGTGGGCCCCAAGGAACGTCGGCACCACCCGCACCGGGTGCAGCTCCCCCACCCGGTACGTCGCGCGCAGGATCTTCAGCTCGTGCTCCAGCGACAAGCCGTACCCGCTCTTCGCCTCGACCGTCGTCACGCCGTACGTCAGGAACCGTTGCAGCCGCGGCAGCGCCAGCCGCACCAGCTCGTCCTCGGTCGCCGCGCGCGTCGCGCGGACCGTCGAGAGGATCCCGCCGCCCTCGGCCAGTATTTCCAGGTACGGCCGCCCCGCCGCGCGCAACGCGAACTCGCGCTCCCGCGCCCCGGCGAAGACGAGGTGCGTGTGCGGATCGACCAGGCCGGGGGTCACCACCCGCCCGTGCAGGTCGTATTGCCCGGTGTCACCCGTCACCTTGACGTGCCGTTCGAGCTCTGCGGTCGGTCCCACCCACAGGACGCGGCCCTCGGCAATCGCCAGCGCCCCGTCCTCGATCAGCCCCACATCGTCAGGCGCCCCGCCCGTCGCGGATGGCGGCACCGTCAGAAGCTGACCCGCATGCCGTAAGACGATCTCCGCCTCGTACATCGCCTCGCCCTCGACGGCCAGGATAGCAAGGCCGGCCGGCAAAGAGGAAGAGGCGGAAGGGGAGGGCGGCAGGGGAGGGGGAGTTGTTGGTCGTTGGTTCCGGCAGGTTGTTGGTTTCGGACCGGTCGGCGAACGCACGAGCGCCACTTGCGCCCGTGGCTTCGTCCGGCTAGCTTCCGGGCGTTGCGACGTGGGGACAACGATATCGACGAGGTGATGCCGGCAATCGTCGTCGCGCGGGAGGACCCCTCCTGGCGCGCGCAGGTCGTCTCACGCCGGGCGCTGCGCTACGACGCGGGCGCCGACCCGGCGCAGGATCGCCCCGCCCACGTGCGCGCCGCCTCCGCCGTCGCCTGGTTCGGTGGACGACTCGCCGTGCTCCAGGACGATGCGCTGTTCGTCGCGCTCGTCGAGCCGCACGGCGGTCGGATCGACGCCGTCACCCTGCCCGCCGGACCCGACGGCCGGCGCCTGTTCGACGACGGTTTGCGCAACAAGGCGATGAAGCCGGATCTCGAGGCGGGCCTGGTGCTCGCGGCTCCGGACGGCGAACGCCTCCTGGCCTTCGGCAGCGGCTCGAACACCCGGCGCGAGCGGATTCTCGTGCTGCGCGGCGGGTCGGGCCGGCCCGAGGTGCGCTTCGTCGATGCCGGGGCCCTCTACGCGCTGCTGCGCGACCTGCCCGACTTCGCCGGAAGCGAGCTGAACGTGGAAGGCGCCTGCACCGTCCCGGGCGGGCGCGCCGTCCGGCTGTTCAACCGCGGCAACGGCGCCCCCGGCGGCGGGCGGGTCCCCCGGGACGCGACCTGCGATCTCGACGCGGCGGCTCTCCTGCGCTGGCTCGACGACCCGCGCCGCGGCCCGCCGCCGCCCTCCGCGGTGACGGTCTTCGACCTCGGGAACGTGGACGGCGTGCGCCTGACGTTCACGGATGCCGAGGCGGTTTCGGACGGCATCCTGTACGTCGCGGCCGCCGAAGCTTCGCCCGACGCCGTGCGCGACGGACCCGTGGCCGGCGTCGCCGTCGGCGTCATCGACGGGCGCGGCGCGCGGTGGACCCGGGTGCTCGACGAACAGGGAAAGCCGCTGTGCGAAAAGATCGAAGGCATCGCTCCGGACCGGGCGGACCCGAAGCGCGTCTGGGCCGTCGTCGATGCCGACGATCCGGAACGCCCGGCTTCACTGCTCGGCTTGCAGCTCGAGCTCGCCGCGCGCTGAAGGGTGGCGTTCGGCTGTCCTCCGCCCGGCCGGACGGTCTCGCGCGAGGACGCAGAGGGGGGAAGGCGGCCGCCCGTCCACGGCGCACGTGCTACACTCCGCCGTCATGCGGCAGCTCGCGCCCGGGATGCTCCTCGCCCTGCTTGTCGGGTGCGCGACGGCGGAGACGCTTCCGGGCGACGGAGCAGAGGAAGGACGCGTGCTCGACGCGAGTGACGCGGACGCAGGCGACGACCAGTTCGCAGGCGCCGATGAGACGGCCGGCGATACGGACAGTCCCGACGACACCGACACGACCGCCGACGTGGACGCGGCCGACGACGGACGCGACGACGCACCGGTGGACGACGGCGCCGGCGACGCGGACGCCGAAACGGAAGTCGCGGCGGACGTGCGGGACGAGGGCGCCGACCGTGCGGACGCGGACGCGGAAGCCGAGGCGGAGGCGCGGGACGACGGTCGCACCGACGACGGAGTCGCCGATGCGGATGCCGACGCGGCGGACGCCGGCTCGCTCGATCCCGAGCTGTCGCTGCCCGACCCGAGCGGCACGCCCTGCTCGACCCCCAGCAGCATGGGCGAGTGCCCCGGCATCGAGGTCTGCCGGTTCTACACGCCGTCGGAGGGTCGTTGCGAGTCCTGCTCGCCCTGCGGCAACCTCGGCGACGGCTGCTCGGCCAGCTCCGAGTGCGACATCCTCTTCATGTGCTACCGCGGCCGCTGCACCAACTTCTGCCTGCTTGGCACGTACATGTGCGGCGCCATCACCGACTGCGTCGACATCGGCCACCCCACCTGGGGCGTCTGCCTGCCCTAGCGGCAAGACGCTCCGGACGCCCAGACACGCCGTCCCACGAGCCCTGCGAGCATTGACAATGCTCATACAAGAATGTAGATTTCTACCCGGGTGTTTGGCATGGCCAGAGAAACGCAGATTTCGGCGCTGATTTCAGGGGAAACCCGGGACCTCATGGAGCGGTACGTCCGCCGCACGGGCATCAAGAAGGGCCACCTCGTCGAGCAGGCCCTGCTCCACCACCTTCGCGCACTCGAGGATCTGCCTGCGGAGTACATCATCCACCCGCGCCTCGTGGTCTCCCGGAAGGACGGCGAAGCGATGCTCCGCCAGGCCGAATCGGCCGAGCCGACGACCGGGTTGCGCGAGCTGCTGCGCGATGGAGATTAGGGCCCTCCGCCCGAACGACGATCGCTCGGCCTTCCGGTCGGGCGACGAGGTGCTCGACCTCTTCCTGCACCGCTACGCCGGCCAGAACCAGTTCCGCCACCACCTCGGCGTCACCTACGTGGCCGTCGAGGACAACCGGATCCTCGGGTTCGTGACCGTCGCCCCGCGGCACGTCGAGATCGAGGACCTTCCGGAAAGGACGCGCAGAAAGCTCCCCCGATACCCTCTGCCGGTCCTCGGGCTCGCGAGGCTGGCCGTCGACTCCTCCGCCCGCTCGGTGGGCCTCGGCTCGCAGCTCCTGCGCTTCGTGCTCGGACTCGCCGCCACGATGGCCGACACGGTCGGATGTGCAGGGGTCGTCGTGGATGCGAAACCCGGCGCCGCCGATTTCTACGCCAGGTTCGGCTTCTCCCCCTTCGTGCCGCTCGAAGGCCAGTCGGACCTCCGTCCGGCCGCAACCACCATGTGGCTGCCCATCGAAGCTATCCGCAAGGCCCTCGCGACAGTCCGCTGACGGTCACCACCTCGCGCGATGTCCGTGCCCCGCGGCTCCGACTCCGCATTCCGCTCGCGAAAAACGAAGAACGAACGACGAAGAGCGCCCTACCTCCGCCCCATCGGCGTCTCGACGTTGTTGTCCTTCGCGAAACGGATCGCCTCCTCGTAGCCCGCGTCGATGTGCCGGTAGACGCCCGTGAGCGGGTCGGACGTCAGCACGCGCTCCAGCCGCGCCGCCGCCGCGTCCGTCCCGTCGGCCACCACCACCATCCCCGCGTGCAGCGCATAGCCCATCCCCACCCCGCCGCCGTGGTGGAACGAGACCCACGTCGCACCGCACACCGCGTTGGCCACGAGGTTCAGGATCGGCCAGTCGGCGATCGCGTCCGAGCCGTCCTTCATGCCCTCCGTCTCGCGGTTGGGCGACGCCACCGAGCCGCAGTCCAGGTGGTCGCGGCCGATCGCGATCGGCGCCTTGACCTTGCCCGACCGCACGAGGTCGTTGAACCGCAGCCCCGCCTCGGCGCGATCGCCCAGACCCAGCCAGCAGATGCGCGACGGCAGACCCTGGAACGCGACGCGCTCGGCCGCCAGGTCGAGCCATCGGTGCAGCGCCGGGTCCGAAGGCACCGTCTCCCGCACCGCCTCGTCCGTCCACTTGATGTCCTCCGGGTCGCCCGACAGCGCCACCCAGCGGAACGGACCCTTGCCCTCGCAGAACAACGGCCGGATGTACAACGGCACGAACCCGATGATGTCGAACGCCTTCGCCTCGCCCCCCAGCACCGCCTCCGCCCGGATGTTGTTGCCGTAGTCGAACGCCTTCGCCCCACGCCGCTGCATCTCCAGCATCGCCGTCACCTCGGCCGCAATGCTCTCCCGCGCGCGCCTGACGTACCCCTGCGGGTCGCTCTTCCGCAGCTCCGCCGCCTGCGCCAGCGTGACCCCGCGCGGGACGTACCCGTTCAGCGGATCGTGCGCGCTCGTCTGCTCCGTCACCAGGTCCGGGATCCGCCCCCGCTTGACCAGCTCGGGATACACGTCGCCCGCGTTGGCCAGCAGCCCGATCGAGATCGCCTCCTTCTTCGCCAGGGCGTCGTCCAGCATCCGCAGCGCCTCGTCCAGCGACGTCGCCTTGCGGTCCAGGTACCGGGTCTGCAGACGGCGCTCGATCCGCGCCGGGTCGACCTCCACGCCCAGGAACGCGGCGCGGTTCATCGTCGCCGCCAGCGGCTGGGCGCCGCCCATCCCGCCGAGGCCGGCCGAGAGGATCCAGCGTCCGCCCAGATCCCCCCCGAAGTGCGCGTTCGCCGCCGCGGCGAAGGTCTCGTAGGTCCCCTGCACGATCCCCTGGGTCCCGATGTAGATCCACGACCCGGCCGTCATCTGGCCGAACATCGTGAGGCCCAGCGCCTCCAGGCGCCGGAACTCGTCCCACGTCGCCCACTTCGGAACGAGGTTGGCGTTGGCGATGATCACCCGCGGCGCGTCGGCATGGGTGCGCACGACGCCGACCGGCTTGCCAGACTGCACCAGCAGCGTCTCCTCGTCGCCCAGCGAGCGCAGCGAGCGCACGATGGCGTCGAAGCACTCCCAGTTGCGGGCCGCCTTCCCGGTGCCGCCGTAGACGATCAGCTCCTGCGGCTTCTCCGCGACGTCGGGGTCGAGGTTGTTCATCAACGTCCGCAGCGGCGCTTCGGTCAGCCAGCTCCGGCAGGATAACGTCGTCCCCCTGGGCGCCCGAACGATCCGTGCGTTCATCGTCGTGCCTCCTTGCGGGGCGCAGTCTACACCCGTACGGCCGGGCCGTTTCCACCCCTCCGCCGGTTTTTTCGCGATTCGCCCCGCTCCGCGTAGCATCGGCCCGGACGGAGGTGGCGCATGCGTTGGGCGGCGACGGCGTTCCTGGTGCTTCTCGGCGGTTGCAACCTCGGCAACCCGGGCGACCTCGTGGGCGAGATGACCGTCTCGGCGACGGTCAGCGAGAACTCCTGCGGCTCGGCGGTCGGACAGCTCCCCGGCACGACGACGATCGACGTGCAGCTCTACGAGCGCGACGGCGTCCTGACCTGGGTCGGCTCGCAGGGGACCTTCCAGGCCGACATCGACGAGGAGGGCAACTTCGTCGCGCACTCGACCGGCAGCCAGATGCTGCGCGCCGAGGAGCCCGACGGCTACGGCGGCGTCCTGGCCCCCTGCGTCATCGATGCCACCGAGGAGATCCGCGGCACCCTCGTGCGCCGCGTCACCCCCGAATCCTCCGACGGAGGGGAGGGCGATGCGGCGACCGAGTCCGCGCCGGACGACGCCGGCGAAGCCGCCGACGGCGGCGACGCCGACGGCGGCGAGCCCGAGGAGGCCGTGCCCGCCAGCGTCGTCGCGACCGACACCCTCCAGGTCTCCGTCTCCGCCGGCGCGAACTGCTCGGACTTCATCGGCGCCGGTGCCGGCGCCTTCCAGACCCTTCCCTGCCGCGTCGTCGTCGAGCTGGAAGGCAGCGAGTAGCTCCCGGCGACGCCACCGGCAACGGCGCCGACCCCGCGCCGGCTCCGAGATCGAGTAGACTCCGGCGGTGCTGCGGCCGGGGGGGCGCAGGAAGGAGCCGGTGATGATGCCTCGCATCGCGTTCGCAATGGCCGTGCTGTGCTCGCCCGCCGCCTGCGATTGCGGCAAGGGCGCCCCCGCGGAAGACGCCGCCGACGTGCCCGCCGACTCCCTCGCCGACGCCGAGGCCGAGGCGGAAGGGGAAGCGGAAGCGGAAGCGGACGCCGAGGCGGAGGCGGAGGCCGAGGCGGAGGCGGAGGCCGAAGCGGACGCGGAGCCCGACTGCACGCTGCCCGAGCCGCCCCCGGAGGCGCTGCTGCTCATGGGCCCGAACCCCGACGGCACGCGCCTCGTCCCCGGCGGCCGCGCGGTCACCCCCGCAGGCCCGGAGACGATCCTCGACGGGTTTCCCCAGGACGTCGAGGTCCACCCCGACGGAACCGTCGCCTACGTCGCCAGCGCCAGCGACGACGACCGCCTGCTCTACGTGATCGATCTCGAGACGGGCGGCATCCTCCAGCGCATCGATCAGCGCGAGGCGTTCTTCGGCCTGGCCGTCGCTCCCGACGGCTCGCGCGTCTACGCCTCCACCGGCGTCGGCGGCACCGTGAAGGTGTACACCGTCGAGGTCGACGGCACGCTGACGCCGTCCGGGGACATCGCCGTCGATGGCTATCCCGCCGGCCTGGCGCTGTCCGAGGACGGCGCGACGCTGTGGGTGGCGCGCTTCTACGGCGGCGTGATCGGCAACGGCATCGTGGAGCTCGACACCGCGTCCCGGACCGTGCGACGGACCATCCCGATGGTCGGCGGCGTGTACGACCTGGTCAAGATCCCGGGACGCGACGACTTGTGGGCGTCGGCCTTCGCCTCCGACCGCATCCACATCGTCAATCTCGACCTGGGCGTCTCCCTGGCCGGCGTGACCGCCACCTCCAGCCCCGCGGGCCTCGCCGTGCGCCCCGACGGCATGCGGGTCTACGCCGCGGTTTCGGGCGGCGACGAGGTGCTCGAGATCCACCGCATCAGCGAGGACGTCGTGGGACGGGCCCAGGTCGGCGACATCACCCTGCCCGGCGACACCGCCCCGCTGCGCAACTCGAACCCCAACGCCGTGTGGTACGAGCCGTCGAGCGAGCGGCTGTACGTCACCCGCGGCGCCGACAACGCCGTCGCCGTGCTCGACGCCGCGAGCATGACCGTGCTCGGCGCGATCCCCACCGGCTGGTATCCCACGGACCTGGCCTTCACGCCGGACGGCGGCAGGATGGTGGTCGTCCACGGCAAGAGCGGCAGCCAGGGACCCAACCCCGGTCGCGACATCAAGGACTGGGTCGCCGGGAGCGTCATGATCGTGGACGTCGCCGGCGGCGACCTCGCGGCCTGGACGGCACAGGTGGAGGCGAACTACCGGCGGCCCGAGTCGGTGTTCCCCTTCGAGTTCCCGGCGGAGTGCGACCCGCCGTTCCCGATCCCGCTGCGGCCCGGCGACGTCTCGCCGATCGAACACGTCGTGCTCGTGGTCAAGGAGAACAAGACCTTCGACTGCGTCTACGGCGACTTCCCGGGAGCCGAGGCGGACGACGGCGCGGAGTACCTCCGCTGGGGCCGGGAGGTCACGCCCAACCAGCACGCGCTGGCCGAGCAGTTCACGCTGGGCGACAACTTCTACACCGATTCCGAGGTCTCCGTGCAGGGCCACCTGTGGCTGACCGGCCTGTTCGTCACCGAGTACATGGAACGCGTCTGGATCGAGAACTACCGCAGCGGCGGGTTCGACACCGACTCCACGCTCGATCAGGGACAACCCGACGTCGGCACCTTCTTCCTCCACCTCATCCGCTGGGGCATCGATTTCACCAACTACGGCGAAGTCGTCGGCACCCTGGGCTCGGCCGGCGGCGAGTCCGTGCTCTCCCACACCGACCTCGGCTACCCGGGCGTGTTCTTCAACCTCGCCGTGCGCGACGAGGCCAAGGCGTCCTACGTCGCCGACCGGCTGCTCGGCGGCGACTTCCCCCCGTTCGTCTTCATCGGCCTGCCCAACGACCACACGAACGGCACCAGCCCCGGCTCGCTGACGCCCGAGGCCATGATCAACGACAACGACTACGGCCTGGGCCTGCTCGTCGACCGCCTCAGCCACTCGCCCTACTGGCCCCGCACCGCCATCTTCGTCGTCGAGGACGACCCGCAAAGCTGCGCCGATCACGTCGACGCCCACCGCTCCGCTCTGCTCGTGATCAGTCCCTGGGCCCGTCGCGGCCACATCACCCACGTCCACGGGTCGTTCCTCTCCGTGTTCCGCACCATCGAGCTGATCCTCGGCCTGCGGCCGCTGGCCCGCACCGACGCCATGGCCACGCCCCTCTACGACGCGTTCACCAACGTCCCCGACGAGACGCCGTACGACGCGCTCCCGCGAACGATTCCCGACGAGACCAACCCGGGCTGGTTCCCCGGCGCCAAACGCTCGGCCGCCATGGACTTCCGCGGGCCCGATCGCTGCCCCGAGCTGTTCCCCGTCCTCCGCGCCTACGGCCTGTGGCGGGCCGGACTGCTGACCCTGGAGCAGGCGGCCGAGGCCGCGGACCTGCCGGTCACGGACGAGGAAGCGGTCGAGGAGCTGCGCGAGGAGGTCGATGAGTACGACCGCGCGTGGGAGCACTTCGAGCGTTGGCTGGCCGGTCACCCGGAGATTCGCGTCGAGGGGCTGCCGCCCCACCCGTGACGTCGGTTCCGGCGCGGTGCGGAGCAACGGCGCCGCGCGCGCGGGAGCGCACCGCTACGGATTCGCGGGCGGCGAGTCCGGGGCCGCCAGCCGCTCGCCCAGGGTGGCCGGCCCCGCCGCGTCGCCCTTGAACTTCCAGGAGAAGCTCCCCTCGACGTCGTCCTGCGTGACCGTCACCGCCACCGGCGCCTCGCCCGGCGCGGAGACGGTGCACTCGACGGTGGCGCCGGCCGAGCCGCCCAGGAACGGTGCGTCCCCGCACTCGACCGTGACGGCGATCCCGCCGCGCTGCTCGCTCAGCTTCTCCTGCATGCCGGTCTCGACCTGTTCGGTCAGCAGCACGGTGCTCGCGACCGGCTTCCAGATGACATTGCCGTCGTCGTCCTGCTGCGTGACGTCGATCTGGATCGTGCCCCCGGACTTCACGGTGACCGTGCAGGAGAAGTTGTTGCCCTTCTTGAGCTCGATCCCGTCGGGACAGTCCACCGCCGCGATCGATCCCGGCCACTTCTCCTCCAGCTTGCTGCGGATCCCCCGCTCGAGCTTCTCGGGATCGGCACGCTTGCAGGCGGCAAGCGCGAGCGCCATGGTCGCCGACAACAGCACGATCCCCCCCGTACGAACGGTCCGGTGACTCATCCTCTCCTCCTTCTACGGCCTCTCGGCCAAGAGCAGCAGATTCGCCGAGTCGGCGCCGAAAAAGACGCCGGGCGTGACGACGTGGCCGGAGACCTCGATCACCCGGAACCCCGCCGCGTGCAGGATCTTACCCAGCTCGTGCAGCGAATAGAGCCGGATCGTGTACTCCACCGTCTCCTGGTCGCCGGCCGAGGTGGCCCACGAGCGCTTCACGACCAGGCGGCTGGTGATGAAATTGAAGTCGGTGTCCTCCAGGTACTGGCGGTCGTCACCCTGGAACCAGGTCGAGCGCGGCTGGTTCAGCGTGACGTAGTCGCGGTTGGTCATGCCCAGGAGCAGGCGGCCGCCCGGCTTGAGCGCCCGGAAGACGCTCGAGAGCACCGCCTGGTTCGTGTCGTCGTCGAAGTAGCCGAAGGTGGAGCCCACGCAGTACACGGCGTCGAACGCGCCCTCGAAGCGCAGGTCGCGCATGTCGCCCTGGATGAAGTTGATCTTCACCCCCTTCGCCTGGGCCGCGTCGCCCGCGCGCGCCAGCATCGGCAGCGAGAGGTCGAGCCCCACGACCTCGTAGCCCCGATGCGCCAGCTCCACCGCCTGCCGCCCGTCGCCGCAACCCAGGTCCAGGATGCGCGCGGTCTTCGCCACTCCCAGCGCCCGCTCGATGAAGTCCAGCTCGTTCCGCGTCTGCTCGGCCGAGTACTTCGGCAGCGAGCGGATGTGCTCCTCGTCGAAGATCTCCTCCCACCACGCCCGCCGCTCGCCGTGCCGCCGCCGCCGCCGGCCCTTCGGCCGCGCCGGCGCCGCGGACGGCCGGGGCGGAGTCTCCACGACGACCGCGACCGGCTCCACCGTCGCCCCGGCCGCCGGAGCCTCCTCCGCCTCGACCGGCTGCACGTCCACATCGACGATCTCCTCGGAGTGCTCGGCCCTCGACCCTTCCGCCGCGCCGGACCCGGCGGCCGGCTCCGCCGCCGTCGCGGCAGGCCCCTCGAGAAGCGACTCCTCCGCCGGAAGCGACCCGATCGCCGCGGACACCGCGCGGGTCCGCGGGATGTCGTCCTCCGGAATCGAGATCACCGACGCGACGGCGTCGAGGTGGATCGAATGCGACGGCGGCGCGACCTCCTCGTCCCCGGTCGACTCCGCGGCCGCAGGCCCCATACGGGAACGCGGCGGCGCCGGCGGCGCGAACACGTCCTGCACCGCCTCCTCGGCCGCCCGCAGCGCCTCCATCGGGTCCAGGACGCCGATCCCCTCCCCGGTCGGCGGCTGGATCTCCGGATCCGTCGTCTCCTCCAACGCCCGCGACTCGAGCTCGACCGTCGCCGCCCGGCGGGGCGGAACGGGCGGAGCAACGACCGGCGCCGCCGTCTCCTCGCTCGGCTCCTCCTCGGCGGCTTCCGCGGCGTCGATCTCCGCCACGTCCTCCGCCGCCTCCGGCGCCGCGGCCTCACCGGCCGGCGGAACGTCCTCGCCCTCCAAAGCCGTCGCTTCCCGGAGGACCGCGGCCGGCGGCGTCGCCGGCGGCAGCGAAACCGGCGCCGGCGCGGCCACAGGAACGCCCGCCGCAGGTTGCGGCGCCGCGGCGGGCGGAGTCGCCCGGGGCAGGGGGGCGGCCGGCGCCAATCCGAAGGCCGGCACCGTCCGTGTCGCCGAAACGGTCGCCGGCATGACCGCCGTCGCGACCGGCGCCACGCCGAACGCCGGCGAGCTGCGGACGACGGGCACCGCGCCCGGCGCGGCCGGCGCCGCAGGCTGCTGCGACGGGCGGAACGCGTCCTCCGAGATGATCACCTTCGGCAGCCCCCCGGGCGCCGGCGAGGGGTGCGCCGCCGATGCCTGGGACAACGACGCTCGACGGGGCACCGGCGCCGGCGGAGCCGGAACCGCGGCCGCCGGCGCGGGCGTCGGCGCGACGGGCGAAGACATCGCCGGCGCCGCCGCGGCCTCGGCCGGCGG
>JACRCZ010000018.1 GCA_016218765.1 Deltaproteobacteria bacterium | reverse complement strand
TCGCCGAACTCCCGCACCAGCTCCTCGGAGAGCCACTCCAGCGTCTCCAGGTAGTCCTCCTTGAGCACCCCCATCTGGTTGCCCAGCTCCCACTGGTCCTTGCTCACGACGGCGACGCCCTTGGGCATCACGCCGACGTGGACGAGCAGTCCCCGCGCCATGCGGTTCACGACCGCGAAATCCACCCCCATCGGGCAGTTGACCGAACACCGCCGGCAGTTGGTGCACTTGCCGAACGCGATGTCCTTCATCTCCTCGAGATCCTCGTCCGTGTGGACGCTCGCCGCCTTCACCCACCACGGAATCACCCGCCCGGTCCAGTCGTAGTGGCGCTTGAAGATCTTGCGGATGCGGTCCGCCTTGTACGCCGGCGCGAACGTCGGGTCGTCGGGATTGGCCAGGACGTAGTGGCACGACTGCGTACAGTTCCCGCAGTGGACGCAAGCCGCGAGCGAACCCGCGATCTGGCGGCTGAGCTTCTTCCCCATGCGCTCGATCAGCTTCTGGGCCTTCTCGGAACGCTGCGTTTCCATCTTCCGCCTCCACCCTTCCCCCGGCTACGAGGTCCGCCCGTCGGCGACCGGGACCCCTGCCCCGGCCGGCTCCACCGGCTCGACGCGCTCCGGCTTGCCGCCGCGCGGGAGGGGGAAGACGCCGCGATGGCCCATCGACTTGCCGAAGTAGTAGCGCGTGAACGGGTAGTAGAGGTAGTGCGAGATCTTGCTGAACGGGACGTAGACCAGGAAGAACGCCGTGAGGAAGAAGAAGGCGAGCAGCGGCCACTCGGCCAGGTCCGGCCGGTTCGGCACCGCCAGCCCCGCGAACGCGAACCAGACGGTCAGCAGGATCAGGGAGAAGAAGTCGTCGGGCGAGCTGATCGCCCGCATGTGCCTGCTCGCCGCCCGGCGCACGATGCGGTAGCACCCCACCGCACACGCCGCCCAGATCAGGCCCTGCAGCACGTGGACCAGCGTCGGGTTGCCCGCCAGCAGCGACGGGGCGTACGGGATGACGAACGACAGCCCGATCGCCGCCACCACCCCGAGGTGGAAGATCACGAACTGCAGGTACAGGAACAGCTTCGTCCGTATGCTCTCCATCGCCCACGGCATTCCGATGATCGCCCACGAGTAGAGGATGCCCTGGCGGCGGGTCGTGCCCCGCGAGCCCGTCGCGGCCTGCCGCTCCTTGCCCGCCTTGAACTTGAGCAGCCAGCGGATGCGCAACGTGTAGACCAACGCCATGAAGACCAGCGCCCCCTCCTGCAGCCGGTGCTCCGCGAAATGCAGCAGCTCGCTCATCGTCCTCCTCCTTCCCCGAGCCGGCGCGTCCCTACGCCGACGAATCCAGAACCGCCTTGAACGGCCCGATCTCGCGCGTGTCCTTCGCGCACAGGATGACCTCTTCCAGCTTCGTCGCGCCCGCCAGATGCTCGCGGATGACCCCCAGCGTCACCTTCGCGCTCACGTCCAGCGGCACGCCGTAGAACCCCGTGCCCATCGGCGGGAAGGCCAGCCGGCGCACCCCCTTGTCCTCCGCCGCCTTCAGCGCGTTCCGCACCGTCGTCCGAAGCTTGCCCTCGACGTCCTTCTCCTGGAACCGCGGTCCCACCGCGTGCACGATGAACTTCGCCTTGAGGTTCCCGCCGCCAGTGACCACCGCGCGGCCCGCCTCCACCGTGCCGAAGGGCTTGAGCTCGTCCTGGATCGCCGGCCCGCCACGCACCGCGATCGCGTTGCCCCAGCCCGACCCGAGCTGCAGGTCCGGACTGGCGTAGAAGACGAATGCCTCGACGTCGAGCAGCGTGATGTCGTCCCTCATCAGCCGGATCGTCCTGCCGTTCACCTTCTTCTCCGTCATCGCGTCTCCTCTCCTGCGGCGGTCCTTCCCGACCGCGCTCTCGATGCCGTCCCCCCCGAGCCCTTCCCGGCCGCGGCCTTGCCCTCCAGCCGCTCCATCCCGCGCTGGAGCCCGCCCTTGCGCGCCAGGTCCTCCAGCGTGAACTCGTGCAGCACCTCGCTGATCCGGCGGTTGATCAGCGCATAGACCGTCCGGCACTGGCAGAAGTCCGCCCGCATGCACTCGCGAGGATCCTCGACGCAGTCCACGATGCGGATCGGACCCATCGCCGCCTCGATGATCTCGCCCACCCGGATGTCGGCCGCCGGACGCGCCAGGTAGTAGCCCCCGTCCTTGCCGCTCACCCCGCGCAGGAGGTCCGCGCTCTTGAGACCGATCACGAGCTGCTCGAGATACCGGCGGGGCAGGTCGCCGCCCCGCGCCGCCTGCGCCAGGCTCACCGGCGCCCCCCCCTCGCTCCGCCTCGCGATCTCCACCATCAGACGAAGCGAGTACCGGGCGCGGGTCGAAAGCTTCATTCACCAACTCCGATAACTCCTACTACAATAATCGGAGTTAGGAGTCAAGGGGCATTTCAAGCGCTCCGCCGGGTTGCCGGAGTGCTCGTCCCAGCCGACCCACTCGTCCCAGCCGACCCACCAAGAACTTCCCCCTCCCGCGTGGTGTCTCGCGGCACCGGAGCTGGTGCCGTCCGCCACCCCTCCGCCGCCGTTCCGCCGGCGGAGGCGCGCACAAGCCCGCTGATTTCGCGGGGCGTCGCGCGCGCTTTCCAGGCACGACCGTTGCACTGGCCCCTCGCGGGCCCACGGCCCGAAGGAGCAACCGAAGATGACACGTTCCCCCTCGAACCCCCTCGCGACTCGCCTCGCCCTCGTCGTGGTCGCCGCCGCCGCCGTCCTCGCGGCGCCTCGCGCCGCCCGCGCCCAGTGCGACGCCCCGACCCTGCTGCTCATCCTCGACAAGTCCAGCTCGATGATCACCGGCGACGACGCCTCCGGCATCAGCAAGTGGGAGTCCGCGAGCCGCGCCGTGACGTCCATCACGACGCGGTTCGAAGACGCCATCGACTTCGGCCTGCTCGCCTTCCCCAACCCCGACCACTGCGAAGTCTCCGGCGTCGCCGTCGACGTCGGCCCCGGCACCGCCGGCGCCATCGCCACCGTTCTGGCCACCCCGCCCCCCACCAGCGGCAACTACACCCCGATGGCGCGGGCGCTCGAGGTCGCGACCGCGTACCCGCCCATGTCCGACCCGGCGCGCCGCCGCGTCGCCGTCCTGGTCACCGACGGCTGGCAGTGGTGCTACCCGTACGACTCCGACACCCGCTTCGATCCCGTCGCCCGCGCCGCCGAGCTGCGCGCCACCGGCACCACCGTCTACGTCGTCGGCTTCGGCGACGGCGTCGATGCCCTGACCCTGAACCGCATCGCCTGGGAGAGCGGCACCTACGTCCCCGGCTGCGACCCCGACGGCGACACGCCCACGGCAGCCAACCCCTGCTACCAGCGCGCCGACGATACCTCGTCGCTCGAAGCGGCCCTCGACGCCATCGCGCGCCGCATCAGCGAAGAGGCCTGCGACGGCAACGACAACGATTGCGACGGCCTCGTCGATGAGGAACTGGCCCGCTCGTGCTCCTCCGTCTGCGGAGACGGTCTCGAGACGTGCGACTTCGGCGCGTGGGTCGGCTGCGACGCGCCCGTCCCCGCGGCGTCCGAGTCCTGCGACGGCCGGCTGGACGACGACTGTGACGGCGTGGTCGACGAGGGCTGCGAGTGCGTGGACGGCGAGACGCGCGCCTGTGGCGTCGACGCCGGCGCCTGCCGTCCGGGAAGCCAGTCCTGCATCGGCGGCGCTTGGGCCGCGTGCGCGGGCGACGTCCCGCCGTCGCCCGAAACCTGCGACGGCACGGACGACGACTGCGACGGCACGACCGACGAGGACTGCGAGTGCGTGGACGGCCAAACCCGTCCGTGCGGCGCCGACGTCGGCGTCTGCACCGGCGGCGTCCAGAGCTGCCTTGCCGGGTCGTGGACCGGCTGCGTGGGCGACGTCGAGCCGCGCGAGGAGGTCTGCGACGGTCTGGACGACGACTGCGACGGCACGACCGACGACGGCGCGTCCTGCCTCCCCGGCTACGCCTGCCGCGCCGGCGCCTGCGTCGAGGAGAACCCCACCCCCGACGACTCCGGCGCCGGCCCGGCCGCCGAGGAGCCCGAGGGCGCCGGTTGCGGCTGCGCCGTCCCCGGCTCCCCCGCCCGCGCCGTCCCGCTCTTCCTCCTCGCCCTCGGCGCCCTGGCCCTCCTGCCCCGCCGCCGCCGCTGAGCCCCTCCGCCGTCCGCGGTCCTCGGACAGCCTTGACAGATAGGTGCAAGGCGGGTGCAGATTTCTTCATGAGGACGACGCTGGACATCGAGGATACGCTGTTGCGCGAGGCGAAACGGCGCGCCGCCGAGGACGGGATCTCCCTGACGCGGCTCCTGGAAGACGCCCTGCGCCGCCGGCTCGCGCCGCCGGATCGCGTCGGGACCGGCTACCGCTTCCGCCCCCTGGCCCGCGGCGGGCGCCTGCTGCCCGGCGTGGACCCGGCGGACCGCGACTCGCTCCACGAGCGCATGGAAGGCCGTGCGTGATCGCCGTCGATACCAACGTCCTGGTCTACGCCCACCGGACGGGAACGCCCCGGCACCTCCCCGCCCGCCGCCGCCTCGCGGCCCTGGCCGAAGGCCGTGCCCAATGGACGATCCCCCAGCACCTCTGATCCCTTGATCCCTGCGACCGACTCTCCACCTCTCCCGCCGGCCTGCCCTGAGCGAAGTCGAAGGGCCTCTCCCTCTCTCCTCTTCCGGTCCCGTCCCGCCCGGCAGATCGTCGGCCGATCGCCCTCAGGAGGCGGGCCGTACCCAGTTGCGGTATCCTCCACTCCACTGGGGGAGGAGGCGCCCATGACCACCGATCGCGCACGCGAGACCTTCGAGTCCCGCCTCACCTCCGCCGAGGCGGCGCTGGCCGCCGTACGCCCCGGCGACCACGTCTTCGTCGGCACCGCCTGCGCCACCCCCCGTACCCTCGTCCGCGCGCTCGAGAACCTCGACCGGCCGCTCGACGACGTCCAGCTCGTCCACTTCCTCACCACCGGCGCGGTCGAGTCCGGCCCCGACGGCCCTCAGACCCGCTTCGGCCATACCGTCTTCTTCGTCGGCTCCGATTCCCGCGAGCTGGTCCGGCAGGGCAGGGCGGACTACGTCCCCGTCTCCCTCGCCCGCGTCCCCTCGCTCATCGAATCCGGCCGGATCAAGATCGACGTCGCCCTCATCCAGGTCTCCCCGCCCGACGAGCACGGCTTCGTCTCGCTCGGCGTCTCCGTCGACGTCGTCCACGCGGCAGTGCGCAGGGCCCGCACGGTCATCGCCGAGGTCAACCCCCGCATGCCGCGCACGCTGGGCGACTCCTTCGTCGCCGTCGAACGCATCGCCTCCTTCGTCCCGGTCGACCATCCCGTCATCGAGTACGTCCACGAGCCGGCGGACGCGGTGGCCGAGCGCATCGCGCGCTACGTGGCCCGGATCATCGACGACGGCTCGACCCTCCAGATCGGCCTGGGCCGCATCCCCAACGAGATGCTGAAATACCTCACCCACCGCCGCGACCTGGGCATCCACTCCGACGTGATCACCGATCCCCTCGTCGACCTCGTCGAGCGCGGCGTCGTGACCGGACGGCAGAAGTCGCTCCACCCGGGGAAGATCGTGGCGAGCTGGTGCATGGGCACCGAGCGCCTCTACCGCATGCTCGACCGCAACCCGCTCTTTTCGCTCCACCCCATCGAGTACGTCGCCGATCCGGAGGTCCTCGCCCGCAACCGCAAGTTCGCCTCGGTCACCCAGGCCTTCGCCGTGGACCTCACGGGACAGGTCTGCGCCGACCAGTTCCAGGGCGAGTTCTACGGCGGCGTCGCGGCGCAGGCCGACTTCCTGCGCGGTGCCGCGGCGTCGCCCGAAGGCAAGCCGATCCTCTGCCTCCCCTCGACCACCGACGACGGCCAGACCTCCCGCATCCGGACTGTGCTGCAGGCCGGCGAGGCCGCGACCATCCCGCGCTCCGACGTGCACTACGTCGTCACCGAATGGGGCAGCGCCTACCTCTTCGGCCGGTCGATCCGCGACCGCGCGCTCGCGCTAATCGAGATCGCCCACCCGTCGTTCCGTCCCGGGCTCCTGGCCGAGGCCAAGCGTCTCGGCTATCTGCGCCCCGACCAAACCCTCAAGAGCCTCGTCGCCTACCCCGAGGAAGAGGAGCGCGAGGCGACGCTCAAGGGCGGCCGGCGCGTGCTCCTGCGCCCCGCGCGCGCCAGCGACGTCAACGGCGTCCAGGACATCTTCTACAAGATGGGCGAGCACGACGTGTACACGCGTTTCTTCACCCGCCTGACCTCGCTCTCGGTCTCCCGGGCCGAGTACCTGTGCAACGTGGACTACGAAAACGAGATGGCCTTCGTCGCGGTCCACGGCGACGCCGAGGAATCCTCGATCGTCGGCAGCTCCTGCTACTACGTCAACCACACGACCAACCTGGCCGAGGTGGCCTACATGATGCGGCCCGAATGGCAGGGCTGCGGACTCGGCTCCGCCCTCCACCGTCGCATGGCCGAATACGCCAAGTCCAAGGGCCTGCGCGGCTTCACCGCCGACGTCCTGGTCGAGAACGTGCGCATGCGCCGCCTCTTCGAGAACGTCTCGCCGAACGTCTCCGTCGAGCGCGACGGCGACGTCTTCGAGATCCGCATGCTCTTCGCCTGACAGCGTGGACGGTCCTGGGTCCGACGATTCCGCCGTAGCCGACGGCGCACGGGGACGGGTTGCGCGAAGGCCCCGGGCGTGCTGTACTGACGGCGGTCGGATTTGTTCGGCAACCTTGCGTCGGGAGGGGACTCATGGTCGGGAGCACCGTTCGGTGTCGTTGGCTCGTGGGCGCCTGCTCTGCGTTGTTGTGGACCGCGGCCTGCGGGGACGGCGACGGGGAGCCCGGGGACGGGGATGCGGAGCTCGATGTCGAGGAGGCGTTACCGGAGTCCGACGGGGAAGCGCGGGAGGACGGCGACGCGGCGCCGCGATGCGGGGACGGCACGCGCGATCCGGGCGAAGAGTGCGACGACGGGGACGCGTACGACCAGGACGACTGCCTCTCGACGTGCCGCGCGGCGTCGTGCGGCGACGGATTCGCGTGGGACGGTCACGAGGCGTGCGACGACGGCGAGGAGAACAGCGACTCGCGACCCGACGCGTGCCGGACGTCCTGCGTCGAGGCGTCCTGCGGCGACGGGGTGCTGGACGGCGACGAGGGTTGTGACGACGGGAACCTGTTGGCCGGCGACGGCTGCTCGCCGGCCTGCCGCCCGGAAGGCTGCGGGGACGGCGTGGTGGCGGCGACCGAGGAGTGCGACGACGGCAACACGGACGACGGCGACGACTGTCCCGGGACGTGCCGGAACGCGCGGTGCGGCGACGGGTTCCTCTACCGCGGGCACGAGGCCTGCGACGGCGAGGCTCCGCTGCCGTGCTTCACGTCGTGCGGCACGACCGGGGCGCGTTCCTGCACCGACTGCGCCTGGGAGACGTCGTGCACGCCGCCGGAAGAGGCGTGCAACGGGGTCGATGAGGACTGCGACGCGGAGGTCGACGACGGCTACGCGTGCGCCCTGGGGCGCACGACGCCGTGCGTCACCGATTGCCTGTCGACGGGCTCGGGCGCGTGTACCGCCGCCTGCCTGCCGCCGTCGGGCGCGGCCTGCCTGCCGCCGGCCGAGGCGTGCAACGGCGCGGACGACGACTGCGACGGCGCGGCCGACGACGGCCTGCCTTGCGTCCGCGGCGCCGGGGTGCCCTGCACCACGAGCTGCGGGTCGACCGGGGCCGGCACCTGCACCGACGCCTGCACGGTGCCGTCGGGCGCGGCGTGCGCGCCCCCGGCCGAGAGCTGCGACGGGGTGGATGACGACTGCGACGGGCTCGCGGACGAGACGTTCGCCTGCGTGCGGGGCACGAGCGTCGCCTGCACGACGACGTGCGGAACGGCGGGCTCGGGGCCCTGCAGCGACGCCTGCGGGCTCCCGGACTCGGCGACCTGCGCGCCGCCGGCGGAGGCCTGCAACGCGGCGGACGACGACTGCGACGGCGCGACGGACGAGACGTTCGCCTGCGTCGCCGGAACGACCGCGCCCTGCACGGTCGGCGCGTGCACGGGAACGCAGACGTGCTCCGCCTCGTGCACCGCGGGCGCGTGCGCCTTCGGTATGCCGCCGTCCAACGACGCCTGCGGCACGGGCGTCATCGATGTCTCCGCGGGAGGCGTGTTCGTGGGCTCGAGCTGCGCGGCGAACAACGACTACGGCTACACCTGCGGACTCGTGTTCGGCGGCTCCCCGGACGTTGTCTTCCGCCTGGACCTGCCGGGGACGCGCGACGTGATCCTGGACACCGTGGGCAGCTCGTTCGACGCGATGCTGTTCCTGCGCAGCGGCGGCGCCTGTCCGGGAACGTCCGCCGACCGCTGCGACGACAACTCCGCCGGCGGCAGCCCGGGCCAGGCGCGCGTGCAGTGGAGCGGCGCCCCGGCCGGCACCCACTGGATCGTCCTGGACGGCGCCGGCGCGGGCGGGCGAGGGAACTGGGTGCTCAACGTGTCGATCAACCTCCCGCCGCCGCCGACCAACGACTCGTGCGCGGGCGCATCGCTGCTGAGCAGCTCGACCCGTCGCACCGGCTCGACCGAGCGCGCCACGGACGACCACGCGTCGTCCTGCGCCTCCGGCACGGGAGCGGCCGACGTCTGGTACACCTTCACCCTCACCTCCCGCCAGATCGTGTACCTCGACACCGTCGACGGCAACGCGTGGAATTCGGCCATCGACCTCCTGCAGGGCTCCTGCCCCGCTCCCGCGACCGTCGCCGGCTGCTCGGACGACGCCTGCGGCGGCTCGCGCTCGCAGTGGTTCGGCGTGCTGGACGCGGGGACGTACTACGTCGTCGTGGACGGAGCCGCCGCCGGACAGCAAGGCGACTTCGCGCTCACGTTCCAGCGCTCGTCCTGCGCGACGGCGACGCGTATCACGAGCGACGGGGACTACGACGGCTCCACCGTCGGGCTGCCGGACGAGGACTGGGGCTCGTGCGGCGGCTCGGCGGGCGAGACGGAGTACTGGATGGCGCTGTGCGGCAGCCGGACGGTGACGGCGACGACGTGCAACGCCGTGACGAACTACGACAGCGTGCTGTACTTCCGATCGGGAAGCTGCCTCGGGACGCAGCTCGCGTGCAACAACGACTCGACGTGCGCGCTCAGCTCGCGGCGGGCGGAGCTGACGACGACGCTCGTCCAGGGGCTCAACTTCCTGCGCGTGGACGGGTACTCGGGCTCGACGGGCAGCTACCGCCTGACGATCTCGGGGCTCTGAGTTTTCTCGCAAAGGGCGCCAAGAGGGATCTCTCGCAAAGGGCGCCAAGAGGCAAAGGACGCAAAGGGGATTCGGGCGTGAAGGGAGGTGGGGATGGAACGGACGCTATGGACGGTCGCAATCGGGGCCTGGCTCGCGGCGGCGGGGTCGGGGTGCGTGGACGAGGCGTCGTCGGGTCAAACCGGGACGGCGTCGTTCGCGCTGCCGGGGGTGTGGGAGGCGGCGGGGACGATGGCCGCCGCGCGGTACCAGCCCACCGCCACGCTGCTGCGCAACGGGCGCGTGCTCGTGGCGGGCGGCTGCGGAGCCGTCGACACCGCGGGGAACTGCACGACGCTCCTCGCCTCCGCGGAGCTGTTCGACCCGGTGACACGGACCTGGACGAACACGGGAACGATGGCCACGGCGCGCTACGTGCACGGGGCCGCGCCGCTCCCCACCGGGCAGGTGCTCATCCTGGGCGGATGGGACGGCACCGCTTGCACCTCGGACGTCGAGATCTACGACCCGGCCTCGGGCACGTTCAGCCCGGGACGCCCCATGGGGGCCGGCCGCTGCTCGGTCTCCGCCGTCGCGCTGGCCTCCGGTCGCGTCCTGGTCGCCGGCGGGTGGAGCGGAACGGACGGGATGAACGCGGCCGAGGTCTACGATCCGGCGACGGGAGCGTGGACGGGGACCTGGCCGATGACCGAGGCCCGGGTGCTGCACGCGCTCACGCGGCTGGGCGACGGCCGCGTCCTCGCCGCGGCCGGCTATGACGGCTCATGGACGATCCGCTCGGCGGAGCTGTACGACCCGACGACCGACCGGTGGACCCCGACGGGCTCCCTGTCGACCTGGCGGGAAGGGGCCGGAGCGGCGCTGCTGCCCAGCGGCCGGGTGCTGGTCGTGGGCGGGTTCGACGACACGTCGTACCTCTCGACCGCGGAGGTCTACGACCCCACGGCCGGCACGTGGTCGATGGCGGGCAGGCTGTCGGTGGCGCGGTACCGTCCCGACGTCTTCGCCCTGCCGACGGGTCGCCTGCTGGCATTCGGAGGATGGACGACGAGCGGCTCGTCGGCGCTGGCCGAGCTGTACGACCCGGCGACGGGCTGGAGCCCGACGGGCTCGCTGGCCGGGGCCCGCGGCGCGCCGGGCTCGGAGCTGCTGCCCAGCGGGATGGTTCTCGCGGCGGGCGGCTGGGGCGCCGGGGGGATCCTGGACGAAGCCGAGCTGTACGACAGCGGTGCGTCGTTCTCCTGCCGGGTCTGCCCGGGCGACGGGAGCTGCACGACGATGGAGGCGGGGACGGCCTGCGGCGAGTGCCGGGCCTGCGATGCGGCCGGGGCGTGCTCGCCGAGCGCCCCCGGGGCGGCGTGCGGACTCTGCCGGACGTGCGATCCCGCCGGCGCCTGCGCGAACCCGGCCGTGGACGACGCAGCCTGCGGGACGATCGACTGCAGCGCGCTGGACGGCGCGTGCCGCACGTACTCCGACCTGACCGCGAACCGCTGCCTCTCCGGCGGCGCCTGCAAGCCGCCCAACGACGTCGCCTCGTGCACGATCTACCTCGATACCACGGAGGGTACGCCCTGCCCGGACGGCGACGCCTGCAACGGCGCCGAGGCGTGCCGGGCGGGACTCTGCGCGGCGGGGCCGGCCCTCGACTGCAACGACGGCGACCCCTGCACCTCGGACACCTGCGACGCGGGCGCAGGCTGCCGCAACGGCCCCATCGCCGACGGCACCGCCTGCTCCGACGGCAACGGCTGCAACGGCTGGGAAACCTGCGTCGCCGGCACCTGCACCCCCGGGACGCCCCTGGATTGCGACGACGCGAACGCGTGTACCGTCGAGTGGTGCGATCCCGCCGCCGGCTGCTCGATCCCGACCCCGCTGCCCGACGGGGCGCCGTGCCCGGACGGCGACGCGTGCAACGGGGACGAGCGCTGCGAGTCGGGAGCGTGCGCGCCCGGTGAGCCGCCGGAGTGCGACGACGACGAGCCCTGCACCACCGATTCGTGCGACGCCGCCGAGGGCTGCGTACACGAGGCGGCGCCGGACGGCACGGCGTGCGAGGCGGCGGGCCGGTGCGGGACGACGTGCACGGCGGGGGTGTGCGGCGGCGGCGATCCGGCGGACTGCGACGACGACAACCCGTGCACCGTGGACTCCTGCGATCCCGACGACGGCTGCGTGCACGCGGCATGGCCGGACGGCGCGATGTGCGACGACGGGGACGGTTGCACGGGGCCCGACGAATGCGTCGCCGGCGTGTGCACGCCGCGAGAGACCGGCGGGATGTGCGACGACGACAATCCTTGCACGGTGGACACGTGCTCCAGCCCGGATCTGTGCGCGCACGAGGTCCTCCTGGGGACGGCGTGCGACGACGGGGATCCGGACACCGCGAACGACACGTGCGACCGCACCGGCGCCTGCGTCGGGGAGGCGCCCGACGACACCGGCGCGTCCTCGGACGGCTGCGGGTGTCGCGCGACCGGCGGGTCGCCGCGCGGCGCCTGGGGCCTCCCGGCGCTTGCGGCCCTCGCCGTCGCGTGCTTCCTGCGGCGGCGCGGCCGCGGGGGTGCGTCGAGGAGAGCGGCGGGCGCCGGGCCCTAGACGGTTCGGTTGATTCGGTCCCCGGGCGTTCTCCGTGCCCGTCGCGCGAGTCCCGGGAGCGACCGCACCGTTGTGAAATGCAGCGGAAGCGACGAGCCGTTTGACATCCCGGCCGCGTGTCTGCTACGCGATCCTCCACTTGCGGAGGTCGGGCATGTCGACAGAGCCCTCGTCCCCGTTGTCCAGCGAAGACTGGTGGTCGGTCTGGCTCGGCCTGGGCATCTTCGCCCTCTCGTGCTTCGTGTTCGCCGGCGTGGACGTGATGGGCTGGCTGGCACAGGTCGAGGTGTGGACCGATCCGGCGTCGGCGGTCCGGCCCGCCTCCAAGGACTTCGCCGGACTGCACCCGGCGCTCTCCCTGATCGCCACCTACGGGTTCCTCCTCGCCGTGCTCACCGCGGTCGCCAGGTTCCTCGGCTCCAAGCCGAGGGAGTTCGCCGCCGCCTTCACCGTGGTCTTCTGGATCAGCTGGGCCTGCTACGCCCTCGGACACCAGGCGAACATCGCGGCGACGCCGGACAAGATGGACAAGTTCGGCGTCTCCTGGTCGATGAACCTGACCGGCGAGGCCGGCTACATCCTGGCCCTGATCGCCGGCGTGATCGTCGGCAACTTCTTTCCGCGTTTCGCGTCGAGGCTCACGGCGGCGACCCGGCCGGAGTGGTACATCAAGACGGCGATCGTGATCATGGGCGCCGCGCTGGGCGTCAAGGCCGCCCAGGCCACCGGGCTGGCCGGGACGATCATCTTCCGCGGGCTCTGCGCCGTCGTCGAGGCCTACCTCATCTACTGGGCGGTGGTGTACTACATCGCGCGGCGCTTCTTCGGGTTCAGCCGCGAGTGGGCGGCCCCGCTGGCGTCGGGCGTGTCGATCTGCGGCGTCTCCGCGGCCATCGCCACGGGCGCCGCCATTCGCGCCCGGCCGGTCGTCCCGATCATGGTCAGCTCGCTGGTCGTCGTTTTCGCGGTCGTCGAGCTGCTCGTCCTGCCCTTCGTCGCCCAGCACTTCCTCTACGACGAGCCGATGGTCGCCGGCGCCTGGATGGGCCTGGCGGTCAAGACCGACGGGGCGGCCGTCGCCAGCGGCGCCGTCGTCGACGGCCTCGTCCGCGCCAAGGCCCTCGCCGTCAACGGCGTGGACTACAAGGAAGGCTGGATCCTGATGACCGCCACCACGACGAAGATGTTCATCGACGTCTTCATCGGCATCTGGGCCTTCGTGCTGGCGCTCATCTGGTGCGCGAAGATCGACCGCCGCGAAGGCCAGAAGATCAGCGCCGGCGAGATCTGGCGCCGGTTCCCGAAGTTCGTCATCGGCTACGTCCTGACCTTCGCCATCCTCCTCGCCGTCTGCATCGCCCTGCCCGAACGCGGGGGCGAGGCCAAGCTCGCGATCGCGGAGGCCAACTCCCTCCGCGTCCTGTTCTTCGCCATGACCTTCTTCACCATCGGCCTGGTCTCGAACTTCAAGAAACTGTGGGCCGAGGGGATCGGGAAGCTCGCCGCCGTCTACCTCATCAGCCTCTTCGGCTTCATCATCTGGATCGGCCTCGGCGTTTCCTGGATCTTCTTCCACGGCATCATGCCGCCGCTCGCCGGCAAGTGAGGAGCCCGAGATGGACCCGGAGACCCCCAAGCTCGTCGAGGAGATGGCGAAGATGGAACGGGAGCCCCTGCTCCCGGCCGAGAAGCGGCTGATCGCCGGCAGCCTGATCCTCGGCGTCGTGCTCCTCGCCCTGCTGGCCTGGATCAGCCTCACGTTCTTCGCGCCGTCCGGCTGACCGCCCGCTCGCCCCCGCCCGGAAGCGCTACGGCGCGATCGACCGGCGCGACGCGGACTCGTCCGGCGGCGTCGCCCCCGCCCCGCCGTCCTCCGTGCCCAGGCGCAGCCAGAACGTCGCGCCCCGGCCCGGCTCGGTCTCAACGTCGACCCGCCCCTCGTGCTCCTCGGCGATCGATCGCACGATGGACAGGCCCAACCCCGTCCCGCTGGGCTTCGTGGAGTAGAACGGCGCGAAGATCCGCTCGAGATCCTCCTCCGGCACTCCCTCGCCCGTGTCCCGCACGCCCACGTGCACCCCGCGGCTCCCCTCCGCCCGGCGCACGATCACCGTCAGCGTGCCGCCGTCGGGCATCGCCTGGCAGGCGTTGAGCAGCAGGTTGACCAGGGCGCGCCGCACGCGATCGATCCCGATCATCGCCTTCGGCGGCGGCTCCTCGTACTCGCGCTCGATCACGTACTTCTGCGCGTCCGGCAGCGTGGAGACGACGGCCAGGATCGCGTGGTCCGCGACCATCGCCAGGGAGGCCCGGGTCCGCGAGCGCTTGTCGGGTCGCGCGAAGGCCAGCAGGTCGTCGACCAGCCGATCGAGCCGCGAGACCTCCTCCGACAGCGCCGCGATGAGCACCTTCTCGTCCTCGAACGCCGCCGCCGACGCCGCGTGCCGCCGCAGCCCCGCCGCGACGTTCGACAGCACGCACAGCGGATTGCGGATCTCGTGCGCCAGGCTCGCCGCCATCCGCCCCAGGTCCGCCAGCCGCGCCGCCTCCTGCAGCTCCTCCTTCGTCCGCGACAGCGAGTCGTAGCTCTGGCGCAGGCTCCGGTGCAGCGCCGCCAGCTCGCGGTTG
>JACRCZ010000152.1 GCA_016218765.1 Deltaproteobacteria bacterium | reverse complement strand
GGGGCTCGCCGCCGCCCTGGAGTCGATCGCCTCGTCCGTCATCACCTGCGACTACGTGCTCGACGATCCCGGCCCCTCCGCCGACCCCGACCAGGTCAACTTCTACCTCGACGACGTGGTCGTGCCGATGGACGAGGGGTGCACCGAGGACACCGGCGACGGCTGGCACTGGCTCGACCCCGAGCACACGACGGTCGAGTTCTGCGGCGACTACTGCGCACGGATCCGCGCCGGCACGATCGGCACGATCAGCGCCACCTTCGGCTGCCCGACGATCCTGCTGTGAACCAGGCCGGCGCAAGGCCGACGTTCCTTTTGACGGCCGGCGCGATCCGTCCTAGAGTCGCGCCCGCACGCTGGGGGGTGGGCGCCATCCGCGGGGGCTGCGGATCACCCCTGGGGCTTCCGCAACAACGTTGGAGATCGAAGTCATGGCGGAGAGACGACTGTGCGCCGTCCTGTCCCTTGCCCTGTTGGCGGGAACTCCCGGCTGCGGCGACGACGGTTCGAGCCGCGACACGGGTGGTGACGAGCCGACCGACACGAACGACGGCGGAGCGGATGCCGACGCCGACGCCGATGCCGACGTCCAGCCCGACGGTGCCGCCGACGCCGACGGCGATGCGGATGGTGATGCGGACGCCGATGCCGATGCCGCCGCCGACGCCGATGCCGATGCCGATGCCGACGGAGACGCGGACGCGAGCGACGACGGCGGGGGCGGCTCGCTGGAGGTGGTGCGCGCCGCGATCGGCACGCCGGCCTGGACCGTCGAGGACGTACAGATCTTCGCGGGCGAGTGCTGGGATGGAACCATCGCACCGGCCATCGAGATCGTCTCGTCGATCCTGCCCGACCACCGCTTCTACACCGGTATCGGCTTCTTCGGACCGGGAACGCCGCACGCGCCGCCGTACGACCACGAGATCACGGACGGCCTGACGGCGCAGGGAATCCCGTACGGTCCGCACCGCGCGTACGAGGATGTTCTCTCCCCCCGCTGCATCTTCATCGCGATGCTGCTGATCCCGACCGCCGACGCGCCGGTCGGCTCGTCTCCGGACTTCGCGAGCGGCCCGATCCTCCCCTCCTCCATCCTGCCGATCGCCTACGACGGAATGCTGTACGCGGGCGAGATGGGGATCGATATGTACTTCGACGGCACCGTCCCGCTGCTGAGCACGCTGTCGCCGCCCGCCTCGGGCGACGGCTACAGCCACGCGGTGCTGCAGTTCGGGGAGAACTCCGACTTCGCGGCCTGGTCGATGACGCCGGGCCCGTACTCGCTCACTCTCCAGATCACCGACGCGGGCGGCGCCGGCTGGGACTTGATTGTGCCGTTCATCATCGATCCGCCGGCCGGGCCGTGCGCGACGGCCGACGACCTCCTGGGACCGAACCCGTGTCCCGCGGGCCAGTCGTGCGGCTCGCTGGGCTACTGCCGGGAAAACGGGGCCGGCGGACCGGGCGCCATCTGCACGTGGGACAGGGACTGCCGGGAATCGATGGCCTGCCTCTACTACTGGCCGGTCGCGACGGCCTGCCGCAACCTCTGCAGGCTCTCGGACGGGGTCTGCGCCGCGGGCGAAGCGTGCCTGGGGCTGACCCACGCCGCCGTCGAAGGCGTGGGCGGGTGCGTGCCGTTCCCCGACACCTACCCGAGCTGCAACCCGATGACGAGCGCGGGGTGCCGCGGCACCGACGTCTGCTACGGCGGCGCCTGCCAGCCGGCGGCCGGAACGACGGCGCTCGGCGGATCGTGCAGCGCCCCGCAGGAGTGCGTGCCCGGCGCTACCTGCTTTGGGCTCGGCCCGACGGACTTGGTCTGTCGCAAGGTGTGCTGGAGCAACGACGACTGCGACGCCGGCCAGATCTGCGACCGTTATCCCTCCGGCCTCTCCTCGGGCAGCTTCTGGGGCGTCTGCGTGTAGCCGTTCGTGGTACCATCCGCAGCATGACCAACGGGTGTCGATCGGCACGCTGGTTCCACAAGGTCGCCCTCCTGCCCTGCGGTGTCCTCGCCGCCTGCCCCGTCGAGCCGACGTCGCCACGATCGCCGCCGATCCCCCAGGACGCGGCCGGACCGGCCGAGCCGAGCGATGCCGGCGATGCGGCCGCAAGTGGAGCCCCGACCGGCGACGAAGCCGTCGAACCGGAGGCGGATGCCGCCGCTGGAGGCGAAGGAACGACGGAAGCGCCGCCGGAGGCGACCCGGCCGTTCGAGTGCACGGCGGAAGGCGTCGCGCTCGGCTGCGATGGCGACCGTCACGGTGCGGCTTGCGAGGGCCGCTCGGTTGCCGGAACCGCGACCGCTCCCGACCGGGAGACCGCGGAGGCGCAGGCGATCGCGGGTTGCGAAGCGGAACTGCAGCAGGTATTGCGCAGCGGGGAGTGGAGCTCGATGGAACAGCAGCAGTCCTGCGCGGTGACGACTTGCTCGGGGGGGCCTCCCCAACCGCCACGGCCGGATTCCGTCTGTCGGACGCTCGCGCGACACGCGCGCGAGACGTGCGGCGGCACCCCGGCCTTGTTCGACTGGGCGAGCGAGCCCGGCCGGAGCCACGCGGAGTGCGAGGCCATGGCCCGCCGCTTCCTGGATGAGGTTGTCAACGGTCCGGCGGAAGGGGACGAGGCAAGCCGGGACGCCGCCGCGGCGCGCAGGGTCCGCTGTCGCACCTTCGTGCCCTGAAGTCTGAGGTCCGAAGCCTCTTTCGAGCCGGCGACACGGACTTCGGCGACACCCTGGGCAGGGAGGGCAGCGCCTTGACGCCGGGACGGCGCTCGGTTCAGGATCCGCGGACCGGGAGGGCCCGACCTGAACGTTTCCGTCGAGCCGGCACATGGGGGTCTTGCGATCGGGGAGAGGAGGGCACGTCATGATCAAGCCGCACGGTTCCGACAAGCTCAATCCGCTCTACGTCAGGGACAAGGCGGAGCGCGAAAGGCTGCTCAAGGAGGCGGAGAGCCTGCCGTCGATCGTCGTCAGCTCGGCCGCCGCCGCCAATGTCGTCATGCTCGGCAGCGGCTACTTCAACCCGCTGATCGGTTTCATGAACCGCGCGGACGCGCTCGCCGTCGCCGGGAAGATGATCACCACCAACGGCCTCTTCTGGCCCGTGCCGATCGTCAACGTGGTCAAGGACGCCAGCGCCATCAAGGTCGCCGCCACGAAGTGGACGCCCGAGCAATCGGGGATGATCAGCATGGACATCATCACCGCCGCCACGGCGGGCGCCCGGCGCATCGCCCTGCGCGATCCGAACGTCGAGGGCAACCCCGTCATCGCCATCCAGACCATCTCGGCGATCGAGGAGTTCACACCGGACGAGATGGAGCTGATGACGGAGAAGATCTTCCGTACCAAGGACCCGCAGCACCCCGGCGTGGCGGCATTCAACTCCGCCGGCCGCACGGTCATCTCCGGCCCGATCAAGGTGCTCAGCTTCTCCTACTTCGAGTCCGAGTTCCCCGAGACCTTCCGCACGGCCTACCAGATCCGGGAAGAGATGGAGCGGATGGGCTGGAAGAAGGTCGTGGCCTTCCAGACCCGCAACCCCATGCACCGCGCCCACGAGGAGCTGTGCCGCATGGCGCAGGAACAGCTCAAGGCGGACGGCATCCTGATCCACATGCTCCTCGGCAAGCTCAAGGCCGGCGACATCCCGGCCGACGTGCGCGACGCCGCGATCCGCGTCATGGTCGAGAAGTACTTCCCGCCGAAGACCGTGCTCATCTCCGGCTACGGCTTCGACATGCTCTACGCCGGCCCGCGCGAGGCGGTCCTGCACGCGATCTTCCGCCAGAACACCGGCTGCACGCACCTCATCGTCGGCCGCGACCACGCGGGCGTCGGCTCGTACTACGGCCCGTTCGACGCGCAGACGATCTTCCACCAAGAGGTGCCGAAGGGCGCCCTGGCGATCGAGATCTTCGAGGCCGACCACACCGCCTGGTCGAAGAAGCAGAACCGAGTCGTCATGATGCGCGACGTCCCGGACCACAAGCCCGAGGACTTCGTCATGCTCTCCGGCACCAAGGTCCGCGCCATGCTCGCCGCCGGCGAAACGTTGCCGGTCGAGTTCTCGCGTCCCGAGGTGGCCAAGATCCTGATGGACTTCTACCGGAGCGAGCGCGGCAAGAACGCCCGGTGACTGTCCATCGACACCGCGCCGTCCACCGGACGTTCGCGCAGCGGTCGACCGGGCCGTGCTCGTCATGTCGCGCGTGGCCGACGTGGTTGTGCCGTCGACGGCGGCCGTCTCCGTGCCGTCGGTCGCGGTGGAGACAGATCTGGACCCCGTGCAGGGGCGCAGAGGGGCAGGTGAGTCGGGGGGGGCGTTCCATTGCCGGGATTCGCACCGGGCGCTACGGTTTCGGTCCATGAGAGCGATTCCGGGCGCGACGATGGCGTGGATGGCGGTGTTCGGCCTGGCGGGATGCGGGGCGGCGTCTGGGGCGGGCCGTTGTCTGCCGCGCGTGCCGGGCGAGACGCCGGCGGCGGCGGTCGAGTCATCGGCGGCCTGGGTGGCCTGGACGACTCCACAAGGGTGGCTGCACGTGGGAACGCGGGCGGAGTACGAGCGGGTCGAGCCGCTGCGGGAGGAGATCTGGGGCGGCACGTCCAACGAGCCGGTGGAGAAGGAGCTGCTGGGCGCGGGTCCGTGGTCGACGCAGGCCGCGGCGCTGGACGAGGTCTGCGCGATGCTGGGCGACGTGCGCGTGGCGACGCATCCCGGCGCCAGTCCCGGGGAGACGATCCGGGCGACGATCGACGGCCGCGAGGTGAACGTGCAGCTCGGCCGCGGGATGTTGCCGGAGGATGTCTTCTGGACGGCGCAGCAGTACGACCACGGCGAGCAGATCCGGATCCTGCACGAGCACGGCATCAGCCCGCGGGTGGTCTTTGCGGCGCCGCGCTGGCTGGCGCACGTCACGGGAGTGGGCACGATGGACGGTCCGCAGGCGCGCGACCAGTGGTTCCTGCTCGACTTCGAGCCTTCCGGGGGAGGGTTCACGTTGCCCGACGGCATGGGCGGGACGTTCGGGTACTCGTACGACCGGCTGGAGGGTCCTTTCGCGGACAGCTTCGAAGTCGTCCCGGTGCTGCGCGAGCTGGGCCTGCCGTACGCCGGCGACGTCTCCGTGGATCTCGTGCTCGACGACCCTGTGGACCACGGTCTGCCGCGCTGCGCGCCGTAGCGCGGTTGATGTCGGGGGTGGCGGCGATCGCGCGGACGGCCGGCTGTCGATGGGGCTTGACAGGACGCCGCGCATCCCGTATTGCAATTCATATGCATCACGAAACTGCCGACCGGTGCTTGGACGAACGCGGCGAGAGCCCCTGTATTTCGAACGTATCCGCCACGGAAGGCCCCGCGCGGGCGGTTGCGCGCGACGGTCCTCATGCCAGGTCCTTGCAAGTAGGCGGCGTGGCGCAGCGCCCGTCGCCGGTGCGGAGGACGGTGGGCCGGCGGGAGGGTTCCTCGACGGCGCAGCATTGTTCCCGCTGCTCCGCCCGCGCGGTGCTTGCCGGAACGCTCGCGCTTGCGGTTCTCGCCGGGGCCGCCCCCGCCGGCGCCGACCGGCGCATCTTCGGCTACACGTACCCGTACATGACGTTGCCGGAGGGCGGTTTCGAGATCGAGCACTACCTGGACGCGTACATCGAGCGTCTCGACGACCCGGCGACGGTCGACGACCCGGCCACGCCGGAGGTCGAGAACGTCGAGCACGACTTCGAGATCGCGTGGCGGCACCAGTTGGAGTTCGAATACGGGATCACGGACCACTGGGATTTCGGCTTGTACAACGTCTTCCGCCAGGACTACTTCGGGCCCTTCGAGTACAGCGGCGTCAAGCTGCGTTCCCGCTATCGTTTCGCCGAGCAGGGCGACCTGTTCGTCGACCCCGCGGTGTACGTCGAGGTCGGCTGGTTCGGCGACGACCTGGCGCTCGAGCAGCGGCTGATCGTCGCTCCGGTGATTGGCGCGTTGGAGCTTGCGCTGAATCTCAAGTTCGAGGAGGAGTTCGGCTTCGGCGGCGAGGGAACGGAGTTCGAGTTCGTCTTCAACCCGACGCTGGGCGTCGGGTATCATGTGGCGGAGTGGTTCGCCTTCGGTGTCGAGTACTACGGCAAGCTGGTCGTCGAGGGGGGCGAGGTCGAGTACTTCGCGAACTATCTCGGGCCGACGGTTTCGTTTGCCGGGCGGCATTTCTGGGTCACGCTGACGTTCCAGCCGGAGCTGAACGACTCGGACGGTCCGGCGCAGTTCCAGGCGCGGTCGCTGTTTGCCGTCGTGCTGTAGGTCGAGGCGGGGCCGGGAGGGCGCCGATGACGGAAGGTCGGAGGAGGACGTTGTGCGGGTTCGGGCTGCTGGCCGCGCTGCTGGCCGGCGCCTGGTCGTGCGGCGCCGTGATGCGTTCGCCGGGCGAGCAACTTCTCGTTTCGAAGTGCGGGGCCTGTCATCC
This sequence comes from Deltaproteobacteria bacterium, assembly GCA_016218765.1. Taxonomy (GTDB): domain Bacteria; phylum Myxococcota_A; class Polyangia; order DRWM01; family JAAZOP01; genus JAAZOP01. The sequence continues at coordinate 28,991 of JACRCZ010000152.1, read as the reverse complement.
CCGGCCGGAGCGCGAGCGGTTCGATCGGGCCGGGTGGGAGGAGGTGCTGGAGCGTCACCGCGAGCGCGTGCCGCTGGACGAGGCCCAGCGGCGAGACGTTCTCGAGTGGCTCGGGTCCGCGGACTAGCGGAGCACGACGGGCCGGACGTTGATGCGGTTGGCCAGCTCCAGCGCCTCGGTCGCGCCGCCGTGGAACAGCTCGAACACCCATTCGGCGCGTTCGAGTGCCGGCTGCGTATCGTCTTCGAAGTCGATCGTCGGGTCGCCCGGCTGGACGCGCGCCGCGACGTGCACCGTCCGGGTGTGCTTGATGGCGTACCAGTCGTCGCCGAGTGCGATGATGCCGTTGGGCAGCGGCAGCCAGTGCCTGCCCTCCTCGAAGACGAAGTCGCCGAACGCGTAGTCCACGAGTTCCGTCTCCAGGAGGCCGGGGGAGTAGACGATGCGGTCGGTCGTCCTGGGGAAGCGGACGATGAGGGTTCGGGCGCCGGTCGAAATTTCGGTCATTGCGGAGAAGGAGACCACCAGGCGGTACTGGGTCCGGCCGTCGGCGGAGCCCGTGTTGTGCCAGGTGGTGGTGACGTCCCGGTGCGGCGCCGAGATCTCGACGGCGAGCGGGGCGGTCGCCGTCGGGAACGTGTCGGGCGGCGGCTCGGCGTCGAGCCGTTCGACCGTTCGGGTCGTCAAGTCGACCGACACGAACGCCGTCCCCAGGTCCGCCTTCAGGTCGTCGAAGACGGAGTCGGCGATGGCCTCGGCCGCGGCGCAGTGGTCCAGCGAGTAGGCGATCTCGCCGCTCCACGGGTTGATGCCCGTGGCGTCGGAGACCTCGGCCAGGAGCACGTGGCGCCAGGCGTCCGTCATGGAGTTCCTGTGCCAGGTGTAGTCCGCGCCGAGGGTCGTCTCGGCATGGTTGATCAGGACGTCGGCGGCCTCGAGCAGCGTGCGGGTGCGGTAGTTCGTCGTCCGGACCTGGTTGTCCCGTTCGGCGCCGGACCACGGGGTGACGCCCATCGCGCCCATCCAGCGGTGGAGGCCGTCGGTCGACGAGGGCTGCCAGGTGCCGTCGAGCACCGGGCCCAGGTCGGGCTGGGCCAGGCTCCGTGCCCGCAGATGTCGGACGTAGTCGGCGATCGTGGTGATCTTGTAGCCCGCGTCCTCCAGCGCCTGGAGGCGCGTCTCGTATTCGGCCAGCTTGGCCGGGTCGAAGCGGAAGAGGTCGCCGAAGTAGGGGTCGAGATCGCCGGCGGCGGCGAGTTTTTCGCCGTCGTCGAAGAACGGCCAGGAGACCTCGATGCCGCTGGCCGGATCCACGCCCTCGGGGCCGACGACGACGTCCGTTCCGCGCAAGGCGTAGTACGGCCAGAGCGGGCCGCCGCCGCGGACGTAGTGGTACAGGTTCTTGGGGAAGACGCCGATCGAGTACCCGTGCTCGCGCATGAACTCGTGCCGGCCCTCGCCGAACTCGCCCTCCTGGTTGAACACGGTCGGCGAGAGCGGCAGGCAGTGTTCCTCGAAGATATCGCGCGTGAGCTCCCAGCTTTTTTCCTGGTCGTAGATCGGGAACGCCAGGAAGAGCTGGGCCGAGAAGTGGAAGCTGATCAGCGAGACTTGTCCCCGCTGGGCCAGCGTCCGCAGTTTGGCCAGCTCGTCGGGCCATCGTTCCGCCAGGACCTCGATCATGTACGAGGGCAGCTCGATGTCGACGCCCCAGTCCGGATGGTCGAGGTAGAAGTCGAGGACGGGGACGAAGCTCTCGCGGATGATGAGGTCCTCCGTGGCGCGCTCGTCGTAGTCGCAGAAGACCGGGCAGAAGCCGGCGAGTCCGCCCGCGACGTACTGGATGTTGAAGTGCATCATCTGGAGAGCGAACTTCGTGCGCGCCGGATCGGGGGGATCTTCCGGGATGACGTCGGGCATCGTGCAGTCCGGCGCGGAGGATTCCTCCTCCTCGGCGTCACCGTCGAGCTCGCCGCCGTCCTCGCCCGTCGCCTCCTCCCCGCCCGTGGTCTCGTCGGCGAAGTCGACGGGAACGTCGGCTTCCCGGCCGGCGTCCTCGGCCGGCCCGTCGGCCTCGAGGTCCGCGTCGGTCCCGGATTCGGCGTCCCCTTCGCCGGCGGTGCTTCCGCCGCAGTCGCATCCGGGCGCGAGGACCGCCGCGAGGAGCGGCGGCAGGAGCCGTGTGACGAGCGAGCAGGTCCCCCGCATGTTCATCCCTCCGCGAAGCGTCGGCCGGTCGTCGCGGGACGTCCCGGCCGCGCGATCGCGAGGTTGCGCCGCGTGTGCGGCGTTCGTCAAGGCCGTGGCGGCGTCGTGGCGGCCGCCAGGATGAACCGAACGTGCCCAAGGCGAAGTTCGTGAGGGTGAAGCGAACCCCGCGTGGAGCGGCTGGGCCACGCGCCACGCTCGCGGCAAGGGCTTGCGGCCCGACCCGCCGGCCCCGCAAGCCGCGGGCGCCGCTACCACGCGGCCAGGACCGCCGCCACGATCCGCTCGGCCAGGAGCTTCGCCGCCAACGCATAGGCCGACGCCTGCGCCGCGTCGTCCCCCGCCGCGTCCTGCCCGAGCGCCTCCAGCCCCGACGATTCGAAGGCCCCCAGATCGGCTTCGTCCCCTCCCGCCCTTCGCAGCGTCGCCCGCGCCTCGAGCGCCGCCTCCCACGCCGACGGCCGGAACGTCCCCCGTTCGTCCTCCGCCGGCAGCGCGGCGCGCTCCACCGACGCCGTCACGACGACCGCCAGCTCCGCGTCCGCCGCGCCCGAGGAGAGCCTCACGCCCTGCTCACGCAGCCCGCTCGCCAAGGCCTCCGACACCGCCGGCAACGCCTCCGGATGCAACGCCCCTTGCCCCGCCAGCGCGACATGGATCGTGCGCGAGTTGTCGACAAGGCGGTACCCGCAGGACCACGCCGGGACAAGAGCAAGCAGGAGAACCACGCGACACCGGAATCCAGACGGACCCAACCCGATAACCCCTTTGCGACCTTTGCGTCCCTTTGCGTCCTTTGCGCGAAATCCGGATCGCGTCGACCCGGCAGCCTTCACTTCACCACGAAGTTGACCAGCCTGCCCGGGACGAAGACGGTCTTGACGATCGTCTTCCCGGCCAGGTGCTTCGCCACGTTGGCGTCCGCCTTCGCCGCCGCAACCACGTCGTCCTGCACCGCGTCCGGCGCCACCGAAACCTGTCCCCGGAGCTTGCCCATGACCTGGATCGGATAGGTGATCATGTCCTCCGCCGCGACCCTCGGATCGAACGAAGGCCAGCCCGCCTCCAGCACCGTCCCCTCGAACCCCAGCCGCGACCACAGCTCGTCGCAGACGTGCGGCGCGAACGGCGAGAGCAGACGGAGGAGCGAGATGATCGCCTCGCGGTGGATCGCCTGCCCCGCCCGCGGGTCGGGATCCGGCTCCGGCGTGCAGCTCGTCGTCGTCGCCGCGTCCCACGCCGGCGGCTGGCCCGCGTCGGACAGCGCGTTGCACAGCTCCATGATCGCCGCCACCGCGGTGTTGAGGTGGAAGCGCCCGTCAAGGTCCTGCGTCACGCGCCGGATCGTCTGGTGCGTGACCCGCCGCAGCTTCCGCCAGCGTTCCCCGGGCTCGGTGTCCGGCACGGCATCCGGCGCGCGCCGCAAGGCGTCCGCGCCCTCGAGCGCCAGTCGCCACACGCGCTGCAGGAACCGCCAGGAGCCCTCGGCCCCCTCGTCGCGCCACTCCAGGTCCTTCTCCGGCGGCGCCGCGAACAGCGTGAACAGCCGCGCCGTGTCGGCGCCGTAGTCGGCGACGAACGCCTCCAGGCCCACGACGTTGCGCTTGGACTTCGACATCTTCTCGATGCGCCCGACCTCGACCGGCTTGCCGTTGAGCCTGCTCTTGCCGTCCTTCACTTCCTCCGGGTAGTGCCAGACGGGATTCCCGACCTCGTCGAGGGTGTAATTCGTCTCCTTGCACACCATGCCCTGCGTGAGGAGCCGCGAGAACGGCTCCTCCGGCGTGTCGGGCGGCAGGAACCCGAGGTCCTTGAGCACCTTGTGGTAGAAGCGCGCGTACATCAGGTGCCCGACCGCGTGCTCGTGCCCGCCGATGTACTGGTCGACCGGCATCCACGCGCGCGCCCGGTCCGGACGGAAGGGTCCCTGGTCCCACTTCGGATCGGTGTAGCGCAGGAAGTACCAGGACGACTCGACGAACGTGTCCAGCGTGTCGGATTCCCGGCGCCCCGGTCCGCCGCACCTCGGACACCGGGTCGCCGCGAAGGCCGGGTGCCGCGCCAGCGGATTGCCGCCCCGCACGTCGAACGCCAGATCGGCGGGCAGCACCACCGGCAGCTCGGCCTCCGGCACGCCGACGACGCCGCACCGCTCGCAGTGCACGACGGGAATGGGGCAGCCCCACGAGCGCTGCCGCGAGACGCACCAGTCGCGCAGCCGCCAGCTCACCGTCGGCCCGCCCTGTCCCCGGGCCTTGAGCCAGGCCGTGATGCGCTTCATCCCCTCCTCGTTGGGGATGCCGTCGAACGCCCCCGAGCTCACCTGCGTGCCCGGCTCGACGTACGCCGCCTCCATCGTCGCCGGGTCGAGCGGCGGACCCGGCGGCTGGATCACGACGCGGAGCGGCAGGTCGTACTTGCGCGCGAACTCGAAGTCGCGCTGGTCGTGCGCCGGCACCGCCATCACGGCCCCGGTGCCGTAGTCCATGAGCACGAAGTTGGCGATGAAGATCGGCACGCGCCCGCCCGTAGCCGGGTTCGTGCAGTACGCGCCCGTGAAGCACCCCTCCTTGGTGATCTCCTCGGCGCGCTGGCGCCGGATGTCGTTGCGCGTCTTCTCGACGAACGCCCGGACCTCCGCCTCGCGACCCGTCCCCCCGGCCAGCGCCAGCGCCAGCGGGTGCTCGGCCGCCAGGCTCATGAACGTCACGCCGAACAGCGTGTCGGGACGCGTGGTGAAGACGACCACCGCCTTCTCCCCGCCCGCCGGCTTCTCCAGCGGGAAGACGATCTCCGTGCCCTCGCTGCGGCCGATCCGCGCCCGCTGCTCCAAGAGCACGCGCTCGGGCCACTTCCCCGCGAGCTGCTCGATCCCCTCGAGCAGCCGCTCGGCATAGGCCGTCGTCCGCAGGAACCACTGGGACAGCTCCTTCTGCACCACCGGCTCGCCCAGCTTGTAGTCCCGCCCGTCGATCACCTGCTCGTTCGCCAGCACCGTCTGCAGCGCCTCGGACCAGTTGACCAGCGACCGCTTGCGGTAGGCCAGCCCGCGCTCGAGCATGCGCACGAAGACGAGCTGCTCCCAGCGGTAGTACTCGGGGACGCACGTCGCGAACTCGCGGTCCCAGTCGTACGACAGCCCGAGCAGCCGGAGCTGGCGGCCCATCTCCGCGATGTTGTCGAACGTCCACTTCTTCGGATCGAGCTTGCGCTCCATTGCCGCCTGCTCGGCCGGCAGCCCGAAGGCGTCCCAGCCCATCGGGTGCAGCACCTGCCGCCCCCGCATGCGCCAGAAACGCGCCGCGACGTCGCCGATGGCGTAGTTGCGCACGTGGCCCATGTGCAGGCGCCCGGACGGGTAGGGGAACATCTCGAGCAGGTAGAACTTGTCCTGCCCCGGCAGCTCCGCCGCGCGGAACAACCCCCGCTCCGCCCAACGCGCCTGCCACTTCGGCTCGATCTCGCCCGGAACGAACTTGTCGACCATGTCACCGGCCTCCGCCGCAGTGTCCCTCGCCCGCCTGCCCTGAGCCCCCGAGGGGTCGAAGGGCTGCCCGCGGCGCGCGGAAGCTAACACCGTGCCCGGCGCGCCTCAACCCGATACCAACGCGGGCCTGCGACCTGCCGCGCGGCGGCTCGGGGGCGAGCTACCCGTCGACCGCGGTGCCGAACCGGTCGCCCGCGGCGGCGCCGCTCAGGGTGAGGTCGGCCGCGGAGTCGGCGACCGAGCCGCCGAGGAAGAGGTAGGCGCGACCGGAATCCGACCCGGCGGCGTCGCTCGCGGGGGCGCCAACCAGGACGTCGGCAAACCCGTCGCCGTTGACGTCGATGCCGTCTCCACCGACCGCCGAGCCGAACGCATCGCCGGCCGCGGCGCCGGCCAGCGTGACCCACAGGCCGGTCGAAGCCCACACGGTCGCGTTTCCGGCGCCGGACCCCGACCCGTCGGCGCCGGGCGAGCCGACGACGTACTCCGTGCCGGCGAGGCCGTTGAAATCCCCGGCTCCCGCGACGGACCAGCCGAGCAGGTCTCCCGCGGCCGCGCCGTCGAACTGGTAGTCGGCGGTCCAGTCGAGAGAGGCCGCCCCGCGGTAGAGGTAGGCACGCCCCCGATCCGAGAGCGTCTGCGGGACGCCGATCACGACGTCACCGTACCCGTCCGCGTTGACATCCCCGACACCGGAAAACGCACGGCCGAACGCGTCCGCCGGCCACGGTCCGCCCAGCGAGGACCCCAACCCGTCGACCACTCCCCCATTGCCGACGCACGTGGAGCCGCCGAACGCGACGGCCCAGAACACGTCGGCCAATCCGTCTCCGTTCACGTGGCCTGCCGCCGCAACGACCGAGCCGACCGCGGTCCAGACGTCCTCGAATCCGCCGGATTCCGGCGGGCACTCGACCGGCCCGGACCCACCGGAGAGCGAGGTGTCCGGCGTCGTGTCCGGCGCCGCGGCGCCCCGGAAGATGTCGACACGGCCGTACGTCGGCCCCGGCGACCCGACGATCAAATCGGCGAAACCGTCGCCGTTGACGTCTCCCGCGCCGTCGACCGACGTCCCCATCCGCGCGCCCGCCGCCCCGGACAGCACCCAGTCGGCAGCCGGGTCCGGCGCCGCGGCACCGAAGTGGACGTAGGCCCGCCCGGCGTCCGCACCGCCGCCCGCGTTGTGCGGCGCGCCCACGACGAGGTCCGCGAAGCCGTCGGCGTTGATGTCGCCGGCCTCGGCCAGGGAAAGACCGAGCTGATCGCCCGCCGCCTCCCCGGTGAGCACCAGGTCCGCGACGGCATCCGGGACGATCCCGCCGAGAAACACGTAGACGCGTCCGGCATCCATGCCCTCCGCGTCGTTCAGCGGCGCACCGGTCAGGACGTCGGACCGGCCGTCGCCGTTGATGTCGCCGGGAAGTCGGCCGACGTCCAGGTACCGCACCGCGCTCCACCCGCCGCACCGGCCGCCGACGTCGCAGGCGCGGACGCGCCAGTAGTAGCGGCGGCCGACCGGGACGGACGTCGAGACCGGCAGGTCCGCGGTCGGACGGTAGGTCGGCGCGGCGCCCGCGGAGACCGCGACCTCGGGACTGGCGAACGTGCACGTCGCGAAGCCCGGAGTCGTGCACGAATCGTCCACCTGCAATTCGTAGGTCAAGGCGCCGCACGCTGCCGAGGCCGCCTGCCACCGGAACGCCGGGCGGAGAGTGTTGCGCGCGGCGGGCGCGTGAACGCTCCCCGTGCGCTCGCCGTTCTCGGGGGCCAGCAGCACGGGCACGGTCGGCGGCTCCATGAGCAGCTCGCAGGCGCTCCAGTCGCAGGTCCCGGCGACGCAGCTCTGCGTCCCCGGGCACGTCGCGACGGCGCATGTCCGGGTCGCGCCCCGGACGCAGGCGAAGTCGTCGTCCGGGACGGTGTCCAGGTCGTCGTCGCACGCGTTGCAGGTCTCCGCCGCCGAGCAGGTCGTCCAGCCGGCGCACGTCGGGAGGCAGGTCTGCGTGCCGGCCGTGCCGCACCCGGCGACCGTGCAGGGCAGGGCGACGCCCTGGCAGCAGATCCCCGCGCCGTCGTCGCAGGCCGTGTCCCCGTCGTCGTCGCACCCGTTGCAGATCTCGGGCGCGAGGCACGGGCCCAACGCGCAGAGAAACGTGCAGGAACGACTGCCGCCGGTCCCGCAGGCCGAGGTGCAGGCGACGTCCGCCGAGCCGGCCACGCAGGCGAACCCGTCGTCGGGCGCGCCGTCGCAGTCGTCGTCGGCCCCGTTGCACGCCTCCGACGCCGTGCAATCGACCGCCGCCGGGAAGCCGCAGGTCGCGCTGCACGGACCGTAGCCCGCCGTGGAGCAGACCGTGGCGCAGGGCACCAGCGCCCCCTGGATGCAGGCGAACCCGTCGTCGGGCGCGCCGTCGCAATCGTCGTCGAGTCCGTTGCACGTCTCGGCCGGCGCCACGCATTCGCCCGGTCCGGGCAACGCGCAGGCCGCCGAGCACGCGCCCGTGCCGCTCGAGCCGCACGAGGTCGTGCAGGCCACGGCCGACCCGGCCGCGCACGGCCAATCCTCGTCCGTTCCCCCGTCGCAGTCGTCGTCCTCTCCGTTGCACGTTTCGGCCGGCGGCACGCACGCGGCGCCGCTCGGCGGCACGCAACCGTCCGTGCACGTTCCCGATCCCGCCGAGCCGCAGGCCGTCTCGCAGGCCACGGTCGTTCCCGGCGCGCACTGGCGGGCATCCAGCTCGTCCGTCTCCCCGTCGCAGTCGTCGTCAACCAGGTTGTTGCAGTCCTCCGCGGGCGGCGTGCAGGCCGCCGGGCCGGGTACGGCGCAGGATGCAGTGCAGGCACCTCGGCCGGTGGTGCCGCAGGATGCGGTGCAGTCGACCGTCATCCCCTGCACGCACGGAAGGTCCTCGTCGATCTCGGCGTCGCAGTCGTCGTCGGCGCCGTTGCACGACTCCGCCGGTGTGCCGCACTCCTCCACCGCGGGCGCGGCGCACGCATCCGAGCACCGCCCCGTCCCGATCGAGCCGCAGCTCGTGGAGCAGGACATGGTGTCGTTGCGGACGCAGGCGAACCCGTCGTCCGCCGCGCCGTCGCAGTCGTCGTCGGCGCCGTTGCACGACTCCGCGGGCGGTGCGCACGCAGCGGCCGGCGGGGGCAGGCACTCCGCCGTGCAGGTCGCGGCGCCGGTCGAGCCGCAGGTCGTGGTGCAGGCGACGGTCGTCGTCGCGCAGGCCGCGCCTTCCGGGTGGACGTCGGGATTCCCGTCGTCGCAGTCGCGCACGGCGACGCAGCATCCGTCCGCCAGCTCGCCGCACAGGGCGTTGGCGTAGCCGTCGCCGTCGACGTCGACGCGGTCGTCGCACCCGACCGTCGCCCACTCGCCCGCCGGTGAGCAGCGCTGTTGCGCGGTGCCGGCCGAGCACAGCCCGCACGCCTCGTCCAGTGCCCGCGTCTCGCCGGGATCACACGCCCGCGAGGCTCCGCCGGGCGATTCGTCGAAGAACCCCATCACGCTGCAGCCGCAGACCGCCCCCCAAACCACCACGCCGACGGCCAGTCGCCCCTTCGTCATGTTGTGTCCCGGACCCCCGGAACGGAGGGTCGCGCCCGCCGCCCACGGCCGGAGGGAAACTCGATCGATCGCCCCCCCCAGCCCCGGCACGCCGGCATCGTCGAGGTCCTCGTCGCGCACCCGCGATGGCGGCGACGACCTGGCTCGACCGCGCGACGGGGGATCGACTCCGACCACGACCGCCCCCGCCGCCGGGTTCCATGGTACGGGGCGCCGAACGCGGACGCAAGGGATCCCGCCGATCCCACGGATCCGGGTGCGCCCTTCTCAATGCACCCCGCCCGCCGCGTCCAGCAGGCGCTGCGCCAGCGAGAGCACGCCGGAGTACCCGAGGAACGGCGACGGAGCCACCGCGCGGCGGCGGTTCGACGCGAAGCCAAGCTCGACACGCGCGATCCCGTCCGTCGCCGCCGCCGGCAGCCACAGGTCGGGCGCGATCCTCACGTCGAAGGGACGTCCTTCCCGTCCCGGCACCCCCTCCCGCAGGCCCGCGCACGCCGACTCCAGCTCGCGCGCCGATCGGTCCTCCAGCACCGCGCAGCCCTCCGCTTCGTGTCCCGCGGCCCCGAGCGCCCCGCGGAATGCCGCGGCGCCGCCGAGCGACCGGTCCAGCTGTCCCGCCAGCACCGGCCTCGCCCCCAGCTCGAGCACCGGCACGCCGTGCCGGGCCGCCACGATTCCCGCCAGCCGCCCGAAGAGCCGCCCGTCGCCGACGGCGATCACCGCCGCGGCCGGCAGCGCGTTCCACTCCTCGCGCGGCGAATCGAGTTGCGGCCAGGCGCGGATGCCGAGCCCCGCGCGGCGCAGGATCGCTGCCGCCTCCCCGCCGTCCGGCGGATAGCCGACCAGGCCGATCGAACGCGCCACCCGCCGCGCCCGCCGCGGCGCCGCTTCGGCCAGGATCCCCGTGAAGCGGTCAATCACCTCCGCCTGCCCGTGCCCCGAGAACGCCCCGCCGTCCAGCGCGACGACGCGCACCCCGCGCGGCAGCCGCAGCGACTCCGCGAGCCGCGCGACGTCGTCCGCGACGAGGCCCGCGACGCACCCGCCGATCACGAACACCGCCGCCGGCCGGCGCCGGTCCACGGCCGCCCGCACCGCCGCCGCCAGCCGCGCGCGGCTGCGCCCGCCGATCGCGTCCGCCTCGACGAGGTTGCTGCAGAAGAACCGGCCGGGATCGATCGCACGCCCGTCCCGCAGCACCAGGTTCGCGCAGTCGGGCTCGCTGTGCAGCACGACCGCGAAGTCGCCGGGAGCGAAGGACAGGAGCCGCGTCAGCCTCTCGAGGAGGCAACACTTCTGCCCGCATCCGGCGGCAGCGCCGGGCCCCGCCCCGGCCGCGCGTCCCCGCCCTGCGTCCCCCGGCCGCGCGCCATCCCCGCCGCTCCCCTCACGCCCGCGACCAGGCCAGCGCGCACGCCATCCGCTCCACCCGCCGCAGCGCCCCCTCGAAGCCCAGGAACGGCGACTCCGCCAGGGCGTGATGAAAGCAGGACGGCACGCCGAAATCGACCACCGACAGCCGGCGCAGCAGGCCGTGCGCCAGCTCCGCGTTGGCCACCGCCAGGTCGCCCTCGCCCAGCCCCGCCTCCTCCAGACGCTCCGGCCCCAGCGCCGACATCGGCAGCTCGTGCCGCACCGCCACGCCCGGCGCCAGCTCGCCGCGCAGCTCCTCCGGCGCGTGCGCCTCGCGCCCGACCGACGCCGCAAACCGGACCCGCATCCCCAGGTCCCGGCACAGCCCGGCGAGCCCGCCCAGGAGGTGGGGATCGGCGATCAGCGCCGCGCCGCGGTTGAGGAAGTAGAACGGTACCAGCTTCCCGACCCGGGCCGCGATCCGCCGGCACTCGGCATCGGCGAACCGCTCCGCCTGCCGCGGCCGGCCGCACGCCGCGCCGAGCGCCTCGACCCAGCGCCGCGTCCCGTCCAGGCCGAGCGGGACCCCGGTCTCCACCAGCCGCGCCCCGGTCCGCCCGGCCAGCGCACGCGCCGCGACCCGCCCGTAGGGCAGCGAGACAATCGTCCCCGCGGCGGCCGCGGCGTCCAGCTCGCTCCAAGGGCCGCCGCCGGGCCAGACGGAGACCAGCTCGAGGCCGAGTCCGGCGAGGACGCGGCGCAGCTCGACGAGGTTGCCGGCGTGGTCGCCCTCGTTGCGGTCCAGGAGATAGCCCACGAGAGCGACCGCGTCCTTGCGGCGCCGCGTGCGCGGCAGCTTCTTGCCCCGCGCGATCGCCGCCAGCGTCTCGGCGTAGCCGTCGAGCCAGTCGCCGCGCAGCGAGTGCCCGGGGACCTCGAGGACCGGCAGCGTCGCGTCCATCCCGGCGATGATCCGGTCGTATTGCGCGCCGGTGATGCCGCACATCGGCATCGAGGTGACCAGCACGGCGCCCGCCTCGTCGAGCATCGCCCTGCGGATGACCCGCTCGATCCAGCGGTCGCGGTTTCCGGTGACGTTCTGCGCGTTGGTTCCCGTGAAGACGATGCGGTGCCGGCCATCGACGCGGTACAGCGTCGAGAACCAGTCGTGCTTGCCGAAGATGAACTGCCCCTTGAAGTGCGCGCAGTCGGGCCCGTCGACCACCAGCCAGACGTCGCGCAGCGCGTTGACCGCCAGGCACACGCCGATCAGGTACGGCAGGTTGAGGCGCGCCCCGTAGGGGAACTCCTCGCCGCCCGCCGGCTCGTCCGCGCGCGCCTTCATGTGCCCCCGTACTTCCGGAAGAAGGGCAGCCGGCAGGCGCCCAGCAGCCGCTCGCCCGTGCGCAGCGCGCCCTCAAGGCCGGGCTCGAAGAGCTGGAGCGAGAACGGCGCCTTCCCCGCCGCCAGGACGCGCTCGTCCGCGTACAGGTCGGAGTAGATCGCGGCGCAGGGAGCGGAGCGCAGCAGGGCATCCAGCGCCGCCCGGTCGCCGAAGCGGTACACGGCGACCGCGCCGGCGAGCTGGGGGGGGATCGAGGGCCCCACATCCGAACCGCAGGCTTCAGCCTGCGGCCCTCCGCGCGCGGCGCGCCGCGCCGGGAAGCGCGCGGATCGGTCGGCCGCGGTCACCGGCTCCTCGAAGACCAGCAGATCGATGCCGAAGCCCAGCTCCACGGCGACGTCCAGCGCCGGGACGCCCGCCATCTCCAGCGGGTCGAACAAGGCCGCGACCTCGCCCGGACCGACGACGAAGCCGAGCCGCAGGCCGGCGATCTCGCGGCGCAGCCGCGCGAGGGCCGGGGCGATCCGCGCCTCTGCCGCCCGCCACGCCCGCCGCATCGCCGAAAAGCGGCCGCAGGCCCGCGCCACGGCCTCCAGCCACGTGCGCGTCCCCGCCACGCCGTACGGCGCCGGCGGCGTCGCCGTCGCCATGCCGAGCGGCGCGAAGACCTGCTCGTAGTACTTCCGGAAGTAGGGATTGGGCACCAGGACCTGGACGGTCGAGGTCCTCCAGGCGGCGGCCACGCGGAGGTCCACGTCCGGAAGAAGCGCGCTCCGCACCGCGATCCCCGCGTCGCGCAGCAGGCCGACCAGCTCCTCGAACGGCCGGCCCGCCGCCAGCCCCGCGAGACTCGCCCCGACGCCCTTCGACCGCTTCCGCGCGCCCGACGCGATCGCCCGCGCCATGAGCTCGGAGACGACGCCCGTCGGCTCGGTCGCGAACACGTCGTCGTAGCGGATCTCGCCCAAACCCCGCCAGCGCGCGACCGCGCCCTCCATGTCGTCGCCGATGACGCGCGGGACGCAGGTGGACTTGACCAGCACCAGATCGTCGCGCGTGGTGCGCGGGGCGAGCGCGTCGAGCACCGCCTCGAGCCGCGCCGTGCCGCCCGTGATGATGTGCGCGTCGCGCAGGTCGGTCAGCACGTGCGACGGCAGGCGTCGCGCCTCGCGACTCCCGTCCGAGGCGGGCCGCGGCCCCTCCTCCAGGGGCCGCACCCAGGGGTAGTTGTAGAGCGACATCGTCCGGCCATCGATGCGCGGTGTCGCGTACTCGCACTCCGACTCGCCGTGGGAGACCTCGACCACGTTCCGGCCGGCCAGGCGGATCGCGGACGAGGCGTTGCGCTGGAACTCGCGGCGGAAGAGGAACGTGCGCCAGCGGTCCGGATTGCCCCAGGTGTCGACGGTGACCACGTCCTGGGCCGTCTCCGGGTCGAACGGTACGTCGGGGCCGGTCGAGGACGAGGCGGAGCCCGGCGCGTCGGGGGCGTTGTCGGCCAGCGTCCGGAACGGCACGTCGCGCAGGCGCAGCGCGAGCAGCCGCAACGCGCGTTCCTGCGCCGGCGCCAGCGCCGCGCCCTCGTAGCGCAGCGCCAGGTGGCGGGTCACGCCCCAGGCCGGGCTGCCGTCGCGGGGCGCGACGAGCACGACGAGGTCCTGCGCGCCGGGGACGGCGAGGGTCAGCCGGACCGTGTCGCCGTCGCGGCCGAGCGCGGTGACGGCGAGCGCGGGCGGGGTCCGTGCGGGCGTGTTCCGGACGCCGGCGGCGGATGCCAAGCGGCCCCGCGCCGTCGCCCTGCGCTCCGTCGCGGTCACGCAAACCCCCGGCGCGACAGCTCGTAGAACGTGCGGTCGTCCAGCGGCGTCGGCACGCGCAGCTTCCTGGGGTCGAGCTTCAGGATGGCCTGGGCCAGGCGCCGCAGGGTCGCGGTGGTGGCCGAGCGCGGGGCGTATTCGGCGATGGTCAGGCGCTTGAACTCCGCGCGGCGCAGCGCCGGGTCGCGCCGCAGCGTTCCCACGACCTTCGTGTGCAGCAGACGCGCGAAACGACCGATGAGCTTCTCGTCCGCCGTCGCGTCCTTGAGGTTGGCCACCAGCCCGCCGAGGACGACGCCGTTGGGCGCGCAGTTGAGCACCGCGCGCGCGATGTTGTTCGCCGCGTAGAGCGACATCAGCTCGTCGGAAACCACGATGAAGACCTTCTGGCCGAAGCCGCGCCTGAGCGGCGTGGCGAAGCCGCCGCAGACGATGTCGCCCAGGAGATCGAAGAGGACGGTGTCGTAGCGGTTCTTCGCCAGGAGGTCGCTCTCCTGGAAGAACTCCAGCATGCGCGCGATCCCGCGCCCCGCGCAGCCGACGCCCGGCTCCGGCCCGCCCGCTTCGATGCAGTCGATCCCCGACCGCGCCCGCAGCAGCACCGACTCGGCACGGACCTCGTTGTGGCGCACGAGCTGGTCGACCACCGTCGGGATGTCCGTGCGGCTGGTCAGCAGCATCGTCGCGTCGCGCTTGGGATCGCAGCCCACGAAGAGCACACGCCGCCCCATGCGGGCGTAGATCGTGGAGAGGTTGCTCAGGATCGTCGACTTGCCGATCCCGCCCTTGCCCAGGAAGACGATTCTCTCGACGCGTACCGCGGCCACGCAACGACCTCCGCCGGACGCCCCGCGCCCGGCACCGGAAGGGGAGCATACGGGAGTTGCCGGCGGAATTCACGACCGGACTCGGCCGGGCCCCACGATCACGCGCCGGCCCCGCACAGGTCGAAGATCCAGATCACCGTGCCGGCGATGAACGCCGAGCACGGAATGGTGAGGATCCAGGCCCAGACGATCCGTCCCGCGACGCCCCAGCGCACGGCGGAGGCGTTGACCGTGGACCCGACGCCCAGGATGGCTCCGGTGATCGTGTGCGTCGTGCTGACCGGCACGCCGAGGATGCTGGCCAGGAACAGCGAGGCCGCGCCGCCCGTCTCGGCGCAGAAGCCGCCGACCGGCTTGAGCGCGGTCAGGCCCATGCCCATCGTGCGGATGACCCGCCAGCCCCCGGCCAGCGTGCCGAGCGCAATCGCGGAATAGGCGGCGAGGATGACCCACAGCGGCACGTAGAAGTGGTCGATGTGCCCGGTGCTGAACAGCAGCACGGTGATGATCCCCATCGTCTTCTGCGCGTCGTTCGAGCCGTGACCCAGGCTGAAGGCGGCCGAGGACACGAGCTGGCCGACGCGGAAGATCCGATCCACCCGCCGCGGGGTCGAGCGCCGGAAGATCCAGAACATCGCGATCATCAGCAGGTACCCGAGCACGAGGCCGATGAGGGGCGAGAGGACGATGAACAGCACCACCTTGAGCAGGCCGCTGCCGACAAGCACCTGCGTCCCCGAGTGGGCCACCCCGGCGCCCGCCAGGCCGCCGATCAGCGAGTGCGAGACGCTGATCGGCAGGCCGAACTCGGTGCACCCGGCCGACCAGACGATGGCCCCGACCAGCGCGGCCAACACGAGCCACGGCGTGATGATCGCAGGGTCGACGATGCCCTTGCCGATCGTCTTGGCCACCGCCACCCCGAACAGGATCGCCGCCGCGAAATTGAAGAACGCCGCCCAGGCCACCGCCAGCCACGGCGGCAGGACGCGCGTCGAGACGACCGTGGCGATCGAGTTCGCCGCGTCGTTCATCCCGTTGACGAAGTCGAAGATGAGCGCCAGCACGATGACGATGATGACCAGCGTCAGCATCGCAGCCTCACCCCTGCTCGATGACGATCCCCTCGATCAGGTTCGCCACGTCCTCGCATCGGTCGATCGCCGCCTCCAGGTTCTCGTAGATCTCCTTCCACTTCATGAGCGTGCGGACGTCCTGCTCCTCACGGAACAGCCGCGCGATCGCACGGTGCGAGATCGTGTCCCCCTCGTTCTCCAGCCGGTTGATCTCGATGCACACGTCCAACGCATCCTTCGGGCTCTTGCGCGAGGTCTCGAGCGCCGCGACCGCCTTGGGCAGCAGGCGTGCGGCCTGCGTCAACACCTTCGACATGTCCCGGCAGTCCTCCGTCGCCGCCCGGATCTCGTACAGCTCCATCCGCGCCGCCGCCGCGTCCACCAGGTCGATCACGTCGTCCAGGCGGGAAGCCAGCTTGTGGATGTCGTCGCGGTCAATCGGCGTGACGAACGTCCGGTGCACCGCCTCCACCGTCCGGTGCGTCACCTCGTCCGCCTCGTGCTCCAGCGTCTTGATCCGTCGCACGTGCGTCTCCGCGTTCCCCATGTCCGCCAGCATCGCCTCGAACGTCTCGCACACCTCGACGCCCTTCTGCGCGAGCTTCGCGAACAACTCGAAGAACAGCTTCTCACGTGGCAGCAACGATTCGAGAATTCCCATGCTCTCCTCCGACGCTCCGCGGATGGCGGGGAGCCACGAACGGCCCGGATGCCTTCTACTACTCTTGCGTGCAGGTGTGCAACGGGGTCGTTGCCGTCGCCGCACCGGTCGGTCCGTGGCGCCGGCTCGCACCGGTCCGCGCCAGGCTTGCGCCGCCGCGCCTCCCGTGCTGAGGTTTGTCCCCGCGGAGGACCTGCGGGGGCGCCGAGGAGGCCCGAGAACCACGATGGACGTCTCGCTCTGGACGCTCGCCCTGGGACTCGTGCTGCTGGCGTTCACCGCAAACGCCTTCCGGCCGATCTACCGCCCCGTCGAGCTGTCCGTCGGCCTGAGCTTCTTCCCCTCCTGGCTCACCGCCGAGCTGGCCCTCCACCACGCCGTCGTCCAGATCCCGATCGCGCTGTGGCTCGCCCGGGCCGGGGCCGCCCGGAACGCCGCGGGACAGGTCGGGCTGGGACTCTGGGCGCTCAACGTCGCGCTCCTCGTGTTCTGCTGGCTGCGCGGCTTTCGCGCACGCCGCGCGATGGACGAGGCGCTCGCCGGGACGCTCGGCTCGCGCTGGACGGACTTCATCGACCGCCGGCTCGCCGACCGGCTGCCCGCCCGCCCCCAATTCTGGCGCTGGGTGCTGCCGACGGCGCGGCGGCGGGACGTCGAGGTGCGCAGGGACGTGCCGTTCGCCCGGCTGCCCGACGGCCGTGAGCTGGGCCTGGACCTGTTCCTGCCGCGCGAGCGGCCGACGGCAGCTCCGGCGCTGCTGTTCGTCCACGGCGGCGGCTGGGTGATCGGCCACCGCGAGCACCAGGGACAGGTGCTGCTCTACGACCTGGCGGCCCAGGGCTGGGTCTGCATGTCGGTGGAATACCGGCTCAGCCCTCGCGCCACGTTTCCCGATCACCTCGTGGACGTGAAGCGCGGCCTGGCCTGGCTGCGCGAGCACGCCGGGGAACTCGGGGCCGACCCGTCGTTCGTCGTCGCGTCGGGGATCTCCGCCGGGGCGCACCTGGCGGCGCTGGCGGCGCTGACGCCCAATGACCCGGAGTACCAGCCGGGCTTCGAGATCGCGGACACGTCGCTGGCGGGCTGCGTGCCGATCTACGGAGTGTACGACCTGGCGGACCGCGAGCGGCTGTGGCCGGACCCGCGGGGAATCCGCATCGTGCAGGCCGTGGTGATGAAGACCACCCCGGAGAAGTCCCCCGCGGCCTTCGACAAGGCGTCGCCGCTGGCGCGCGTGCGCGCCGATGCTCCCCCGTTCCTCGTGGTGCACGGCACGATCGACGTCCTGGCGCCCGTCGCCGGAGCCCGCAGCTTCGTGCGGGCCCTGCGCGCCGTGTCGAAGGCGCCGGTGGTCTACGCCGAGATTCCCGGCGGCCAGCACGCGTTCGACGTGTTCCACTCCCCCCGCGCCGACTTCACCCTCCAGGGCGTCTACCGCTTCCTGGCGTGGCTGCGCAGCGCGCGGCGATGACCCGCGTCAGGTCGTACCACCAGACCAGCTCGGGATTGATCATCGGTTTGCCGGAGTTGAGCAGGGCCACCGCGAGGTCGCGGTCCGGGTCGGCCCACACCAGCACGTTGGTGAAACCGATGTGCCCGAACGCGTGCGGCGCCCTTGGACCGTACAGGCTCGCCCACTCGTGCCCCAGCATGAACCCCGTCCCGTAGCCCACCGGCAGCCACATCGTGAAGTCGAAGGCAAAGTAGGTCTGCTCGGCCACCGCACGGCGTACGGTGCCCGGCGCGAAGGCCCGGGCTCCGTCGATGGCGCCGCCATCGAGCAGGAGCTGGAAGAACCGGCACGCGTCGTTCGCGGTACACAGCACGTTCCCCGACGGGATGAGCGCCGTCAGGAAACGCGGGTCGTTCGACATGCTCACCACGTCGCGGATGTCCGCGCCCAGCGCCCGCCGCAGCAGCCACGACGCCGGGAAGGGCGGAGTCAGGCCCGTGAAGGCGTTGACCGCAATCCGGGCAAAATCCTCCGGGCGCGCGCCGTAGCGCAGGTCGGAGAAGCCGCACGGGTCGAGCACCTCCTCCCTGAGGAAGGTCTGCACGTCGCGCCCCGTCACCCGCCGGATGATCTCGCCCAGGATGAAGCCGCCGGTGATCGCGTGGTACGCCAGCCGCCGGCCCGGCGGCGACACCGGCCTCGTGTCGTACAACAACGCGAGGATCCGCCCCGTGTCCGCCAGCAGCTCGAGATCGACGTGCGCGTCGGGGACCACCGGGATGCCCGCCCGGTGCGTCAGGATGTGGCGGATCGTGATCCACTCCTTGCCGTGCCGCCCGAACTCCGGGATGAACTCGACCACCGCGTCGTCCAGCCGCAGCAGGTTCCGCTCGTCCAGCAGGTGCACGAGCATCGACGTGACCGACTTGGCCGCGGAGAAGAGGTTGAACAACGTGCCGGGGGTCGCGACCTCCTTCGACCCGTCCCGCGGGTCGTCCGGCGCGTTGCCGCGCCGATGGCCGATCGTGCGGTCCAGCACCACCCGCCCGCGACGGCGCACGCAGATCCCGATCGCCGGATGCAGGCCCTGGCGGTAGAAACGCACGACCGAACGCCAGATCGCGTCGACGTCGTCCTGCGCCAGCCCCGCGGCCCGCGGCTCGCACTCCGCCTCGCTCCGCCGCGTCACCTCCTCCGCCGGGTAGACCCGCACGTGACGCAACGACCGTCGCAACCGCCGACCCAGTCCGATCATCGCTACGCCGCGAGGTGAGAACGGATGAGGTCGACC
Organism: Deltaproteobacteria bacterium; assembly: GCA_016218765.1. Classification (GTDB taxonomy): domain Bacteria; phylum Myxococcota_A; class Polyangia; order DRWM01; family JAAZOP01; genus JAAZOP01. The sequence continues at coordinate 9,896 of JACRCZ010000152.1, read as the reverse complement.
GTCAGCTCGGGCCGCTCGATGAGCGGCATGTGGCCGCAGCGGGGGATCTCGTGCGTGGTGACGTTCGGCAGCCGGCTCGCCGTCTCGCGCAGCTCCTTCGCCGGCGTCAGGAGGTCCTTCGCGCCCCACATGAGGAGCGTCGGGACCGTGAGGCGATCCAGCGCCGCGAGGAAGTTGCGCTCGAGGAAGTCCTGCTTGAGGCTCGCGATGACCGCGGAGAGGGCGTGGATGTCGTCGACGCGGTAGGTGGACTCGACGCTCTCCACGAATCCCCGCGTGTGCTCGTTCTTCTCGCAGAAGACCACGTCGAGCACCTTCTTCCACAGCGGCGGCAGCAGCGTGCTCAGCACCGGCTCACGCAGGAAGGCGTGGCCGGCCGCGCGCAGGAGCAGCGGCATCTTCTGGAAGCCGGCCGGATTGATGAGCACCAGCTTCGAGACCCGCTCGGGCGCCGCGAGGGCGAGCTCGGCGGCGACCATGCCGCCCAGCGAATGGCCGACCAGCGCCGCGCGCTCGAGGCCCACGACGTCCAGCAGCGAGCGGACCTGCTCGGCGTAGAGCTTGACGGAGAGCGGCTCGCGCGGCCGCTCGCTCTCGCCGCAGGCGGCCAGATCGAGCGCCAGGACGCGGTGTCCGGCGGCCAGCCGCGGCGCCACGTACACCCAGTGCGTCAGGTCGCCGGCCAGGCCGTGGATCAGCACGACGGGGTCGCCGCGCCCCGCGTCGCAGAACGCCGTGCGCAGCCCGTTGGCGATCGCGAAGTACTGCGGGAGCTGGAACGCGCGGTTCCGACCCGGTCCCCGCACGTTGGCCTCGGGCATCGGTATCACGAGCGGCCGGGGCGCGCGGGGCGGCGGCACCAGCCGCGGTCCGGTCTCGTGCCGGACGCGCGTCCCCCGTCCCGCGCCCATGCGACGCAGCTCCCGTCGCAGCTTCCCGACTTCGGCGGCTCCCAGTCCCATGCTCTCGCCCTCGCGGCGCCGACCCTCCTTCGTACGCCGCTTCCGACTTCACCCTAGTCCGGCCTGCCCGGGACGAGAAATTCCGGCCCGGCAGGGGCGTGCGGAAGCGAACGCCGGGGATGGAGGACCTGTGCCTTCCCTGTTCCCTGTTCGCCGGATTCCCTCTTGACAGCATCATGATATTAGACTATCCGAATATACGCGGAAGGGGAGGAAGCGGATGGCGAAGCGGACGATGCGGTGCGGAGCGACCAGGAGGACGCAGGGGCTCGTCGCGAAGGTCGCCGCGGATCGCGAGCGGGCCGGCGTGCTCGCCGGAGTGCTCAGGGCCCTGGGCAACCCCGCCCGCCTGCGCATCCTCGCCTACCTCCTGGGCTGCGGCGAACGCACCGTCACCGACATCTCCGCCTCCCTCGGCCTCGCCCAGGCCGTCACCTCCCAGCAGCTCTCCGCGTTGCGGCTCAACGGCCTGCTCCAGGTGCGCCGGGACGGCGGCTCCCGCCGCTACTCCGTCGCCCTCCCCGTGGTCGGCGATCTCCTGGGCTGCCTGGCGCGCTGCTACGAGGAGCACGGGGGGAGGCTGGCGAGGGGAGAGAGCTGAGGGGAGGGGAGGGCGCGGAGGGGAGGGCGCGGAGAGTCGATTTACCGCTGAGGCCCTTCGACGGGGCTCAGGGCAGGCGCTGAGGGCGCTGAGACGAACGCAGAGAGGGGGAGGGCCGGGGGGACGGGGGCGGGCGCAGGGGGAAGGGGGCGGGCGCAGGGGGAAGGGGAAAACGGGGGGGGAGGGTCGAGATGGGTTACACGAGAAGGGAGTTCATCCGCATTGCCGGAGCGGGCGCGGGCGCCGCCGCGGCGGGCTCGGGCCTCGCCTCGCGCTGGTGGGGCGCGGACGGCGATCCCGTGCCCGACCCCGGGACCGACGGCGACAAGGTCGTGCCGTCGTTCTGCGAGCTGTGCTTCTGGAAGTGCGGGATCCTGTGCCACGTCAAGGACGGGCGGGTCACCAAGATCGTCGGCAATCCCAAACACCCGCTCTCCCGCGGGCGCCTCTGTCCGCGCGGGACGGGGGGGACCGGGCTGCTGTACGACCCCGACCGCTTGAAGAAGCCGCTCGTCCGGGCGAACGGCCGCGGCGGACAGTCGTTCCGCGAGGTCGAGTGGTCCGAGGCGCTGGACCGCGTGGCCGACGGCCTCAAGGGGCTGCGCGAGAAGTACGGCCCCGAGTCGCTGGCGCTGTACACGCACGGCTACGGCGGGTCCTGGTTCAAGCACCTGCTGCGCGCCTACGGCTCGGCCAACGTCGCGGCGCCGTCGTACGCGCAGTGCCGCGGGCCGCGCGAGGCGGGCTTCCGCCTCACCTTCGGCCAGGGCGTCGGCTCCCCCGAGAACACGGACATGGAGAACGCCCGCTGCATCACGCTCCTCGGCTCGCACCTGGGCGAGAACATGCACAACACCCAGGTGCAGGACTTCGCCCTGGCCCTCTCCCGCGGCGCGGGCCTCGTCGTCGTCGACCCCCGCTTCTCCGTCGCCGCCGGCAAGGCCGACCACTGGCTCCCGATCAAGCCGGGAACCGACCTCGCCCTGCTCCTCGCCTGGATCCACGTCCTTCTCGCCGAGGGGCTCTACGACCGCGACTACGTCGACAAGTACGCCGTCGGCCTGGACAAGCTCCGCGAGCACGTCGCGGACAAGACGCCCGAGTGGGCCTACACCGCCACGACGATCCCGCCGGAGAAGATCGTCGCGACGGCCCGCTTCCTCGCCGGCGCCCGTCCCGCCTCGCTGGTCCATCCCGGCCGCCACGTCACCTGGTACGGCGACGACACCCAGCGCACCCGGGCGATCGCCATCCTCAACGCCCTGCTCGGCTCCTGGGGCCGCCGCGGCGGCTTCTTCCTCCCCGCCCAGCTTCCCCTCCCGAAGTACCCGTACACGCACTACGGCACGGAGCCGAAGCCGCCGGCCGACGCGGCCAAGGGCCGCGTCTACCCCTTCGCCGACGAGACGATCGCGTCGGGCGTCTGCGACGCCTCGATCCCCGGCACCGCCGACTACGACATCAAGGGGTGGCTGGTCTACGGCACCAACCTCCTGCTCGCGCTGCCCGAGCCCGAGAAGACCCGGAAGGCGATCCAGGCGCTCGACCTCATCGTGGCGATCGACGTCCTGCCCGCCGAGATCACCGGCTGGGCCGACGTCGTGCTTCCCGAGGCCACGTACCTCGAGCGCTGCGACGAGCTCGACGCGCCGCCGTGGCGCGTCCCCTTCGCGGCGGTGCGCCAGCCCGTGGTGGAGCCGATGTACGACAGCAAGCCCGGCTGGTGGATCGCCCGCGAGCTCGCCCACCGCATCGGCCTGGCCGACTACTTCCCGTGGAAGGACAGCGTCGAGTACGCGATGCAGCGCGCCCACGCCGCGGGCCTGGACTGCGACGCGATGCGGCGCGACGGCGTCGTCGTCGGCGCGCCGGCCGCGGTCACGATCGAGGACGGCGTCGAGCCCGTCTTCGACACCCCGTCGGGGAAGATCGAGCTCTACTCCCAGCCGCTGGCCGACGCCGGCTTCGATCCGCTGCCGAACTTCACGCCGCCGGAGGAGCCCCCGCCCGGCATGTTCCGCCTGCTCTTCGGACGCTCGCCGGTCCACACCTTCGGCCGCACCACGAACAACCGCTTCCTCTCCGAGGTGGCATCGACCAACGAGCTGTGGCTCAACCGCCGCGCGGCCGACGAGCTCGGGCTCGCCGACGGCGAGCAGGTCGTCGTCGTCAACCAGGACGAGGTGCGCTCCGAGCCGCTGGCGCTGCGCGCGACGCAGCGCATCCGCTCCGACTGCGCGTACATGGTCCACGGCTACGGGCACGACGCGCCGGGCCTGCGCTTCGCGCGCGGTCGCGGCGCCAACGACACGCGCCTGGTGACGCGCACGAAGATCGATCCGCTCATGGGAGGCACCGGGATGAACGTCAACTTCGTCCGCGTGGAAAGGCGACAGCCGTGAGCGGGCCGCGCTGGGCCATGACCGTCGACACCAGGCTCTGCGTCGCCTGCAAGGCCTGCGTGCTCGCCTGCAAGGCCGAGAACGCCGTCCCGGACGGCTTCTGCCGCGACTGGCTGGTCGAGGAGACCCGCGGGGAGTTCCCGGACCTGCACGCGCAGAACCGCTCCGAGCGCTGCAACCACTGCTCCGAGCCGCCCTGCGTCGATGCCTGCCCCACCGGCGCCAGCCACGTCGCCGGCGGCGGCGCCGTGCTGGTGACCCACGACAAGTGCACCGGCTGCAAGGCCTGCATCGCCGCCTGTCCCTACGACGCGCGCTACGTCCACCCCCAGGGCTGGGTCGACAAGTGCACCTTCTGCCTCCACCGCGCCCGGCGCGGCGAGAAGCCCGCCTGCGTCTCCGTCTGCCCGACGTTCTGCCTCGAGTTCGGCGACCTCGCCGATCCCGATTCCGACGTCTCGCGCAGGCTGCGCGAGCGCCGCTACAAGGTCCTGCACCCGGAGACCGGCTGCGGACCCAACGTCTACTTCCTGGAATGAAGGAGGCGACGGCGATGACCGGCAACCTCGAAGTCGTCACCACGCGGCACAACGCCGCGATCGACCCCGTCCTTTCCGCGTGGGGCTGGGAGATCCCCGTGTACCTCTTCCTCGGCGGCCTCGTCGCCGGACTGCTGATCCTCGGCGCGCTCTACGAGCTGCTCCACCCCGACCGCCCCCGCAGCCGCGCGCTGCGCGCCATGCCCTTCGCCGCGCTGGGCCTGCTGTCCCTGGGCATGCTCGCCCTGTTCCTCGACCTCGCCCACAAGCTCCACGTCTACCGCTTCTACCTCGCCTTCCGCTGGACCTCGCCGATGTCCTGGGGCTCGTGGATTCTCCTCCTCGTCTATCCCGTCGGCTTCCTCCACGGCCTCGGCTCCCTCGACCCCGCGCAGCGCGAGACCCTGCTCGCACGCCGGGCGCTTGCCCCGTTCCTGCGCCCGCTGCTGCGCTGGGCCGACGGCGCGCGTCGCGCCGTGCTCAAGGCCTCCGTCGTCGCCGGCGTCGGCCTCGGCCTCTACACCGGCCTCCTGCTCGGCACCCTCGCCGCCCGCCCGCAATGGAACACCGCGGTGCTCGGCCCGCTGTTCCTCGCCTCCGGCCTGTCGACGGGGGCCGCGTTTCTGCTCTTTTTCCGGCTGGACGAGCGCGAGCACGGCTTCGTCGTGCGCTGGGACGTCGGCGCGATCGTCCTCGAGCTGCTGCTGCTGGGCGCGATGCTCCTGGGCTTCGCGGCGGGCGACCGGTCGGCGCAGCACGCGCTCTACCACCTCCTGGGCGGGCCGTGGACCAGCGCCTTCTGGTCGCTCGTCGTCTTTGCCGGGCTTCTCGTGCCGCTGGCCATGGAACTGCTCGGGCGCCGCCGCCGCCTGCCGCTGGCCGCGCTCGCGCCCGCGCTGATCCTCGCCGGCGGCTTCGCCCTGCGCTGGATCCTGCTCGCCGCCGGGCAGGCCTCGTCGTTCCGGGAGTTCCCATGAAAGCCTCGGGGGAAGACACGGCACCCGACGGTGTCGTGTAGGGAGTACAGATCGATGCCACACCAGAAACTGTGGAACCCGTACCTGGCGGGCGTGGCGCTGGGCCTCGTCCTGCTCGCCTCGTTCCTCGTCATGGGCAACGGCCTGGGCGCGTCCGGGGCGGCGAACCGGGCTGCCATCGGCGCGGCCTACGTCGTCGCGCCCGACGCGGTCGGGCACGACCCCTACTTCGCGAAGTACGTCGGGCCCGGCAAGAACGTGCTGGACGACTGGCTCGTCTTCGAGGTCCTGGGCGTGTTCCTGGGCGGCGTCGTCGGCGCCTACTCCGCCGGCCGGCTGCGGCGCGGGATTCTCATGGGTCCGCGCCCGGTGCCGGCCTGGGGGCGGCTGGGTCTCGCGCTGGCCGGCGGGATCCTGATGGGCGTCGCCGCGCGTCTCGCCCGCGGCTGCACGTCCGGCCAGGCACTGACCGGCGGCTCGCTGCTCTCCCTCGGCTCCTGGGTCTTCATGATGATGGTCTTCGCCGGCGGGTACCTCGCCGCGCCGCTGGTCCGGAGGCAATGGCGATGATCTTCCCTCTCTACTCCCTGGGTGCGTTCGGCTACGAGGCGAGCCTGGTGGCGGGGACGCTGATCGGGTTCGCGTTCGGATTCGTGCTCGAGCGCGCCGGCTTCGGGCGCGCACCGGTGCTCGCGGCGCAGTTCTACTTCGCCGACACGCGGGTGTTGAAGGTGATGTTCGGCGCCATCGTCACCGCGCTGCTGGGCACGACGATCCTCGCCGGTGCCGGTGTTCTCGACTTCTCGCTGCTGACGGTTCCGGAGACCTTCCTCTGGCCGCAGCTCGCCGGCGGCCTCCTGCTGGGCGTGGGCTTCATCGTCTCCGGCTACTGCCCCGGCACCGCGGTCGTCGCCGCCGGCTCGGGCAACCTCGACGGCGTCATGACCGTCGGCGGCGTCATGGCGGGCTCGCTGCTCTACGGCGTCTTCCACCCGTGGGTGGCCGAGTTCGAGTTGTCCGGCGCGATGGGCGTGGTGCGGTTGCCCGACCTGCTGGGCGTGCCGCAGGCGCTGCTCGCCGCCGGCGTCGCCGCGATGGCCGCCGGCATGTTCCTCGGCGGCGAGGCGCTGGAGCGCCTCGTCGCGCGCCGGCACGGCGGCGGCCCGCTCCTCTCCGCGCTGCCCCGCAACTGGGTCTTCATCGGCATCGCCCTGGCTTCGCTCGGCGGCATCGCGACGCTCGCCCGCGAGCCCCCGGCGCCCGCGTCCGCCCCGGCCCCGGAGGCCGTTCCGATCGATTCCCTGACGCTCGCCCGGACGCTGATCGAGAGTCCCGACTCCGTGCGGGTGGTCGACGTCCGCGACCCGGCCGCGTGCGCCGCGAAGCGGATTCCGGGCGCGATGTGCCTGCCGGCCGACGACCCCGGAGGGGCGTTCCTCGCCGACCTGCCGCCCACGCGACGCCTCGTGCTCTACGGGGCGACCGACCTGCGGTCGCTGCCCGCGCCGGCCGCGCGCTTCGGCGGCTCCGTGCTGGTCCTGGCCGGCGGGTTCGCCGCGTTCGAGAGCGCGATCCTGGCGGCGCCCGTCGCGCCTTCGCCCGTCACGCCGGAGGCCCTGGCGCGCTTCCGGCTGCTGTCCGCGCTGCACGCGAAGTTCACCGGCGCCTCCGCCGCCCCGCCCCCGCCGCCCGCCGCTCCGACGAAGGCGCGGCCGCGGGGCGCGAAGAAGGGCGGCGGCTGCTGACGCGGGTGACCGGGTTGCGCGGGCGCCGCGGCCCGCGGTAGATTCGGGTCGTTCCGGAAGACGGGTCCGCTCCGCATGGGGGCGGCGGCGGCCCGAGGAGGACGACCGATGACGGGACGTACTGTGCGGTGGCTCGCTCTGGTCGCGATCGTGTCGCTGGTCGGGTGGTGGTCGTGGTCCTGCAAGAAGTCCGATCCGAAGGGCCCGATCAAGAAGTTCCACACCGAGTTCGCCCAGGTCCACCAGGAGGGCGTGCGCCAGGGCTTCTTCGGCTGTCTCTACGGCAGCGAGAACCTGCCCAGCCAGGCGAAGGAGTTCATCGAGAAGATCAAGGTCCGCTTCGATTCCGATCCCGAGGGCTTCATCACGGAGAAGTCCGAGGGCTGCGCGGCGAACCTGGAGCAGACCATCGAGAAGGTCCGGCTCATGGTGGCGCCGACCACCGAGATCGGCTCGGCCCGCGACGCCTACTCCGACGCCGCGGACGCGATGATCACCGCATGGGGCGTCGTCCACCAGGCGTTCCTGGACTACAAGCAGGTCGACGATACGCGGATCGAGTTCAACGGCACCTACGCGCCGCTCCTCAAGACCGCCGGCGACCAGGGCTGGGCGCTGCTGCAGAAGTGCCAGATGCTCTGTGCACCGTCGGAGGCGCCGCCGGCCCCGCCCGCGGGTCAGCCCGCCGCCCCGCCCGCCGCCGATCAACCGCCCCCCTGCACCAAGGACAACACCGTCGATGAGTGCCTGGCACGCATCGGGGCCGGGGATCCCGAGCGGAAGAACGCCTACCGCTACCTCGACTTCATGGTCTGCATCCTCAAGTCGTACGACGTGGACGTCGGCTCGCTCCTGGTGCACGACACCAAGGCGGTCGAGGAAGGCCGCGGGTACCTCATGGGCGTCAAGCTCTTGCGGGACAAGCTGACCGAGCTGTGCACCGGCGAGTACGGCCAGCCGACCAACATCCTGGAGTGGGGCAAGCGCGTCTCCGCACAGTGCTACCCGCTGCTCGAGCTGGCCGATCCGGCGAAGCCGGAGCTGCTCGAGGAGATGGTGACGTGGTGGTCGAGCGACGGCGTGCGGGTCGGAGGCGAGGCCTACTCCTCCTACGCCGTGCTCGCCGACGTCTGCGTCAAGCAGACCATCGATCTCGAGCCGCCCCTCAAGGAGTTTCTCAAGTCCTACGCCGCCTTCGCCGCCGCCGCCTCCGCGCTCGACGACGCGATCGCCGCCGCGGAGAAGTAGCCTCGACGTGTTCCCGGGGCTGAAGCCCCGGGCTGCACCACGAAGCCCGCTCCGCGGGCTGCCGCGCGAACGCAGCACCGCTCTGCCGCTCTACTCCTGCTGCTTGCCGCCGCGGGTGGACTGGAACTGCGTGGCGACGTGGGGACCCAGCGCCTCGCGCAGGAGGTCCTCGACCATCTGCGCCACGTGCGAGCGCGCCTCGTCGTCGTCGTAGACGAACTCGATGCCCATTCCGGGCTCCTCGCCCGCCTTCTCCTCGCCGTCGGCGATGATCCATTTCACCCGGCCGGACAGCTCGAGCGGCACCTCGAGGGTGGGGACGTGGAGGTGGAAGATGAAGGCGGTGCCGATATCGAGCGGATTGCGGGTCTTGATGAACGTGCCGCCCTTGGAGATGTTGCGCGTGTAGTCGGCGAAGAAGGTATTGAGCCGCTTGTACTCGACCTTCAGCTCGATCGGCTTGCGCGGGTGGGTGCGACGGTTGTCGCCGTTCTTCATCGGCTCTCCCCTCCGCCGCGCGCCGTGCGGGCCGCGGCCTTTCCCATCGACGAACGCGCCGCACCGCGCGCGGCGTCCTGCAAGGCCAGGAACGCGCGCCGGACCGGCAGCCGATTCGGAGCGTAGGGTAGAGCGGGGAGTGCGTCAAGGGTGGGGGCGTGCTAAGGTGCCGCACATGTTTCGCAGCGTCCTCGCCCCGACCCTGGTCGTCCTCGCCCTCGGCTGCTCGTGCGGCGCCGACTCCGGCGGCCCGACGGACACGTATGTCGCGCCCCAGGTGGCCGCGGTCGAGCCCACGCCCGTCTTCGAGGGGTTGCAGCACCTGGCGCTGCACTTCTCGGGCACCGACTTCGCCGGCGTGGTCGCTCCGCCTTCCTTCGCCGTGACCTCGGGCAACAACCCGCGCCCCGGGGACATCGAGGTCACCGACTGGCTGTGCAACAACGTGCGCTGCGGCGTCGCGCTGCGCCTGGGCAAGTGGCTGCCCGGACACGGCCAGGCGCTCCCCTCGCCAATCCAGGGCCAGCAGGTGCGCGTCACCTTCCAGGGCGCCGCCAACCAGATCAGCTCCACCGTCCTCGTCCTGCCGCTCGACCACGGCGGGGGCTCCTCGACGAGCACGCCGCCGCACATGAGCGGGACGTGGATGTTCTACGACTTCCGGCTGGGGGCGGACGTCCCGCTCACGGTGGAGCCCGACGCGTCGGGTCTGCCCGGGCGCATCCTGGTGACGAGCGAGGTCTCCCTCGCCGCGGGCTCCTCGATCGTGGCGTCCGGGCTGCCGGGCGCTGCCGCACCCCCCGCGGGCGGCGCGGCCGGTCCCGGCGGATTCTCCGGCGCGGCGGAGGGCGCCGACGCCGCGCTGCCGATGGGCGGTCGCGCGGGCTCTGCCCCCGGCGGCGGCGGCGGCGGCGGCGGCTTCGG
>JACRCZ010000151.1 GCA_016218765.1 Deltaproteobacteria bacterium | reverse complement strand
CGGGTCCGTGTACGCGCCCTGCGTCGTCACGATCCCCGCGCCGCCGCGCGCCTGGGCCTCCATGTACGCGACTTCCTTGTCGGACACGTACCCGTCGCCGTAGTTGAAGTTCGTCTCGGTCGACGCGTACTTGATCCGGTTTTTCATCTCCATCTTGCCGATGCGGAACGGACTGAACACGTGCGGATACTTCTTTTCGCCGGGCTTCATCGTGGGAAAACCTCCATCACGGCCGGATACGGCGGGTACCAGCAGCGATGCTGCCTGTCAAGACGATCCGCACCTGTGGTAGCGTTTGCGCGTCTCGACGCCGAAGGGAGGCAGCACCATGAGAATCGTGATCCTGGCGCTCGGACTGGTCATCGGATGCGACGACGGGGGCGACGGCACGCCGATCGAGCCCACGTCCGGGACCTGGGGCTACCTGGAGGGCGACGTCTTCGATGACGGCTGTCACTACCCGGACCCGGAGACGAGCCCGATGGGCACGTTCGTCCTGGCGAACCACGGCGACCGCACCATGACCATCACGCCGCCGAGCGAGCCGGGCTTCGCGTGCACGATCTCCGGCGCGTCCTTCACCTGTCCGGATCGCGCGAGCACCGACATCCCCGTGCCGTCGCTCGACGCCACCGTGCGGCTGCACGTCGCGGCCTACGGGACGTTCTCGTCGCCCACCGCCGCGGCCGGGCACCAGCGCGTGGACGCGACCTGCGCCGGGACGCAGTGCGACGTGGCGGGCGCCGCCATCGGCGTCCCGTTCCCCTGCGGCTTCTCGGTCCGCTACTCCGCGAGCCTCGTCACCCGCTGACGCGCGCCGCGCCGGGAGCCGGCATGACCGACCGAGCGCACATCGTAGTCCTGGCGCTGCTGCTGGCCGGCGCGGCGGCCGGCTGCCGCGCCCGACCGTCGCCGCAGCCCGCCGCGGACCGCGCCGGACCGATGTCGCCGGCGAGGGTCGGCGAACCCTCAGCGTCCGGACCGGCCCCGGCGCCCGCCGCCGGCTCCGGGGCCGCCGCCGCCGCGGCCGCCGCCACGCCGACCGATCCCTTCGGGCTTCTTGTCCCCCTGCCCGAGCCCGAGCCACCGCCCTCCGGTCCGGCGCGGTTCACCGCGCTCGTCGGCGCCACGGTCTGGGACGGCACCGGGCGCCCCGCAATCCCCGACGCCGTCGTGCTGCTCGACCGCGATCGCATCCGCGCGGTCGGGACGCGGCCCGAGGTCCCCGTGCCCGCGGAAGCGACCGTGATCGATGCCGCGGGCGCCTGGATCATCCCGGGGCTCGTCGACGCCCACGTCCATTTCTTCCAGTCGGCGGGGCTGTACACGCGCCCGGACATCATCGACCGTACCGGGGTCCGGACGTACGCGCAGGACGCCGCCGCGATCCGCGAGAATCTCGACGCGACCTTCCGCCGCTACCTCGCCTCCGGCGTTGCCGCCGTGGTGGACATGGGCGGACCGTTCTGGAACTTCGAGGTGCGCGACCGGGCAAACGCCACGGTCTTCGCGCCGCGCGTCGCGGTCGCCGGTCCGCTGATCTCCACGGTCGCCCGCCCGCAGCTCGATCTCGGCGATCCGCCGATCATCCGCGCCGCGTCGGCGGAGGACGCTCGGGGCCTCGCCGCCGCGCAGCTCGCACGCAAGCCGGACTTCCTCAAGGTCTGGTTCGTCCTGTCCGACGACCGCCCGGCCGACGAGGGCTCGGCGATCTGCCGGGCCGCGGCCGAGGCGGCGCACGCGGCCGGGCTGCGCCTCGCGGTCCACGCGACCGAAAGGGCCACCGCCGAGCTGGCGCTCGAGGCGGGGGCCGACATCCTGGTCCACTCGGTCGGCGACGAACCCCTCGACCCCAAGTTCATCGACCAGCTCGTCGAACGGAACGTGATCTACATTCCGAACCTCGTCGTGCTCGAGGGTTACGGCGAAGTGCTCGGACGGGCGACGGTCGTCTCGGACGTCGAGCGGCGCTGGGGCGATCCGGACGCGATGCGCTCGTGGGGAGAGCTGCCGGAGCCCGAGGGCGAGCTGCGGAAGAAGATCGCGGCGCGCCTGGCGCGGTTCGCGGCGAGCGGCCCGATCGCCCGGGCGAATCTGCTGGCGGTGCACGCGGCGGGTGTGACGGTTGCGGCGGGGACGGATGCCGGGAACATCGGGACGCTGCACGGCCCGTCTCTGCACCGGGAACTGGAGCTGCTGGCCGAGGCCGGGCTGTCTCCGGAGGCGGTGCTGCTCGCCGCGACGCGGGATGCGGCACGCGTCTTCTCCGCGACGCCGGAGTCCGGGACCATGGAGCCCGGTCGCCTGGCGGACCTGCTGGTGCTCGAGGCCGACCCGCTGGCCGACGTGCGCAACGCGCGCCGCATCCGCTGGGTGGTGCACGGCGGCATCGTGGTGCGACCGGAGCAGCTCATCGATCCGAACCCGGAGTCCGTGGTGCAGGAGCAGCTCGACGCGTACAACGCGCGTGACCTCGAGCGCTTCGTCGCGACGTACGCGCCCGACGCGGTGGTCTTGCGGTTGCCGGCGGGCGAGGTGCTGGCGCGGGGCGCCGAGCAGCTCCGCGAGACGTACGGCAAGCTCTTCTCCCGGAACCCCGGTCTCCGTGCCACGGCGGTGCAGCGCACGGTCGAGGGCCCGTGGGTGGTCGACCACGAGCTGGTGGTCGGCATCGCCGACCGCCCGTACCTCCACGCGGTGGCAATCTATCGCGTGGAGCGCGGGCTCATCCGCGCGGTGTGGCTGGGGAAGTAGGGCCGCCGGCGGCGGGTGCGGGCTCCATGTCGAAACTCGTCACGTCCACGCTCGCACGACCGCAGTCCGGTACGTCCGCCTCCTGCGCCACCGCCGGCGCGCCCGCGTCCCGGCTCGGCCGCTGGACGCCGTTCGGGGTGGTGCTGATCGTCTCGGTCGTCAATGCCCTGCCTCTCGTCCTCGTCGCGTACCCGCCCTTTCAGGACTTCGGGGCGCACGTCCAGCTCCTCGATGCCGTCGCGCGTCGAGACGACCCCGCCACGCCGTACTACGCGACCCACTTCACCGCGTTTTCCGCCTTTCCGCCGCGCCCCGGCACGCTGCCCTATGTGCTGGCCGACGTCCTGTCGCCTGTCTGCGACGGGCGCCAGACGGCGTTCCTGCTGCTGTTCCTGTACGGTGCAGGCCTGCCGCTCGCCCTCTACGCGGTGGGTAGATCGTTCGGGCGCAGCGGTTGGCTTGCCCTGCTCGGCTGTCCGCTCGTCTACAACAGACTGCTCGACGTGGGACTCCTCCCCTTCCTCCTGGGAATCCCGCTGATACTCACGAGCGTGGCCGCCGCGCAGCAGCTGGGTCGCCGGCAGGAGGCGTCCTGGCGATGGGGGGGACTCCTGGCCGCCTCGCTCGCCCTGCTCTACCTGGCGCACGGCATCGCCTTCGTCGCCGGCTCCGGTCTCGTACTGCTCGTCCTGGCCGTGTGGTGGCGTCGCCCCCGCGACTTCGTCAAGTTCCTGCCGAGCGTCGGGACACTGGTTCCCTTCGTGCTCTGGGCCGACGGGTTCCTTTCGAACACCGGCGCCGCACGCCACGCGCACTTCTTTCCCTCGCTGCTCCGGTCGCTCAAGTCGTTCTACGGGTGGTCGATGGACATGTTCCGCGGCCCCTTGGACGAGATCGCATCCTGCGTCCTGCTGGCCGTGTGGGTCGCGCTGATCGTCCTGTCGCGGGTTCGGCGCGACGAAGCCGCTCCGCTGTTTCCGGGGTCCCTCCGCGAAACGGCCCAGGGTGCGGCCGGCGCGGGGAACGCTCCGTCGTCCCGGATCCTCGCCGTCGGCCGGACCGCGATCCTGATGTGCCGGCACCATCTGCTCGAGCTTCTGACGGTGGTGACGCTGTCGGCGTACTTCGCACTCCCCCGCGACATGGGCTACATCAAGATCGTCGGCGCCCGGTTGCCCGTCCTGGTGCTGTGCCTGCTCGTGCTGTGGCCCCGGCCGAGCCGTCTCGGCGGGTGGCGGCGCACGGCCGCGGTCGCGGGCGCCGTCGCGGCGGTCCTGGCCTACGCACAGCTCGTGCACGCGGAGCTGCGGCGCTTCGAATCGACGGTGATCGGCAGGCTGCCGCAGGTGCTGAGGACGCTCCCGTCGCCCGTCGTGATCGGCTTCGATGTGGGCGACTCGGAGATCTTCCAGGGCGTGACCCGGTCGTCGATCTGGCACGCGCCGAAACTGCCCGCGGCACGCTACGATCTGGGCGTGGTCGGGGATTCCTTCGCCGGCCTGCAGCATACCCCGCTGGGCCTGACCTCCCTGGCTCCGTCGAGCGACAGTCGCCCGAAGGTGACGCTCCCCTGGAGCCTGGGACCGTACGATGTCGTGGTGAGCCGGGGCGTCGAGCCCCGGATCGCCGCCGGAGCCCTGCACCAGGCCGTCCCCTACTGGTCGGGAGACGGTTGGCACGTCTTCCTGGTCCGCCACGCGGTTCCCCTCGCCTGGCGAACGCCGCCGGCGCTCTATGCGGGCGGTACCGGCGGCCATCGGCACACCTGGCGGTGCCCGGAGGGCCTCGTCCTCACGGGGGTGGACGAGGCGACGGACGGCCGGTCGGTCCTCGCGATGCAGCCGTCGTGCGGCGCGGTCGAGCGCGGCGATTCCGCGAGCGTGGTCGGCCCCGTCTTCGAGAACGCGCCGGCGAAGAGCTCACGGCACGCCGCGCGGTGCCCGCCGGGCACCGCGGTGGTCGGGCTGGAAGGACGCCTCGAGCGGTGGCTCGCGGCCCTCGTCGTGGTGTGTGGAGCGCCCGGGGAGATCGCTCGCGAATCGCTGGTCGCCCCTCCCGGCGGTCCCGGAGGGCGGCCGTTCCGCCTGCGCTGTCCCCGGGGCGAGTGGGCGGTCGGTCTGGGAGGACGTTTCGGGGAGTTCATCGACGGCGTCGAGCTGGCCTGCGAGCCGGTGCAGGGGCGCGACGCGTCCGGCGCAGCCCCTCGCCGAGGCAACCCATGAACGTCCGGACGGACCGCGAGCCGGCCGTCCGCGGCGCTGGTCGGCGGGTCGTTCTCGCCGCGACCCTCGGCGCCGTCCTCTTCCTCGCCTCGTTCGGGCTCCTGCACTCGCGCCCGTTCGCGCGCGGCCAGATCATCGATACGCCCCTGTACCAGCGCTACGGCGAAGCGATGCTGGACGGTCAGGTACCCTACCGCGACTTCACCCTCGAATACCCTCCGGGCGCGCTTCCGGCGTTCGTGCTCCCGGCGTTCGCTTCGCACGGGCACTACCGCACCGCGTTCGAGATCTTCGGCGTCCTGCTCGGCCTCGGCACGATCGCCCTGGTTGCGCTCTCGCTGCACCGGCTGCGCGCGAGCGCGACGTGGCTGCTGGTCGGGTGTGCGATCATCGGCCTCGCCCCGCTCGCCCTCGGATCGGTGGTCCTGACGCGGTTCGACGCCTGGCCGGCGTTCCTGACCGCCGCCGGCCTCGCCGCCGCTCTCTCGCGTCGCGAGCGTCTCGGGCTCGGACTCCTCGGTCTCGCGGCGGCGGCGAAGATCTACCCCATCGTCCTCGTGCCCCTCGTGGTGCTGTGCGTGCGGCGTCGCGCCGGTCTGCGCCGTGCGGTGGAAGGGCTGGCCGCATTCGCGGCCGTCGTCCTGCTCTGCCTGCTGCCGTTCGCGGTTGCGGCCCCCGAAGGACTCTGGGCGGCCCTCTCCAGGCAGCTCGGCCGGCCGCTGCAGATCGAAAGCCTCGGGTCTTCGCTGCTGCTCGCGGCCCATCAGCTCGGGGCGTACCTGCCCGCCGTCGTGAACAGCCACGGATCGCAGAACCTGTCCGGCAGCCTCCCGGACGGGCTCGCCGCCGTCCAGACCGTCCTCCAGATCGCCTCGATCGCGGGATTCTGGCTGCTCTACGCCCTCGGGCGACGCGGCCCGCAGGAGCTGGCCGCCGCGAGCGCGGGTTCCGTGTCCGCCTTCATCGCGCTCGGGAAGGTGCTGTCACCCCAGTTCCTGCTGTGGCTGGTGCCGCTGGTACCGCTGGTCGGCGGCGCGCTCGGTATCGCGGCTTCCGCGATCCTCGCCGCCGCGCTGGTCCTCACCCATCTGTGGTTTCCGCAGCTCTACGCAAGCCTGGTCGGTCTCGGGGCGACGCCGGCGTGGCTGCTGCTCGCCCGGAACGCCCTGCTCGTGGCCCTGACCGCCGTGCTGGCCGCCGAGTCTTGGCGCCTGATGTCCCTCGGCCGGAAGCCGGCGTAGCGGGATCCCACCTCGCCCGCACGACCAGGCGCCCGCGCGGCTCGCCCGGCAGGCGCACATCCGCATCGCCCGTGGGCTCTCGCCGTGGTAGTCTCCGCGCGCGAAGGAGATCCGGGAATGAGCATCGTCAAGACGAGATGGACCCTCGCCGCCGCCATCGGCGGCCTGCTCCTGGGCGCCTGTTTCACCAGCACGCCCTTCCCCGCGGACGACGACCGTGACTTCGCGGCCGATCACGCCTCGGACGGCTCGGACGTCGCGGAGGCGACGCCGGAAGACGCCGCTCCGGAAACCCTGTCCTGCACGGAGGGACTGACGCCGTGCGGGGACGTTTGCGTGGACCTCCTGAGCGACCCGGCGAACTGCGGAGCCTGCGGCGCGCCCTGCCCGTGGGGCTCGCTCGACCCCGACGAGGGCGAACGCGGGTGCCTGGACCCGTCGCTCGGCGTCTACGGCTCGTGTTGCGCGGGCGTCTGCGCCGTGCCCTCGGACACGGCGTGCGGCGCCTGCGACGACTCCTGCGACTTCGGTCACTGCTCGGGGCTGTGGGACGCGGCGGCGGGCTCGTGCACGTTCCGCTGCCTGTCGCTCGGCGGGGCAGTCGGCGAGGGGTGCACGGCGCCCGAGGACTGCGCGCCGGTGGCGGGACTGGACGCGACGTGCTTGACCCGCGTCGGACCCGTGACCCTCCCCGGCGGCTACTGCAGCGTTTCCGGCTGCACGAGCGACGAGGACTGCGGGACGGACGCGGGATGCCTGAACATGATGGGCACGGCGACCTGTCTGCGGACCTGCACGGACGACTCCGAGTGCCGGACCGACGAGGGCTACGCCTGCGGAACGCTGCCCATGGGAGGCGGCGGGCCCTACTGCCTGCCGCCGTTCGGGATCTGACGGGAGTGCGGGAAGTGCGGGAAGTGCGGGAAACCGCGCACGGCCCTTACGGCACGGCGCAGGGAGTGGGCGGCAGGATCCGGAAGTCGGCGGCGTTGTCGTCCGTGTCGTGGCCGGGCGGGTTACGCTGAAGGGATTCCGTACTCGACGACTCCTCCGCCGCGGGCCCGCCTTCGCCCCACCCGGCGACCGCGCCCTCGTAGGCCACCTGGTCGAGCACGACCGGCGCGCCCGACGACGCATCGACCAGGGCCACGGCGTCGCCCGGGCCGCCGGACGAGGGCGGCCCGTTCTGGACCAGGTCGCTGCCGCCCGTGCCCAGCACCTGAGCCGAGGGGCAGGTGATCGACGCCAGCAGGAGGGAGGACCCGACCACGTGCACGGAGCCGGGAGCGATCGCGGAGCACGTGAGCGGCTGGGTCCGGTAGAGCGCGGAGCCGACGCCGTTGATCAACCGCAGCTCCAGACCGGCGCAGGGAACGGGGTCCGCCGACGCGTTGTACAGCTCGACGAATTCCAGCGAGTCGGTGCCCGTCTGGTCGTAGTCGACCTCGCTCAGCACCAGGCCGGGGACGGGCGGGGCGTCCGCCTCTGCGACCGCGTCCTCCGCGGGAACGTCGGCCGCGTCGTCCGCGACGTCGTCGTCGACATCCGCCGCATCGTCCGCGTCCGCGTCGCCGTCCGCGTCGCCGGCGTCGTCACCGTCCGCCTCGACGTCACCGCCGGCGTCGTCGCCGGCGTCGGCATCGATTGCGTCGACGACGTCGTCGGCGTCCGCGTCGGCGTCCGCGTCGGTCGAGAGAAGGACGATCTCGACCTGCACGGTGGCGCTCTCGCCCGGCGCCAGGACGGTCTCCGCGCAGCCGGTGCCGAGCAGGTCGGTGCCGTCGCCGTCGCGGTAGACCTCGACGTAGATCGTCCGGGCGCCGGCCGGGATCGAGAGGGTCAAGCGCAGCGACTCGGGATGGGCGAGACCGCTGGTGGCCAGCGGGGTCGCGCCCGGCTCGGCTACGCGCGGCCCGATGCAGCCCTGTTCCGCCAGGTCGAAGGCCACGACGCGCAGCGAACGCCACTCGTCGGAGAGGCCGCTGCCGCCGAGCCGTAGCCGCAGCTCGCCGGAGCCCCCGGGCAGCTCGCGCTCGGCGCATGACCCCGCGACGAGCGCGAGCGCGGCGGCGAGGGCCAGGCGCGAGATGCGGGCGGTGCGGAACAACGTGGGGCAGCCACCTCCGTCCAGGCTGCCCGGAATATGGCACGGCATCGAGACGGGAGCCAGACGCAGCACGTTCGACTCCGAACCGCGGGCTTCAACCCGCGGCTGCCCCTGGCGCCGGAGCCGCGCCCTGAAGGGCGCGGTTCGGTTCCGGTGGATTGGCAGCCCGCCGGGATTACTGCTCACGCTCAATTGACCGTTACCGTATCCACGTGCCAGTCCCAGATGCGCCAGACGCAGGTGCCCGTGGCGCGGAACCGGAACCGCGCCTGGCTCGTGCGGCATTGCGACGGGAGCGCGATCGCCTGCGCCGTCATGGGGAAGCTGCGGTCGAGTCCCTCCCCGCCGTCGCAGTAGCTCGTGGCGCACGGCGTTTGGTACGACGGCCACGGATTGGGCGTGAGCGGTGTCCAGCTCGAGCCCGAGTTGCCCGAACACTCGGCGTACAGCCTCTCGGAGCGATCGCTGTCGGGCGAGTAGCTGGCGTCGTCGCGCAGGCGCACGGAGAAACGCAGCGTGGCGGCGGTGGTGCATCCCGAGAGGTCGACGTCGAGACCGTAGGTCAGGTTCTGCGTGTACGACCCGCAGTAGGAGGTGGTGGAGCCGCCGACGAGCTCTCCGCCGGTACGGCGCCACAGGCCGTCCCAGGTCCAGCCGTCGGCGCCGCTGTCCCAGGTCGCGAGCGTGACGCCGGTCGGGCACGGAACGCCGCAGTCGCCGGGGCAGCTCGCGGCGGTCTCGCCGCAGTTGCACAGGGTGTCGCCGCAGACGGCGGTGGATGCCCCGCCGGTGCACCCGCCGCTCGCGTTGCACGTCTCGCCGGCGGTGCAGCCGTTGCCGTCGTCGCAGGCCAGCCCGGCATTGTACGTCACGGCGCAGCCGATCGTGCCGTCGCAGGCGCGCGTGACGCACGGAGGGGTCGAGTCGCAGGTGTGCGACGTGCCGGCGCAGGACGCGCCCGTGCAGACGTCGTTGTAGGTGCAGAGGGCGCCGTCGTCGCAGCGACTGTCGCCCGCGCGCCAGCGGATCGAGCCGCCCTGGTCGGTACAGTAGTACGTCGTCCCGCCGCAGGTCACGGACTGGCAGGGCACCCAGCTCCCGGCACGGCACTCGCGTGTCGTCCCGGCGCCGCAGACCCCATTCGCGCCGTTGGGCCCGCAACCGGTGCACGCGCGGCCGACGACCAGGCTGTTGGGATCGGAGCAGGCGTCGGCGCACGCGGCCGCGGTCGTCCCGCAGCCCGTCACCGGATCGCACGCGGCCGCGCAGCACGCGTTGGTCGGACCGACGGTGCAGGCCGTGACAATCTCCGGACAGGAGCACGGCACGCAGGTGCCGGCACCGTCGCACGAGCCGCTGCACGAGCCCGAGTAGTCGTGGAACGCGCCGAAGGCGCAGTAGTCGGGCGGACAGCCGGTCGTGCCGCAGGCGAAGCCGGACGGGCGGAAGACCTCGGTGCAGGCCGCCGAGCCGTTGCAGGTCCTGGTGACGCAGTCGTTGGACGTGCACGTGACCGGCGTCCCGGCACAGCTCGTGCCGCCGCAGGTGTCGCCCCACGTGCAGGCGTTGCCGTCGTCGCAGGCGGCGACCGCGCGCCACTGCCAGACGCCGCCGACGCGCGTGCACCAGAACGACGACCCGCCGCACGAGACGCTCTGGCACTCGACGTGCGTCGCTGCATTGCAGGTGAACGACCCGCCGCCGCCGCAAACGCCGTTCGCGCCCGCGGCGCCGCAGCCCGAACAGACGCTGCCGACGGTGAGCACGTTGGGGTTGGAGCAGACGTCGCCGCCGCCGCAAGACCCCGGCACGGTGTAGCAGCCGGCGCCCGCGGAGCACGCGGCGTCGCAGCACTCGTCGGTGGGGCCGGCGGCACAGGCGGTGTCACGCGGGAGGCAGGCGCAGGCGGAGCAGTTCCCGGCGCCGTCGCAGGTGCTCGTGCAGCCGGCCGGGTAGTCGTGAAAAGTCGCTCCGGAGCACGAGTCCGCCGGGCAGGCCGTGGTGCCGCACGGCTCCGACGGCGGCATGGGGTCCTCGTCGCAGACCCCCGCCCCGTCGCAGGTACGCCGCATGCAGGCATCGCCCGTGCAGGTGTAGCTCGTGCCCGAGCACGCCCCGCCGAAGCACGCGTCGCTGAAGGTGCACGGGTCGCCGTCGTCGCACAGCACGCCCGTGCGCCAGGCCCATGCCCCGCCCTCGTTGGTGCAACGCCACGTCGTACCCCCGCAGTCGAGCTCCTCGCACGCGACGTGGGTCGAGGCGTCGCAGGTGTGGGTCGCGCCGCCGGTGCAGATCCCCTCGGCGGCCGCGGCGCCGCAGCCGGCGCACGAACGGCCGACGATGAGGCGGCCGGGGTCGCAGGTCTCGGGGCAGGCGCCGGCTGTGGTGTAGCAGCCGGAGGCCGAGTCGCACGCGGGCTCGCAGCACTGGTCTGCGGGACCGGGCTCGCAGCTCGACGGCGTCGTGCCGCGGCACGAGCCGGTGCCGGTGCAGACGTCGTCCGTGGTGCACGGGTCGCCGTCGTCGCAGATCGTCTCCTCGCCGAACATGGCGCAAGAACGCGCGCCGTTGCAGAACCCGGCGCTCCCGCACGCCGTCGGCAGCTCGTCCAGGCATTCCTCATCGGGATCGTCGCCGTACGGCACCGGGGAGCAGGCGCCCTCGCGCCCCGCGACGTCGCACGCCTCGCAGGCGCCCGCGCACGGGCCGTCGCAACAGAAGCCGTCGACGCACGGGCCCCCGCCGCAGTCGACCGTGCCGGTGCAGCCCGGCAGGGTGCCGTCCGTCTCGGCCGGGCCGTCGCCGTCCGGCGCATCCTCGACGACCTCGCCCGTCTCGCCGTCGACGCCCTCCCCGCCGTCGTCCGTCGCGACCTGGTCCGGGCCCGGCGAGGTCGTCGTCGCGCAATCCGCGACCATCGATGCCAGGGCGACCAGCCGCCACAACGGTTGCGAACCCCGCCTGGACATCATCGACCTCCCTCCGGGCACCGGGGGGCGCCACGCACGCCCGGCGGGAGGATAGCACGAATGCGCGGCGCGGCCCGATCACGGCGGTCGTGCTTGCGTCAGGGTGCCATGGATAGGCCCCGGCTTGCCCGCGCTGTCGCGCCCACGGACAGACTCCGTTTGCCCATGCCACCCGGCATCGCCCGACCGCCGTCCGCCGACCGCCGTCCGCCGACCCCGCGGCCTTGACTGCCGCCGGCGGATGGAGGATGTCGATGCCGCGATGGCCGACGCCGACACGATCGTCTTGTCCGGGCGCGCCGACAATCCGTCGGTCCGGGCGCTGGTCGGCATCCTGCGCAGCAAGGGGCTCGAGTACCGGCTTACGCCGCCCGCGGCGGGCCCGATCACCCTGCGAGTGCTGGGGGATGTCGGCGGCAAGGACGCGCGGCTGAGCGCAGGCGGACGCGCGGTCGCGGGCGCCCGGGCCATCCGCGACTTTCTGGAGGACCACCATCCCCAGCCGCCGCTGCGCCCGCGGGATATCTCGGCGGCCGCGTGGTGCCACGTGCTGGAGGACTGGGCGGAGGAGGCCTTCGCGTGGCGCGTGCTGGCGCTGCGCTGGCTGGTGCCGGCGAACCGCGACGCGGCGGCCGCCGCCTTCGTCGGCCGGGTCCCGGGCATCTTCCGTCCGCTGGCGTCCCGCGGCGCGGTCGCCACGATGACGCTGCGTCTGCGCGGACGGGGCCTCGCGGCGGCGGACGTCCCGGAGGTCGAGCACGCGCTGGCGCGCGACCTGGACGAGCTGGACCGCCTGCTGCACGACCGCGACTGGCTGCTCGGCGAGCCGCACGGCCGCAGCACCGCCGATCTCGTCGTCGCCGCCCACCTCGCCGCGCTCGACGGCACCGCCTACGAGGAATCCGTCCGCGCCCGCCGCTCGCTCGTCCGCTGGCTGCGGGAGACGAGGAGGGCGTGGGAGTAGGGGATTGTTGGTTGTTGGTGGGTTGATCGGATCGAGTTCTTGGTCCGGAGGTGTGGTCGTGACTCGGCGCCACCGCTGATGGGGTCGTTTGCCGGCCGTCGTTCACCCGTCGTCCACCAGTCCTGTCGTTCACCAATCGTTCACCAGCCCTGGCACGCTTGTTGGTCACGCGCTACCCTCTGGGCGGAAGTTGTCGGGCGTGTAGCGGACCGTGGGTTGCGGAGGGAGGCTCGCCATTCGTTGGGATGATGGCACCGAGCGTCGATACCGGCCAACAGCTGGAGGTGGGACTATGGAGCTGAGATGCCTTCGGATCGAGTGGGGTCGTGCCACGGCGCTCAGCCGTCGAGGAGTCTGCCGAAGTCCTCGCGCTCGCATTCGCCTTGCAACCGTCGGCTCGCTTGCTTGGCTCGCCATGTTTCCCCTACCCGCCGGCTGCCGCCAGACCGCCGAAGCGGACGTCTTGCCCGACGGTGGGGAGGAGGCTGTCAGCGAGATAGGCGTGGAGGACTCTGACGGCGATGGTGAGGCGGACACGGTGGCGCCCCGAGCGCCCCTGTTCGGAGAGTGCATCCCTGGGGTGGAACTTCGCTGTTCCTACGACGGGATACACATCGAAGGGTGCGACGACAGCGGGCATTGGGTACCGATCGTCGCTTGCGACATCAGTCATGTCGTTCCTTCGTGGCGCTTCACTTGCCAGCAGCCATGCGCCAGCTACCGATGGGTCTTCTGCGGGGTCAGGATCTCCGACCCCGAGTATGCCGCCTGTTCATCGCCCGAGGCGAGCACCGAGGGATATGGAATCGGCACCGCTTGCAGTCCGGCAGGCGACCGGCTCGTGCTCAGCGCGTCCTTCAGCCCAGAGTGCCCGCATGACCCCGAGACCCTGGGTTGGACCTACGCGTGCCGAAGCCCGGCCGACACGGGGCGCGGCACCCTTCCTCCCGACATCGACGTTGAATACGAACTCGCGTGTCCCTGTGATAACGGTGTCTTCCTGATCGACGAGATCGAGGCGATGCCCCCCGCCACGCGCCCGAGTTGGTATCCGGAGCGCTACTCGTACTGCACCGACACGGGAATCGGAAGACCCGACCTTTGGGCCGACGAGGAAACGCGGACCAGCTTGGCCACGTCGTACCCCCACATGGTGGGCTACGACGGTATCTGCAACGAACCCGGGACGTTCGAGTTCAACGGATGGTGCCTGCCGGTCGGGTGCGGGTACTGCAATCGGGACGAGGATTGCCTCGCCGATCAGCGTTGCGAGCTGGAGCCCGAACCGGGATTCAGTCACTGCGTCGCGGTCGCCGCCGACTGACGGTCGCAGGACGGCCGAGAAAGGAGCATCGAAGAAGGCCCGGATCCCTACGTGAACTACCGCGGGAACTACATGCACGATCGCAGCGCCACCCCGGAGATGATCGCGGAGTCGGAGCGGCTGCGCCAGGAACTCGACTCCCTCATCGTGCCCGCCGCTGCCGGCGTGAACCGATTGCCGCTGTCGTTCGAAGAACGACTCGCCCAGAGCCGCGCCGCCGAGGCCGCCCACCACCAACGCCTGCGAGCGCGAATGGCCGCCGGGTTCCCGGAGGAGCACTTCGACGTGGTCCCACCGACCGCCGCGGCGTGTTCACAATTGTGCGACGTGCTCCTCCGCTGCGCCGGCGAGACCGGCGGGGCGGCGCGGCACGACTGCACGGACTCGTGCCGACAGGGACTCCTGGGCGACCAGTGGCGCGCCGATCGGGTCGTCGAACTGAACTCGTGCGACCACCTGTAGTTCGTCGCACGGCGGCTGCGCGAGGCGAGCATGTCATCCGGAAACGGGAAGCGAACCGCGGTCATCCTCCTCGGCGTGGCGGCCTTGGCGCTCTTCGCGGTCTGGTGGCTCTGGCCCCGAGGGACGGACGGCGGCGGCCATCGGGGCGGCGGATCCCGAGCCGAAGACGAAGCCCTCAACCGGGGCCGACTCGGCGCAGGCCCCCACCCACGGTTCCGCGGGAACACAACGTGCGCCGCGCACGCCGACGACGCCCTCTGCGAACGGCGGCCCCGCGGAGTTCGACGGAATCGTCCTCCCGCCCGGTCCCTATCGCCCGCCCAGCCCCGACGACTGCGACGATGGGGACCTCTGCACGAGACGCGACCGGATGAGCGGAAACGATTGCCGCGGCGTGCCGTTCACTTGCGACGACGGGAACCCGCTGACCACCGACGAGTGCACCGGCCAGGGATGTCTGTTCCGGCCGAAGCCGGGGGTCACGCGACCGGCCATCGATGGGTAGGCAATGCGAGGCGGGAGCACTCGCCCTTCGACTCGCTTCGCTCGCTCAGGGCTACGTGGCTCCCCTACCGGACCCGGTCGCGCCGGGCGAGCGCAGCCGCACTACGTTCCCGACACCAGCTCCCCCACCTTCACCGACTCCCCCACGATCTTCCCCAGCAGCTCGATCTTCGCGGTTTCGTTGGCCACGAGGAGCGGCTCCAGGTTGTCGACCTGGGCGGCCACCTGGTAGGTGTCCTGCGAGACCAGCAGCAGCGGGACGCCGTGCTCGGCGGCGCGCGCCACGATGTTCGCCGGCGGCACCACGTTGTTCGTCAGGACCACGCAGGCCGTGTCGCCCTCGAGGGCCGCCAGCACCATGTCCGTCCGGTCCCCCCCCGTGATGATCATCTTCCCCGGATGCTTGAACAGCCCGCTGCGCAGCGCCGAGTCGGCCGACATCGCCCCGATGAACACGTTCTTCACCGGCCGGTCGATGTTCGCCTCCCCCGTCAACACCTTCGCGAACAAACGGTCCGCCACGTACCCGACCGAGGGATGCGTCAGCTCCTCGCGGTACGGCACGACGCCCAGGACCGTGACGCCCCACTTGCCGATCTCCGGCACCCACGTCTCGCGGAACGCGTCCGGGTCGCGCACCTTGTTCACCACCACGCCCGCCAGCGTCGCCTCGCGCGTCGCCACGTACTTCTTCACGAACGCGATCTCGTCCAGCGCCGCACTCTCGGCGCCCGCGACCACGAGCACGAGGCGCGCGTTGAGGTACCGGGCCAGGGACACGGCGTCCAGGTGCACCGAGGCCCCGCAGGTGAGGTCGTACCCGGCCTCGACCACCAGCGGCCCGACGTCGGCCTCGTCCGGCGGCACCATCTCGCGCAGCCGCTTCTTCCGGCCGTCCTCGTCGTACATGTACCGCAGCTTGGAGTGCTCGAAGCCGATCGTCGTCTCCTCGGGCGGCCCGGCCAGCCCGAACACCCCCGTCAGGAGCACCGAGTCGGAGTCCCGCGCCACCTTGCGCCGGTACACCAGCCGGTCGCCGAACGGCTTGCGGTAGGCCAGCCTGCCGCGAAGTGCCTTGCCCAACCCGATCACGAGGCTCGTCTTGCCCGCCCCGCGCGACGTGGATCCGATGACCACCCTGTCCATCCTAGCCTCCCGACCCGGCCCGGCCGCCGGGCGCCTCGACCAGCAGGATGCGCGCATCGACCGCGCGCGCCCCCTTCCCCTGCTCGTACACCACCAGCGGGTTGACCTCGATGTCCGAGATTTCCGGACACCGCTCGAGGATCGCGCCCACCCGCAGGATCGTCTCCACCGTCGTGTCCCGGTCGCGGGGCGCCTCGCCGCGCACGCCGAGGAGCAGCGGGTACGACCGGATGCCCTTGAGCATGCCGCGCGCCTCGCGCCGCCCGAACGGCAGCGCCCGGAACGTCACGTCCTTCATGACCTCGACGTAGACCCCTCCCAAGCCGAACATCGCCACCGGCCCGAAGCTCGCGTCGCGCCGCGCTCCCACGATCGTCTCGACCCCCTTGGCCACCATCTCGCACACCTCGACGCCATCGATGCGCGCCTTGGGCGCCCGCGCGCGGCAATTGGCCAGGATCGCCTCGAAGCCGTCGACCACCTCCTGCGCGTTGTCGAGGTCCAGAGCCACGCCGCCGGCGTCGCTCTTGTGCAGGATGTCGCGCGAGACGACTTTCAGCACCACCGGGAAGCCGATCTCCGTGGCGAACCCGACGGCGGCGTCGATCCTCCGCGCGATCCGCGCCTTGGGCCGCGGGATGCCGGCCGCGTCGAGCACCGCGGCGGCCTCGGCCGCCAGCAGGAACCGCCGCCCGTCGGCCCGGGCTTTTTCCGCGATCGCCGAGATCCGCGCGGCGTCGATCTCCGGCACGACCTCGGGCTCGGGCGGCTCGGCCGCCCAGGCCCGGTGGCGGAACAGCGCGCCGAGCGCCTGCACCGCGTCGTAGGGCTCGTCGAAGGCCGAGGCGCCGGCGCCGCGGAGCGCGGCCAGACCCTGCTCGACCCGCTCGCCGCCGTACATCGAAAAGACGAGCGGCTTGCCGCCGTCGCGGAACGCCGCGTCGGCCTCGACGAGGAGCGGCGTGGTGCGGGCCACGTCGAGCATCGCGGTCTCGCAGTACAGGCCGATGACGGCGTGGATCTTCGGCTCCGCCAGCGCGGCCCGGAAGGCGCCCTGGTAGTCCTTGTCCGAGGCCTGGCCGGTGAGGTCGATGGGATTCTTGGTCGAGCCGAAGGCGGGCATCATGGGTGCGAAGACGCGGCGCAGCTCCTCGTGGTCGTCGTAGAGGCGCACGCCGTACTTCTCGCAGGCGTCCGTGGCCAGCACGCCCATGCCGCCGGCGTTGGTCACGATGACCGCGTTCTCGCCCGACGGCGCGGGCGCGGACGCGAAGAGCTTGCACAGCGCCAGGGCCTCCTTGACGGTCTCGGCCCGCAGCACGCGGCACTGCCGCATGACGTCGTCGAAGATCTCGTCGGAGCCGGCGAGCGAGCCGGTGTGCGAGGCGGCGGCGACGGCGCCGCGCTTCGACCGCCCGGACTTGATCACGACCACGGGCTTGCGCGCCGTCGCCGCGCGCAGCCCGCGCACCAGCTTCTCCCCGTCCTTCACCCCCTCGACGTAGAGCAGGATGACCCGGGTGCCCTCGTGGTCCCGGAAGTACTCCAGGAGGTCGGCCTCGTCGACGTCCGCCTTGTTCCCGACCGAGACGATGGCGGAGAGGCCGATCTTCTCGGCGGCGGTCTTGCCGATCATGGCGACGCCGAGCGCGCCGCTCTGGGTGACGATGGCGACGCGGCCGGGCCGGATGTCCTTGGGGCCGAAGCTGGCGTTGAGCGAGGCGGTGACGGAGTAGAAGCCGAAGATGTTGGGGCCGACGACGCGCACGCCGTGCTCGCGCGCCGCGGCGACGATCCTCCGCTCCTCGGCCACGTTGCCGACCTCGGAGAAGCCGGACGTGATGACCAGGAGGTACGGGATGCCCTTCTTCCCGCAGGCCACGACGGCGTCGTGGACGCGGTCGGAGGGGATGGCGATGGCGGCGACGTCGACGGGGCCGTCGATGGCATCGATGGAGGTCACGGCGGGGACGCCGAGGATCGTGCCGCCCTTGGGGTTGACGGGCCAGACGCGGCCGCGGTAGCCGCCGGCCAGGATGTTGGCGACGATCCGGTTTCCGATCTTGTCCGGGTGCGGCGAGGCTCCCACGACCGCCACCCCGCGCGGCTCGAACAGCCGGGAGATGCCGGCGGGCGCGTCGC
The DNA here is from genome assembly GCA_016218765.1 of Deltaproteobacteria bacterium. GTDB lineage: Bacteria > Myxococcota_A > Polyangia > DRWM01 > JAAZOP01 > JAAZOP01. The sequence goes on along the minus strand of JACRCZ010000151.1, from coordinate 53,638 downwards.
TCATGACTCGTCCCCGAACGACATGCGCAGCGTCCACACCCCGCCCTCGTTGCGCCGCTCCATGTCGAACCCCATCCTCTCCAGCAGGTGCAGCATCGGCCGGTTCTCCGCCAGAACCTCGGCGGTGAACCCCAGGAGGCCTTCGCGCTTGGCCAGCAGCGTGAGGTAGGCGACCAGCTCGCCGCCGATGCCGCGGTTCTGGTGCTCGTCCAGGACCACGAAGGCCAGCTCGGCGCTGTGGGCCGTGCGGTCGATCGCGTACTGCCCGATGCCGACCACGGTCTCCTTCTCGGCGTCCCCGAGCACGGCGAGGATGGTCAGCTCCTTCGTGTAGTCGATGACCACGAACTCCTGGAGCCGCTCGTGCGGCATGTCCCAGCGTTCGGACATGAACCGCCGGTGCATGCTCTGCTGCGACAGGGAGTAGAAGAAGTCCTTGAGCAGCGGCTCGTCGCTGATGCGCACGGGGCGCAGCCCCACGACCAGGCCGGTCTTGGTGGTGCGCCGCGTCTCCAGGTGCTCGGGGTACTCGCCGCGCTTCCCGGGGATGAAGGCCTGGTCGGTGTAGACGAGCTTGAGGCGTTTGGCCTCCTCCACGAGCCAGGGCCGGAACTTGGGGTGGGCGATGCCGATCAGCGCCATGGCGCGCTCGCGGATGTTGCGGCCGTGGAGGTAGGCGATGCCGTACTCGGTGATCACGTAGTGCATGTCCCCGCGGGTGATCGTCGCGCCGGCGCCCTCGGCGAGGAACGGGACGATGCGGGAGACGGCGCCGTTCTCGGCGGTGGACTGCAGGACGTAGATCGCCGTGCCGCCGGGGGCGAGGACGGCGCCGCGCATGAAGTCGGCCTGGCCGCCGATGCCGCTGAAGAAGGTGTGGCCCAGGGAGTCGGCGGTGGCCTGGCCGGTGAGGTCGATCTGCAGGCCGCTGTTGATCGCGGTCATGCGGTGCTGGCCGGCGATCACCAGCGGGTTGTTCGTGTAGTCGACGCTGCGGAACTCGATCGTCGGGTTGTCGTGCAGGAACTCGTACGTGGACGCCTTGCCCATACAGAACGAGCCGACGGTCTTGCCGCGGTTGCGCGTCTTGCGCGAGTTGTCGATGGCCCCGCCGCGGATCAGCTCGACCACGCCGTCGGTCAGCAGCTCGGAGTGGATGCCGAGGTGCTTCTTCCCCTGGAGCGCCCGCAGCACGGCGTTGGGCACGCTGCCGTACCCGACCTGGATCGTGTCGCCGTCCTCGACCAGGCGCGCGACGTACGAGCCGATGCGGTCGACGACGTCGTCGTCCGGCGCCCGCGCCTCGTACTCCAGCAGCGGCTCGTCGCACAGCGTGAAGAACGCGATGTCCTCGACCCGCAGGAAGGTGTCCCCGTGCACGCGGGGCATGCGCGGGTTGAGCTGCGCGATCACCGTGCGCGCCGCTTCCACCGCCGCCTTGACGATGTCGACGCTCACGCCAAGGCTGACCAGTCCGTGCTCGTCGGGCATGGAGACCTGGATCAGCGCCACGTCGACGGGGACCCGCCCGCTGCGCAGCAGCCCCGGCACCTGCGAGAGGAAGACGGGCGTGTAGTCCGCGGCGCCGCGGCGGACGGCGTCGCGCGTCGAGTCGGCGATGAAGAAGGAGTTGTGGCGGAAATTGTCCTTGAACTTCTCGTCGGCGTATGGCGCCACCCCCAGCGACCAGACGTGCAGGACCTCCGTGTCCAGGAACGCCTTGGGGTGCTCGCCGACCCAGCGGACCAGCGAGGAGACGAGGCGTTGCGGCTCGCCGCAGGCGGTGCCGATGAAGATGCGGTCGCCCGGATGGACGCTGCCGAAGATCTCGTCCTCGGACGCGAATTTCTCCGGATGACGGCGTCGCAGGTCCTCGAGGATGACGCTCGGCGGACGCACGGCCATGGTCGAACCTCCTTCGACCCCCGTATCCCGATCTGCGCATAGTCCGGGGGGAGGTGGAGATCAACAGTTGTTCGTCCCACTTCACCCGGTCCGGAAACGTGTACTCTCACGGCATGCGAGACCATTCGACGTCAGCCGTTTTGCACTTTGCATTGCATGTTTTGCATTTTGCACTTCCGGTCTGCGCCCTCCTCGCCGCGCTTGCCGCCGCCTGCGCCGACGGCTCGACTCCGCCTCTCTCTCCCCCCGCGCTTCCCACCCTGCGCGTCACGGTGAACGGTCGCCGCGTGCTCGATGCGCTCGGGCGCGAGGTGCTGCTGCGCGGCGTGAACGCCGGGGGCCGCTCGAAGTTCGATCCGTTCTTCCCCTTCCCCTTCGCCGAGTCCGGACGTCCCGAGCAGGCCGGCGACCCGCCGTTCGCCGAGGCGCTCGAGACGTACACGGCGCGGGTCGCCGAGTGGGGGCTCGACGTGGTGCGCCTGACGTTCTCGTGGGAGGGGCTCGAGCCGACGCGCGGGGCGTGGGACGACGAGTACCTCGGCCGATACGCGGCGATGGCGGAGAGTTTCGGGCGGCGGGGGGTGCGCGTCATTGTCGATTTCCACCAGGACGCGTTCGCCTCGCCGTTGTGCGGCGACGGATTCCCGCTCTGGGCGCTGCCGGACCCGGCGATGACGCCGCGGACGGATTGCGCGAACTGGTTCCAGGGTTATCTGGGCGACGGGGAGGTCGATGCGGCCTACGACCGGTTCTGGACGAACGGCGGCGGGGTGCGGGACGATTTCGAGGCGATGTGGCGGCGGGTTGCCGAGCGGTTGTGGCCGGTCGAGGGGGTGATCGGCTTCGACGTGATGAACGAACCTCATGACGGCAGCGCGGAAGTGGGCGAGTGGTCGCGCACGGTGCTGCGGCCGTTCTACGAGCGGATGGCCACGGTGCTGCGCGAGGTCGCGCCGGGGGCCTTGATCTTCTTCGAGCCGTCCGGGGTGGACGCGGCCGATCGGGTGACGGCGCTGGAGACGCCCGCGGGGGGCGGGATGGTCTTCGCGCCGCACTACTACGCGGCGGCGGTGTTCCTGCTGGGGCCCGACGCGGCGACCTACGACACGGATGCCGACCTCCTGCCGTGGACGACCTGGGCGGAGGCGAACGGGTCGCCGCTCCTGCTCGGCGAGTTCGGGTGCGTGACGGGCACGGACGGCGGGCGGCGGTACCTCGCGGCGAACTTCGCGTCGCTCGACCGCTATTTGTTCCACGGCACGGCGTGGGAGTACTCGACGGCGCGCGACGTGTGGAACGAGGAGGCGTTCAGCGTGACGGGCTGGGGCGGCGTGGAGACGCCGTCGGTCGCGGCTCTGGTGCGGGCCTATCCGCGCGCGGTTTCGGGAACGGTCGGGGCATTCACGTGGGACCCGGAGACGCGCCACGGGACGCTGGACTTCGCGGCGACGCCCGGCATCACGGAGCTCGTTGCGCCCGCCCGCCTGTACGCCGACGGCGCGACGGCGACGCTCACCGGCGTTCCCGGCCGCTGGGCGTGGGACCGCGCCCGGGGTCTGCTGCTGGTGGAGACGACCGCGGCGGGCGACGCCACGATCGAGTTCGGGCCTGGGGATTGAGCGATATCCCCTTCCCCCGCTTGCACCCCACGCCCTTCCGTGCTGATCTTCCGCGGGGCGGATCAGGAAGCGAGGTGGCGCATGACGAAGTCGATGGCAGCGCGCACGGGTCTCGTCACCGCGACGGTCGCAACGCTCGTGGTCTTCGCCGGCTGCGGGCCGTCGAACGAATGCAGTAGCGGCTGCCCCTCGGGCTTCGTCTGCTACTTCGGATCGTGCGACCCGGCGCTGGCCGACGGCGGAGACACCGCCGGCGACACGACGCCGCCCGGGGACGACGGCGGCGACACGCCGGAGGCGGAAACTCCCGTCGAAACGGGTGCCGATGCAGATGCAGACGCGGATGCCGACGCCGACGCAGGCGCAGACGCCGATGCCGACGCAGATGCCGACGCAGACGCCGACGCCGATGCAGACGCCGATGCCGATGCAGACGCCGACGTCGGCCCGACCTGCACGGACCCGGTGGGGCACGACGAGGACGGCGACGGGCTCGACGACGCGTGCGACAACTGCCCGACGTGGGCCAACCCCGGGCAGGTCGACGGCGACGGCGACGGACTCGGGGACGCCTGCGAGGCGCCCGGAGCGCCCGGATCGCTGGGCTGGATCGATGCCTTCGACTCCTTCGTGCCGAACCGCCTGACGCCGTCCGCGACGTGGAACGGCCGGGGCGACATCTGGACCGTGACGGCCGACGTCGTGACCGGCACGTCGTCGCCCTACGGCGCGGACCTGTGGCTCGATCAGCCCGCCACGGCGCCGTACGCCGTCGAGGCCCGGTTCCGGCTCCAGGGCTCGGCGCGCTCGGGCTCCAACTACACCGGCGCGCTGTTCGCCGACACGACGTCGCCGATGGGCTCGACGATGGTGTGGTGGGGCTGCTTCTTCGAGTGGCAGGAGCGATCGCTCAGCCTGTGGCAGAACGACGGCAGCGGGTCGGTCAACTTCGTGACGGCCGCCGAGACGGCTGCGGAGGACGCGACTCGGCCGCGAGATGCGCTTCGTCGCCTGCGGGCAATCTGGGACGGCACGACGATTCGCTGCACCTTCGACAACGAGTCCGGCGAGCACGCCGAGCTGGAGTACACGCCGAGCTCGGGCGAGCGCGCGACGCTGGAGGGTTCCGGCGGCATGCGCGTCTACAACGAGTCGGCGGCGTTCCAGTCGTTCGTCCTGTACCGGTAGCTCTCGCCCGCCGCCCACCCGTGCCGCAGCGTGCCACTCCCGCCGTCCCCGCCGCCGGCGACCCGCCGCTGCTCGCGCCGCCGAACTGTCCGCGAAAGCGGGCGAATCGGGGGCCGGCGCGCCGGGACCGGCGCACGGCAGACGGCGGGAACGCCCCTTGCTAAGGTCCGGGTCGCTGAGGTGCATGCATGGACTGTTTGCTGAGCTACCATTCCGACACGAGCCGCGGCCGCCCTGCCCCGCCACCGCTCCACCGCTCCACCGCTCTACCGCTCCTCCTCGCCCTCCTCCTCCCCGTCCTCCATTGCTCGGGCGGCATCGAGCTGTCGGGCGACGCGTCGCTCGACACGGCGACGGACGAGGCGGCCGACGTCTTGGACGCCGCGGACTCCGAAGAGGCCGCGGACGCTCCGGACGACGCGATCCTCGAGGTCATCGAGGTCGTGGACGACGGCACGTCGGACGGCGACACGGCGGGTGACGACGGGGGCGGCGACGCGGAGTGCGCCGCGCAGGTCGCCGCGGGGCGGATGTGCGACGGCGGCGGCTGCGCCGAATACCTGGGGACGTTCTGGGACGGCCGGGAGTGCTTCGACGTCGTCGGGTGCGAGTGCGCGGGCGCGGATTGCGGCCGGCCGTTCGCGTCCCTCGCGGAGTGCGAAGCCGTCCACGCGACGTGCGACGCGGCGCTTTGTCTGGCGACCGGCGGCTCGTGGTTCCCCGCCTCGGCCGGCTACTGCGGGTTCTCGTGCGGCGTTCCCGACGCGTGCATCACCGAGTCGCCGTTGGACTCGTGCGACTGCGGGCCGGGGGCGCGCTTCCATCCGGGCGAGGGCTGCGGAGTGGAAGTGGCCGGCTGCGAGGCCGAGGCGCTGTGCCGGAACAGCGACGGGACGTGGCACGGCGAGCCCGAGTGCCGGTGCCCGTTCGCGTGCGGCGAGGAGCTGTTCGAGTGCTACGCCTGCGGCGAGCAATGCGACTGCGGGCCGTTCCGCACGTTCGACGGCGGGCGTGGCTGTGTCCCGGACGCGGGGTGCCCGGGCGCCGATCGGCGCGCGGCGTGCGAGACGACGGGGGGGATCTGGCACGACTGCGAGTCGGGCGACTGGGGCTGTTCGTGCGGCGACTACTTCTGCGGCGCGCCCAACCTGCTCGACCCGTGCGTGATGCCCGGCTGCGACTGCGGGCCGACCCGCAACTTCCACGACGACGCGGGATGCCTGCCGGACGACTCGTGCGTGCTGCGCACCGCGGGCCAGGATTGCTCGGGCTGGGCCGGCGCCTCGACGTGCCGTCCCGGACTGGTGTGCTGCGAGCACTGCGGCGCACCGCCCGGCTGCCCGTCGTGCCAGCCGCCGTGCTGCGAGGACGACCCCACGTGCATGGCCGACGGCTGCCCGGTTCCCCCGCCCTGACGCCCTACGGCAGACAGCCCGGACACGAAGGCCGCGCGGCAGCCCCGTCGAGCGCGCGCACCATGTCCTCCACGAGGTCGTCGGGGTCCTCGATGCCGACGGACAGACGGACGAGGCCGTCGTCGATCCCGCGCGAGAGGCGCGCGGCCTCGGGCACCGAGGCGTGGGACATCGTGGCCGGGTGGCAGACCAGCGACTCGACGCCGCCGAGGCTCTCGGCGAGCTGGAAGACGCGGAGCGCGCCCAGGAAACGGTCGACGGCGTCGCGGCCGCCGCGCAGGCGCGCGGTGACCATGCCGCCGCCCCCGGCCATCTGCGAGCGCGCCACCTCGTACTGCGGGTGGGAGGGCAGACCGGGATAGAACACGGCCTGGACGGCAGGGTGCTCGGACAGGACCTTTGCCACGCGCAGCGCGTTTTCCGTGTGGGCCCGCATGCGCAGGGGCAGCGTCTTCAAGCCCCGCAGCGCGAGCCAGGCGTCGAAGGGCCCCGGGACGGCGCCTTCCGCGTTCTGCAGGAAACGCAGCCTGGCCGCCAGCTCGTCGTCGCGGACGATCACGGCGCCCCCGATGAGGTCGCTGTGCCCGGCGATGTACTTGGTGGTGCTGTGGACGACGACGTCGGCACCCAGATCCAGAGGACGCTGCAGGGCCGGCGTGGCGAAGGTGTTGTCGACGGCCAACAGGGCGCCCGCGTCCCGCGCGGCGTTCGCCGCGGCGCGCAGGTCGACGACCCGCAGGAGCGGGTTGGTCGGCGTCTCGAGCCACACGAGGCGCGCGGGACGCTCGAGCGCCCCGCGCAGCTTGCCGCTGTCGGCGGCGTCGACGTAGTCGAACAGGACGCCCATGGGGCGGAAGACGGTCTCGAACAGGCGGATCGTCCCGCCGTACAGGTCGTCGGCGGCCACGACGCGCTCGCCCGGGCGCAGGAGGTGGAGGACCGCGGCGGTCGCGGCGGAGCCGGAGGCGAAGGCGAGGCCGTGCGAGCCGTTCTCGACGGCCGCCAGGGCGTTTTCGAGCGCGCTGCGGGTGGGATTGCCGGTGCGCGAGTACTCGTAGCCCTTGTGGCGGCCGATCGCTTCCTGGGTGTACGTGGACGTCTGGTAGATCGGGACGATGGTCGCGCCGGTGGCGGGATCGGGCGGCTGGCCGGCGTGGATGCACAGCGTGGCGAGCTTCATGTCCCGGCCTCGGCCCAGAAGCGGACCAGATCGATGCGCGTCACGAAGCCGCGCGGCTCCCCGTTCTCGGCGACGAGGATGCCCGAGTGTCCGGAAAGCAGGACGCGGAAGGCCTCCTCGACGGAGACCCCGGGCTCCAGCGCGGGAGGCGCGAGGCCCATGGCGTCGCGGACCGAGGTCGACCCGGGCTGTCCGCCGCGGTTGAGCGCCTGGAGCAACGACACCTCGTCCACCTGGCCCACCACGCGCCCGTCCGCGGTGACGGGAAGCTGCGAGACCTCGCACTCCTTCATCATCCGGATGGCGTCGCGAATCGGCCGGCCGGCATCGATGGCCAGGACGACGCCGCCGCCGGCCTTCCTGGCCAGGAGGTCGGCCAGGGTCGCCTTGCGCGCCGGCGAAGGCCCGTCGAGCAGACCCTGCTCGCGCAGCCAGTCGTCGGAGTACATCTTGGAGAGATAGTTGCGTCCCGTGTCGGGGAGCAGGACGACCAGCGTCGCACCCCGCGGCAGCCGCTCGGCGTAGCGCAGCGCACCCGCCAGCGCGGTGCCCGACGAGCCTCCCGAGAGGATGCCTTCCTCCCGCGCCAAACGCCGCGCGATCCGGAAGCTCTCGCGATCCGGAACGCGCACGAAATCGTCCACCGCCTGCCGGTCGAACGTCGCCGGAATGAAATCCTCGCCGATCCCCTCGACCTTGTACGACCGCGGAGCATCGCCGGAGAGGATCGAGCCCTCCGGATCGGCGAGCACGACGCGGATCGCCGGGTTCTTCTCCTTCAGGAATCGCCCGACGCCCGAAATCGTCCCGCCCGTGCCGGCGCCCGCGACGAACGCGTCCAGCTTCCCGCCCGTCGCCTCCCAGATCTCGGGACCCGTCGTCCGGTAGTGGACGTCGGGATTGCTGGGGTTGGAAAACTGGCTCGGCCGGAAGGCCCCCGGGATCTCCCGCGCCAGGCGATCGGCCACGCTGTTGTAGCTGTGCGGCGAGTCCGGGGCGACGGAGGTCGGAACGATCACGGTCTCCGCACCGTACGCCTCGAGCAGCGCGATCTTCTCGCGACTCATCTTGTCGGGCAGGACGAAGATGCAGCGATAGCCGCGCACCGCCGCGACCAGCGCGAGGCCGACGCCCGTGTTCCCCGCCGTGGCCTCGATGATCGTTCCCCCCGGCCGAAGCCGCCCCTCGCGCTCCGCATCCGTGACCATCGCCATCGCGATGCGGTCCTTCACGCTGCCGCCCGGGTTCTGCGCCTCGACCTTCACCAGGAACCGCGCCCCCGTGTCGCTCCCCAGCCGCTTGAGCTCGACCAGGGGCGTCGAGCCGACACACTCCAGGATCGACCCCGCCGGACCGCGACCGCTCATCGTGTCAACCTCTCGTCGAATCGCCCCGCTGGATGCGGATGCGGAAACCGTCCGGCACCCGGACCGCCGGAAACGCGACGTGCCCCTCTTCCCTCACCGCCTTCGGCAGATCGGCCACCGATCGGGGATCGCTGACCGTCAACTCCAGGTGCCCCCCCACGGGAAGCGCCCCAAGCGCCTCGAGCGCCCGAAGGAGGGTCGTCGGAAACGCCTCGCGCCGCAAATCCAGGTCCACCAGCGCCACGGCCCGGGGGTCGGTGACTCTTGCGCTGTCGTCCATCCGCCCCGTCCTCCCGCCACGTCGCCGATTCGCCCGGACCGGCTCGCGTCACCACTCGAACGAGCCGCCCGCCCGGCAACTGCCTGATCCCGGACGATAACCACGAATCGAAACCCCCAAACTGCGCCCATCCCATGGCCGCTAGCTTACTAGGGCGACCCTATTGGTCAAGTAGTATCGATCCACCATCTATTTTGGTTGAATTCATGAAGTTTCATCTGGACAGAGGCGTTTGGGAGACGCATTCTCGTGGCGGTCCGTCTGCCGGCGGGGCCGGCGGTCGGCGGGAGCGATGCGACATGGACGGTCGTGTTGTGATCGGGACTCGGGGCAGCCAGCTCGCGATGTGGCAGGCGAACCGCGTGGCGGCCGAGTTGCGGCAGGCGCACCCGGATCTCGAGACGGTGTTGCAGGTGGTGAAGACGGAGGGGGACCAGCGTCCGGACGTGCCGTTCGGGAGCTTCGAGGGTCGTGGGGTTTTCGTGCGTGAGCTGGAGCTGGCGGTGGCGGACGGGCGCGTCGACCTGGCGGTGCACAGCGCGAAGGACGTGCCGACGGACCTGGCGCCGGGGCTGGAGCTGGTCGGGGCGTTGCCGCGGCACGACCCGCGGGACGCGTTGGTGGGGGGCGGCATCGACGAGCTGCCGGCGGGGGCGCGGATCGGGACGAGCTCGCCGCGGCGGCGGGCGGCGTTGGCGCGGCACCGGTGGGACGTGACGTTCGTGGAGCTGCGGGGGAACCTGGAGACGCGTTTGCGGAAGCTGGACGAGGGCCGGTTCGACGCGACGGTCCTGGCCTGTGCCGGGCTGGAGCGGCTGGGGCTGGGGCACCGCATCGCGGAGCGGTTGTCTCCGGACGTCTGCATGCCGGCCCCGGGGCAGGGGATCGTGGTGATCGAGGGACGGGCGGACGACGAGCGGTGCCGGGCGCTTCTGGCGGCGGTGACGGAGTGTTCGTCGTTGTCCTGTCTGGCGGCGGAGCGGGCGGTGCTGGAGGCGTTGGGCGGGGGATGTCAGGTGCCGATCGGGGCGTTGGCGACTCTGGACGGTCGGTCGCTGCGGCTGCGGGCCGCGGTGACGCAGCCCGACGGCAAGCGGCATGTGGACGGCGAGACGCGGGGCGACGTGGGGTCGCCGTCCGATCTGGGTCGGGCGTTGGCGGCCACGCTGATCGAGCGGGGCGCGCGCGAGCTGTTGGGAAGGTGATCGGCGTCGTGGGGACGGTGTACCTCGTCGGGGCGGGTCCCGGGGATCCGGGTCTGATCACGGTGCGCGGCGCCGAGCTGTTGGGCCGGGCGGGGGCCGTGGTGCACGACAACCTGTCCGACCGCGCCTTGCTGGATCTGGCGCCGGCCTCCGCGGAGCTGCACGACGTGGCCCGCGGCGACGGCTCGGGCCACACGATCGGGCGCGAGCGCATCGCGGAGCTGCTCGCGACGCTCGGCGGTCGGCACGCCGTGGTGGTGCGGCTGACGGGCGGCGACCCCTTCGTCTTCGGCTATGCCGGGGAGGAGCTGCTGCGGCTGCGGGCGGCGGGGATTGCGTGGGAGATCGTGCCCGGGGTGACGAGCGCGGTGGCGGCGCCGGCGGCGGCGGGCATTCCGGTGACGCACCGCCGCGTGGCGCGGGCGGTGACGTTCTTCGGGGACCATCCCGATCCCGAGCGGGGAGCCGGGGGGACCGACTGGTCGGCGCTGGCGAGCGTCCCGGGGACGCTTGTCTCGCTGATGGGGGTGGGACGTCTGGCCGAGATCGCCGCGGCGCTGGTTGCCGGCGGGCGGGCGGCCTCGACGCCCGCGGCGGTGGTTCGGCGCGGGGCGACGCCGCGGCAGGAGGTGGTGGTCGGGACGCTGGGGGACATCGCGGAGCGGGCGCGGGAGCGGGGGGTTCGTCCGCCGGCGGTGCTCGTTGTGGGCGAGGTGGTGGCGTTGCGGGAGCGGATCGGGTGGTTCGAGCAGCGTCCGCTGTTCGGGCGGGCGGTGCTCGTGACGCGACCGCGGGCGCAGGCGGGCGGGCTGGGGGAGCGGCTGCGCGAGCTGGGCGCGGACGTGGTGCCGGCGCCCGTGTTCCGCATCGTGCCGCCGGCCGATCCGGCGCCGTTGCGCGAGGCCGCGGCGCGGCTGGACGGGTTCGACTGGGTCTTTCTCACCAGCGCGAACGGGGTCGACGCGCTGTTCGAGGTGCTCGACGCCGCGGGGCGGGACGGGCGCGCGTTCGGCGCGGCGCGCATCGCGGCCATCGGGCCGGGCACGGCGGCGGCGCTGCGGCGTCGCGGCGTGCGGGCCGACCTCGTGCCCCGGCGGTTCGTGGCCGAGGGGATTCTCGAGGCGTTCGCGGGGATCGACCTCTCGCGGGCGCGCGTCCTGGTCTGGCGGGCGGAGGGTGCCCGCGACGTGCTGCCCGAGGGTCTGCGGGCCGGCGGGGCGGTGGTTGCGGAGGTCCAAGCCTACCGCCTGGCGGACGAGCCGCTCGACCCCAAGGTGGCCGAGCGCATCGATGCCGGCGGGATCGACGCCGCGATCTTCACCAGCGCTTCCACGGTCCGCGGGCTGCGCAGGGCGCTGGGCGGCGAGCGGTTCTCGCGCCTGGCCTCGCGGGCGCTCCTGGCGGCGATCGGGCCGGTGACGGCGGATGCCCTGCGCGACTGCGGGGCGCCGGTGGGGGTCGAGGCGGCGGAGCACACGGTGGGCGGCGTGGTCGACGCGCTGGTCGCACGGCTCCGGGAGGGCGAGGCATGAGCGAGCGTCCGCGGATCGCCGACGACATCACGGAGCTGGTCGGCCGCACCCCTCTGGTACGTCTGGCGCGGCTGGCGGAGGGCCTGCCCGTCGAGCTGCTGGCGAAGCTCGAATCGTGGAACCCGTGCCGGAGCGTGAAGGACCGCATCGGGCTGGCGATGATCGAGGCGGCGGAAAGGGACGGGCGGCTGCGCCCGGGCGGGACCATCGTCGAGCCGACCTCGGGCAACACGGGCATCGGGCTGGCGTTCGTCGCGGCGCGGCGGGGCTACCCGCTGATCCTGACGATGCCGGAGTCGATGAGCGTCGAGCGGCGGCAGATGCTGGCGGCGTTCGGGGCGCAGATCGTGCTGACGCCGCGCGAGAAGGGCATGGCGGGGGCCGTGGAGAAGGCGCAGCAGATCGCGCGCGACATCCCCGGCGCGTTCGTGCCGCAGCAGTTCGAGAACCCGGCGAACGTCGAGGTCCACCGGCGGACGACGGCGGAGGAGCTCTGGGAGGACACCGCGGGTCGCATCGACGTCTTCGTCGCCGGGGTGGGCACCGGCGGGACGCTGACCGGGGTGGGCGAGGCGCTCAAGCCCCGCAAGCCGTCGCTGCGCTGCATCGCGGTCGAGCCGTCCTCCTCGGCGGTGCTCTCGGGCGGTCGCGCGGGCGTCCACATCATCCAGGGCATCGGCGCGGGCTTCGTGCCGGGCGTCCTCAATCGCGACGTGATCGACGAGGTGATCCGGGTGACCGATCGCGACGCGACGGAGCTCACGCGGCGGCTGGCGCGCGAGGAGGGGATCCTCGCGGGGATCTCCTCCGGCGCGGCCGTGTGGGCCGCGCTGCGCGTCGCGCGGCGCGCCGGCTCGGAAGGAAAGACGATCGTCGTGGTGCTGCCGGACTTCGGCGAGCGGTACCTCTCGACGGCGCTGTTCCAGGAACCGGTGAAGGCCTGATGGCGCTGTTCTCCGCCGGCGCACGCTACGGCTTGCGGGCCTGCCTGCTCCTGGCCGACCAGTCGACCGGGGAGCCGCTGCCCGGCGCATCGATCGCACAGCGGCTGAGCATCCCGCCGCAGTACCTGCCGGTGCTGCTGCACCGCCTCAAGGCGGCGGGGATCGTGGCCACGGCGCGCGGGCAGCGCGGCGGATACCGGCTCGCGCGCGCACCGGAATCGATCACGGTGCTGGACGTGCTGCAGGCCGTGGACGGCAGGACCGTGGTCGTCCCGGAGGGCGGCTCCGGCGGCGACGCCGCGGAACGGCTGTTCGCCCACCTGGAGGGCCGGGTGCGCGAGGAGCTGGCCGTGTCGCTGGCCGACGCCGCCCGGCGCTGGGGCGCGGACGCGGCACCGATGTTCTACATCTAGGCGAGGCCGGTGCGTCGGAGCGACGAGGCCTGCGCCACGGGGTCGTCGGGCTGTTCGTCGAGTGCGAATCCGGACAGGGAGATGTGGAGAGGCCCTTCGACTTCGCGCACGGCGGGCCGACCGGAGAGGTGGGGAGGCGGGGATCTGCGTCGCGCGGCACGGGCCCACCGGCGACCTGCCCTGCCCCATCGGTATCCATCGGTGTCCATCGGCGGTTTCGCTTCCCCCGGCGATGCTGCCGCGACATCCGGCCCGCGCTCCGGTACAATGCGGCTCGTGCTCGTTCGCGAGGTTGGTCGGGGGTTCGCGGTGGCCGAGACGGACTGGCGGGAGACGTACGTGGCGCGCCGGATGTCGGCGGCGGACGCGCTGCGCGTGCTGCGCTCCGGCGACCGCGTGTTCGTCAGTCCCGGCTGCGGGCGCAACGCGCTCCTGGTCGAGGAGCTGCGGCGGACGGTCGAGCGGTTGTGGGACGTGGAGATCCTGGCGGGACGCAGCCTGTGGCCGTCGCCGGAGCCGGGGCGACCCTCGGGGCACTTCCGCCAGCACGCGTTCCACGTCGGCGACGATCTGCGCGACGCGGTCGCGGACGGGCAAGCGGACTACACGCCCGTCCGCAGCAGCGAGGTCCCGGCGCTGTTCGCCAGCGCCGCCATGCCGCTCGACGTCGCCATCGTCCAGGTCGCGCCGCCCGACGACACGGGCGCCTGCAACCTCGGCATCTCGGTCGGCCTGACGCGGGCGGCGGTGGACCATGCGCGCTTCGTGCTGGCGGAGATCAACCCGGCGATGCCGCGGACGAACGGCCGCACGCTGCTGCCGGTCGAGCGGGTGCACGCCTTTGTCGAGGGCGATCATCCGCTGGACGAGGTGTCGCCGCCGGCGATCGACGACGTCTCGCGGCGGATTGCCGAGCACTGCGAGCGGCTGATCCCGGACCGGGCGACGCTGCGCCTCGGGAACAACGGGGTCGCGGCGGCGATTGCCGAGCGCCTCCTCGCGCGGGGCGGGGGCGAGTTCGGCTGGCACGGCGAGATGTTCACCGAGGCGGCGATGGACCTGATGCTCGCCGGCATCGTGACCAACGCCCACAAGACGGTCGACCGGGGCGTCTCCGTCGCCTGCCGCTGCGTCGGGACCCGGCGGCTGTACGATTTCGTGCGCGGCAACCTGGCGCTCGAGCTGCGCGGGGAGGACGAGGTGAGCGATCCGGCGCGCATCGCGGCGCAGGAGCGCATGGTGGCGGTGGCGCGCGTCGAGCAGGTCGACCTCACGGGGCAGGTGGCCGACGAGTTCACCGGCGCACGTTTCGGGGGCGGGTTCGGCGCGCGCTACGACTTCCTGCGCGGCGCCGCCGCCTCGCGCGGCGGGCGTCCCATCGTCGCCCTCCCCTCCACCTCGCCCGACGGCGCCTCCTCCAACATCCGCATGTACCTCGACCCGGGCGCCGGCGTCGTCGCCGGCCGCTCCGACGTGCACTACGTGGTCACCGAGTGGGGGGCCGCGCTGGTCCACGGCCGCTCCATCCGCGACCGCGCCCTCGCCCTCATCGCGATCGCGCACCCGCGCTTCCGCCCGGAGCTGTTCGAGGCGGCGCAGCGCAACCGCCACCTCCCCGCGGATCTGTCGCTGCCGGCGCTCGACCTCTCGGCCTACCCGCGCCACCTGGAGCAGGTGGCGACACTGCGCGACGGGCTGACGGTCTTCATCCGGCCGGCCCATCCGGGCGACGAGCGGATGGTGCGCACGTTCCTCTACGGTCTCAGCGAACGCTCGGCCTACCATCGCTTCCACAACGACGTGCGGCGGATGGACGAGTCGGCGGTGCGGCAGTTCGTCAACATCGACTACCGCGACACGATGAGCCTGATCGCGGTCCTGGGCGCGAGTCCCGAGAGCCGGCGCATGATCGCGATCGGCCAGTACCTGCGCTGCGCCGGGGGCGACGCGGCGGAGTACGCGTTCGTGACCGCGGACGAGTACCAGGGCCGCGGTCTGGCGTCCTTCATGCTGCGGATCCTCATCGAGCACGCCCGGGCGCAGGGCTACCGGCGCTTCGTCGGCGACGTGCTGGTCGGCAATCCTTCGATGCTGCGGGTCCTGGAGAAGGCCGGCGTGCCGGTCCACCGTTCCTTCGAGGACGGGGTGCACCTCATCGAGCTGGATCTCACGAAGCGGGAGGGCTGATCTCTGGTATTCTCCGTCCGATGACCGAGCCCTTCGCGCAGGACATCCTCGAGATCGGCCTCTTGGCCAGCCATTCCGGCGACGTCGATGCGGTGGCCGAGGCGGTCGTGCGCCGGCTGCTGGCGGAGACGGGGGCATGCATGGCGGGCATCGCCCTCATCGATTCGCGGCGTCGCGAGCTGGTCCGCGGCTGGGCGGCGATGACCGACGGCACGACGCTGCCCGTCCCTCCGCACCAGCCGCTCTCCACCGGAATCGTCGGCACGGCCGCCCTCACCGGGGCCCCGCAGGTCGTCGACGACGTCGTCACGTGCCCGGACTACGTCGAGCTGCTGCCGGGGGTGCGCTCCGAGGTGGCGGTGCCGCTCAAGGTGGGCGGGAAGGTCATCGCGGTGCTGGACGTCGAGAGCCGCGTGCCGGGGCGGTTCCCTCCCGAAATGGTCGCCCGTCTGGAGTCGGTCGCGGCCCCGGTCGCCCTGGCCATCCAGAACGCGCGGCTCATCCGCGAGGAGCGGCACCGCTCCAACCAGCTCGCGCTGGTCAACCGCGTCAGCCGCATCCTCACGTCCAGCGTGCACCTGGACGACCTGCTGCAGCGGGCCGTCGATGCCATCCGCGAGCAGCTCGGCTACGACATGGTCGCGGTCGGGCTGGTCGACGACGCGCGCCAGGAGGTGACCCTCTGTGCCGTGAGCACCCGCGTGCCGCTCGCGGTCGTCCCGGGCCACGCGCTGCCGCTGGGTCACGGGATCACGGGCGAGGTGGTGCGCACGGGCACGAGCCTGCTGGTGCCCGACGTCCGCGAGTGGGACAACTACGCGCCCGCCGCGCCGCACATCCAGTGCGAGATGTGCGTGCCGCTCCTGAGCGGCGGCCGGCCGTTCGGCTTCCTGGACGCCGAGAGCACCGAGATCGGCAAGTTCGACGACCATGACCGGCTGCTGCTGGAGGCCCTGGGCGACCACGTGTCGCAGGCGATCGAGAATGCGCGGAACCGCGACCGCATCGAGCGCCTGCGCGAGGATCTGACGGGGATGCTGGTCCACGACCTGCGCACGCCGCTCACCGTCGTGCGCTCTTCGGTCGAGCTTCTGGCGGCCTGGACGAGACGCCACGTCCCCGCTCCCGAGTCCCTTCCCGCGGTTGACGGACGCCCTTCGATGCCGCCCTCGCCGATCGAGCGCTACTTCACGCAGGCGCGCAGCGGCTGCGAGGAGATGATGCTGCTCATCGGCGGGCTGCTCGACCTGCAGAAGCTGGAGGCCGGGGAGCTTCGCCCGCGGCTGGAGCGCTGTGTCGCGGCCGATCCGGTGCGGGCGGTCGTCGAGCGGCTGTCGGTCGTGGCGGACGCGCGGCAGATCGCGCTCGGCGCGTCGATCGGGGAGAACCTGCCGGCGGCCGAGCTCGACGTCGATCTGGTGACGCGGGTGCTGGAGAACCTGGTGGCCAACGCGCTCAAGTTCACGCCGCCGGGGGGGCGGGTGCAGGTCGAGCTGGGCCCCGCGGATCCGGGACGGCTCGCGCTGTGTCCCGGCGGCGGCGTCCAGGGGTTGTCCTTCGTCGTGCGCGACACGGGGCCGGGGATTCCGGTGGAGGAGCGCGAGCGGATCTTCGAGAAGTTCGCGGTGGTCGAATCGCGCCGGGTGGGTCGCCGCTATTCGACGGGGTTGGGCCTGGCGTTCTGCCGGGCCGCGGTGCTGGCCCACGGCGGCGCGATCTGGGTCGACGAGGCGCCGGGCGGCGGCAGCGCGTTCCACGTCGTGCTTCCCGCCGGGTCCCCGCCGCCCCGCGGGTCCGTGCCCCCGCCTCCCTCGGGGGTCGGAGGGCGCTGATCAGCTCGCCGCCGCGCCTCCGGACCAACCACTCAACCCGGACGACCAACCAAGTTCCAACAGCTTCCCACCCTCGCCCGAAACTCGTCCCGGACGACCCACCAAGTACCAAGAACTTCCCCCCTCTCGCCCGAAACTCGTCCCGGACGACCCACCAAGTACCAGGACTTCCCACCCTCCCTCCCCTTGTCGTCCGTCCCACGCAGGAGTACAAACGGCGCACTGCGGTCGGAGGGGGTTCGTCCAGCGGGGCGGGTCGCAGGGGAGGCGGAGTATGCCAACGAGTCGGGAGGCGACTGTGGAGCGCGTACGAGCGTGGCTCGACACGTCCGTGTTCCGGTCCGGCGGGGGCGCGGGGCGGGGCCGCGAGGCGGTGATCCCGCTGCTGCAGGCGGCGCAGGAGGAATTCGGCTACGTTCCGCGCGAGGCGATGGACGGCATCGCGCGCGCGCTGCGCCTGCCTTCGGCGATCGTCCAGGGCATCGCGACGTTCTACGCGCAGTTCCGCTTCAAGGCGCCGGGCCGGCACAATGTGACGGTCTGCCGCGGCACCGCCTGCCACGTGCGCGGCAGCGGCAAGCTCCTCGACGACTTGCAGGGCACGCTGCGGGTTCGGCCGCAGGAGACCTCGGCGGACGGCATGTTCACGCTGGAGACGGTGGCCTGCTTCGGATCGTGCGCCCTGGCGCCCGTCATCTCCATCGACGGTCGCGTGCACGGGCAGCTCTCGGCGCAGAAGGCGAAGTCCCTGATCGCTTCCGCGAGCAGGGAAGGCGGTGCGCGAGGAGCGCGCAAACCCGCGCGCGGCGGCGCTGCGGCGCGCGGCCGGAAGTAGGAAGTCGCCATGGACCATCTGCAGACACCGGCCCAGCTTCTCGAGGTGCAGAGTCGGCTGCGCGCGCGGCGAACCGCGCCGCATCGCATCGTCGTCTGCGGCGGCACCGGATGCCGCGCCAGCGGCGCCGAGGCCGTGATCGCCGCCATGCGCCAGGCCATCCGCCGGCGGAGGGCGGGGGCGGACATCGACCTCATGGTTTCGGGATGCCACGGCTTCTGCCAGCGCGGCCCGGTCGTCATCACCGAACCGGAGGGCCTCTTCTGCCAGGGCGTGGGCAAGCAGGACGCCCGGCGTGATGCCGAGGAGATCGTCCGGGCGGTCCTGGCCGGCGAGCCGCCGGCCCAGCGGCTGCAGTACGACGACCCGGAAAGCGGCCGGAGGATCGCGCACCACGCGGAGATCCCGTTCTACGCCCGCCAGCAGCGCATCGCCCTCCGGCACAACGGGCGGATCGATCCGACGTCGATCGAGGACTACCTCGCGGCGGGCGGCTACGCCGGACTGGCCAAGGCGATCGCGATGGAGCCCGAGCGGATCCTGGACGAGATCACGCGCTCCGGGCTCCGCGGCCGCGGCGGCGCCGGGTTCCCGACCGGGCCGAAGTGGAAATTCTGCCGCGAGGCGCCGGGCCACGGCGTGCGGTACGTGATCTGCAACGGGGACGAAGGCGATCCCGGCGCATTCATGGACCGCTCGATCATGGAAGCCAATCCGCACGGGGTGCTGGAGGGCATGATCCTCGGCGCCCTGGCCATCGGTCGCGGGCGCGGCCCCATGGAGGGGTACATCTACGTCCGCGCCGAGTACCCTCTGGCCGTGCGCCACATGACCCTCGCCGTCGAGGCGGCGCGCGAAGCCGGGCTCCTGGGCTCCGGCATCCTCGGCACCGACTTCTCCTTCGATCTGCACGTCAAGCAGGGCGCGGGTGCGTTCGTCTGCGGCGAGGAAACGGCGCTGATGGCCTCGATCGAGGGCAAGCGCGGCATGCCCCGCTCCCGACCGCCTTTCCCCGCGCAGAGCGGCCTGTTCGGCCGGCCGACCAACATCAACAACGTGGAAACCTGGGTCAACGTGCCCGAGATCCTTGTTCGCGGCGGCGATTGGTACGCCTCCATCGGCACGGAGCGCAGCAAGGGGACCAAGGTCTTCAGCCTCGTCGGCAAGGTGCGCAACAACGGCCTGATCGAAGTGCCGATGGGCATGACGTTGCGCGAAATCGTGTACGACATCGGCGGCGGCGTCCTCCACGGGCGCAAGCTCAAGGCCGTGCAGACCGGCGGCCCCTCCGGCGGCTGCATCCCGGCCGAACGGATGGACCTGCCGGTGGACTACGAGCGCCTCGCCGAGGCCGGCTCGATCATGGGCTCCGGCGGCCTGGTGGTGATGGACGAGGAAACCTGCGCGGTCGACGTCGCCCGGTACTTCCTGCAGTTCACCGAGAGCGAGTCGTGCGGCAAGTGCGTGCCCTGCCGACTGGGCACGCGCCAGCTCCGCCTGACGCTGGAGGAGCTTTGCGCCGGTCGCGGCTCCGAACAGGACATCGCCCTGCTCCGGGACCTCGGCAACGCCGTGCGCAAGGGCTCGCTATGCGGGCTGGGGCAGACGGCCCCGAACCCGGTGCTCACCACGCTGCACTACTTCGAGGACGAGTATCTCGAGCACGTCCGCGATCGGCGCTGCTCGGCCGGCGTCTGCGCCGACCTCACGCTGGCGCCCTGCGTCAACCGCTGCCCCGCCGAGGTCGACGTCCCGGCCTACGTCTCGCTCGTCGCGGAGGGACGGACGGCCGAGGCGCTGGCGGTACACCTCGACCGCAACCCGTTCCCGTCCGTTTGCGGGCGCGTCTGCCCTGCGTTCTGCGAGACCCGGTGTCGCCGCACGACGCTGGACGGCCAGCCGGTGTCGATCCGCGCCGTCAAGCGCTTCATGGCCGACCAGGGCCTCGAGCCGAGGCTCGTCCCCCTCGACCGTCCGGCGGCCGAGCGCAAGAGCGTCGGGATCGTCGGCGCCGGCCCGGCCGGCCTCACCGCCGCCTTCTTCCTGCGCCGCCTGGGACACGAGGTCACCGTCTACGAAGCCACCAAGGAGCCCGGCGGCATGATGCGCTGGGGCATCCCCTCCTACCGCCTCGTCCGCAAGGAGCTGGCGCGCGACGTCCGGCGCATCGAGCGGCTGGGCGTCACGATCCGCACGGGATGGAAGCTCGGCGGAACGCACACGGTCGCCGGCCTCCGCAAGAAGCACGACGCCGTGTTCCTGTCGCTGGGCGCCTGGGACGATCTCGCCCTGCGCATTCCGAGCGAGGATTCCGCCGGCGTACGCTCGGGCATCGATTTCCTGCGACGGGCGGCGGAAGAGAAGATCGCCCGCCTGTCCGGGGACGCCGTCGTCATCGGCGGCGGCAACACGGCCATCGACGCGGCCCGGACCGCCCTGCGGCTCGGGGCTTCGAGCGTCACCGTGGCCTACCGGCGCACGAAGGCCGAGATGCCGGCGCAGCCGGAGGAGATCGCCGAGGCCGAGGAAGAGGGCGTGCGCTTCGAGTTCCTCGCGGCGCCGATGGAGGTGTTGACCGACGGACAGGACGGCAAGCGCCACGCGCGCGCGCTGCGCCTGCAGCGCATGAAGCTCGGGCCCTTCGACTCCAGCGGCCGGAGGCGGCCGGTCCCGGCGGAGGGTGAGTTCTTCGAGCTGCCTTGCCGGCACCTGTTCCGCGCCGTCGGCCAGCGCCCGACGCTTCCCGCCGAGGGGCCTGCGGCGCGGAAGAACGGCACGGTGGTCGCGGACCGCTGGTCGCTGTCGACGGATCTGGACGGTATCTTCGCCGGCGGCGACGCGGTGCTCGGCCCGGCCACCGTCGTCGAGGCCATCGGCCAGGGGCGCCGCGCGGCGGAAGCGATGGAGCGCTACCTCAACCCGGCCTCGGTCGTGAATTTCCCGTGGCGTGCGAAGCGAGCTCTCGACACGAAGTTCGATCCCGAAGCGCCTCCGGCCAAGGACAAGCGCGGCCCGGCGCCGAAGGCCGATCCCGGGAAACGCGCGCAGGGATTCTTCGAGGTCGAGCGCACGCTCGGCGCCGCTGCGGCGAAACGGGAGGCGCGGCGCTGTCTGCGCTGCGACTACGGGAAGGAGTGCCCGGAGCCGGGGGGGAGACCGGCCGCCGCAGGCGCCCTGAGCGAGTGCAGCGACTCCAAGGGCACGACCAAGACCACGGGCTGCACGTGTGAGGAACGGAGGGCGCCATGAAGAAGCTCACGATCGATGGCCGCCCCGTGACGGTGGAGAAGGCGGGGACGGTGCTGGAGGCCTGCCGCGAGGCGGGCGTCTACATCCCGACGCTGTGCGCGGACGAGGACCTCGAGCCCTACGGCGCGTGCCGGCTGTGCATCGTGAAGATCGAGGGCCTCCGCGGCCTGCCGACCTCGTGCACGACCCGGGTGGCCGACGGCATGAAGATCGTCACGGACGACGACGAGCTGCGTGCCGTGCGCACCATGACCCTGCAGCTCCTGCTCTCGGACCATCCCGGCGACTGCGTCGTCTGCGCCAAGAGCAGCGAGTGCGGACTGCACGAGGCGGCGGAGTACCTGGGCATCCGCGAGCGGCTGCTGCGGCCGCTGCACCGCGAGACGGCGCCGGACGACTCCAACCCGTGCTTCGCCATCGACTACGCCAAGTGCGTCTTCTGCGGGAAGTGCGTGCGGGCGTGCGCGGAGATCAACGGCTGCGGCGCGATCGACCTCTACGGCCGCGGCTTCAAGACGCGGATCGAGCCGTTCGGGGGCGGCGGCCTGCGCGCGTCGATCTGCGAGTCGTGCGGCGAGTGCGTGGTCCGCTGCCCGACCGGGGCGCTCTCCCCGCGGCAGTCCGAGGTGCCGGCGCGGGAGGGTTCGTCCATCTGCCCCTACTGCGGCGTCGGCTGCCGCATCCAGTACGGCGTCAAGGGCAACCGCATCGTCGGCGCACGCGGGGATCGCTCGGGCCCCGCCAACCGCGGCCGGCTGTGCGTCAAGGGACGCTACGGGTCGTTCGAGTTCGTCGGCCACAACGACCGGCTGACGCGGCCCCTGGTGCGCGAGAACGACCGGCTGCGCGAGGCGACGTGGGACGAGGCGCTCGGCGCCGTCGCCGCGGGCCTCGACAAGCGGCGCGGCGAGGTCTTCGCCGGGCTGTCGTCGGCGAAAGTGCCCAACGAGGACAACTACGTCTTCCAGCAGTTCGTGCGCGCGACGATGGGCACCAACAACGTCGACCACTGCGCGCGCCTCTGCCACGCCTCGACGGTCGCCGGCCTCGCGCTCTCGTTCGGCTCCGGCGCGATGACCAACCCGGCCGACGACCTGCTGCTCGCCGACACGATCCTCATCACCGGCACGAACACGACGGAGAACCATCCGGTGTTCGGGTTCAAGATCCGCGAGGCGGTCGCGCGCGGCACGAAGCTCATCGTGTTCGATCCGCGGAAGATCCCGCTCACGCGGCAGGCGACGCTGTGGTGCCGGCAGCGGCCGGGCACGGACGTCGCGTGGATCAACGGCCTGGCGAACGTGATCCTGGAGGAGAAGCTGCACAAGCCGGCGTTCATCGCCGAGCGGACGGAGGGCTTCGAGGCCTTCGCGGAGGTCGCGAGGCGCTACCCGCCGGACCGGGCGGCGAAGATCACGGGCGTTCCGGCCGACGACATCGTGGCGGCGGCACGCCTGTACGGCGGAGCGAACGCGGCCTCGATCGTGTACTCGATGGGCATCACGCAGCACACGACGGGCGTGGACAACGTGCGCTCGCTGGCCAACCTTGCCATGCTGACCGGCCACATCGGCCGGCCGGGCACGGGCGTCAACCCGTTGCGCGGCCAGAACAACGTCCAGGGCTCGTGCGACATGGGCGCGCTGCCCAACGTCCTTCCCGGCTACCAGCAGGTCGCGGACGAGAAGATCCGGGCGAAGTTCGAGGCGGCCTGGGGCGCGAAGCTCCCGCCCAAGCCGGGGCTCACCGTGTCGGAGGTCTTCCCCGCGGCGCTGGAGGGGCGGATCAAGGCCCTCTACATCATGGGCGAGAACCCGATGCTCTCGGACCCCGACGTGACGCACGTCGAGGCGGCGCTGCGCAAGCTCGAGTTCCTGGTCGTGCAGGACATCTTCCTCACGGAGACGGCGAAGCTCGCGCACGTCGTGCTGCCGGCGCTGGCGTTCCCCGAGCGCGACGGGACGTACACGAACACGGAGCGTCGCGTGCAGCTCACCCAGCCGTTCGTCGCGCCGCCCGGCGCCGACTGGCAAGGCGCCGGGGGACCGCGCCGCGACTGGCGGATCCTGTGCGACGTGTCCGAGCGGCTCGGCCGGCCGATGCGCTTCGAGTCCACGCAGGCGGTGTGGGACGAGATGCGCGGCCTGACGCCCTCGATGGCGGGCATCGCGTGGTCGCGGCTGGAGGGCTCGGCGGCCGTCTGCTGGCCGTGTCCGGCGGAGGACCATCCCGGGACGCCGATCCTGCACGCGCAGAAGTTCACACGGGGCCTCGGCCAGTTCGCGCCGATCGAGTACAAGCCGGCGGCCGAGGAGCCGGACAAGGAATTCCCGTTCGTGCTCACGACGGGCCGGATGCTCGAGCACTACCACACGGGCACGATGACGCGACGCTCGAAGGCGTTGCACGGGCTGGAGCCCGAGGGGTTCGTCGAGCTGAACGGGAAGGACGCGACGGCGCTGCGGGTGGCCAAGGGCGGGTTCGTGCGGGTCGTGACGCGTCGCGGTGCGGTCCGGGCGCGCGTGCGTCTCAACGACCGCGTGGACCGCGGCACGCTCTTCATGCCCTTCCACTTCGTGGAGGCCGCGGCCAACGTCCTCACCAACCCGGCCTACGATCCGATCGCGAAGATTCCCGAGTACAAGGTCTGCGCGGCGCGGGTGGAGCGGGCGTAGGGCGCCGAAGCCCCTCCGTCGCGGGGGGTGCGATTCGGGGAACGGGCGCTACACCGTGCGCAGGTGCGCCTCGATCTCCGCCAGCTCGTCGATCCCTTCGCCGACCAGCTCGACCTCGTCGGGACCGCGGACGCCGATGCCGACGCGGATCGCTTCGGCGAGCTGGATCTGCTCCCACACGGGGCGGCTCTCGATGTTGAACTCCGTCCCGACCTGCCGCAGCACGGCGAGGCCGACGGCGTCGAGCGCCACGCGGTCCTTGGAGAAGAGGACCATGTTCGTCTCGGCCTCGTCACCGGGCGGCGTCGGGCCGCCGGTGGTGCGGGCGAGAATCCCGTCCATGACATTGAGCACGGGGTGGAAGCAGAGGTTCATCTGGGCGAACATCCGCTTCTCGCGCGCCGGATCGTCGGCGTTGCGCGGGTCGCCGTGGACGATGCCGTTGCGGGTATCGGGGTGGACGAAGCCGAAGAGGTTCTTGAGCGACATGGTGAAGACGGCGATGTTGTGGGTCTTGAGCGCGGGGACGTTGATGAAGTGATCGACCTCGGTGAGGATGCGCGGCACCAGGATCGGCTCGTCGAAGTCGACCGCGCCCGCGGGGCTGACCTCGTCCCACGGCTCGTCGTCCAGCGGCCGGAAGACGGCGCCGGCCTCCTCGATCACCTCGCGCATGCTGCGCGACCCCTCGTCGCACAGCGGCCAGTCGAAGACATCGACCGTGTGGAGCGGTCCGAAGGTGCGTTCCGCGACGATCACCTCGCCCGCGCCGGCCGCGTTGCACTGGCGGATCAGCTCGGCCAGAACCGCGCAGCTCGTCGTGTCGGGGGGCGGGATCGGCCCGGTCATGTTCGGCTTGAGCAGGACGCTCTGGCCGGGGCGGATGAAGGTCAGGCCGTTCATGAGCGCGATGCCGCGGGCGACGGCCGCGGCGGGCGTGGCCGCGCGCACGAGGACGACGCGTCCCTGCGGGATGTCGTCGAAGGTCCCGGCCTCCGGGACGTCGAGGACGTCGGCGCCGTCGCCTGGGCCGTCGCCTGCGGCGTCGAGCGCGTCGGGCGAGTCCTCCCCGCCGCCGCAGGCGGCGCCGAGCAGGGCGGCGGCGCCGGCTCCGGCGGTCGTCTCGAGAAACCGGCGGCGGCTCGTGGTCGTCCCGTCGAGGCGTTCTTTCCCGCTCCATCGTCCGCTTCTTCGGTCTTCCAAGGCGGCACACCTCCCGTCCGGGGGGTGATAGTGGCGGCGACGGCCTTGCGGGTCAACCGCCGATCCAGGGCGGGCCCAGCCGCAGGCTGAAGCCTGCGGTTCGGATCGGGGCACGACCCGCATTCCTCTACGAACTCGGTCACGGTTGTACTAACCTCCGCGCGCGATGAAACCGCACGAGCCGCGCTACGCCTGCATCCACGGCCATTTCTACCAGCCGCCGCGGGAGAACCCGTGGCTGGAGGCGGTGGAGGTCGAGGATTCGGCGGCGCCGTACCACGACTGGAACGAGCGCATCGCGGCGGAGTGCTACGCGGCGAACGCGGCCGCGCGACTGCAGACCAGCGAGGGACGTCTCACCGCCATCGTCTGCAACTACGAGCGCATCTCCTTCAACTTCGGGCCGACGCTGCTGACGTGGATGGAGAAGGCGGACCCCGCGACGTACCGCGCGATCCTCGAGGCGGACCGGGCGAGCGTCGCGCGGCTGGGAGGCCACGGCAACGCCATCGCCCAGGCCTACAACCACGTCATCCTGCCGCTCGCCTCGCCCCGCGACCGCGCCACGCAGGTCCGCTGGGGCAAGGCGGACTTCGAAAAACGCTTCGGCCGCGAGCCCGAGGGCATGTGGCTGCCGGAGGCGGCGGTCGACACGCCGACCCTGGAGGCGCTGGCCGAGGAGGGGATGCGCTTCGCGATCCTCTCGCCGCGGCAGGCCGAAGCGGTCGCGCTGCCGGACGACGACGAGTGGACGGCGGTCGACGAGCACTCGCTGGACCCGGCCGCGGCGTACCGCTGCGAGCTGCCGTCCGGGCGGGAAGTCGCCCTCTTCTTCTACGACGGTCCGATGGCGCAGGCAATCGCGTTCGGCGGCCTCCTGTACGACGGCGGCGCCTTCGCCGGGCGCCTGGCCGATCTCGCCGCGACGGCGGACCCGGACGCCGGACCGAGGCTGGCGCACGTCGCCACGGACGGCGAGAGCTACGGCCACCACCACCGCTTCGGCGACATGGCGCTGGCGTACGCCTTGCGGCGGCTGGAGGAGGAGGGTGTCGAGCCGGTCAACTACGCCCGGTTCCTCGAGCTGTCTCCGCCGCGGCGGCGGGTGCGGATCCGCGAGCGTTCGTCGTGGTCGTGCTTCCACGGGGTGGAGCGTTGGCGCGCCGATTGCGGCTGCAAGACGGGCGGTCCCGCGCACTGGAGCCAGGCCTGGCGCGGCGCGCTGCGGGGCGCGCTGGACGGCCTGAAGGAGCGGCTGGACGCGGTCTTCGAGGGCCACGGCGGCCGGGTGCTCGCCGACCCGTGGGCCGCGCGGGACGCCTACGTCCGGGTGGTGCTCGACCGCTCTCCCGCGAGCGTCGACGCCTTCCTGGCCGAGCAGGGCAAGGGAACGCTCGACCCGGCCGGCCAGGTCGCGGCGCTGCGCGCGCTGGAGATGCAGCGCAACGGGATGCTGATGTTCACGAGCTGCGGCTGGTTCTTCGACGACATGGCCGGCCTCGAGGCCGTGCAGGTGATGAAGTACGCCTGCCGCGCCGCGCGCCTCGGCGCGGCCTTGTCGGGCGAGGACCTCGAGGGGCCGCTGGTGCGGGCGCTCGCGGCCGGACGCAGCAACCAGCCCGGGGAGGGGGACGGCGAGTCGATCTACCGCCGGCGGGTGCAGCCGCTGGCCGTCGACCTGCGGCGCGTCGCCGCGCATCACGCCATCACGCGCATGCTGGAGGCGGACTCGACCGACGAGCGCGACGTGTACGCCTACGCCGTCCGCCGGCTCGAGGGCTCCTCCGCCGAGCACGGCGGGACGCGGCTCGTGACGGGCCGCTTCCGCGTGACGTCGCGGCTCACGCGCGACTCGACCGAGGTGGCGCTGGCGATGCTGTACTTCGGCGGTCACGACTTCCGCTGCGGCGTGCGCGCCGACGGATCGCCGGGCGACTACCGCGAGCTGCGCCGGGCGCTGTTCGAGACCTTCGACCGGCGGTCCTTGTCCGACGTCGTCACGACGCTCGAGCGGCACTTTTCGGGCGACGAGTGGTTCTCGCTGCGCGACGCCTTCCTGGAGGAGCGCCGCGGGATCCTCGACTGCGTCGTCCACGACACGCTGCAGACGTTCCGCACGGCGCACCTGCGCTTCTACCGCGAGCACGGCCGGCTGCTCGGGTACCTGGCCGAGGCGAACTACCCGTTGCCCGACGCGTTCCGCTCGGCGGCGGCCTACGGGCTGGCGCGGGAGGCGGAGGTGGTGGTCGAGCGGCTGGCGCGCGCGGCGGGCGAGGACGGGGCGACGGAGACCTTGCGCGAGGACGCGCACCGGCTGGCGGCGCAGGCGCTGGAGTGGGGCGTGCGGGTCACCGACGAGCCGTTGCGTCGCAAGCTCACGGAGGCGGTGCTGCGGCAGATCCGGCGTTTCGGCGAGGAGCCTTCCGCCGCGCCGCTGGCGGCGCTGCACGCGCTGCTCGACCTGGGCCGCGACCTCGGCGTCGACTTCGACCTGTGGCGCGTCCAGAACGACGCCTTCGGCATCCTGACCGAGCCGAGCTGGCCCTCGCGGATCGCCTCGGCCGACGAGGAGGCGCGGATCGGCGTGCTGGAATCGGCCATGCGGTTGGGCGACCGGCTGCACTTCGTGCTGGAGCGGGTCAGCAGGGGCTGAGAGTCCTTGGTTATCCGTTATCAGGTCTCGGTTTCGGGCACGAGGGGGGCAGCCCGGAGGGCCTGGTGGTCTTGCCGGGGGCTTCAGCCCCGGGAAGTCCTCCGGGACGCGGCGCGGCAGACAGTGTGGACGCCGCCGCGGACCTTGTAGTCCAGGGACAGCTCCATCCACCTGGGCCGCGTGGCGTGCGCCAGGTCGTCGAGGAGGCGGCGGGCGGCGTGCTCCTGGTAGATGCCGACGTTGCGGTAGGTGAGGAGGTAGAACTTGAACGAGCGCAGCTCGAGGACGAGCTTGCGGGGCACGTAGCGGATCGTCACCCGGCCGAAGTCGGGCAGGCCCGACCAGGGACAGACGGCGGTGAACTCGTCCGTGTCGATCTCGACGACGACGTCCTTGCCCGCGTGCTCGTACGGGAAGGTCTCCAGGCACGAGGGATCGATCGCCGACTCGTCCAGCACGAGCAGTTTCGGTCTCGCGGGTTCCGCGGCCCGCTGCTTCTTCTTTCGCGACTCGTCGTCCATCGGCCCGGAGCTTATCCGGGCGCACCCCGCCGCTCAAGCAGCGGGAAACCTCCCGTGCGGGTGCGCGTGCCGACCGGCGTTGACGAGCGCCGCCGGGACGCGCAGCATGGCGGCCCCGCGGGGCGGTGCGGGAAGGCAGGGGTGAGATGGAGAGACCCAAGGTCGTTCTGATCACGGGTGCGACGACGGGGATCGGGCGCGAGACCGCGCTGCACCTGGCGCGCCTCGGCTACGACGTCCTGGCGACCGGCCGCAAGGCGGCCGCGCTGGACGAGCTCAGGCGCGAAGCGGACGGACTGCGGCTGGACACGTTCGTCCTGGACGTGAACGACGCGGCGTCGATCGCCGCGGCCGGCGTCGAGGTCGATCGGCGGACCGAAGGCCGGGGCCTCGACGCGCTGGTGAACAACGCGGGCTTCGGGCTGATGGGCCCGATGGAGCTGGTGACAGAGGAGGACCTGCGGGCGCAGTTCGAGACGAACGTGTTCGGGCTCGTAAGGGTGACGCAGCGTTTCGCGCCGGCGATGCGGCGGCGGGGGGAAGGCTGCGTCGTCAACGTCAGCAGCGTCGTCGGCCTCCTGACCGTGCCGCTGCAGGGCGTCTATTGCGCGACCAAGCACGCCGTCGAGGCGCTGACGGACGCGATGCGCATGGAGCTCGGCCCGTTCGGCGTCCGCGTGGTCCTCGTCGAGCCGGGTTCGATCCGGACGCAGTTCGCCACGACGATCAAGGCGACCGTCGACCGCTACCGCGCCATGGAGTCGCCCTACGGCCCCGCGTTCGACCGCTACCAGCGGCAGCTCGACCAGGTCGACCGGACGTCGCCCGGACCCGAGGTCGTGGCCCGGACGATCGCGAAGGTCCTGCGCAAGCGGCGGCCGCGCGCGCGGTATCTCTCGCCGGGCCGCTACCGTGTTGCGATCTGGGCCTTGCGGCTGCTTCCGACCCGATGGTTCGACCGCACGCTGAAGGGCGCCATGGGCCTGACCCGCAAGGCGCTGGCCGACCCCGCCGGGAGGCGCCGATGAATGGATTGGGTCGTGAGCTTCGAGTGCTGCCGCGCCGCCGGCGGCGGCAACGACATGATCGCCGGGATCCTCAAGAGCGCGACGTAAGCGACCCGGACCCGCGGTCGATCGCGCCGGCGGCGGCCGAGTCTACGACCCCACGAAACACTGCAGCGCGCCGACGCCGGCCGTGGGGTGCACGTCGTAGAGCCAGGCGCCCGTCGCCTCGTCGAAGACCGCGACGCGGCCCTCGGGCCAGAACGCGTTAAGCACCAGCAAGCCGTCGTCGGCTACGGACAAGCCAAGTATCCACGTATCGTACCCTTCGAGACGAATCGTCCGCACGGCCTCGCCCGTCGGCAACGCCTGCACCTCGATCCCGCTCGCGGAGTGCCAGGCCGAGTACAGCAGGTCGCCTCGGACGGTCATGCGGGTCCCGCGAGTTCCCCAGGGCCACGTCTCGCCGGCGCCGTCCAGCGCGTCGTCGAAGGTCGCGAAGTGGTCCAGTGCATCCGGGGAATGCCAGGACATGTACTCGGCGCTGAGCAATCCCCCGTGCCACGACACGACTCCTTCGCAGGGGACGGGGGCTACCGCCAGCGTGTCCGTCAGCACCGTGTAGCGCACCAGTCCGTGCAGTCCGGGGCGGTCCACGCACACGAACAGGCTGCCGTCCGCCCAGCCGATGGAGCAGTGCTCGGGTGTACCGCCGCCGAGGTTCAGGTCCGGCTTCCCAAAGGGGCACACGTTGCCGCTGTCGAGACCGAGAAGCGCGGGGCGTCCACCGGACAGCGTCAGGCAGTAGTGGGACTCGGCCGCGACGTCTGCACAGCCGGGGAAGGTCCTCGTCGGAACGCAGGCGCCGGTACCGTCGCAAAGCGTATCGTCCGTGCAGGAGCCGCACGAGCCACCGCAGCCGTCGGTGCCGCACTCGCGCCGTTCGCACGACGGCGTGCACGCGACGCAGGCGGAGCCGTCGCAGCGGGCGCCCGGCGCGCACATCCCGCATTCCAGCCGGCAGTCGGGGCTCCAACCGCATTCGCGTCCCGCGCAGGCGACCGACGTGCGGCATTCCTCGCGACAGACGTCGCCCAGCGTGATGCCGATTGCCTCCGAGCAGCCGTCGAACGAGCGGAGGGTGAGACCCGTCTCGGCTTCGATCCTCGCGACGTCGCGTCGCGTGTCGTGGTCGCCGCAGAACGGGTAACAGTATCCCGGATTGTCGCCGCCTGGGCTGTGGTTGGTCACCGGCACGTCGTCGGCGCCGGTCACGAGCTGCGGGTCGTAGCCGTAGACGTAGATGTGGTCGAGTCGCGCCCCCTCCTCGCGTTCGACGTCCCAGATGACTGTCTCGTAGGAGCCGAGCGCGAGGACCACCGGGCGGTAGGACCGCCGAAGGCGGACGGTGATGACGCGGGACGACCCGGGCCCGGTCGTTGCGCCGGAAACGGCGACCAGGCGCAGGACAGGCTCGACGCCCGGCTCGTAGAACGGATCGCGCACCCAGGAATCGCCGGACTCGCACGGCTCGTCGAACTGCGAGCGCAACTCGTACCAGCCGCACGTCGGCGGCGCGTCGGGCCACGCCTCGGCCTCGCCCAGCACATCGTCGGAATCGCCATCGCCGTCCGTGTCCGCATCGGCATCCGCGCCAGAGTCGTCGTCGGCGTCCACATCCCCGTCGCGGACTCCCCGCCCGTCGTCCCGCATCGACTCGGTAGAGGCGTCGTCCCCGCCGATTGCGCCGCCGCGCAGTCGCACCCGACAATTGAGGTCAGGCTCAGCCAAGCCGTCACGCGTCGCGCCGTCCGAGTCCGCATGTTCACCTCGCCCGCGGGTACAAGGATAGTCGGCCACGGAGGCGGCGTCCAGGTGGTGG
The DNA here is from genome assembly GCA_016218765.1 of Deltaproteobacteria bacterium. GTDB lineage: Bacteria > Myxococcota_A > Polyangia > DRWM01 > JAAZOP01 > JAAZOP01. Next base: position 22,549 of record JACRCZ010000151.1, on the reverse strand, counting down.
CTCGCACGCGTTCCTGCGACTTGGGGCGAGGTTCACGCCGCTCTCGAACGGTTCCTAGCCTTCCTCGACGCCGGTGCGCGCGCTCGTTCGTGACGCTGCGTCCACCGTTTCGGCCGGTGCGGTCGGGACCGGCAGCGCCGGCAGCTCGCGCGCACCGGGACAGCGCAGCAGCAGGAACGGGTGCGACTCGGTGGCGTCGTCCTCCGGCCTCGGCGTCCAGAGCGGTCGCGCGATCGTGACCACGTACGTCTCCGACGCCTCGCCCGCATCCACTTGGAGAAGCCGGCCCACCGGTGCGTCGCCGCGCGCCGACAGCAGCGGCTCCTCGTCGAAGGCCGCGAGCGTCGGGCAACTCCCCGCGGCGTCGGTGGCAGCCCGGAACGCCGCGTGCAGCCGCAAAGCCGCGAGCCAGAACGTGCGCGTCTGCGTCTCCCGCGGGAATCGGGCGAGCATCTCCATTGCCGTGATCGCCGTGGCGTCCACGAGCAGCCGCACGACCTGCTCGCGCAGCGCCGCGCCGTCGGGGTTCGGTTGCAGCGCGGCCTCGAGCAGTTCGTGCCCCTCGACCATCGTCTTGAACGAATCGCCCAGCGCGGCCACCGCGGCCGCGATGCCGTCGATGCAAGCTTCGCGCGTGCTCTCCCGCGGGCACGCGGAGAGGAACCGCTCCCGGACGCTCCGCGTCGCCAGCAGAGCCAGCGCCCGTGCGTCTCTCGGGGCGACGTCGTTCCCCTCGCCGTCCCCGCTCGCTTCCCCCTCTCCCGTGACGGTGTTGGGCGGCCCCTTGTCCACGTCCCACCCGCCTGGCGGCGTCCAGCCCGCCGGCATCAGCGAAGGCAGCAGGTCCTGCAGCACGACCTGCAAGCAGTCGTCGGCGAAGTATTCCGACGGGTGCGGCTCGGACGACAGCAGCGCCGTCAACTCTGCCTGCAGAGACGCGGCCAGCCCTTCGGGGAACGCCGACGGCGCGTTGAACAACAGCTCGACGTCCCCGGCAAGCACTCGGATCGCGACGGTCGAGATCATCGGCCCTATCCAGCTGCCGCCGCGCCCGAAGTCCTGGCCAAGCCGCAGCGCGTCCATCAACAGCCGGCCGGCCTCCTCCAAGCGCCCCTCGCGCATCGACCGCCGGGCGAGAAGCCCGGCGGCTCGCGCCACGTTCACCTGCTCGCGCATCCGCGGCATTGCGCGCCGACCCGGAAGGTAGGGGTTGCACGCATCCTCGTGGCCCACCGCACGCCGGATCGCCTCGGGAAGCCCGGCGCAAGCCGCCTCGACCATCTCAAACACCTCGCCGAACTCGCCCAGGGGCTGGTCCAGCGGACGCGCAGGCGGCGGCGAGCGCCGGGGCGTCCCCGCCGGGACGGAGTCGGCGATGAACCTCGTCAGCGGAACGAGCACCCGTCCGTTCTCGTAGACCGCCGCCCGGCAAGCGGCCGCGGGACCGGTGTCGGCGACGATCGCCAGGAGATCGTCGTCAGCGGGGCCCGGCAGCGTCTCTCCCCGCAGCACCGGACGCCGGCACACGCGCGTACGGTTCGCCGCCGCCTGTTCCAGGAACTCGTCCCGCAGCGCCTCGATCCTCGCCTCGTCGAACAGCCTCGGACGGCTCGCCACGTCGGGTCCCGAGGCTTGCCGCCCGGCGTCCGCCGGGACGACCACGGAGGCTCCGTCCGCACGCCTCTCGCTTCCCCGCGCACAGGCCATCCCCGATACGACCGCGAGCGCCGCCCACGCCGCCACCCTGCACAGAAGCCCCGATCCGGTCGGGTCCATCGCGCCCCTTCTGCCCACTCTGCCTGGATAGCATGCCCCGCGCTCCGGATGCCAGCCGGCCGCCGGTTTGCGCGGGCGACGCGCCGTCGATCGTCGCACGGGTCACGCCGGGTTTCCTTGCGAAGCGGACGGCGACAGGCGACACGGCCTGGGGGTTCTCTCTGGCCATGACGCTGTCGTGGGGCTGGTCGGGCCACGCGGTGCGAAGTGCCTGGATGCGGGAACCAAGGACGTTGGCACGGAACTTGGACAACGAGCGCTCCGGCCGCGGTGCGGCAGGAGGGCAGCGATGAAGGTGGGGACGACGTGGAGGATCGGATTGCGGGTCGCGGTGCTGGGCGTGGCGGGGATGCTCGTCGGGGCAGAACCCGCAAACGCGGAGCCGTCCGCGGCGGCGGAAGCACCGCCGGCGAGCGTCGGCGCCGGGGACACGACGCCGGCGGTCGCCGAGGCGGCGGTGCCGCCGCAAGAGGAGGACCTGCCGCCGGGCACGTTCCGCATCGGAGCAATCCTCTTCCGGCCGAGCGTGGAGGTGCGCGAGCGCTTCGAGACGCGCCTGGAACCCTACACCGCGACGGGAACAGGCGATGACGACTACTTCGTCGGCTCGCGCGTGCGCCTCGGCGCCGAGCTGACGCTGGACCCCGTCCGCGTGCTCGTCCAGGTGCAGGACGCACGGAACCTGGGACAGTTCGCCGTCGGGACCGACGACGGCGCCACGACCGGGCTGCACCAGGGCTTCCTCGAAGTGCGCGCCTGTTGCGGCTGGTTCCGCCTCGGGCGCCAGGAGATCACCTACGGGGCGCAGAGGATGATCGGCAACTTCAACTGGTCGACCGCGGGCCGCTCGTTCGACGCCCTGCGCACCCACTGGCAGTGGGGCGACTTCGGCCTGGACGCCTTCGGCGCGATGACGCGCGTCGTGCGCACGATCTCGTACACGGTGACGACGGGTGACCCGCCGGTGACGGAGACGCGCTCGGTCCGCTCGGAAGGCGACTACCTCGCGGGGCTGGAATTCTCGTGGACGCTCGGCGAGCCGCTGGGGCTGGAGGTGACCGGCCTGTACCGACATGACGGCCCGACGGAGCCGCCGGCCGGCGCGACCGATCCGGCGCCGTCCGTCGGGCGCGACCGGGACATCGCGTCGGCGGGCCTGCGCCTGCACGGGACGCCCGTGACGGGGCTCTCGTACGACGTGGAAGCGGCGATCCAGGGCGGGCGCGCGGCGGGCGCGCGGCACCTGGCGGCGGCCGCCGCCGCGGAGCTGGGCTACATGTTCCAGGTCGCGGGACGCCCCGGCTTCACGCTGGGCGGCGCGTACGCGACGGGCGGCGCGCCGGGCGACTCCTGGACCGAGTTCGACAACTTCTTCCCCACGAACCACCCGTTCTACGGCATCGCCGATCTCTTCGGCTGGCGCAACCTCTTCGATGGGTGGGCGCGGCTCTCCTTCGCGCCGGTCGAGGCGCCCGTCAAGGCGTCGCTCGCGGCCCACCTGCTGGGACTGGCGGAGCCGGGAAGCCGCTGGGCCAACGCCGGCGGAGTGCAGCTCGGGGTGGACCCCGCCAACACGGAGAGCATCCTCGGGTACGAGCTGGACGTCGAGCTGCTGTGGACGCCTTGGCGCTGGCTGCAGCTCGGCGCGGGCTACGCCGTGTTCCTCCCCGCCGCGGGCGCCGAGGCCCTCGGCCACGGCGACGCGACGCACTTTGCGTACGTGACCGCGGGCAGCCAGCTCCCCTGACAGCTCCCGACACCGGCGGGTCGGCCAGCGGCTGGTGGCTGGTAGCTGGTGGCGGCGCGATCCGCGCTTCCCGCACTTCCCGCACTTCCCGCACTCCCCCCGCACTCCCCCCGCACTCCCCCCGCACTCCCTTGTCCCGTCGCACCGAATTGCGCTACAAGATCGGGCAGGGCACGGGGGGAATGCGGGCGTGATGATTGGTGATCGGTTCTGTGGACTGCTGGGGGCCGCGTCGTGCATGCGGGCGTTGTACGAGCGCGTGGTGTTGGCTGCGGGCGGGCGCGAGACGGCGCTGATCGTCGGCGAGAGCGGCACGGGCAAGGAGCTGGTGGCGCAGGCGATCCACCGGCAGAGCGGCGATCCGGCGGACCGTTTCGTGGCGGTGAACTGCGCCGCGCTGCCCAGGGCCCTCATGGAGAGCGAGCTGTTCGGCCACGCGCGGGGCGCGTTCAGCGGGGCGACGGAGCGGCGGATCGGGCTGGCTCGGGCCGCGTCGGGCGGGACGCTGTTCTTCGACGAGATCACGGAGCTGGACGTGGAGGCGCAGGCGAAGCTGCTGCGGCTCATCCAGGAGCGTGCGGTGCGCGCGGTCGGGGAGAACCGGGAGGTTCCGGTGCAGGTGCGGATCGTCGCCAGCACCAACGAGGATCTGGCGGCCGCACTGGCCCGGGGCAAGCTGCGGCGCGATCTGTACTACCGCCTCCAGCGCTGGGTCATCCGGGTCCCGCCGCTGCGCGACCGGCTCGAGGACATTCCCCTCCTTGCCGGGCACTTCGCCGCCCGCTGGCATATCTCCTGCGGTGCGGCGAGCGCGCCCGAGCTCACGGTCGCGGCGCTCGATCGCCTCGCGCTCCACAACTGGCCCGGCAACGTGCGCGAGCTGGAGAACGTGGTGTTCCAGGCGTGCGCGACGGCTTCCGGGCGGCGGGTCGGCGTGGAGGATCTCCCGCTGCTCGGCGAGCCTGCGGCCGACCCGGCGGCTGCGGTGCCCTTCGGGCCGGTGTCGCTGCGCGAGGCCGAGCGCGGCGCGATCGCTTCGGCCATGGCGCACACCGCCGGCAACAAGACCATGGCCGCCCGGCTGCTCGGCATCTCGCGCAAGCAGCTCTACGTCAAGCTCCGCCTCTACGGGCTGACCGAGACCGGACCCACCTGCCCGTAACGCGGCGACGGCGCCGTCACCTTCCGTGACGGCGAAAGGCGGATCGTCACCTTTCGTAACACCCCTCTTCGTGGTCCGTGTTCCGGCGAGCCGACATGGTGCATCTTCCTGCGGCGGGATCCGGGGCCGGCGCGGCCGGAGCGGCCGCCGCCCGCGACGGCACGGGACGCGCAAGGTCCCGGGCGCCCCGGCGAGCGCTTCGTGTGCGTCGGACCGGCCGGGGTGGGGCGTACGGCGATGGAAGCGATGACCGCGCAGGATCTGCTCCCGAGCTGGTGGGACAGCCGGGACGCCCAGGACGCCTCGTACCTGGAGAGCAACTTTCCGTGCCGCGCGGCCTGTCCGGTCGGCACGAACGCGGGTGGCTACGTCAGCCTCATTGCGCAGGGGAAGCTGGAGGAGGCCTACGCGCTGGCGCGCGCGCCGAATCCGATGGCGTCGATCTGCGGGCGCATCTGCGCGCATCCGTGCGAGTCGGCGTGCCGCCGCGGGGCGATCGACGACCCGATCCAGATCCGGGCGCTCAAGCGGGTGGTGACGGAGAAGTTCGGGGTCGAGTCGGCGCGGGATTTCGGCCGGATCCTCGCGGTGGTGGAGCGGCCGCGGCCGAAGGCCGAGCGGCCCGGCAAGGTGGCGGTGGTCGGCGCGGGACCGGCGGGCCTGTCCTGCGCGCACGATCTGGCGCTGATGGGCCACAAGGTCGTCGTGTTCGACGGGGCCCCCGTGGCCGGGGGGATGATGCGGCTGGGCATCCCGGAGTACCGGCTGCCGCGCGAGCTGTTGCAGTGCGAGGTGGACTTCATCGCCTGGCTGGGCGTGGAGATCCGGCTGGGCGTGGAGATCGGCCGCGACGTCGAATTCGGGGCGCTGTTGCGCGACCACGACGCGGTGTTCCTGGCGCCGGGCTGTCGCAAGGGCCGCATCCTGCCGCTGCCGGGCGGGGACCTTCCGGGCGTGCTGACCGCCGTGGACTTCCTGGCCCACGTCAACCTCGGCACGCCGCTCGAGGTCGGCGAGCGGGTGGTGGTCGTGGGCGGCGGCAGCGTGGCGTTCGACGTCGCCCGCAGCGCGCGGCGGTTCGGCGGCACGACGTTTCCCGACGAGGAGCACCACAACCTGGCGCGCGACGCGGCGCTGGCGGCGGCCCGGCTCCTGCGCCGCGACGTGACGCTGGTGGCGCTGGAATCCCGCGAGGAGATGCCCGCCGATCCGCGCGAGCTGGAGGAGGGGACGGAGGAGGGGATCCGGGTCGTGTTCCGGCGCGGCCCGCGGGCGATCGTCGGCGAGGGGGGGAGGGTGCGGGCGCTGCGGACGATCGACGTGGCGCGGGTGTTCGACGACGCGGGAAAATTCTCGCCGAAGTTCGTGGAGGGGACGGAGCGGGAGATCCCGGCGGACACGGTCGTGCTCGCGATCGGGCAGACCGCGGACCTGTCGTTCCTGGGTGCGGACCACGGACTGGAGGTGACGCGGCAGAACACGATCCGCGTCGATCGCGCGACGCTGGCGACGAGCCGTCCGGGGGTGTACGCCGGCGGGGACGTCGCGTTCGGCCCGCGGATCGTGATCGACGCCGTCGCGGACGGACGGCGCGCGGCGCGCGCCATCGATACGCGGCTGACCGGGCGGCGCGACGCCGCGATCCCGTACCGCGTGCGCGTCTTCGACACCTTCGGCTACGACCACCCCTTCGCGCGCGGGGACTACGAGAAGACGGCGCGGCGGAAGCTGCCGCTGGTGCCGGTGGAGCGCCGCGAGCGGCAGGTCGAGGTCGAGCGTCCGCTGGGGGAGGAGGACGCGCGTGCGGAGGGCAGCCGCTGCCTGCACTGCTGGGTGAACACGATCTTCGACTCCTCGCGGATGCAGGGCAGCGAGTGCATCCAGTGCGGCGGCTGCGTGGACGTGTGTCCGGAGCACTGCATCGATCTGGTGTCGTTGCGCCGAATTGCCCGCCGGCCCGACGGCGCCGGCCTGCGCCGCCTTCCCGACGGCGCGCCGCTGGAGCTCCTGGACCATCCCTCCGGCGCCGCGCTGATCAAGGACGAGACCGCGTGCATCCGCTGCGGGTTGTGCGCGCGCCGGTGTCCGGTGGGACTGATCACGATGCAGGCATTCTACCGGGAGGACGAGGAGCCGCTCGTGGCGGCCGCCGAGCGCGTCCTGTGACACGGGCGGGAGGTCGAGCATGCCGTTGATGGACGACTTGCACGAGCCGCTGGAGGAGAAGGAATCGAGCCGCCGGCGGTTCCTGTCGCTCTGCGGCGCGGGGGCGCTGGCGGCGGCCGTGGCGGGGACAGGCGTCGTCGGTTTCCGCTACCTCTCGCCGAACGTGCTGTACGAGGACGAGCGGCGCTTCAAGCTCGGCCGTCCCGGCGAGTTCGCGGTGGGTTCGGTGACGGCCTTGCCGCGGCGCAAGCTGTACCTCATGCGCACGGCGCGCGGGTTCATCGCGATGTCCGCGGTCTGCACGCACCTGGGCTGCATGACGCAGTTCGAGGCGGCGGGCGACCGGATCTTCTGTCCTTGCCACGGCAGCCGGTACTCGCGCGAGGGTCGCGTCACGGGCGGCCCCGCCCCGCGTCCGCTGCCGCGCTACGAGCTGACGCTCGACAAGGGTTTCCTGGTGGTGGACACGCGGCGGGAGGTCGGCGAGGACTTCGTCCTGGAGGTGCCGGCGTGAGCGCGCTGGGACGGCTCCTCACGGGCAACAGGGTCTGGCGCTCGATCGTCCGCCACGGGTTCCCGGACTCCAACCGCAACCGGGCGCTGGCGGTCTTCAGCAACCTCTTCCTGCACGTCCACCCCGTGAAGGTCCGCCTGCGTGCGATCGCCTTCTCGCGCACGTTCTTCCTCGGCGGGCTGGCGGCGGCGTGCTTCCTCATCCTCACGATCACGGGCGTCCTGCTGATGTTGTACTACCGGCCGTCGGTGCCGGAGGCGTACGACGACATGAAGGACCTGGAGTTCGTCGTGTCCTCGGGCGTGTTCCTGCGCAACCTGCACCGCTGGTCGGCGCACGCGATGGTGGCGATCGTGTTCCTGCACATGGTGCGGGTGTTCTTCGCCGGGGCGTACCGGCCGCCGCGGGAGTTCAACTGGGTCATCGGCGTCGTGCTCTTCGTCACGACGATCCTGCTCTCGTACACCGGCTACCTCCTGCCGTGGGACCAGCTCGCGTACTGGGGCGTCACGGTGGGCGCCAACATGGCGGGGGCCACGCCGTGGATCGGCGAGGACACGCGGTTCCTGCTGCTCGGCGGCACGGAGATCGGGGAGCCCGCGCTCCTGCGCTTCTACGTCCTGCACTGCGTGATCCTGCCCGCGGTACTGGTCGTGCTGGTCGCGATCCACATCTGGCGCGTGCGCAAGGACGGGGGGATCTACCTGCCGCCGCTGGACCTTTCGCGTGACGGCGGAGGGAAGCGATGAGCGATCCGAGCCCCACGTTCCGGCCCGAGGAGGGGGTGCAGGCCCGCGAGGTCCCCGTGCGGCTGCTCGTGGTGCAGGGGGAGCAGCGGCCCGCGGTGGACGCGACGGACGAGCCGGTGGTGATGACCTTTCCGCACCTGGTGGTGCGCGAGCTGATCGCCTTCCTGGCCCTGTCGCTCCTGCTGGTGGTCTGCGCCCTGCTCTTCGACGCGCCGCTCGAATCGATGGCCGACCCGTCGAAGGCGATGAACCCGATGAAGGCGCCCTGGTACTTCCTGGGGCTGCAGGAGCTGTTGCACTACTACCCGCCGATCGTGGCGGGCGTCATCCTGCCCGGCGCCGTGGTCGTCGCGCTGGCGATCGTGCCGTACTTCGACATCAACCTCGAGCGCCCCGAGTTCTGGGAGAGGCGGCGGGCGTCGAAGCTCGCGCTGACGGTGGCGGTGTTCGGCCTGATCTCCTCGCTTCTCGCGTACGCGGGGCAGCATCCGGTGTGGCCGCTGCTCGGCCCGCTGTGGTTCGTGGGCGCCGCCATGCTCCTGCCCGGCGTCTGGAGCCGTCGCCGGGGCCTCGTCGGCTGGCTCGCCCGGCGCTCGCTGCCGTTCTGGATCTTCGCCTGGTTCCTGCTCACGGCGGTCACGCTCACGGTGATCGGCGTCTTCTTCCGCGGCCCCGGCTGGAGCTTCACACTGCCGTGGCGCGACGGCATCTGGTAGGCGGGGGCGGCGATGCGCGACATCCAGGTGCGCCAGACCGACCTCGGCATGACCCGCCTGCTCCGGATCTTCGCGGCGCTCGCCGTGGTCTTCGTCGCCGTGCTCGCCATCGCCCCGGTGCGGAGCCGCTTCACCGAATGGCGCGACGTGCAGGAACGCTACAACGAGCTGGCGGAGGGCGCGGGCGCCGCGCCGCTCGACCTCGCGATCCAGCAGATCTGGAAGCCCGCGCTGGGGATCACCGATCGCTGCACAACCTGCCACGTGGCGATGGGTACCGCGACGCCGCTGGCCGGCGAGAAGCTCTTCGCCGCGCACCCCGACGTGCACCACGACCCGGCGGACCTCGGCTGCACGGTCTGCCACGGCGGCCAGGGCCGCGCGACCAAGCGCGCGGCGGCGCACGGGGACGTGGAGTTCTGGGACGACCCGCTGGTCCCGCGCCGCTACGCCGCGGCCGGCTGCGGGGGCTGCCACACGCACCTGCGGGTTCCCGCGCAGGGGCTGGCGGCGCGCGGAGCGGCGCTCTTCGCGCGCTACGACTGCCCGACGTGCCACGCCGTCGACGGGCACGGCGGGCGCGGCGGCGGACCGGAGCTGACGCTCGCGGGCTTCACCGGCGTGCCCGAGGACTGGCACGAACGCCACCTGCGGCGCCACCGGCTCGCCGAGGCAGGCCCCTGGCGCGACGGCTACGGCGAGCTCCCGGCGGAGGACGCCGCCGCGATCACGGAGTACCTGCGCTCGCGCTTCGGCGGCGCGCCCCTGGCGGAAGCCAAGATTGCCGCGCATCGGCTGGGCTGCCGCGGATGCCACAAGATCGACGGCGCCGGCGGGGACGCCGGTCCGGACCTGACGTCCATCGGCCGGCGCCTCGCCGCGCAGCTCGACTTCACCGGCGTGGGCGGCGAGCGCACGACGGCGAACTGGCTGGCCCAGCACTTCCGCGATCCCGTCCGGGTGGTGCCGGGGAGCCAGATGCCGGACCTCGGCCTCGACGACGCTCAGATCGAGCAGCTCGACCTGTACATGTTCTCGCTGCGGGCGCTGGACGTACCCGCGAAGTTCTGGCCCCCGGACCGCGTGCGCGCCGCGCGGCTGGGCGAGCGCGATTTCGCCACGGACGGCGAGACCTTGTTCGGCGTCTTCTGCGCGGGCTGCCACGGCGCCGACGGGCGCGGGCGCCAGTTCGGCTCGCTGCCGGTCGCGTTCCCGGGGGTCGCCCGTCCCGGCTTCCTCGCGGCGGCTTCCGACGCTTTCCTGGTGAAGACGATCGAGCAGGGTCGTCCCGGGCGCCTGATGCCGGCCTGGGGGGCGATGGACGGCGGCCTGCGGCCGGCGGAGATCGACGCCCTCGTGACGTGGCTTCGCGGGCGCGGCGCGGAGGATCGCGAGGCGCGGGCGAAGTGGTCGCTGCCGCCGGGGGACGGGGAGGCGGGCAAGGCCCTGTTCGCGGAGCGTTGCGCCTCCTGCCACGGCGCCCAGGGCGAGGGGCTGCACGCGCCGCAGCTCGCCAACGTCGCGTTCCGCGAGGCGGCGACGGACGAGTTCCTGGCGGCGACGATCGCGCTGGGTCGCGCGGGAACCCAGATGCCGTCGTTTGCCGCCGGATCCGTCTCCTTCGCGGCGCTGGATCCGGCCGCCATCGCCGATCTCGTCGCCTTCGTGCGGGCCCTGCCGCCGCCGCCCCCGCCGCCGTCTCCAGGAGGAACCCCATGAGCCGCAACCCGACGCCCGGTGCCGACCGCGACCTTTCCCGCCGCGACTTCCTCGCCGGCGCCACGAAGCTCGGCTTCGGCGCGCTCCTGACCGGCGCCGCCGCGGCGTGGGGCCTGGACGCGGTGCTGGTGGACAATCCGCTGGAACGCTACCCCGACCGCGACTGGGAGAAGGTCTACCGCGATCTCTTCCGCTCGGACTCCTCGTTCGTCTTCCTCTGCGCGCCGAACGACACGCACAACTGCCTGTTGCGTGCCGAGGTGCGCAACGGGGTGGTCACGCGCATCGGCCCGACGTACGGCTACGGCAAGGCGGCGGATCTGTACGGCAACGGGGCCTCGCACCGCTGGGACCCGCGCTGCTGCCAGAAGGGGCTGGCGCTGACGCGGCGCATCTACGGCGATCGGCGCGTCCGCGGTCCGATGGTCCGCCGGGGTTTCCGGGCGTGGGTCGAGGCGGGCTTCCCGCGCGATCCGCAGACGGGCCGGCCGCCGGCGGAGAACTTCCGCCGCGCGGAGGACGGCTGGGAGCAGGTGACGTGGGAGGTCGCGGCCGACGTCGTCGCCCGCACCCTGGAGAACGTCGCGCGCACGTACACGGGGGAGGAGGGCGCGGCGCGGCTGCGCGCGCAGGGCGTGGACGAGGCGATGATCGAGGCGATGCACGGTGCGGGGACGCAGGCGCTCAAGTTCCGGGGCGGCATGCCGCTGCTCGGAACGCGCGTCTTCGCCTTCTCGCGCCTCGCCGGCTCGCTCGCGCTGCTGGACGCGAAGATCCGCGGGGTCCCGCCGGACGAGGCGCTGGGCGCGCGCCACTGGGACAGCTACTCCTGGCACACCGACCTGCCGCCGGGCCATCCGATGGTCACGGGCCAGCAGACCGGGGAGTTCGACCTCAGCGCGGTCGAGCACTCGAAGCTGGTCCTCGTCTGGGGCATGAACTGGATCTGCACCAAGATGCCGGACAGCCATTGGCTGACCGAGGCCCGGCTGCAGGGCACGAAGGTCGTGGTCATCGCCTGCGAGGTCAGCTCCACGTCGTGCAAGGGCGACGAGTCGCTGGTGGTGCGGCCGGGCACGACGCCGGCGCTGGCGCTGGGGTTGTGCCACGTCATCCTGCGCGACGGCCTGGTCGATGAGTCGTTCGTCCGGCGCTACACGGACCTTCCGCTGCTGGTGCGCACGGACACGGGGACCCTGCTGCGCGCGGCGGACTGCGTGCCCGGCTGGCAGCCGGGGCCGCTGGTCAACGGGACGACGGTGCTGGAGCCGGGGCAGGCCGCGCCGCCGCCCTTCAAGCAGAGGGGACAGCTCGTGACGGCCGAGCAGCGGGCGGCCTGGGGCGATTTCGTGATCTGGAACCGGACGACCGGGGGGCCGGCCCCTCTGACCCGCGACCAGGTGGGCGACCGGTTCGACGCGGCGGGTCTGGACCCGGCGCTGGAGGGGACGTTCACGGTCCCGCTCGTGGCGGGCGGGACCGTCGAGGCGCGCCCCGTGTACGACCTCATCAAGGCCTACGTGATGGAGAGCTTCCCGCCCGAGGCGACGGAGGCGCTGACGTGGGCGCCGGCGGGGGCGGTGGAGTCGCTGGCCCGGGACATCGCGGCGGCGCGGGGAAGCACGCTGTTCGCGATGGGGATGGGCCCGAACCAGTTCTTCAACAACGACCTCAAGGACCGGACGGTCTTCCTGCTGGCGGCGCTGACGGGCAACGTCGGCCGCATCGGCGGCAACGTCGGCAGCTACGCGGGCAACTATCGCACGGCGCTGTTCAACGGCCTGGGGCAGTTCATCGCGGAGAACCCGTTCGACGTGGAGCTGGACCCGGCGAAGCCGGCCCGCACGGCGAAGTACACGAAGTACGAGTCGCTGCACTACTTCAACTACGGCGACCGGCCGCTCCGGGTCGGGAACAAGCTGCTCACGGGCCGCACGCACATGCCCTGCCCGACGCGCACGGCGTGGGTGGCGAACTCGAACTCCGCGATCGGCAACGCCAAGTGGCACTACGACCTCGTGCACAACACGCTGCCGCAGGTCGAGATGCTGGTGGTGCAGGACTGGTGGTGGACGACGTCGTGCGAGTGGGCGGACGTCGTGTTCGGGGTGGACTCGTGGGCCGAGTTCAAGACGCCGGACTTCACGGCCTCGGTGACCAACCCGTTCCTGCAGGTGTTCCCGGCGACGCCGCTGCCGCGGCTGTACGACACGCGGGGGGATCTCGAGGTGCTGGCGCTGGTGGGGCGGCGCCTCGGGGAGCTGATCGGCGACACGCGCCTGGCCGACGTCTGGCGCTTCGCGACGCCGGAGGACGTGCCGGTCTACCTGCAGCGGGTGCTCGACGCGAGCACCAGCGCGCGCGGGTACCGCTTCGCCGACCTGCACGCGAAGGCGCAGGAGGGGATACCCGCGCTGATGATGAGCCGCACCACGCCGCGGGCGACGGGCTGGGAGCAGACAGAGGAATCGACGCCGTGGTACGGGCGCTCCGGGCGCCTGGAGTTCTACCGCGACGAGCCGGAGTTCCTGGCGGCGGGGGAGAACCTGCCGGTGCACCGCGAGCCGGTCGATGCGACGCCGCACGAGCCCAACGTGATCCTGGCCGATGCGGCCGCGTTCCTGCGGCCGGAGGAGCCGGCCGCCTGCGGCTTCGACCCGGCGGACCTCGGGACGGAGACGCGGCAGGCGCGCAACGTCCGCCGCACGTGGCGGCAGATCGTCGCCTCCGCACATCCCCTGGCCGCGCAGGGCTACCGCTTCCTGTTCCACACGCCGAAGTACCGGCACGGCGCGCATACCACGCCGGTCGACACCGACATGACCGCGGTGCTCTTCGGGCCGTTCGGCGATCTCTACCGCCACGACAAGCGGATGCCGTTCGTCACCGAGGGGTATCTGGACATCCATCCCGCGGACGCGAGGGAGCTGGGGGTCGAGGACGGCGACTACGTGTGGGTCGACTCGGACCCCTCGGACCGGCCCTACCGCAACTTCAAGTCCGGCGACCCGTTCTACAAGGTCGCGCGCCTCTTGTGCCGCGCCCGGTACTATCCCGGGACGCCGCGCGGGGTCACGCGCATGTGGCACAACATGTACGGTGCGACGCCGGGCTCGCAGCGGGGCGCGGCGGAGCGTCCCGACGGCCTGGCGAAGAACCCCGAGACGAACTACCAGGCGATGTTCCGCTCGGGCAGCCACCAGAGCGGGACACGGGCCTGGCTCAAGCCGACGCTGATGACCGACACGCTGGTCCGCAAGGAGGGCATGGGACAGGTGGTCGGCCAGGGCTTCCTGGCCGACGTCCACTGCCCGACGGGGGCGCCGCGCGAGGCGGTGGCGCGGGTGGAGCGGGCGGAGGCGGGGGGTCTGGACGGCAAGGGGCTGTGGCGTCCGGCGGCGCTGGGCTTCCGACCCGGCTACGAGACTCCGGCCTTCCGCCGCTTCCTCGACGGCGGGTGGATCGATGGCGGGGAGGAGGATTAGCGATGGCGCGCGTCTTCAACCACCAGCTCGGCCGCGTCATGAGCTACTGGTTCCCGGAAAACCGTCCGGAGCGCCAGTTCGCCGCGGTGTTCGACACGAACAAGTGCATCGCCTGCCAGACCTGTTCCCTGGCCTGCAAGACGACGTGGACCAGCGGGCGCGGGCAGGAGTACATGCTCTGGAACAACGTGGAGACCAAGCCGTACGGGTTCTACCCCATCGGGTGGGACGCGCGGCTGCTGGAGGCCTTGGGGCCGCAGGCCTGGAAGGACGGGGTCTACGAGGGGCGTACGATCTTCGAGGCGGCGCCGGCCGGGGAGCGGCTGATCGGCTTCGCTCCGGAGGAGCTGGACTACGCGCACCCGAACCTGGGTGAGGACGAGTCGGCGGCGGCGGTCGACAAGGGCGCGCACCTGATCGCAGGCCGCGCGAACGCCTGGATGTTCTACGCCGCGCGGATCTGCAACCACTGCACCTACCCCGCGTGCCTCGCGTCCTGCCCGCGCGGCTCGATCTACAAGCGCCGCGAGGACGGGATCGTGCTCATCGACCAGGGGCGGTGTCGCGGGTACCAGGAGTGCGTGCGCGGCTGCCCGTACAAGAAGACGTTCTTCAACCCGGTGACGCGCACGTCGGAGAAGTGCATCGCCTGCTTCCCGAAGATCGAACGGGGGCTGCAGCCGCAATGCTTCGCCAACTGCATCGGGAAGATCCGCAGCCAGGGCTGGGTGAGCACGCCGGATGCCGCGCGCGAGGACAACCCGATCGACTACCTGGTCCACGTGCGCAAGGTCGCCCTGCCCCTCTACCCGCAGTTCGGGCTGGAGCCCAACGTGTACTACGTCCCTCCGGTGCACGTCCCGGCGCCGTTCCTGGTCCAGATGTTCGGCCCGGGCGCGCCCGCGGCGATCGAGACATACCGCTCGGCCGCGCACGACCGCACGCTGGCGGGCCTGTTCACGCTGTTCGGCTGCACCGAGTCCACGATCGCGCGTTTCGCGGTGCGGGGAGACACCGCGATCGCATGGGGCAACGACGGGGAGGAGCTGGTCCGGGTCCCCGTCCGCGAGCCCGTGACGATCCGTGCGCCGTGGGACGAGTCGCTCGCCGTGCCGCGCTGGAACATCCCGTGACGGCGCCCGAACGGTGCCGTCACGCCGAGCCGCGTCGTCGGCCCGCCGACGACGTGGTCGAAACCTGACGGGAGGAGGAACGATGCGCACCGTCCTTGGGACCCGCTCGAAGATACCTTTGCGTTTCTGGCCGCCGATCCATCCCCACCGGCGGCGTTGCTCGTCGCTCACATACGTTCGCGTATGCTCGCTCCTCGCGCCTTGCCGGCGGGGCGCCTCGGCGGCCAGAATTCGCAAGACTATCTTCTCGCGGGTCCTTGCCGCTTTCGCCCTGTCCGCCGCCGTTTCCTGTGCAAAGAAGGCGCCTCCTCCCCCGCCGCCGCCGGTCACCGAGGTCCAGGCGGGTGCCGTCCCCGATCGCGCGCCGCTGGACGGCCTCGACGCCGCGTGGGACGCGGCGCCGGAGATGGCAGTGCCGCTCCTGGCGCAGGACGTCGTGGAGCCGAAGCAGGCGGTCGCCGGCACGCCGACGATCGGGGTCCGGGCGTTGATCGACGGCGGCCGCGTCGTGTTCCGGCTGGAGTGGACGGACGGGACGGAGGACCGCGAGGTCGGCCTGGGCCGGTTCAGCGACGCGGTGGCGGTGCAGCTTCCGGTGGCGGCCGGCGGCGACGTGCCGAGCGCGCAGATGGGCGAGCCGGACAAGCCGGTGCGGATCAGCCTCTGGAAGGCCGCGTGGCAGGACCGCCCGGCCGACGTCGGCGCGGAGCAGGCGGGCCGCCATCCCAACGCGGCCATCGACCACTATCCGTTCGCCGCCGCGGCGGATCCGGCGGTGCGCGAGGCGATGGAAGTGCGGTACGCGCCGGCGCGGGCGGCGGGAAACCCCGTCACCGTAATGGCGCCGCTGCCGGGCCCGCCGCCGGGACACGGCGGACCGCCGCCGCCGCCGCCGGGCTTCGCCGTGCAGGACGCCGTCGCACGGGGATTCGGCACGCTGACCGCGCTGCCGCAACCGGCGTCCGAGGGGCACGGCGTGCGGCGTGGCGAGCGGTGGATCGTGACGATTGCGATCCCGCTCGCCGCCGCGCCCGAGGAGGCCCCTGCGCGCGGCCGCCGGACCTATGCCGCGTTCGCCGTCTGGGACGGCTCGGCGCGCAACGTCGGCGCCCGCAAGCTCCGCACCAACTGGGTACCGCTCGTGCTGCCGCCGTAGGGGAGTGCGGGGAGGGCGGGGAGTGCGGCAAGGGCGGGAAGGGCGGGAAGGGCGAAAGGAGCGTACGGATGGCCGAGTGCGGAGGGAATGGGCTGCCGGGGATGGGGGGGGACGTGGCGCCGCTGTTGGCTCGGGCTTCACTCTACCGGTTCCTGTCGATGGCCTTCCAGCGTCCGGCGCCGGGGCTGGCCGCGGAGCTGAACGCCCTCTCGGACCTGGTACCCGACGCGTTCCGGGAGCGGACCAGACGGGTCGTGTCGCTCGCCGCGCCGGATCTCGAGCCGACCTACCACCGGACCCTCGGCGCGGGCGGGACGTGCCGCTCCTGTGAGACCGACGTCCTGCCCGCGGCCGGCGGCAAGGGGCAGGTGCTGGCCGACATCGCCGGTTTCTACCGCGCCTTCCTTTACGACCCGTCGCGGGAGCAGGCGGAGTCTCCGGATCACGTCGCCGCGGAGCTCGGTTTCCTGGCGTGGCTCGCCTTCAAGGAAGCCTACGCGGCGGGTCGGGGCGCGGACGACGAGGCGTCGGTGTGCCACGACGCGGCCGGGAAGTTCCTCGCGGACCACCTCGGCGCCTGGGCACCGGTGCTCGCCGGATGCCTGGCCGGGGCTGCCGTCCCGTTCTACCGCGCGGCCGGCGAGCTGCTCCACTTGGTAGCGACGCCCAACCATCGACTTGGCCCGGACGACCAACCAACGACTTGACCCGGACGACCAACTTCTCCCCCCTTCCCTCCCTCCCCCTTCCTTGACTTCCCCCCCCGCGTTCCCTAGTTTCCGCTCGTCCCTGCGGGGCGGGACGGACGGCGGCGGGATGCGATGCCGAGGAAGAAGATACCGACAACGGTCTACCTGACGCCGGAGCAGGCCGAAGCGCTGCGCTCGCTCCACGATCGGACGAAGGTTCCCGTGGCCGAGTACGTGCGGGAGGGCATCGACCTCGTGCTCGAGCGGCACGCGGACGTGCTGCCGGGGCAGGTGGCGATTCCCGGGCTGGAAGAGCCGGCCCGCCGCCGCTCGCGCTAGACGATGACGGCGATGGCGGACAAGCCCGCGGAAGAACCGGCCTGGCGACCCGTGCTGCGGACCGCGGGGGTCTGGAGCTGGTTCGCGGTCTACATCGGCCTCCTGCCGCTGGCGCTGTCGGTCGGCGTGAACGTGCTGCTGGTCCGGCAGGGCTTCCTGGAAGGCATCGCGCCCTGGCAGCTCCTGCTCGGCTTCGCGATCGCGGCGTACGTCGCCTACGGCATTCGGGAGAAGATCCCGCTGTGGAGCTGGGTCGCCGCCGAGCCGGGCTATCGCCGGCGGCAGATCCGCCGCCACGCGTCGCAGCTCGCGCGGCTGGCCCGCCGTGCGATCCGCCGGCCGTGGTATCGCCGGATGCTGAGCGAGGCCGTGGCCCGGGAGGTCGGCGAATCCGTCGCGGAGCTGCGCAAGGCGCTGCGCGACAAGCGCGCCTCCACCGAGCTTCGCGAGCCGCTGGACGGCCTGGAGGCGCTGTTCGACAAGCACCTCGGCTTCATGAAGTACAGTGTCTACGTCGAGTATGGCCTCCAGATCGGGCTCGCCGTGCTGGCGGCGTTCGTGCTTCGAGAGTCGGTCGTCGAGGCGTTCAAGATCCCCTCGGGCTCGATGCTCCCGACGCTCGAGGTGGGCGACCACATCTTCGTCAACAAGCTGGCGTACGGCGTCCGCTTTCCGTTCAGCGAGTGGCTGCCGGTGAAGTACTCGTCGCCGCAGCGCGGCGACGTCATCGTCTTCAGCTCGCCCAAGACGGGCGAGGACTTCATCAAGCGCATCGTGGCGGTGGAGGGTGACCGGCTCGAGGTCCAGGACGACGGGACGTTGCGGATCAACGGCCGCACGGTACCGCGCTGCGCCCTGTCCACCGTGATGACCGCCGAGCGCGACGATCCGCGCTCGAGGAAGGCCGAGTTCGACGTCTTCGTCGAGCGGCTGGGCGGCGTGACGTACGCGGTGCGGCAGTACCACGACGGGAGCCGCGGCCGCTCGCCGGCGCCGGGGCGCTCGGGCTACCGGGACGTCGGTGGCGGCGAGCTGTTGTGGGTCGGCGGCGAGCTGCCCGGCCGGCCGTATCCGCGGCGCGGCACGGAGGACGCGCGCCAGGGCGGGTACCGCGTCCCGTCCGGCCACGTCTTCGTGATGGGCGACAACCGGGACAACTCCAACGACTCCCGCTTCTGGGGCACCGTTCCCGTCCGGCGCATCAAGGGCAAGGCGATGTTCATCTGGTGGTCCAACGCGGACCGCTCGGTGGAGACCGAGCGCATCGGCGTGTCGATCCAGGACGACCTGGACGTCGATGTCCGCAACCTCGCCGCGGCGCAGCGCGAATGCCTGGCCGGGCTGGCGAGGCCCGAGCCGGGCGCCCCGTAGGGTTTTCAGTCCCGATACCCCGGGATGGTGTTCACGGCGTAGCGCTCGCCCAGCTCGAGGATCCACCTGCGGTCCGCGTCGGTGAGGTCGCGGACGATCTTCGCCGGGACGCCCATGGCCACCTTGCCGGGCGGGATCTTCATCCCGGGGGGGACGAGGGCGTTGGCGCCGACGATGGAGTCCGGCCCGACCTCGGCGCCGTCGAGCACGACGGCGCGCATGCCGATCAGGCTGCGGTCGTGGATCGTCGCCGCGTGGACGACGCAGGCGTGTCCGAGCGTCACGTCGTCGCCGATGGTGGTGGGGCCGGTCTTCCAGGTGACGTGGACGACGCTCAGGTCCTGCACGTGGGTCCGGCGTCCGATCCGGATGCGGTTCACGTCGCCGCGCGCCACGACGTAGTACCAGACCGACGAGCCCTCGCCGATCTCGACGTCGCCGGTGAGCACGCAGTCCGGTGCGAGGTACACGCTGGGGTGGACGCGCGGGAGGACCCCGCGGAACGGAAGGATGAGCGGACCGCGTTCAGACGGGTTCATGGGACCTCCTTGCCTTGCGGCGCCGGAGCCACAGGCGTGCTCCGGCGGCGGCGCCCAGGACGCCTCCGCCGCTGTCGGCGAGCCAGTCCCAGCCGCTCGTCGAGCGGCCCGGGATGGCGGACTGGTGAAGCTCGTCCAGCGCGCCGAAGACGGCGATGGCCGCGACCGCGGCGGCGACCAGCGCGAGCGCGGGCCAGGCTCGCGTCCGCGGCTCGAACGACAGGCCGCGCACGAGCAGCAGCGCCAGGACGGCGTATTCCAGGAAGTGGGCCAGCTTGTCGACGTGGGGGATCCCGGCGGAGGGCGGCGCGAAGCGCGGAATGGACGACAGGGTGAGAACGACGACGGCCCACGCGGCGACCGGCCACCACGAGCGGACTCGGGAGTTCATCGGCCCGTTCCCGCCCGCGTGCCGATCAGGCAGTGCGGCCGTGCCTCGCCGACGACGACCTCGACGAGCGAGCCCGGAGGCGTGGTGCCGCCGGCGGCGTCCAGGTGGACGACGTCGTTGTTCCGCGTCCGCCCCTGCCACCTCCCGCCGCCGCGGTCGCTCGGACCCTCGATCAGCACCTCGACGGTGGTGCCGACGAGCGACCGGCGGTGGGCGTCGGCGAGGGCGCCCGCCGCCTCCTGCACGCTTTGGAGGCGTGCGGCCTTGACCGGCGCGGGCACGTCGTCGGGGAAGCGTTCCGCGGCGGTGCCCGGTCGCGGCGAGTAGGTGAAGGCGAAGACCTGGGTGAAGCCGACCTCGCGGACGAGCGACACGGTTTCCCCGGCCTGTTCATCGGTCTCGCCGGGGAAGCCGACGATCACGTCGGTGCCGAAGGTCATGCCGGGTCGCGCGCGGCGCAGGGCATCGACCCGGTGCAGGATCTCCTCGCGTGTGGTCCGGCGGCCCATGCGGCGGAGCACGGGATCGGCGCCGGACTGGACGGGGAGGTGCACGTGTTCGCACAGCGGCGCGACGTCGGCGTGGGCGCGCACGGTATCCGCGTCGACGAACCGGGGGTGGGGGCTGGTGTAGCGCAGGCGCCGCAGTCCGGGCACGGCGCCGACGCGGCGCAGCAGGGCGGCGAAACCTGCGGCGCGGTCGTCGTAGTCGTTGACCGCCTGGCCGAGGAGCACGAGCTCGCGGGCCCCGGCGGCGACGAGCGCCGCGGCTTCGGCCTCCACGTCGACGGCCGGGCGGCAGCGCAGTCCTCCCCGGACGGCCGGAACGATGCAGAACGTGCAGTGCTGGCTGCAACCCTTGGAGACGGTAACGAACGCGGTCGGGCCGGGGGCCGCGAGGTCGGGGCGGGCGGCGAGGAAGTCGGCCGGAGCGCCGGCGGTGAAGCCGGTGGAGACGAACGGCGTGCCGGCCGGGCCGGCGGCGACGCGAGTCAGGGCATCGAGGCGGTCGGGGCCGAGGACGGCGTCGACGTGGGAGAACGCGTTCAGCCAGCCGGGGCCGAGCTTCTCGGCGACGCAGCCGGCGACGACGACGGTGCGACCGGGGCGGCGGCGTTTCCACGCGGCCAGGCGGCCGATGGCGGCGCGTGCCTTGTTCTCGGCCTTGTCGCGGACGCAGCAGGTGTTGACGACGCACAGGTCGGCGCCGGCCAGGCTTTCCGCAGGTTCGAGCCCTGCGCCGCGCAGGGCCTCGGCCATGCGCGCCGAGTCGTGGCGGTTCATCTGGCAGCCCATGGTGACGAGAAAGAAGCGGCGGCCTTCCACCCGGCCCTCCGACCCCCCGCGCCGCTGCAAGCTAGCCCGGGCCGGGCCGCGCCGCAAGCCGGACGTCGGCATGCCGGGCAAGCCGGCTCCCTTGCCGAGAGCCATACGGGACGCTATCGTGCCTGCCTTGCGGGGATGGGGCCCCGGCTCGATGATGGACCGGAATTTCCTCGCACGGGCGTTCGAGATGGCGGCGACGCCGGTGTGGTATCCGCTGCTGGAGCGTACGGCGGACGCACGTCTGCCGGTGCCGGTTCGCGCGCCGCTGTTCCGCGCTCTCGCCCGGCTCGGCGGCATCGACCTCAGCGAGGTGGACGGGCCGCTCGAGCGATTCGCGTCGCTGGGGGAGTTCTTTGCGCGTCCGCTGCGGCACGACGCGCGGCCCGTGGACCCCGACGCGGCGGCGTGGGTTTCGCCCGCCGATGGCGTGCTCCAGGCCGTGGGCTCGTTCGCCGCCGGCCGGGATCCCGTCGTGCCCGTCAAGGGCGCCGCGCTTCCGATCGGCCGGGCGCTCGGGCCCCATGCGGAAGCGGTGTCCGGCGGCGGGCACTACTTCGTCGTGTACCTCGCGCCGAACGACTACCATCGCGTCCATTCGCCGGTGTCCGGGCGGGTGCGGAGCTGGCAGTCGGTGCCCGGCACGCGGCTCCCCGTGAACCGTCTCGGCTTCCGGCTGCGTCCGGACGTCTTGTCGAGCAACGAGCGGGTGATCCTGGAGCTGGAGGCGACGCGGGGCGGCACGGTCTTCGTGGTGCTGGTGGCGGCCTTCGGCGTGGCGCGGACGCGGTTGACGTTCGTGACGGGTGAGGAGCTGCGCGCGCGGGCCGGCGGCGCGCCGGTCGCGCTCGATCCGCCGATCCCCGTGGTGCGCGGGGAGGAAATCGGTTCGTTCAATCTCGGCTCGACCGTTCTGGTCATTTGGCCTGCGCCCGGACATCCGGTACTATGGATGCGCCGCGCCGGGGCCGTGCGCGTGGGCGAGGGCGTTGTTCGGGGGGCGCCGGCCGGTGCGGGGTGAGGCCTGAATGGAGCGGTCGGGGCCCAATGGGCCCGGCGGAACCGGTGGGACCGGAGGCGGGCCCCCGGGCTCGGCGGACGGCGAGACGCTGTCCGACGAATCCGGTGTGCCCGCGCGGGATCCGGAGCCCACGACCAGGATCCCCACGACGCGCACCGTGGTGCTGGGCGGCGAGGAGCCGCACGAGGACGTCCCGATCGAGCTGACGGAAGAGCCGGAGGAGGAGTCGGCGGCGCCGCTGATCGATGACGCCGGACCGCTCGATCCCGACGAGGAGGCGGCGCTGGGCGACCTCGACCTGCGGGCGACGCCGCCCAAGCCGCTTGTCGTCTCGCATCCCACGCCGGCGGTTCCGACCCTGTCTCCCGGCCGGCGGTCGTCCGAGCCGCCGTCGCACGCCGCGTATCGCGCGACTTCGGCCGGATCGGTCATCCCGGTGCCGCCGCCGTTCGTCCCGTTCCCCGGCGTGGCGCCGGTTGCGGAGGGACGGCCCGCGACGCACCGCGCGGCGGTCCCGTTCGTGCCCTACGGGGCGGCCGCGGCGGCGCCCGAGG
>JACRCZ010000150.1 GCA_016218765.1 Deltaproteobacteria bacterium | reverse complement strand
GACGGCGCGCTCCAGGCGCGCGGCGGGGAAGGCGGCGCGGCGGGCGCGAGCGGCGCGGCGGGCGGCGCCGGCGGCGGCGGACGCGTGCGGATCGATGCTCCCGGGACCCTCCCCCTCGACGTCGACGCCGCCACCGTCTGGCACGGACCGGCGGTCGACGTCGCGGCGCTCGATCTCGTGACGCCGGGCGCCGAGGCGCCGATGAACGGGCGGGGCGAGCCCGGGGCGACGATCCGGGTCGCCAACTTCCTCGCGCGGCCGACGCAGTTCACGGAGACCACCGTGAGTCCCGACGGCACCTTCGCGCTCGTCGTGCCCCTGCTCCCCGGCCTGAACGATCTCGAGGTGAGCCAGAGCGCCGGCGGTCTCTCCGCGCGCTCCTTCACGGGAACGATGTACGAGCTGGTCGGGCGCGCGGTCGTCGGCGCCCGCATCTACATCGTCCGAGTTCCGGAGGTGGAATGATGGAACGCCCGAAGCTCCCACGAAGCGCGGCGGCGCGCGCGACGCGGCCCCTCGCGGCCTGCCTCGCCCTCGGCCTCGCGCCCGGCCTCGGCGCCTGCGGGGACGAGGCGACGCCGCCGGCGCGGGTCACCGTCCAGGTCCTCCTGCCCGACGGGTTGAACCCGCTCGCCGGCAACGCGCGCCTCGTCTTCACGTTCCACAAGTCGGACGTCGATACCTTCGTCGAAACGCTGGCGGCCGACGGCGGCACCTCGGGCGACCTGACCTTCACCTACTCGTTCCCCGAGGAGATGGAGACGTCGGTGCTCGAGGTGACGGCCGAGGACTCGGGCAACAACGTGCGCGCCC
The DNA here is from genome assembly GCA_016218765.1 of Deltaproteobacteria bacterium. Lineage (GTDB taxonomy): Bacteria > Myxococcota_A > Polyangia > DRWM01 > JAAZOP01 > JAAZOP01. The sequence continues at coordinate 3,439 of JACRCZ010000150.1, read as the reverse complement.
GCGGCCGCTCGGTGCCGTTCGACATCGTCAAGGGACGGGTCCTGACGGTCGGCGTCCTGGTGCTGTCGCTCGATCAGTGGTCGTACGCACCCGCCGCGATGCGGCTGTCCGTGGCCCGGGCGCTGCACGGCGCGGCGGTCGTCGGCGACGGCGGGCTGCTCGTCGCCGGCGGGACGACGGCCGGCGGGGTGACGACGACGGTCGAGGTCTTCGACCTCAACGCCTGGGAGGCCGTGCCGGGCGTCCCCGACATGCCCGTGCCGCGCTCGCGCTTCGCCATGGTCGCGCTCAACGCCGACCAGACCCTGCTGCTCGGCGGCGTCATGGCCTCGAGCACCGCCGACATGTTCGACGGCCCGACGCAGACCTGGTCGCAGATTCCCCTGCCGCTCGACCTGCCCGACATCTGGAAGGGACCCCGCGTCATCGACATGGACAACGCCAGCGCCATGTTCCTCGGCGGTTTCGACGGCTCCGACGCCGCCGTGCCGCTGCTCGTCCGCGGTACCGGGACCGAGATCACGACCGTCGCCGACACGCTGGATCGCGCCGACCCGTCGGTCACCCCGGTCCGGACCGCCGACGGTCTCCGCTTCCTGCTCTACGGGGGAAACGAGCTGGGAACGATGGCCGCCGCGCTCCTCGATCCCGCGACGGGCGCGGTCGAGGAGGACTTCGAGTCGCCCGACGAGTCGCGAACGCGAAGCTCCGCCGCCCTCGTCGGCAACGACAAGGTCATCGTCCTCGGCGGGTTCGGCACCGACGGCACGACCCTGGAGACCCACGCCCGGATCCTCGATCTGGGCTGCACCGAAGGTCCCCCTGCCTGCTCGCGCTGGGCCGACGGGGGAACCGTGCTGTCCGCCGGCGGCTTCGTCGACGCGGTCGGCGTCCCGATCGATGCCGAGAACGGCGACACGCGGGCCATCTTCATCGGCGGCGTCGATGCCTCGGAGAACCCGACCGACACGGTGCTCGTGGACGCCGACTACCCGGTCGCGATCCGCAAGCCGATGCGCACCCCGCGCTCCGCCGCCGCCGTCGTCCGCCTTCCCACCGGCCAGATCGCCGTCATCGGCGGCCTGGACGCGGCCGGCAACCCCCTGGACACGATCGAGCTGTACGAGCCGCAGGCACGGTAGGGTCGCTGCCGCGGCCGATCAGCGCTCGGCCGTCGACGTCCCCCGGGTGCAGAGCAGGAAGAAGGGTCGCGGGATTTCCACGGGGTGGAACTGCGCCCACACCTCGTCGGGCAAGACGCTTGCCGCCCCGCACTTGCGGCAGGCGACCGAGCGCGAGCGTCCGTCGGCGAGCAGCGGTGCGCCGCAGGTCGGGCACGACGGTATGACCGGTGTGCGGTGCGTGGCGGGCTCGTCCTCCGCGAGCTGGCTCACCACGGCCAGCGCGTCGGGCTGGAGGGCGCGGCAGAGCTCGTCCGCGGCGCGGACCGCCAGCTTCCGGCCGCAGGCGGGGCAGGGCAGCTGTCCCGCGCCGAGGCGCGACTGGATGCGCGCCTCGTCCAGCTCCGTGCCGCATCCCGGGCAGAAGGGCGCGCGCCGGATCCACACCGCGCGCGACACGCGCTCGTCGTGCGGCTTGTACTCCACGCCGCCGCGCCCCAGGCGTCGCAGGATTGCGACGGAGTCGGACGGCGGGAAGACCCCCGTCCAGAGCGCGTCGGGCAGCGCCTGTACCGACCCGCAGCGCTCGCAGGTCGCCGACGAGCAGACGGTCGGCACGGGCACCGGCGCGAGGCAGCGCTCGCAGCGCACGACCAGCTCCAGGACGATGCTCCGGGCCATGGCGGGACGCAGCGTACGGCGGGCGGCGCAGGAATTCAACGCGGGCGGCGGGCCGCTACGTCTGCACGGTGAGGTCGAGGGTGATTTCGAGGCGCAGGACCTTGGAGATCGGGCAGCTCAACTTGGCGGCTGCAGCCGCTTCCTCGACCTTGGCTCGATCCGCGCCGGGCGCCTTGACCACGGTCCGGAGCGCGCTCCTGCTCAGCGTGAGGCTCTCGAAGGTGATCGTGCTGGTCGTTTCGATCGATTCCGGCGTGATGCCCCGATCGCCCAGGTTGCCGCTCAGGGCCATGCTGAAGCAGCTCGCGTGGGCGGCCGCGATCAGCTCCTCCGGATTGGTCCCCGGCTCGTTCTCGAAGCGCGTGCGAAATCCGTACTTCTGCTCCTTGATGACGCCGCTGCCGACGCCGAACCGTCCCTGTCCGTCCTTCAATCCGCCGGTCCAAACCGCCTTCGCACTACGCTGCATGACCGTACTCCCCTTTCCGCGTCCCCAGCCATCTCGCGGCCGATTCGCGCGCCAAGCTAGCCACGGGTGTCGGCCTGTCAATCCTGGCCCCTGCCCCCGCCCCTCCGGACCAGGAGCTCGTCCCGATCGGCCAACCCAAAACTCGACCCGGACGACCCACTTCCCCTCGTCCTGCCCACGTTTCTTTCCGCTTGCCTTCCGGCCTCCGGGATGTTATCTAGCGCGCCCAGTAGAGGTAGGCGCCGCTTTGATCCTCGAGGCGGACCTCCCGTCGGGTGGTCCGCTTTTTTTTTGGCGGCGGGGGCAAGGATGCAGGAAGCAGGGCGTCGGGTCGAGGCGTTGGCGAGGCCGATCGTGGCCGCTTTCGGCTGCGATGTCGTCGTCGTACGACTCAGCCAGGGGAAGCGGCGCTCCGTCGTCACCGTGTTCCTCGACACCGTCCTGCCCGAGCCGACCGACGAGGACTGGAAGCGGGCCGCCTTGCCGCTCGTCCCCGGCGCCGAACCGCCGCCGGCGGCGTACGAGGGCAGCCGGGTCTCGGTCGAGACCTGCGGCCGGGCGTCGCGGGAGATCGAGGCGGCGATCGATGCCGACGGGGCGATCGTCGGCTCGTACGTCCTCGAGGTCTCCTCCCCGGGCCTCGAGCGCCCGCTGGTCCGTCCCGCGGACTTCGTGCGGCATCGGGGGCGTCCGATCGAGGTGTGGACGAAGGAGCCGCTGGACGGCTCGCGGCATCTGCGGGGACTGCTGGCGCAGGCCGACCCCCGGGGGTTCCTGCTCGTGCCGCCGGCCGCGGGGAGCGGGCCGGGGGGCGAGCCCCGGCGCATCGACTACGAGAACGTCGTCTCGGCCCGGCTGGTCGTCGAGATCCGCCGGCCGGAGAAGCCGGGGCATCCGGCGAACAAAGCGAGGAAGCGATGAGGAAGCAGCAGGCGCCGGCGGCGCCCTCCGTGACGATCGATACGATCATCGACCACGTCAGCCGCGACAAGGGCATCGATCGCAAGGTGCTGATCGAGGCCGTGGAGGCCGCGATCCAGAACGCCGCCCACAAGGCCCTCGGCGCCGACCGGCAGCTCGAGGCCCGCTACAACCAGGAGTCCGGGCAGGTCGACCTCTTCCAGTACATGAAGGTCGTCGAGCACGTGCTCGACAACTACCGCGAGGT
>JACRCZ010000154.1 GCA_016218765.1 Deltaproteobacteria bacterium | reverse complement strand
CCGAGCGAGCGTCGACGGCGCGCACGTCTCCCTCGACGGCAAGAGCCTCGGGCCGGCGCCTTTGAAGGGAAGCGTCTTCGTCGAGCCCGGGCACCGAGTCTTCACCGCGACCCGCGAGGGGTACGAGCCCGCGAGGAGCGAAGTCGACGTCGCGAAGGGCAAGAGCGCGGACGTGAGCCTCGAGCTCGTGGCGAAGGAGGGGAGCCCGGCCGGGTACATCGTCGGGGGCATCGGGATGGGCATCGCGGGGGTCGGCATCCTCGGCGGCGCCGTGCTCACGGCCATGGCGAATGGGAAGGCCGCGGACATGGACGATCTGTCGGCCGGCATCCGCGCGAGCGGCACGAGCTGCCCGGAGTCCTCGACGAACGCCACCTGCACCGAGCTCCGCGACGCGGCGTCGTCGCGAGACAGCCTCTCGAATGCCGCAATGGCGATGTGGATCGTCGGGGGCGTCGGGCTCGGCGCCGGGCTCGGCGGCATCATCGCGGGCGCGAGCCAGGGCAGCCCCGCGCAGGCCCTCGTGCTCCCGGTCTTCGGGCCCGGCTATGCCGGCGCCATGGTTTCTTCGGCCTTCTGAAACGAACGAGTGGGGTCCGCATGAGAACGTATCGCATCGTCGGTCTCGTCGCGTTGGGGAGCCTCGGTGCCGCCGCCACGGCGGCTGGCTGCTTCGACAACAGCTCGGATTGCGAGGTCTTCAACACCTGCGGCGGCACGACCTCGACCACCGGCACCGCCGGCTCCGGCGGCTCGGTCGATCCGGGCTGCGTGCCCTCGGATCTGCCGGCCAACACGCCCCTGCCCGACACCTGCGCGGGTGTGTTCGTGTCCGGCACGAACGGCAACGACGGGACGGGCGACGGCACGCGCGGCAATCCGTATGCGAGCGTCGCGACGGCGCTCGCCGGTGGAGCGGCCGTCGTGTATGCGTGCGCGGCCCCGACAGCCGACACCGCGACCGTGCAGGTGCCCGCCGGGAGCAACCTCTTCGGGGGGCTCGACTGCGCGGATTGGCACTATACGGGGGACAAGACGGTGCTCGCGCCGGACGCGCAGATCGCGATGATCCTGCCGCAGGGCGCCGCGGCGAGCGGCGTCGCGGACTTCGAGATCCACGCCGCCGCGGGTACGGCAGCCATCACGAGCTCCATCGGCGTCATCGCAGACGGGGCGACGGCGGCATTCGAGCGGACGGACGTCTTCGCGGGGAACGGCGCGGTGGGGGAGAAGGGCGCGACGCCGACGGATGACATCGGCCCGACGGATCCGAATGATGCGGCGATCAAGGGTGGGAATGGGAATCCGGCGGACACGACGACACCGGGAATCCCGACATCGCCCGGAGAGGGTCGCATCAACGCACTGTGCGACACGGCCGCCGGCGGCAACGGCGGTACCGGCGGTACGGTCGTCGGGGCGGTGGTGAACGATGCCGGACCCGGTGGACCCGGTCTTCCCGCTCTGGGCGGAGGCACCGCTGGTCTCGGCGAGACGAGTGCCGGCAACTGGAATTGCGTCGCGGGTCAGGGGCTCGGTGGCGCAGGCGTGAACGGCGGCGCCGGCAACGCCGGTCCCGGCGCGAGCGGACTCGGCACCCTCACTTCGGCCGGCTACTCGCCGGCCCCGCCAGGTGGCCAGGGCGGCCGCGGCCTGCCTGGGCAGGGCGGTGGCGGCGGCGGTGGCGCGCGCGGGCGCGACGCCACACCCGACGTGCGAGGTCCCTCGGGTGGCGGTGGCGGCTCCGGCGGATGCGGAGGCTTCGGCGGGCTCGGGGGTACGGCAGGCGGAGCCTCGATCGCATTCGTGAGCCTCGGCGCGACAGTGACGTTCACGGAGGTGACCCTGCACTCCGCGACGGGCGGTGGCGGCGGAGAGGGCGGCGACGGCCAAGGCGGTCGCACCGGTGGAAACGGTGGGGACGGCGGCATCGGCAGCGGCACGACTCCTGCCACTTTGAACGCCTGCGCCGGCGGAAGCGGCGGCCAGGGCGGCTTCGGCGGCAAGGGCGGCGGCGGCCGGGGCGGCCACTCCCTCGGCCTCGCGTTCACGGGGACGGCTCCCGACGCGGCGGGCGTGACGTTCGACGTCGGCACGCCCGGCCAGGGCGGACTCGGCGCCGGGCCGAGCGGCAATGGCGCGGACGGAGCGACCGGGCCGACGCAGCAGTTCTGATCGGTCTCGTCGAGATCGACGGCGCATCGCGCCCCCGGAGCCTCACGGGAGGGCGTGCGCGGAGGCACGTCGTGAGCGCAGCGCGTCCCGCAACGGCCTCACCCCACGACCGCGCGCATCGAAGAGAGCCCACCTCATGCAAGCGCAAACCCACAGCCCCGAGCCCCTCCCGCGGCGCGCGCAGCGGCGCGGGCCGCTGCTTGCGGGTCGCGCGGAGCCGCGGCATTGGCTCGAGCGCTCGGCCGCGCGGCCCGCGGCGCGAGCACGACGCTTGGGAGGGGCAGCCGGCGCTTGCGCCGGCTGGGGGTGGGCAACTGTGCTTGAGCATGCCGCTCCGACGGATGCGCAATCCGAGCCCGACCGCCTCGCCCTCGCGAAGGCGGAGGTGGGCGTCGTCACCGTCCGAGCGAGCGTCGACGGCGCGCACGTCTCCCTCGACGGCAAGAGCCTCGGGCCGGCGCCTTTGAAGGGAAGCGTCTTCGTCGAGCCCGGGCACCGAGTCTTCACCGCGACCCGCGAGGGG
>JACRCZ010000153.1 GCA_016218765.1 Deltaproteobacteria bacterium | reverse complement strand
GCCTGCGCGGGGGGGGGGGGGTTCTGCGGCGGGGCGGATTTCGGCGACGGATGGGGTGACGGCCCGCCGGACGATCAGGGTCCGCCGACGCCTCCGGCGGGCCCGCCGCCGACGGGCACCCGTTGGGAGGCGGTTTCGACCACACACTGCGGGCGTGAGGGGATCGAGTGGGTGCTGGTGGACGAGGTGTGCGGGGGCATCGGGCAGCCGGGCTACCTGGACGCGTTCCAGGTGCCGATGTTCCGCGACGGGGCGGTGATCGGCGACGTGCTCTACGCGGTGGACGCGTCGCATCTGTGGGTGCTCGACGTGTCGGACCCGGCCGCGCCGCGGCGGATCGGCCTCGCCTCGGGTTTCGGCCGGCCGCTGGCGGTGGTTGCGCACCAGGGACGCCTGCTGCTGGCGTCCGCGGACGACGGGCTGGTGATCGCGGATGTGTCCGATCCGAGGCATCCGGTGCGGACGGCGTCGGTGGCGCTGCCGGGCCCGGCGCTGGACCTGGAGGTCGAGCGCACGGTGGTCGAGCCGGCGACGGAGAGCGGATTGCGGCGCACGACGGCGACGTCGGTCTGGGTGGCGGCGGGGGCGGCGGGGCTGGTTCGCGTGGAGCTGGAGTCCGGCGGGCCGCGAGTGGCGGAGCAGCTTCCGATCCACGGCTACGCCGCGGCGGTGGCCGTGCGCGAGCGTGTGGCCTACGTCGCGGCCTGCGACGCGCTGTTGGTGGTCGATCTGGCGGCCGGCAGGGTGATCGGTCGGACCTGGGTGGGTGACGCGCGGGTCGACGGACGCCTGGTGGCGCCGGCGAAGGACGTCGTGCTCGCCGGCGATCACGTCTTCGTCGCCGCGGGTCGGCGGGGCGCGGTGGCGGTGGACGTCTCGGACCCCGAGCATCCGTTCGTGCGGGGGAACTGCACGATCGCGGACGACCCGGCGTTCTACGCAAGCGGGGTGCGGGTGGCGGACGGGCGACTCTACGTCGCCGGAGGCGAATGGGGCGTGCTCGACCTGCCGGCGGAAAATCCCGGGATGACCTGTCGCTCGACAGTCCGGCCTCCGGACGACGCATCCGACGGGACGGAAGAGGACTGCGCCCAGGAGCCGCCGTGGGTGGTGCTGCCCTGGGAGGACGTGCTCGCCCCGGAGCCTCCGCCCCGGGGCCGGGATCCCGTGCAGACCCTGCCTGCGCCGGGGGTGTTGTACGCGTTCGGGGACGCCCGTCGGATCGGACTGCGGGCGGTCGAGGTGCGGGACCGCGTGGCGGCCGGGCTGGAGCACGTCGGACGCTACGACGAGCCGAGGCTGGTGTCGGACATGGCCTTCTCGGACGGCCGCCTGCTGGTGGTCGGTCCCGGCGGTGGGCTCTTCCGCACCGCTCCGACCGAAGGCAAGCCGCTCGAGCAGAACGAGCCCGGCGACTTCGTCCGGACGACCCCCGTGCGGCCGGAATTCGGCGACGCCGTGGCCGCCGCGTTCCTGGGCGACGGGCGATGGGTGACGGCGACGGCGGACGGCACGGTATTCGTCGAGGATCATCCCTCGTTCGTGGTGCCGGCGCGGATCTGGCCGCATGGGATTGCGACCGACGGGGACGATCTCCTGATCGTCGCCGACGACGTCCTGCTGCGGGTCCTGCGGCCCGGCTCGCGGTCCGAAAGCGGCGGGCCGCTCCTTGATCGCCTGGCGTTGTTCCGGCGGGCCGAGTTGCCGGCGGCCGTACTCGCTTTCGACGGGGCGACACTGGTCGCCGCGGCGGAGTGGCCGGCGGCGATCCGTCTGGCCGGGGGTCGGGCGGCGGAGCTCGACGCGCACGGGGTCTTCGATCCGACGACGATTCTCGACCCGAGCCGCTGGCTGGACGGCCTGCCTCGCCGCCTGCTGGCGGGATCCAAGGCCGGCGTGGTGGAGCTCGCTTCGCTGGGACAACGGGCGGCCCTGGTCGTGCACGCCGCGTCGGATCTGTCGCGGCTGGAGCTGGCCGCCGGGGACTACGTCGCCCTGGCCGCGGACGTGGGCACGGCTTATGTCGTGTCCGCCGACCGCGATCGTTACGTGAGTCAGGTCGCCGTGGTGGATTTGCTGGCGGCCGAGCCGACGCTCACGGCCGCCGCGTGGTTCACCGGGGTCGGCGCCGCCGCGGCGCTCGGCGACGACGGCCGGCTGTACGTGGGCGACGCGGATCGCGGCGTCCGGGTCTTCGAGCGAACGGAGGCCGGCGGAATCGTGGAGACGACGGTGGAGCTGGTGGAGGAAGCGCCGTGATCCGGGCGTTGTGCACGGTGGCGCTGGCGGCGACGGCAGGTTGCCTGTTCGACTGGAACGACGACCCGCCGCCGGAGCCTCCGCCGCCGGATCGGATCGCGCCGAACGCGACGCTGGACGTCCCGCGGTTCCCGCCGCTCGGCCCGGACTCGGCGCTCGCGCTGACGGCCACCGACAATGTCGAGCTCGCCGAGGCCCGGTACTCGTTCCGCAACACCGGGACGATGTCGCTGTCCGGGGTGGAGGACTCGGTGGAGCTGACGGGTGCGATGCTCGGCGAGGGTTTCGGCACGCTGCTCGTCTCGGTCGAGGACGACGCCGGCAACGCTACCGGGACCTCGGTCACGGGAATGCTGGTCGATCTTTCCCCGCCGGTCGTCCATCCGGTCACGGTCCTGTTGCGTCCCGGGGACGAGTTCGCGGCGTGGGTGGCCGACGCCTGGATGCTGGGCTCGGTCGAGGTGGAGCTGGCGGGCGCCGCGATCGTGCAGGACTTCCCGGACGCATATCCGGGGACGCTCGGCGAGGCATGGGACTACTCGCTGGTGCGCATCGTCACCGGAGCCCTGGCAGACGGGCGCTACGAGGCCCGGCTGCGGGTGCGGGACGCGGCGGGCAACGAGACCGTGAAACGGATCGGGGTGGACGTTGATGCCACGCCGCCGCGGGTCGAGATCCTCGAGCCGGCGCCGGGCGGCGTTCCCGCGGGCTGGTTTCCGGTGCGGCTACGGGCCATCGACACCCGCGACGAGTCGGTGTGGGTCGAGCTGCGGCTGGGCGGCGCACCGGCGGCGACGGCGAGAGGGCCCGAGGCACGATTGGAGCTGTACGCAGGCGACTTCTCGCCGGGCGAGCTGGTGCTGGAGGCGGTGGCTTTCGACGAAGCCGGCAATTTGTCGGAGCCCGCGGTGGTGCCGTTGTTCCTCGAGCGCTGATCCCCGGTCCGCATGGCGATGGCCTGCGCCCGCGGCGGGTTGTTGCCGACCGAGTTCGTGCGGCGCGAAATGCGACGCGGCGCGCCGTCGACCAGCACTTCTGCCGCGCCCTGGCCCTGCGCGCACTTGCCCGCCCCGGACCCGGATGCTATTGGACCTGCCGTGAGCGACAACTGCTGGTGGCGGGTGTGGTTCGGCGCGCTGGCCGTCGCGGCCGGCGTCGGTTGTGGCGGCGGCGACGCCGGAGACGCGGGGGGCGACGACGCGGCCGGAGACGTCGAGGCGGCGACGGACGAGGGGGGGCCGGAGGCCGACGGCCCATGGGACGGCTCGCCCGACGCTCCGGACGGCGGCGACGGCGGGGCCGACACGGCGGCGGACGGGGGCGACCCGCCCACGACCACGCTCGCGCCGGTGACGACGGACGACCTGTTCCTCAACCCCGAGCGCGGGTTCTACGCCAGCCTCGACCTCGTCAGCGACCGCGGCTACGGCTGGGTCCGGGAGAGGGGATTCACGCTCGCACACGCCTACGTGCGGCTGGACGACTACCGGGAGCGCGACCTGGACGCGGCGCTGCTCGAGGCGATCGCGGCCGGCTTCGGCGAGGCGCGGGCGGCCGGCATCAAGGTCGTGCTGCGCTTCTCGTACAATTTCGGCCCGTATCCCGACTCCGAGCCGGACGCTCCGAAGGACCGGATCCTGCGCCACATCGAGCAGCTGGCGCCGCTGCTGCGGGACCACGTGGACGTGATCGCCGTGATGCAGGCCGGGTTCATCGGCGCCTGGGGCGAATGGCACACCTCGACGAACGGGCTGCTCGACAACCCGCGGGACAAGTTCGACATCCTCGAGGCGATCCTCGACGCCCTGCCGGCGAGCCGCGCGGTGCTGCTGCGGTACCCGCCGTACAAGCGGGACGGCTACGGCGGGCCGCTGGCCGAGGGCGACGCCTGGGACGGTTCCTACGCGGCGCGGGTCGGGCACCACAACGACTGCTTCCTGGCCAGCGATACCGACTACGGCACGTACCCGAGCGACGAGATCGACCTCTGGAAGGGATTCGTGGCTCAGGAGACGCTCTACGTGCCGATGCAGGGCGAGACGTGCCACGTGAACCCCCCGCGGTCGGACTGCCCGACGGCCTTGGCGGAGCTGGAGCGGTTCCACTGGAGCATCCTCAACGACGGCTACCATCCCGACGTGGTGGCCGGCTGGGCGGCGCAGGGTTGCCGGCCGGAGATCGAGCGACGGCTGGGATACCGGCTCGCGGCCGTGGCGCTGACCTACGCGCCGCGGGTGCCGCCGGGGGGTGTCCTGCCGTTGCGGGTGACGCTGCGGAACGACGGCTGGGCGGCTCCGATCAACCCGCGGCCGTTGAACGTCGTGCTCGACGGCGCCTCGCGGGAGGTGGCCCTGGTGACGGGGCTCGACCCGCGCCGCTGGCTGCCCGGGGAGGAGATCGAGGTCGCGGTGCGGCTGCGGGTGCCGGCCACGCTGGCTCCCGGATCGTTCGAGCTGGCGCTGTGGCTGCCGGACGCGGCGGCGCGGCTGCGCGACGACGCGCGCTACGCGATCCGGCTGGCGAACGACGGAGCGTGGCGCGAGGCCTCGGGCCTGAACGTGCTGGCCTCGGTGTCGATCGACCCGTCGGCGCCGGGGGAGGTCGACCCCGCCGCGACGGAGCTCGTCGTCCTGCCGTAGCGCCTCCCGCTCCCGCGCGACGGCGCCCTCCCCGGCGGCGCCTGCGGCGACGACGGGCGCGTCACGGGGTCGGTTCGACGCAGTTCACCGGTACGGTCCAGACGGGGCCGGCGGAGTCGCCGCACAGCCGGGAGCAGGCGCCGACCTGGAGGCAGGTCTCGGTCCCGGCGTAGCACCGCAGGACGGCGTCGAGCGCCGCCGCCGGGACGTCGGGTGCGGCGGCCGCGGTCGCGCACGCCTCGAGGCAATCGAGCGCCGTGACCTGCACGCCGCCCGCGTCCAGACCCCCGTCGGGCAGGTAGGGGCAGCCCAGGCGGCAGCCGAGCGAGTCGAAATGCGCGCAGACGGCGGCGCAGCGGGCAGCGGTGTCCGACGCCGGCGGGAAGTCGGACGGCGCGCGTTCGGGCCGGCACTCCGTGTAGATCTCCTCGCAACCTGCGAGGAGGACCACGGTCGAGACGATCGAGACGATCCGGGCGACGCGACCCATGTTTCCCGTCCCTCCCATCAGAAGAGGTCCTCGGTGAATCCGAAGGTGGCCAGGAAGCTCGACACGCCCTCGAAGTAGCCGGTGTCCGGATCGAGCCTCCACAGGTGATCGTAGGTCGCCAGGACGTACAGCCCGCCCCAGATGTCGAGTCGCGCGAGGAATTGGAGCAGGGTGCCGTCGAGCGCGAACATGTCGCCGCCGTCGTTGAACCCGCGGCGGATGTAGGCGCCGAGCAAGGAGAGGAACATCTCGCCGCCCAGCGGGATATCCGGGGCAAGGGCCACGAAGCCGAGCGACCCGGAGTTGGGGCGCCCGACGATCTGGTCGATGAACGCGTAGAATCGCAGGAAGCGTACCCACTGGCCCTCGTTGCACAGCAGCGCGTCCGGACAGTCGCGCCAGACGTCGACGTGCAGGATCGCGGCGTAGCTGTGCTCGAACGTCGCCGGCTGATCCTCGAGCGTCCGCAGGTAGCCGAGCTTGGTCAGCGTCGGGTCCACGGTGGTGCGCTGGTTCGGCGTCAACGCGTACTGCTCGCGCTGCACGGCGTAGTAGTCGTCGAAGTAGCTCGGGATGTACGACGAGCCGAGCATGCGGTACTCGCCGTAGAAGTCGAGGGTGACGGGGATCTGGGCGGGCTCCCAGAGGTAGCCGACGGCGAGATGCCCGCCCTGGTTGGCCGTCTGCCGGGAGGCCGGCCGCCCCGTGTCCCACAGGAAGCCCCAGTCGCCGCGGGCGCCGAGGAAGTGCTCGCCGCCGACGTTCATCCGGTAGTCAAGGTCCGCCCCGAAGGCGACCAACTCGCCGGTGTCGAACAGCAGGTTGCCGCTCGCGTCCAGCAGGCGCGCACCGCCCAGCGCCGTGACCGCCTCCGTCGGCGCCCCGAGGTCGGCGACGGCGGTGAGCCCGATCTCCAGCTCGTGCAGGCTCCGCTCGGTCTCCGCCCGCACGGGACGGACGAAGAGCCGCCCGCCGAGCAGGTCCGGGCGGGTGACGTCGCCCAGCAGCAAGTCGCCGCCCGCCCAGCGGCCGAGCTGGAACTCGCCGGCCACGCCGAGGGTGTAGTGATCGACGTCGAGGAAGGTCGAGTACCCGGTGAGGATGTGGCCGTGACCGAGCGAGAGGTCCTCGATCGGCGCCAGCCGTGCGGAGGCCATCCACTCCTCGTCCTCCGGCTCCCGCTCCGAGCAGTCCCCCGGCGCCGCCAGGAAGCCCTGATCCGACCAATCGAAGCGCGTGCAGGGGAAGATGCGCATGTAGTCGCGCGCCTCGTCCCAGTCCTCGGTGCGCACGTCCCACGTTTCGACGTCCAGGTTGACGGGACCGTCGAACATGGTCGCGAAGTACCAGATCCGGAACGCCGCCTCGGCGTCGATGTGCCAGTAGTTGCGCTCGACGATCAGCGCGTAGCCCGTATCCGCATCGATGTTGAAGTCGAAGAACTCGTCGGGCGACAGCTGCGCCCCGGCGGTCGCCGGACTCGAGGAGAGGATGCCGGCGAGTACGAACGATGCGATGGAAGCGGTGCGGCAGCGCATGCGACCCCCTTGTCGGAGCGCTGTATCGCATCTTGCTCCGGCACTCACAAGCACAAAGCGATGCAACGCGCGAACCGGTCGAGCGGTGGTGCGGTGGAACGGGCTACGGATTCCCGCCGCCGCCGTCGAGCGATCCTCGCTCGGCGAGCTCTGAGAACTCGCACCCTTCGCCGCCGGACGCCCGGGGCGACGGGAACCGCGGATCGGGACGCGTCAGGGAGGGAGGGAGGCGACGGCGGAGCCGAGCTGCGCGCCCTCGATGTCGCCATCGAGGGCGAGGGGGCTGCCCCAGAGCGGCAGGCCGCCCCACAGCACCTCGACCCGTCCGGTATCGCCGATGGAGAGGTAGTTGCTCATCGGCGAACCGGCTGCGACGTCCGTGAAGCCGTCGCCGTCGAAGTCGAGCGCCCCCACCGCGGCGCCGTACTCTTCGCTCTCGTCGAGCGCTCCGCGCCGGAGGGTCGAAGGGGCCACCGGCACGACGGGGTCGCCGAAGTAGAGCGCGACGAGGCCGTCGGTGATCGTGTCGCCGTCGTCATCGGCGGCCGGGTCGCCGACGACGACGTCGTGGAAGCCGTCGCCATCGACGTCGCCGGCCCAGGCCACCGCGGAGCCGAAGACGCGGACGCCGGTCGGTGGAGGCAGGGCATCGAGGACCGTGCCGTCGAAGTCCCGCCCGCCACGGACGAGGAACGCGGAGCTCGTCCCAGGCTCGCCGACGACGAAGTCGGCGTAGCCGTCGCCGTCGAAGTCGCCGGCGGGTGCGATGGCGGCGCCCAGCCTGGCGCCGATGCCGGCTCCGTCCAGGACGACGTCCCAGCGGTTGTTGAACGGGTCGCCGCCGAAGAAGACGTAGACGCGCCCGATGTTGTCGCTGCCGATGTCGGCGCCCGTGGCGCCGACGGCCAGGTCGGCGAATCCGTCGCCGTTGACGTCGCCGATGCCGGCCACGGCCGAGCCGAACTCCTCTGAGGCCGTGGTGTCCGGGAAGAGATCGGCTGCGGCGACCGTGGGCGGCGTGGGTCCGCCCAGGTAGAGAAAGGCCTTTCCCACGAACGAGCCGCGCTCGTTGTTCCAGGGCGCCCCGACGACCACGTCCGAATAGCCGTCCGCGTTCACGTCGCCGGCTCCGTGGACGGCCTCGCCGAACCGTCCGGACGGCACCGAACCCGAAAGGGCGGCGAAGGTCGCGTCGGCGGCCGGGGACTCGCCGTACAGCAGGTACACGTCTCCGGCAAACGTGCTGAGTCCGGGAGCCTGGTACGCCGCGAGGACGAAGTCGGCGAAGCCGTCGGCATCGAGGTCCCCCGCGCCGGCGACGGCATTGCCCTTGTTCTCGCCCGACTCGATTCCCTCGTAGACGACATCGGCCACGTCGTCCGCCGCGGCATCGCCGAGGTACAGCCATCCGGAGCCCGCACCGGAGATCGTGCCGCCGGCGCCCCTCCGCCACGGCGCTCCGGCCAGCAGGTCGGCGTCGCCGTCGGCATCGATGTCGTTGGGCGCCCGGTCGACGTCGAAGTAGCGCACGGGGCTCCAGGCGCTGCAGGGCCCCGTGGGCGAACAGGCGCGCAGACGCCAGTAGGTACGCCGGCCGTACGGCGGCGTGGACGGCGCGTCCAATTCGGCTGCGGGCCGGTGGGAGACGCCGACGACGCCCGAGAACTCGCTCTCGATGGAGTCGAACGCGCATGAATCGAATCCGGGAGTCGAGCATTCGCTGGTGACTTGGAGATCGTAGGTCTCGCCCGGGCACGCGTCGGGCGCGGGGTCCCAGCGGAAGGTCGGCCGGCGGCCGGTCGTTCCGCGGTGCGCGCCGGCGGCTGCGCCGTTGGCGGGAGCGAGCGGCCGGGGGACGCCGGGCGTGCACGGGGCGACGTCCCCGTCGGAGGTCCCGTCGTCGCCGGCGTCGGGGGTCTCCCCATCAACTCCATCGTCGGGTTCTGTCGTCGTGTCGTCGGTATCCCCGGCGTCCGCGGCGTCATCCGGGTCGGCGTCTGCGTCGAGCCCGCCCGCGTCATCGGTCTCGCCGGTCGCGTCGCGCAGGGTCCAGTCGAACGAGCAGGCGGTCGCGGCGGCGATCAGGACGAGGAGCCGGGGGACGGCGCGGCGGGCGTCGTTCACCATCGGAGCACCATTCCTCCGGGCGTGGCCGCGACGGAGGTGCCGTCGGCGGGCTCGGACTCCCCGCCATCGAAGTCGGTGAAGAAGCCGAGCACGAGGGCCGTCACGGCAGCGGCGGCGGTGATTCCGAACAGCGCATTCGCGGCCAATTCCAGGTCGCTGCCCCTGTCGCGCAGCGTGGGATCGGTCTGACCGCCGGCGGCGAAGGTGTCGTGGGTCGACCAGGCCAGTCCGCCGCAGATCCCGGCGCCCGCCGCGGCGGCGACGGCCGTGGACGCGATCGTCCAGAACCATGCCTGGTCGACGCCGTCGTCCGTCTCGGGCATCGCAGGGGGCGGCGGCGGCACGGGCAACGGAGGCGGTCCGGGATCGTCGACGCCGGTCGCCGGGACAGGGGACAGCCGCAGCACCGCGTGATCGCCCGACGCAACCGTGACTTCGGCGCGATCGACCGCACCATCCGCCGATTCCGCCTCGACCACGTGGGGGCCTACGGTGACGACGATGGGGCCCGCCAGCGGCGCGGTTCCGACGACGACGCCGTCCAACCGGACGACGGCGCCATCGGGCTCCACGTCGAGCTGGACCTCCGCGAGGTACCCGCGGATTTCCTCCAGCAACGCGGCGACGGCGGCCCGTTCCTCCTCGGGCGCCGCCGTGTCGGCGTATTCGGCCTGCCATTCCAGGAGGGCGGCCAGCGCATCCACGTAGCGATGAAGGGCATAGAGGCAGTTGCCGCGGTTGAACAGGGCGGCGCGGGTCGGGTACAGCTCGAGCGAGCGATCGAACTCGACCAGCGCCGCCGACCAGTTCTCGTTGCGCATCAATCCGATTCCGCGCTCGAAGTGGGCCTGTGCCTCCTCGCGGGCGGGCTCTTCCGACTGGGCGTGCGCGGGCCGGGGCGCCGTGAACGGCGCGAACAACAGGAGCGCGATGGCGGCCGTCCGCCGATGGAGCGTGCCCGCATTCTCGAGCGTCCGACGGGCGGTCCTGGTTGTTCTCATTGCTGGAAGCATGCGGGATCAGGGGAGGTGGGTCAAGGCGGCAAGAGCACCCAGCATGAGGCGGAGGGAGACGTGCGTCCTGGTATCGAGTGTACCGCGGCCCAGCGGCATGACGGGCGGGGGGTTCTGCGGCGCGGCGGATTTGGGCGCGGGATGCGGACGAATCAGTACCACAGGCCGGGACGCGGGCCCGAGGTCGTGGTGTCCAGCTCGTCCAGGTTCTCGAAGGTGGCGACGACCATGCCGTCCGCGGCCGGCCAACGCAGCTCGAGCCGCCGCACGGAGCGGATCGCGCTGCTCGGCAGGAAGGCGTTCAGGAGGAGGCGGACGGTCCTCGTTTCCCCCGGGGCGAGGTCGTAGGTCTCGAACGGGATCATTTGCGGCGGGTCGTTGCCGACGGAGTACGTGAGCTGCGACATGCGATGCGGGGCGCCGTCGACCAGCACCTCGGCCGCGCCCTGGTCCAGCCGCACGGTTTCCGTACCGTCGTTGCGCAGGTCGATCTTGAGGGCCAGGTCCGCCCACTGCCGGCTGCAGCAGCCCTGGTTGTTGACGTTCTCGCCGAAGACCGCCCGTGCGGGCGTGACGATCGTCAGACCCGGTGGTGCGGTGCCGGCGGCGGCGACAAGCTCCTTTGATTCGAGCGGCCGCGAGGTGCCGAGGAGGAAGAAGGCGAGAATCGCGACCGCCCAGCGCCAACCGTGGCCGATTCGCCGTTCCCTTCGCCCGCTCATCCTCGACCTCCTGCGTGGCGGAACCTGCCGCCGGGTGCGACTGGATTCTACGATGCCGCCTGAAACGCACAAGCCCGGGACCTGCTCGCCGTTGGCCGGCCCGGACCCGGATGCTGTTGGACCTGCGGTGAACGACAACTGCCGGTGCCGGGTGTGGTTCGGCGCGCTGGCAGTCGCGGCCGGTTTCGGTTGCGGCGGCGGCGCGGCGGCGCGGCGACGCGCGTCACGCGATCCGGCTGGCGAACGACGGCGCGTGGTGCGAGGCCTCAGGCCTGAACGTGCCGGTTTCGATGTCGAACGACCCGTCGACGCCCGGGATACGTTGTCGACGTCAGGGGCGCCAGCGGCGGGCGTGCATTTCCAGCTCTTCGACCCGTTCCGCGTCGAGGGCCACCTGCAGGCGGAAGTCTTCCGGCCACTCGTTGCACGTCGAGACGCGGTTCGCCTCCCACTCGGGGTGCATGCGGTCGGGATCCAGGAGGAACGTGACGCCGAGCAGCCGCTGGTTCCCTTCCCGGGCGGGGAGCGGGACGTACTGTCGTCCGAACGAGGAGAGGTCGGCGACGATGGACGGAAGATCGGTGGCCCGTGACGCCGGGGTCGGCCGCAGGGCCGGGAGCTGTGCGGCAATGAGGCGCTCTGCCCTTGCGACGTCCTCTTCGGTCGCGATCCAGGAGGCATCCTGGAACAAGACGCCGCGGTAGCCTTCGCCGGCGATGTTCGTCGCCCACGGGTGCGGGTCCGTCCGGGTGTCATGCTCGCCCTTCCACCCGGCCCACGAGGGTCGTTCGGTCAGCCAGCGACCCACAGTCCCGCGGCGAAACTCGAAGGTGACCAGGACGGACGCCGTCCCGCCGACCGGCGGTCGCGCCATCAGGAACCTTTCGGCGCCGCTCCGTCTGGCCGCGTGCCCGATGCAGTGGTGCAGAACGTCGTCGTCCACCGACGGATCCGCGTGCGTGATCTTCGTCGCCACCTGGCCGTCGTCGTGGATCTCGAACCGAACCTCGACGATACCCGAGCCCTCCCAGCCGACCAGCAACTCCTTCAGGTAGCAGGCTTCCACCTCGCCGTGCCACGCGCTGTACGCGGCGTGAAAGGCATCGGCATCCAATCGGCCGAGTCCCTCGATCAGGCGCGGCGACGACCACACGACCGACGGCCATTCGATTACCGGCGGCCGAGTACCATACATCGTTCCCGAGTAGTCGAAGTACCGGCCGTACTCACGAAGAGCGTTCTGTACGGGGCTGAGTCGTGGATCCGAGGGGCGCCGGCACTGCCGGATCCAGCGGTGAGGGAATTCGTCGCCGTATGCGTCGACGGGAATCGAGGCCACCGGGGAGCAGTGCTCGCCCTCCTTACATTCCCCATCGGAGCGGCAGCCACCCACCGGCAAGCTGGAGCCGGCGTCTGCGACGGCGGGACGGTCCTTGCACCCGGACGGCCCGGCGAGGGCGCAAGCCAGGGCGAGGGCAACCAGCGGGTGCCGAAGGACGTGACCGGCGCGCAGCAGGAACCGCACGACGCCGAGCCAGCGAGTTCGCCAGCGGGTCAAGAGCCACCTCCGCCACGAGACCTCTCCCGACCCCGACGAGCGACCGGCGACGACATCGCCAACCCACCACCCTCCGACGCGCTGACTACCGGGAGAAGAGCGTGCTTGTCAAACCGGAGTACCGCGATCGTCGCCATGGACTGCGCGAGTCCGTCGCGCCGCGAGGAGGCGCGGCTCCTTCCCGCTACCTCGGTCCCGCTCCCGGGATCGGCCCGGTCGAGTAGTCCGCGGTGCCGGTGAACTGGCCGGGGTCGCTCGTGGAGATGTCCGGCGCTCCGCCGCCCCAGTAGTTCCCCGCGACGTCGGCGGCGATCGAGCCGCCGATATCCATCATGCCGGGGCCGGAGCCGAGGAAGTGGTTGCCGTGGAACGTGGCCGTGCTCTGCGCGATCATCACCGGCACCGCCGCCTCGTCGAAGACGGAGTTGGTCACGGTGACCTCCTCGGTCGTGCGGTTGACGTGCAGCGGGCAGTGGCACCCGCCGATGCGCACGTGGTCGAGCACGGCGCCGCCGGCGTCGAAGTTCGTGCAGTCGGGGGGCGTGCCGCGATGGCCGAGATCGATGCTCGAGTCGGTCATCCGCAGGATGCCGCCCGAGATGCCCAGCGCGGCTCCTCCGCGGACGACGGTCCGGTCGAACGTCCCCCCGCTCGCCACGCGGATCGACGCGTCGCACCCCTCGAAGGTCGAGTCGCCGATCGTGATCGCGGATCCCCGCCGGCCGTCCACGCAGCGCGCGGCGTTCCGGAAGTCCGCGAACGCACCGTCCAGCGTGCCGGAGACGACGAGACCCGGCCACTGGGCGGACGACGTGAGCGTGACACGGGCGCCGGCCGTCCCGCGCAGCGCCAGCGTGCCGGCGACGGTCATCGCCGCCTCCGGCGCGAACGTCACGACGGACCCGGCGCAGATCTCCAGGGTTTCTCCCGCGGGGACGGTCACGGAGGCGTTCACTTGCGACGGACCGCACCAGGACCCGGAGACGTCGCCGCCGGCGATCACGAGCGGTCCGTCGGAAGCGGCGTCCGCCTCGGCGTCCAGGCCCTCGTCCGGCACCGCGTCCGGCCCCGCATCAGCGCCGGCGTCGGCACCGGCTTCGAGCCGGCACGCCGGGTCGCACCCGTCGCCGGCCAGGAGGTTGCCGTCGTCGCACTCCTCGCCGGAACCCACGACGCCGTCGCTGCAGACGGCCGCGGTCGCCCCACCGTCGCAGCCCGAGCTGCCGGCGAGCGACGCCCCCCATGCCCAGAACAGAACCCCGACACGTCGCATGGACCTCCTTCGCCTCCCCCCGGCTGCTGTGAGCGTGACCCGCGCGGCGGCGGCGGTCAAGTGATACCGGCTGGGCGTTCGGTCGGGCGTTCACGAGACCGACGATGGGGAGCATCAGGGCGGCCGGCGCGGAGGACGTCGCGACGCAGCAGGTGCGCATGGGCGAGCTGCTGGAAACACTGGGCATGCCACCCGAGAAGGTGGAGGGCCGGCTGGCGGGACTTTCCGGCGCGCGGACGCCGGATGCCGGGGATCCGGCGGCCGGCCCGGGGCAGCTGATGGATCTGTGGTGACGGTCCGGCCATTCGGGTCGGCGACGCCGCCGGCGTCCGGGCGGGCCGGCGGCCGGGGCCACTCGTTGACCGCACTTGACGAACGCGACGCCGCGCGCCAAGGTGGAGGGCGTGTTGGAGATTCGCCGGCAACGGGCGGTTGCATGGCACTCCATCGGGGGGCCCTGAACCGGGAATGAACCATCGAACGAACGACAGGTCGTGGACCGGCCGCTTCTTCGCTTGCCTGGTTGCGGCGGTCGCCGCCGTGTCGGCGGCTTGTCCCGAGGACGACGCCCGCGGCTCGCTCGACGAATGCGACGCCGTGGCCCAGGACTGCGGGGAGGCGACCCAACGCTGCATCCTGGTGGACGGCGGAAGCGCCGGTCCGTACACCCGGTGCTGGAGCTTCTACGGCTCGCAGGCCGAGCGCGAGACCTGCGGGCGCATCGACGACGAGGTCGGCTACGACACCTGCGCCGCAGGTCTGCATTGCACCTCGTTGAACATGCCTCGTTCGTACCCCCAGCAGCTCCAGTGCCTTCCGTACTGCCACGCCCACGGGGACTGCGACGCGGGGAGCCTGTGCCTGCCGTTGGCGGGCTCCGACACGACCGGGGTGTGCGCGTTGACCTGCGCGCTGTTCGAGGACGGTTGCGGCGCGGGGCAGGCATGCTACCGGGCCACGACCTTCGGCGACGGGAGGGCTCCCGTCTGCGCTCCCGCGGGTGACGGCCTCTCGTGGGCGGCCTGCGTGGACAGCGGCGACTGCGCTCCGTTCCATTCCTGCACGGTGTTCTCCGACGGCTTGTTCTGCTTCCCCGCCTGCGACGACGCGCATCCCTGCGCGAGCGCCGTCGCGTGCACGCCGTACACGAACGGCGGCGAGACCCATTACGGGTATTGCAGGAGCTGACGGAGGTCCCGGCCTGCTAGATCGCGCCGGAGGAGGGAACGATGATCGGCATGACGCATCGGGTGGTCGCCCGGACCCTGCTCCCGGCCGTTCCTCTCGCTTTCGCGCTGTTCGGCGCGAGCGGCTGCGCGCAGCAGGCCGACACGCCGTACATCCCGCCGCCGGGATGTCCCACGCTGCGACCGCAGTGCGGCGACGGGTGCGTGGATCGGTCCACGGGCGAGGAGTGCGACGACCGCAACCGCCTTCCGGGCGACGGCTGCGACGCCGACTGTCGCCGGGAGGCTCCTGCCGACGCGGACGCCACATCGCACGACGACGGTACCGGCGCCGACGAGGTCGCGTCCGCCGACGCGGATGCGGATGCCGATGCGGATGCCGACGCCGACGGCCGGGCGGACGACGGGGCCACGCCTCCCGACGACGGTGGGGGCGACACCGGCACGTGCCACGAGTCGCCCTGCGGGCTCCGTCCCAACTGCGGCTGCCCCGCAGGGCAGAAATGCACGGCGGACCCGTCGATGCTCGACCTGCTGCTCCTGGTGAGGGAGTGCGGTCCGGCGGGCTTGCTGACCTCGACGGATTCGTGCACGAGCGACTCGCAGTGCGCGGCGGGAACGATTTGCCGGCCGCTGTTCAGCCTGGCCGGCGGCGCGGACCAGATGTGCGCGGAGTTCTGCAACGAGGAGTCCGACTGTTCCGCCCCCGGCTCGGTCTGCGTTTCCGCCACCGAGCTGATCTCCGGACCCGGGATGTGCTCGCACTCTTGCTCCCCAATCACCAACTCGGGGTGTCCGTCGGGCAGCTCGTGCCAGATCCTCGTGCTCAGCTCGACGTACCAGAACCTCACGGACTGCACGGCCGACGTCGGCTCCGGCGCCCCGCACTCGGCCTGCTCCGGCACCGAGTGCCGCCTGGGCACGTTCTGCGCGGACACGGACGGCGACGGTCTGGGCAACGAGTGCATCCAGTGGTGCCTGTACCCCGGAGGCTCGTGTCCGTCCGGCGACGCGTGCCGCGAGTTCACCGACGCCTACCTCGACCCCGCCCCGTTGATCATCGACGGCACGGAGTACGGCTTCTGCTACGGCGCGTAGCCTCGCCGGTGGCGCGGTAGCACGGTGGAGCGGTGGGGGGAGCGGCCATCGCGGCGGCGCTACGGCGCGCCGAGGGCCGTGCAATCGGTCGGCGGGTTGACGACGCAGCGGGAGGAGAGCGGCTCGCCTGCCAGCCGGGCCTGGAGCCACTCCCACTGGTACGGAAGGGACTGCACGGCGCCGTCGGTGTGGCCGGCGCCGGCGCACTCCACGTACTCGATGTCGTAGCCCTGGTCGCACAGCACGGGGACGTCGTCGCGGTTGGGCGCCGCGACGACCAGCTCGTCCAGCTCCGACTCGACGACCAGCACGGGGGCGTCGGAGAGGCGCGGCACTTCGCTCTCGCGGAGCGTGGCGACGCGCAGGAAACAGCCGAAGGGATCCATGGCGTCCCAGTCCTCGGCGGCGCCGGCGGCGATGAACGAGGGCTGGTAGACGTCCTCGATGGCGGTCGCTTCGGACGCGGAGGGGAAGTCCGAGCAGCTTGCGGCCAGCTCGCCCGGGAAGGTCGAGGCGACCGAGAGCGGCGGCGAATCGGTCAGGAACCGCGTGAGGGGGACCAGGTCGCCGTACCACTCGTTGCCGGTGACGACCATGGCGGCGAGGGCGCCGGTGGTGGGTCCCAGGACGGTGAGGGCATGGTGGGCGAGGCCGAGGGTGTCGAGCGGGGGTACCGCGGCGGCGACGCCGAGCACGGTCAACTCGGGCGCGTAGAGCGGGGCGTAGCGGTCGCTCCACACGGCGGCGAAGCCGCCTTCCGAGGCGCCCCAGAGGAGGGTGCGGGAGGGATCGGGTACGGCGTCGAGGGCCTGGTCGGCGGCGAGCCGGATCAGGGCGCGGGCGCTGTCGAGCGACGCGACCGCGGTGGGCTCGGGGACGACGTAGGGGTGGAGGAACCCGGCCGGTGCGCCGAGGCCGTTCATGCCGAGGTAGTCGGGGGCGGCGACGGCCATGCCGTGGCCCGCGAAGATGAGGTTGGCGGCGACATCGTCGACGGCGTCGCCGGTGGAGGGGGCGCAGAGGTCGGTGAACCCGCAGGTGCCGTGCATCCAGACGACGATCGGGACGCTCGTGTGCGGTTCGACCACGGGGTAGGAGAGCACGGCGGTAGACTCGACGCGCACGCCGCGGTCCTGGGTCGCGTATCGCACGCGGTAGGCCTGGACGTCGTAGGTGCAGTCGGCGAGGGCGGACATTCCGAGTCCCGCGACGGCGAGGTTGATCACGCCGGCGGCCAGGGACCAGGAGTCCACGAGCTGGAAGTCGACGATCTCGCCCATTCCCGTGGGAGGCAGCCAGTCGTGGGGCGCCGAGCCGCAGGCGCCGGTGGGCGGGAGGCCGGCTTCGGCGTCGCCCGCGCGGTCGGCCTCCGGGGCATCGCCGCCGTCCGCCGTGTCGGCATCCGGGGCATCGCCGCCGTCCTCGCCGGCGGGCGACGATTCGCCGCAGGCGGTCGCGGAGAAGGCGAGGAGCGAAGCGAGTGCGAGCCGTGCGGTGCGAGTCATGGAAGGCCTCACTGGCACCCCCGAGTCCGCGCGGTGCTGGGGATAGCGCAGGGCGGCGGGGCGCGCCAGCGGAATTCCGGGGGACCGGACGGACCGTTAGCGCCAGCGAACGCCGAGTCCGGCGGACTCCGTGCGGCGCTGCGGCGGGCGTCGTGCGGCTTCAGAATCCGCCGAGGGCCGCGCCCACCGCCTTTCGCTCGGCAGCGCGCCGGCCGGCCAGCCCGTAGGGGACGTGCTGGGGCGGGGGGATGGGCGGCAGGCCCCAGGCGGCACGGAGGGCCACCATCACGGCCTGGTTGTCGCGCCATTGCTGCTCGCGGCGCTGCCGGTCGCACCTCCGTTCCCGTTCCAGCTCGCCGTGGATCCGCTGCAGCGCGGGGGGCTGCGACGGCTGCTCACGCGGCGCGGCGTTCGGCGACCGCATGGCGGACGGCTCGCGGACTGCTTGACGCGGGTCGCCGGCAGGGGCAACCTCACGATCGTTGGCTGACGGCATGTCAGGATGTGCGTGCATCGCGCTGCTTCTCGGCTGCGCCGGCTGCACGGCGCTGGTGCGACGGACCGTGCCCGCGGAGCCCCTCGACTGGCAGTGCGCGGGGGCCGGCCGGCCCGGGGTGGTGCTGGACGGCGGCCTCGACCCGGCGACGGGCGAGCTGGTGGTCGCGCTTGCCGTGGACCTCCCCGCCGACATGCGCCGGCCCGTAGCAGCGATCGAGGAGTGCGAAGAGCCGAGCTACGGCCCGTCCGTGGGAGTCCTGGTGCCCGGTCTCGCCCTCTCGGTCGCGGGCGGCGGGGTCCTCGGGACGCGGGGTGGAGGCGGTTCCGGCTTCGTCGACGGTCTGTCGGCGATTGGCGGCGTCGGCTCGTTGATCGCCGGCCTGGGGCTCACCGTCGCCGGCTTGACCACGGCGCTATTGACGAGCGGCGTGCGCACGCTCTGTCGGACGACCGTCCAGGGCGAGCCGGGCGCCGGCCCAGCGCCGACGCCGGCGGTGTTGCGGTTCGTGGTGCGCGTCGTGCGTCCCGACGGGCGGGAGATCGGGCGCACCGTGGACGGCACCCGTGGGCGGATCCCGTTGGAGCCCGACCTGTTCCGCTGTCCCGGCGAGTGCCTGGCCACGGACGCGCGCCGCGCGGCCGCGGGATTCCCGGACGACGCGACGTTGCGTCACGAGCGGCTGGTCGTCGAGGCGACCCCGATCGAGGAGGACATCCCGATTCGCGGGATGCCCGCCACCGCCTCGGCGGCGCTCGACGTCGTGCTGATGCCGCCGGGCGCTGCGCCGTCGCTTGGGCCGCCGCCGGCCGAACCACCGGCGGGGGTCACTGTTCCGCCGCCATCGCCGTCGTAGCTGGGGCGACCGCGGAGATCCACGTCGCATGCTTCCTGGGCGGATCGGGCTGGTCGTGTTCGTGGTGGCGGCGGCGACTAGTGGACGTGCTTGGCCATGCAGGCCCCGAACTCATCGCAGCTGGTCTTGCCCAGGCACTCGTTCATCGCCTTGGCGTCGTCGAACTTGCCGCCCTGGGCCTCGCACTTCTCGTTGATGGGTCCGAGGACGGTCGAGAGGAGCGACTTGAGCATGGAGTCGGAGACGGCGCCGATGGCCTTGGCCTCCTCGCGGCCGGCGACGACCGCGCGAACGAGCTGCGGTCCGCATTCCTCGAGCTTGGCCTTCATCTTGCCGCAGTCGACCTTCTCCGCGCAGCCGAGGGATGCGACGAACAACGGGATGGCGAGCAGTTTCGTCATGGGGTGTTCCTCCTTTTCCGGTGGCGCCGGGGAGCTTCCCGGACGCGCCCGGACGCTACCGCCGATGGGCGCGGACTGGCAAGCACCGGGGCGATCGCGTCCGGCGGGCGGGATCACGGGCCGTTGTCTCCCCTGGAGACGCGCGAGGAAGCGCGGGGCGCGGAGACCGGCGGAATCGGCGGAACTTCGGCCTAGGGCATCGGCTGGGCCGCCAGTGCCTCGACGCGACGCGCTCGGAAGTCCACCTCGTGCTGCGCGACGTCGGCGAGTGCGTTGGTCAACCGGTCATACTCCTGCCGCGCCTCCTCGTCGTCGAATTCGACGGAGTTTTCGTCGGCCACGTAGCGCCAGCGCGACCAGCGCTCCTGCAGAAGCACGAGCAGTTCCCGCATGAGTCGCGCTCCTTCCGCCTCCATCTTCATCCACTCCGCGACCGACCCGCGCGCCATGCCGCGCTCGAACTCGCGGGCAACCTGTTCGATCATTCGATCGCGGACGTCCGCTTGACGCATCGTCTCGCGGAGACGAAAGGCCCATGAGCCGACCAGCGCGTCGAGGTCCGCCTGTCGTGCGATCAAGACGTCCACACGGGCCAGCCGTTCCACGACGGAGTCCTGCTCCGGGAATGTCGAGACGTCCAGCCCTCCGACTTCCAGGAACGCCGCCAGTGCCGCCTCGCTCGCCCGAATCGCAGTTGCCATCTCGCGCGTGACCTCGGCCATTGCCCCCACCGCTCGGCCGAAGTCGCCCTTCACCTGTTGCGAGAACGAGCCGTAGACTGCCGCCATGCGGTCCAGCAGCCTGGAGGCCGACACCGGCCCGCCGTCCGGTTGCTGCGACAGCACCCGCCGCAACTCCGACCGGATGCCCGCCATCTCCTCCTCCACGTCCTCCCACGCCGCGACCTCGTCGGCCGCGCGTTGGCGGCCCACCGCCACACCGCTCACCGCAAACACGAGACCGACGACGCACGCGATCGTCGCCCGCCGTCGCCGCCGCCCACCGAAACGCCAGAAGAGCCAGGCCGGACCGAGCGTGAAGAGCAGCGTCACGAAGACGTAGGCTCCCGATCGGATCCAGCCGATCTTCGACGCTTCCCACGGCCGGGTATCCGGCACGACGACCTGCGCCGCACACAGCAGGAAGACCACGACCACGACCCAAGTCGCGACCCCGAACGTCTCGGGCACATCGGGGACCGCGAACGCCGGGGCGGTTCGGTCCCCCGATGCCACCGTTCCGGGATCCGGTGCGACGCCGCCCGCTTCCGTCGACCCTCCACCGGAAGCCGGCTCGCCCGCCGGTGGCTCCGTCCTGATCGAACCCATGGCGCTCCTCCCTTCCCTGTCCCGCGGTTGCATCGCACGGATGAAGAACCGCGAGTCCGGTACCCGGGGCCGCTCGTCTCCGATCCTCGAGTGGGGGCGATCGTGTCGCCGGGGTCGAGCCGTCCGTCGGCGCAGACGCTTTCCAGGCGGGGTCCCGGGACGCCGCACCCTCCGGCCGGGACGATCAGCAGCAGGACGGGACCGGGCCGCCATCCCGAGGATGGCTCCTCCAAGCACGTCCCGCCGCGTAGCGCCCGCGGTGCCGGCGGTGCCGGCCCAGGCCGGCGGACGACGCGTGAGCGAAACACGAGTGAGACTTACGGCAACGGGCCCCCAAGCGCAAGCGTGGAGCGTGGACCCGGGATCCGGTGTGGGCAACACCGCTTGGAGGGCGATGCCGCCGAGCGCCACGAGGGTGTGGTGGCAGCCTGCGGCGACGGGGTCATCGGCGCCGGCAGGCAGTTCGACAGCGGCCGTCCGCCGTGATGTACTCTTCACGTGAGGATCATGGCGGGCATGACCGTCGCTCGTCCTCGTCACTTCCGCTTTGCCCAGTGCGGTCGACCGCGGCCCGGTCCGCGTCGCCCGGAGGATTGGTACGACGATCGGGTTCTCGTCGACGCCGACGCCGGTCTCGCGTGTCTGGCCGATGCTCAGGGGCCCAGCTACGGGGGCTACCACGCGCCGGTGGGTCTGGACGAGGCTCTGCGGCTCTTTCACGAGCGTTCCTCCGCTCCGGGCGGAACGCTCGACGACGGGTTCGACGCCGCCGGCGAGTTCCTCTTCTCGTGCCACGACATGTGGACGCGGCTTTCTCGCCGCGCACCGGGCCTGGATGGCCTCCACCGCGCCGGGATCGAGGTCGCGCGCACTCGGCTGCACCGCGAAGTTGCCACCTTCGTGCACTTCACCACCTCGCTGACGGCAGTTCACCTCACCGGCCATGGACTCGAGGTTCGCCAGGTGGGCGGCTCGCGCGCCTACCTCGTCCGCGACCGTTCGCCGGAGCTGCTTCTCCCCGATCACATGTTGGATACGATCGCCCCGCATCTGGACCCCGACGGCGTTCATCGAACGGTGTCCACGCGGCTGCTCGGGTTCGAGGAGCGCGTGACGGTCGATCGGCGACTGGTGGCGGTGACGGCCGGGGACGTCGTGGCCCTCTGCAGCGACGGCGTGTGGCGCGCGGAGTCCGAGATGAACGAGATCCTGCCGCGCGCGGCCGAAAACCTGGACTCGGCGGCTCGGGAGCTCGCTTCGCTCGCCCCGAAAACGCACGACCATGCGACCGCCGTTGTGTTGCTCCTGACCGCCGAGCCCGAGCGGTAATCGACGCGGGGATCGCTCGAGACGCACCGTCGTTCCGTGGCCTCGCGGCGGATGTTGCCGATCCGTCTTTCGATGTACGGATTCCTCGACGGGGAACGGGGCGCGATGAGCACCTCCTTGATCCGTATCGCCTTCACCCGGCCACGGAGCACCTCGCCTCGGACGCCGTCGCGGTCGCGGATCATGTACCGAGGCGCGGAGTCCTCGGGGAACGCGAGCTTGGGCCGGGGGTGAGGTTGAGTGGGGCGCAGAACGAGGTGGAGTTGATAGCGGAGGGCGACGTTCTCGGCCGCCGAGTTCTTCGCCCGGAGGACAGCCGAGCGCCGCGCCCGCACAACGTCGCGGGTGAGGCCGAACAGAGGTGGCCCCCCTACCACGGCGGCCGACGGCAAGCCCTATGATTCTGCCGTGGACCGGGTTTCTGGCAACCACAACCGAAGGAGGGGAGGCCGAGCACTCGGGCGTGGATGGGCGCCATGGCATCGATGGCCTGGATCCAGGAGTGGGGAGTCGGGTCGATGCCGGCATAGGGCGCGCCGAAGCCTCCCGGCGCCCCGTTGTGGAACGGCCCATCGGTGAGCAGGACGACGATCGGCATCGCGCCGGAGCGGAAGCACGGCGCGCCCCGGCAGTCCGGGCCGGCGTGCGGGGACACCCACGAGCCGAGACCCTCGCCGGTGGCGCTCTGGTAGAGCGCCTCGACCTGGCTCCCCGCGGAGTCTCCGCCGGCGGCGGAAGGCAGGTTGTTCACGGCGAGCTGGACGGAGGTGGCGTCGAGGGTCACGGTCTGGAGCAGCTCGAAGGGGCGGTCGCCGGCTTCGCCGTACGGGTCCACCGCGAAGTCCGAGAACCAACCGACGCCGAGGGCGATGTCGGGAATCCGCGCGCGGAGTTCCGGGAGAATCGTGCTTGTCATCGAGGCCTGGAGCGCGTCGATCTCCTCGGTCATCGTCCGCGAGGCGTCGATGAGGAGGAAGAGGTCGGCGACCTGGACGTGCGTCGAGAACCGGACGGGCAGCTCGACGCTCGTGCCGTCGTCGGGAAGAACGGCACAGACGTCGCCCCGGCGCGCGCACTCTTCCCAGAGATCCGGCGGATCCACGACGCACATGGCCTCGGTCGCCTCGGCGATGGGAGCGCCGTCTTCCGATTCCCGGTCGCCGTCCTGCTGCGCATCGCCCGTGGCGAGCCGAACGTCGGGGCCGCACGCTGCGGCGAGCGCGAGGATCCCGAACGCCACGACGGAGCGAGGGACCGGCATCGTTTCCTCCCGGGGCCGAGTGTACGGCGCGGTGGTCGGGCGCGCCAGCGACCACTGCGCGCCGGCGGCCGCTGCGTTCCGCCGTCAGGCGCAGTCGAAGGCGGCGGCGACGGCGTCGCAGACTTCGGCCATGCGGCGCCGGTCGAGCCGCCCGATCCAGCGACGCAGTTGCGACTTCGGCACCGTGCAGACATGGTCGAGGTTCACGACGGACTCGAGCTTCAGGCCGTCGGCCGGACCGACTCGCACCTCGCTCGGCAGTCCGCGGATGGTCGAGGTCACCGCCGCGACGACCACGGTGTGGAGGTGCTGGATTGCCGCCTGCCGCGAGAGGACGAGCACCGGGCGGGTCTTGTCCGGACACGCGCGCGAGGAAGCGCGGGATGCGGATCGCGCTCGGCGCGGCCGTTGGCAGCGGCGCGGGGCGCGGAGGCGGGGGGAATCGCGGGACCTCCAACCTCGGTGCGACCGCGGGGGCCTGATCGTCGGGTCGCGGATCCGCGTGCGCGTCACCAGTGGAGAGGCTGGCAGGTCGGCAGCTTCCGGCGGGGATAGCGCCGGCGGAATGGACGTTCAGGGCACGCGTGCGGGGCGCACCACGATCGGCACACGCACCACGCGCAAACGCTCGCCGCTCGGCAGGATCTCGACGGCTCCGCGGTCGACGTCGTCGACGGGCGGGACGATCGGCACGGCAAGCCGCGGGCGCCCGGGCTTGTCGTAGGGGGGCCACGGCCGGGGCGGGAGCGGCGGCTCGCCCGGCGGAAGGAGCGCTGCATCCTTCACGCACGGAGGCGCGAGGTCGTACGGGAACCGACGCTCGGCGACCGTGTAGTCGCGGATCGTCGCCTCGTCGGCCCCGCCGCCGAGACAGAGATAGCCGTCGAGGAAGTCGACGAGGTCATAGCCGGAGACGCCGCGATCCGGGGTCGGGACGCGGGAGAACCAGTCGCGGATCACGGCGAGGGACCTGCGCCGCTGGAACGCGGTGTCCGGCGAGGAGCGCAGGAGCGCCCAGGTGGTGCCGGCGACGATCCACTCGCTGAGCGTCTGGGACATGCCGCGGGCGGGATTCGCGACGTACTCGCCGTCGGTCGGCAGCCGCTCGAGGTCGATGTCCAGCCCGATCGAGCCGGAGACGGAGTCGAGGTAGAGGGGAGCGTCCAGCGCCAGGCAGGAGAAGAAGGTGGCCCAGCCCTCGGCCCAGGCGAGGCGCGGGTCGGTGTCGGCGCCGGCGTGCGGGTAGCCGCTGCCACCGGAGGCCATCGCGTACCGCGTCTGGATGAAGTGACCCAGCTCGTGGAGGACGACGGAGGTGTCGTACTCGTCGGTATCGTCGGGACCGCCGAGCAGCCAGAGCTGGTCGCCGTCGAGGTACGAGGTGCCGCCGGGGGTCGTGCGACCGCGCTCCCAGCGGGCCCGGGCCGCACCGAGCGGTGCGTCGAGCTCCAGCGCCGTCTCGGCAGTCCGCAGCCCGTCGCGCATCGTGTCGAAGATCGCGAACGCCCCCGCGTTGTCCGCCTCGTGGATCGCGACGTCCACGACGATGCCGCCCATCGCACCGAACGGATCGGTGCGCACGGCGTAGGTCGCGTCGTCGAAGTCGGCGACCTGGAGCGGCCGGCCGGCTCCGCCGTCGGCGACGACGAGGATCCGAATGCCCATCCACGGGGGCGGAAGAGCTCCGGAGATCTCGAAGTAGAACGAGCCGTCGTCGGCGGTCGTGGTGCGGGCGAACTCGACGGTGCCGTCGTCGAACCGAACGATCACCCCAGCGGCGGGGGCGGGGACGGCGGAGCCGAGGCCGACGGCGTCGATCGGCCGCCGGTCGTAGGTGACGTGACCGCGAATCGCGGGGGGGCCGCCGGCGTCGCCGTCGCCGTCCGGCGCGTCGGTCGTCTCCGCCGGCGCATCGGGCGCGTCCGCCTCGGCCGCGTCCGGCGCATCGGGCGCGACGTCCGCCTCGACGGCGTCGACGTCGGCATCGTCGACGTCGGTCGCGCCGTCGCCGCAGCCCCAGAGCACGAGCGGGAGCAGCAGCGGGAAGAGGGGAAGCCGCGCGAGCCGGAAGCGCATGGAGGGAGGGTGCGGCCCCGCGGTCGCGCCGTCAAGGCGGCCCACGGGCACCCGGGCGAAGGCCGGTGCGATCCGACCCCGGGAGCATAGATCCGACCCCCTTTCGACTTCGGCCGAGTTGACGGCCCGCGCTGCCATCACGGAGGGGACGGTAGCATCCGAGGGGGTCGTGGGCAACGGGGAGCGCGGCCCTTCGACAAGCTCAGGGGAGCCTAGCGGGCGAGGAGTCGGCCGTCCTCGAGGCGACGCCAGTGGTCTGGGGCAAGCGTGCGAGGGACGGAGGGCGGAACGACGAGCAGCGGGTCGGCGCCGGCGGGGACGCTTGGGGACGCCGGGGAAGAGTCGGGCGGTGGGGGTTCAACGGTGGCGCCGTCGTTGCAGGATGCCAGCTCGGCACCGCGCAGGGCGAGCGCGCCGCAGGCTTCCAGGGCGCCGGGGTCCGGCGGAGGGGAGTGGGCGAGGGGTGGTGCGGTGGAGCGGTGGAGCGGTGGGGGGGAGCGGCTACGGGTTCCACCCTCCCCCGTCGGCATCGACGTAGATGGCGTTGGTGTAGGCGAAGGGGCTGTCGGAGGGGAGCGGGCCCATGGAGCCGATGCCGCGGACGAGGACGTGGTAGTAGGTGTCGGCGGTGGGCGTGTGCCGGACTTCGGTGGCGAGGCGAATGATCTCGTCCAGGGCGTCGCCCTCGACGAGGGCCAGCTCGAGCGTGCCGCCGCCGGCGTCGGTGTCCTCGGCCACGATGCCCGAGGCGTCGCGACGCAGGTACAACGGGCGGCCGTTGGCGAAGACGTACAGGAAGGAGAGATCGAAGGAGGGGAGCGTCTGGGCCTCGACGTAGAGCTCGACCTCCGTGCCGGCGATGGGGACGACGTCCTCGGAGCCCATGGCTTCGACGCCCTCGATGACGACGTGGAGGTAGGCGCCGTTGGAGACGACGACGCGCTGGTCGAGGACGGCGTCGCGGACCTGGTCCTCGGTGACGGTGGTGGGGTCGTCGGTGCCGAGATTGACGTAGGAGCGGGCGAAGCCGGTGCCTTCGTTGCGGCCGTGGACGTCACTGGTGCCCATGGCAGTGATGGACCAGCCGAGGCGGAGGAAGCCGAGGTAGTCGGCCCAGAGGGGGACGTCGCCGCGGGCGGAGTCGGCCATTTCCTGGAGGTCGGCGTCGCCGGCCGGGGTGAGCAGCTCGACGTCGTCGAAGGGGAAGGAGCCGCCGTTGCTGCACTCCATGGCGTCCCAGTTCAAGGCGAGGGTTTCGCCGGTGCGGCCGACGGTGCCGCTGACGGGATCGAACTGGATCCAGTTCATGTAGCTGTCGGTGGAGCGGCCGTGGTTGATCTGGATCGCGGGGTGGGTCGCTTCGGCGTGGAGCTTCTCGTTGATCTCGTGGGTGGAGAGGCTGACCCAGTACTGGGGGCCCCAGTTCTGGATGACCCAGTCGGGGGCGAAGGGGAGCGGGAAGGCGTTGCGGTGTCCGCCGGCGCCCATGTTGGAGACCTCGCAGCCGCGGACGTTGGCGAGGAACGGGGCGACGCCGAGCTCCTCGATGCACGGGGCGTAGTCGGTATAGGCGTCGTGGTCGGTGGAGATGGCGATGTCGAGGCCCTCGGCGGCGGCCTCGGCGACGCGCTCGCAGGGGGTGACCTTGCCGTCGGGGCTGCGCGCGGTATGGATGTGGAAGTCGCCCGCGAGCCAGCCGGGAGTGTCGAGGAGCCGCTCGAGCGTGACGGCGAGGGTGGCGGTGCCGTCGGCGGGGACCTCGATCTCCTGTTCCACAAGGTCGTATTCGAAGCCGCGGGAGACGGCGGCGCGGTAGCGGCCCGGCTTGACGGGGAAGGTCCCGCCGGCGGGGGGCACCATGAGGACGCGGTGGGCCCCCATGTTCTCGCGCTCGCCGAGGAGGAACCCGAAGCGCGGGTCATTGGCTTCGACATCGATGCCGAAGAGGGTGACCTTGGCGGGGCACGGTCCGTCGGCGTCGCGGATGTCGAGTGTGAGCTCGCCGTGCGCGCCCAGGACGAGGTCGGCGGTGGCGGTGTCGCCGGCGTCCAGTGTCCCGGCGGAGGCCGTGCCGCGGAGGTAGCCGGTCTTGGCGGCTTCGAGGTCGTAGGTGCCGGGAGCGACGACGAGCCGATAGGAGCCGTCGGGCTCGGTGACGGCGAGGCTGGCGGCGGGGGACGTGGGCGAGGCGAAGGCGGCGACGGCGACGCGGGCGACGGGGTCACCGGCGCCGTCGGTGACGGTGCCGGTGACGACGGCGTAGGGGCGCTCGAGCTCGACGAGGACCGGCTCCATGGCATCGGAGAGGTCGCGCCCGACGGTGAGAACGCGTTCGTAGGTGTCGGTGGCTCCGGCGCGAAGGGTATGGATGGTGTAGCCGAGGCCGCCGGTGGCGCCGCCTTCGGCGATGGGGAGGTTGAGGGGGCCGTGCTTGCCGGCGAAGCCGTAGGAGACGTGGCGCAGGGGCTGGGCGGGATCGGCCGCGGTGACGACGAGCGACGGGGGGGTCTCGGCCAGGTCGCCGAAGCCGACCTCGGGGGAGAACATGAGGTTGACGGAGCCGAAGAGGAGGAGGTCGCCCATGGCGATGGAGGACCAGGTGCGGGTGCTCTCGTTGGTGGCTGAGGTGCGGATGCGGAGCAGGTGCGAGTCGGGCTCGAGGATGTAGTCGGTGACGATGCGGAAGTTGAGGGGGCGAGGGCTCAAGGCATCGATGGGCGGGAGGATGAGGGACGGCTCGTCGCGGCCTTCGATCCGGAGGACGGCGGGTCGGCCGCCGTTGCCGTCGCAGAGGACGCTCACCGAATCGGCGCCGCCGACCTTCCAGCCGACGATGGAGAACTGCTCGCGGAAGGTGTCGTTGCCGGGCTGGCCGGCGGGGCGCTGGAGGTCGGCGTCGAGGAGGCTGCCGCCGTACATGTCGTAGCCGACGCGCACTTCGTTGCCCTGGACCACGAAGGCGACGTCGTGGTTGGCGAGCTTCCAGGCGAGGCCCGCCTGGGCCATGGTCACCTCGCTGTCGATCATCTCGGCCTCGGTCGTGACGTGACCTGCAACGGCTTCGCCTTCGGCCGGCGTCTCGTCGAGGGCGAGCGGCGTGGCGCGGGGCTCGCACTGCAGAGGATCCGGGCCTGCGTCCGCGTCGTCGCGCGCGTCGGCGTCGGCGACGGCGTCGGTGTTGGCGTCCGCGTCGTCGGCGTCGGCGGGTGCGGCCTCGCCCGTGTCGCAGCCTGCGGCCGCGAGGGCGAGGAGCAGCAGAGCGGACAGGGCGAGCTGGCTCCAGGCGGAGCGGGACAAGCGGTGAGATGACATCTTCAGAACCCTCCCGGTCCCCCCCGGAAGACGGCGGACGGGGGCAGTATAGCGGCGTTTGGGGTGGCGGGCCAACGGGGGGAGTGCGGGGGAAGTGCGGGGGGAGTGCGGGGGGAGTGCGGGGGGTGCGGGGGGTGCCCGGGGCGGGAGTCGAACCCGCACGGTCCGTGGGGACCAGGGGGTTTTAAGCCCCCGGCGTCTGCCGATTCCGCCACCCGGGCAGCGGGGAAGGGAGAGGATAACGTGGAGGAGGCGGAGGGGGGAAGGGCTCCCGGTCCAACGAGCTCCGCGTGTTGTCGGTTGCGGCCGGCGAAATGCCAGACAGGAAACATGCGATGGAAAACGTGCAGGTCCGGAGGCAGTCGGCGGGTGCCTTGACACACCGCTCGGCACGTTCGAG
The DNA here is from genome assembly GCA_016218765.1 of Deltaproteobacteria bacterium. Lineage (GTDB taxonomy): Bacteria > Myxococcota_A > Polyangia > DRWM01 > JAAZOP01 > JAAZOP01. Next base: position 77,823 of record JACRCZ010000153.1, on the reverse strand, counting down.
CATCGCGCTTCGCGATGGGCGAGCGGGACACGCAACGGACACCGCCGGCCGCCGGGCCCGCGCCGGGCGCGGTCGTGGGCGGCTTCGTGATCGGGGACCGGCTGGGCGAGGGTGGGATGGGCGTGGTCCATCGGGCGCTGAGCCCGGACGGTCGGCCTGCGGCGGTGAAATTCCTCGTGGCATCCGGCGCGGGAGGGAGGGAGGCGGTCCGTCGATTCGCGCGCGAGGCGGGCATCCGGATTCCGCACGCCAACGTCTGCCAGGTGCTGGACGCCGGGCAGGCGCCCGACGGGACGCCGTGGATCGCGATGGAGCTGCTCGAGGGGGAGAGCCTGGAGGCGCGGCTCGGCCGGGGTCCGCTTGCGCCCGCGGAGGTCGTGGACCTTGGCGTCCAGGTGTGCCGGGGCCTGACGGCGGCGCACGCCGCGGGGGTGGTGCACCGGGATCTCAAGCCGTCGAATCTCTTCCTCTGCCGCGACGGTACGGTGAAGCTGTTCGATTTCGGCATTGCGCTGTTGTGGTCCGGCGAGGCCACGCGGATGACGACGGCAGGGATGATTCTCGGCACGCCGTGGTACCTCTCGCCCGAGCAGGCTCGCGGGCAGGCGGACCTGGACGTCCGGACGGACGTCTGGTCATTGGGCGTAGCACTTTGGGAGTCGCTGGCGGGTCGGGCGCCCTTTGCGCGGGAGACGCCGTTGGCCAGCGTGGTCGCGGTGCTGATGGAGGATCCGCCGCCGCTGTCGGTGGTGGCGCCGTCGGTGCCGCCATCGCTGGGAGCGGTGATCGAGCGGGCGATGCGGAAGGTCCGCGAGGAGCGCTGGCCGGACGCCGCGGTGTTCGGTGACGCGCTGTTGGCGGCGGACCTCACGACGGCGCCGGCGGTGGTTCTTGCGGGGCCGGTCGCCTCGCGTTCGATCCCGCCCGGCGAGCAGCGGGTGGTGGCGGTGCTGCTGGCGCAGGGAGTCCGGGATCGCGGGGCGATCGAGGCGGCGGTGCGGGAGCAGGGCGGCCTGTTCATGCCGCTGGTGGGCGGCCGGGCGCTCGGGCTTTTCGGCGGCGATGCGTGGGAGGGGGACGAGGTGCTGCGTGCGGCGACGGCGGCGGCGTCGTCGCGAGGCGCGGCGGCGAGCATGTCGGTTTCGTCCGGCCGGGCGGCGCAGAGCGGGGCCGGGATAGCGGGTTCGGTACTTCACGCTGCCGAGGCCGGCTGCGGGCTCGGGGTGGACGGCGTGGCCATCGACGCCGAGGCTGCGCGCGGCCTGGGCGATTCGTTCGCGCTGCGCGAGGTGGCGGGCGGGTTCGTCGAGCTGCCGGGGGCTCGATCGTCGCGGGATTCGCTGCCCCGTGCGGAGGAGGAGGGCGTCTCGGCGACGTACGGCCGGCAGGCGGAGCTGGCGGTGATCCGGCAGGCGGTGGAGCGTCTGCTGGACGAGCGGCGGGCGGCGGCGTTGCTGGTGACGGGACCGCCCGGCATCGGCAAGAGTCGTCTGCGGCGCGAGGCGGCGCGGCTTGTCGCTGCCGCGGCGCCCGGCGCCTGGGTCCTGGCCGGCCGGGGCGAGCCGCTCCGGCGCGAGTCGGCCTTCGCGCTGGTGCTCTCGGCGATCCGCGAGCACGCGCTGCTCGGGGCCGTGCGTCGCGGCTGGCCGCGTCTCGATCCCGCCGCGCCGCTCCACGAGCGGCGGCTCGCGGTGCTGCGTCTGGCGCTCGAGGCGGTGGGCGAGCAGGGTGGTGCGCCGGGCTGGGTGAGCGTGCTGGGCGAGCTGCTGGGGATCGACGTCGAGGACGCTCCCGGCAACCCGGCGGCGCCGCCGCGCGACCCCCAGGTGGTGCGCGATCGTTTCCGGATGGCGCTGCTCGATTATTTCGGCGCCCTTGCGGCGCGGGCTCCGCTGGCGCTGCTGGTGGAGGATCTCCAGTGGGCGGACGTCGCGTCGCTGGAGCTGTTGGAGGACCTGCTGGATCGCCACGCGGATCGTCCGCTGCTGGTGCTGGCGACGGCGCGGCCGGAGCTTCGGGAGTCCGGTCGCGAGCCGTTCGCGGGCCTCGAGGCGGTGCGGCTGCAGCTCCGCGGTCTTGCCGCGGCCGACGTGGCTCGCCTGGGGGCCGCGGTGGCCGGGCGTTCGCTGTCCGAGGGTCTGGTGCGCCTGGTGGCGGAGCGCACGGCGGGGAACCCGTTGTTCGTGCGGGAGATCCTGCTCGAGCTGCGAGCGCGCGGCTCGCTGGACGCCGATCGGTCGGACCTGCCGTTGCCGTTGACGGTCGAGGCGGCGGTGCAGTCGCGTCTGGACCACCTGCGAGTGGTGGAGAAGGACCTGTGCAAGCGTGCCGCGGTATTCGGCAGGCCGTTCGCGACGCCCGAGGTGTCGGCGCTGGGGGTGGCGGAAGCCGAGCGGACGCTCGAGTCGTTGTCGCGGCAGGAGATCCGGGTGGCGCGGGGGCGGGTGCGAGGCGGGCGGGACTGGCAGTTCCGGAGCGCGCTGGTGGCGGACGTGGCGTACCGCATGCTTGCGGACGACCTTCGTGCGGAGCTGCACCGGCGGGCGGCGGGGTTCCTTTCGGCCGGGCCGCAGCCGGAGCCGGAGGAGGTGGCGACGCATTTCGAGCGCGGGGGGCAGTCGGCGCCGGCGGCGGAGTGGTACCGCCGGGCGGCGCGGGCGGCGGCCGAGCGCGGCGATTCGGTCACGGTGGTGCGCTGCGCGGAGGCGGCGTTGCGGGACGTGTCCGGGGGCGAGGGTTTGTTCGAGCTGTACCGCGACTACGCCGTGGCGTTGGGGTACCTCGGTCGTCGCGAGGAGCAGGAGCGCGAGCTGGGGCTGGCGATCGTGGCGGCCCGGCGCGACGCCGACCGTGCGCACATCCTGGTCTACCGCGCCGAGCTGTTCTGGCGCACGGGGAGGATGTCCGAGGCGTTCGGGGCCGCGGAGGCGGCGGTGGCGTGTGCCGCTCGTGCGGCGGACCGGACGGCGCTGGCGCTGGCCCGGAGCTGGCAGGTGGCGGCGTTCTCGTCGGCGGGTCGGATCGGGGAGGCGCGGGAGGCGTTGCGGGAGGCGGAGGAGCTGGCGTCGGGGGCGGAGCCGGGGGTCCAGGCCTTCGTGGCGGCGCGCCGTGCCGAGCTGGCCGGGGCGCTCGGCGACCTGGCGGAGCGGCGGGACGCGTTCGCGGCCGCGGTCCGGCTGTTCCGTGCGGCCGGGGACGTGCGGCGGGCGGCGGGTGCGGCCGCCAACCTGGCCGACGTCCACAACCGTGTCGGCGCGTACGACGACGCGGCCGAGGCGTTGCGTGCGGCGGTGGAGGACTGCCGTCGGGTCGGCAATCGGGTGCGGGAGGGCTGGGCGCTGTGCAACCTCGGCTACTCCCGGACGATGGCGGGGGCGCCGCGCGACGCGCTGGTCACGCTGGCGGAGGCGGAGCGCGTCGCACGGGCGGTCGGCGATCCGCGCTTGCGTGCCGGGGTGCGGCTGTACCGCCTGCGCGCGCTGCTGGCGCTGCCCGATCCGGCCGCCATGAGTGGCGAGGCGGATGCGGCTCTGGCGGAGGCGGAGCGGCTGGGTGCTCCCGGGCTGCTGGTGCTGACGCTGACGGTCGCGGCGCGGGGCCGGCTGGCGTGCGGGGACGGGCCCGGGGCGCTCGTCCTGTCCGAGCGCGCGCTTGGGCTCCGCGATCAGCTTGGCGGGGTGGAGGAGGACGAGGCGGAGATCTACCTGACGCACGCGCGTGCGTTGGCGGCGGTGGGCCGCATCGAGGAGGCGCGCTGCGTGCAGCAGACCGGACGCGATCGTCTGTGGGCGATCGCGGGGCGGATTGCCGACCTGGGCTGGCGTGCGCGGTTCCTGCGCGACGTCCCGGCGCACCGAATGCTCGTCGAGTCCGACGAGTTCGGCTGAGAGGGTGAGGAATCGGCGCCAAGCCGGGTCGGGACGGGCCTCCGGTGCCGAACCGCGGGCTTCAGCCGGCGCGGCGCCGCCGGCGCCGGCTGGCATCCCGCCGTGCCGGCGCGTACAATGAGTCTCGTGTCCGACGAAGCCCACGCAAGGTGCCGGGTCCGCGCCGCGGCGCGCGTCCACCCGCTCGCCGCGGCCGCCGCGGCGACCCTCGCCGCCTGCCTCGCCGCGGCCGCCGCGTGCGACGGCGACTCGCAACCGCCGCCCGTCACGACGTGCGACGGGTTGTGCGACCTGACGCCCGACACGACCCCGGAACAGGACCTCTGCGTCCGCACGGTCCTGGGCGGCCTGGGCCATGCCATGGACACGACGCCGCAGTGCCTCGGGTTCACCTCCGCGGCGGGCTGCGACATCTGCTTCCAGAGGCTCGGTCCGGTCGATGAGGAATGCGCCGCCGCCTGGAGCGCCTGCTACCGCTAGACGGCGGAGTCCGCGTCCCGGGCCCGCACGCACGCGACCCAATGCCCCGGCCGGACTTCCTCGAGCGGCGGGATGTCCTTCATGCACTCGGCCATCACCTCGGGACACCGCGGATGGAAGCGGCAGCCCTCGGGCGGGTCGATGGGATCCGGCGCGTCGCCTGCCAGCACGATCCGCCGCCTTCCGCGCTCCGGATCCGGCACGGGGACGGCGGCCAGCAGCGAGCGGGTGTAGGGGTGCAGCGGCCGATCGAACAGCTCGCGCTTCGACGCCAGCTCGACGAATCGCCCGACGTACATGACGGCGACGCGATCGGCGAGGTACTCGATCATGCGCAGGTCGTGACCGATGAAGAGGAAGGACAGGCCCAGCTCGCGCTGCAGCGAGCGCAGGAGGTTGACGATCTGGGTCTGGATGGAGACGTCGAGCGCGGCGAGGGGCTCGTCGGCGACGATGAAGCGCGGGGAGAGGGCGAGGGCGCGGGCGATGGCGATGCGCTGCCGCTGTCCGCCGGAGAACTCGTGGGGATACCGCCGGAGGGCGTCCTCCGGCAGCCCGACCTTGTCCAGAAGCTCGCGGACGCGCTCTTCCATCGCCGCGTTCGACCGCACCAGGCCGTGGACCAGCATCGCCTCGCCCACGATGTCGAGCACGGTGAGCCGCGGGTTGAGCGAGCCGAACGGGTCCTGGAAGATGATCTGCATGTGGCGGCGGAAGGAGCGCATGCGCCGGGCGGAGAGCTTGAGGACGTCGTTGCCGGCGAAGCGCACCTTGCCCGCGGTGACGCCGACCAGGCGCAGCACGGCGCGGCCGAGCGTGGACTTGCCGCAGCCCGACTCGCCGACCAGCCCGAGCGTCTCGCCCTCGGCAATCGTGAAGCCGACACCGTCGACGGCGCGCAACACCCCGCGCCGGCCCAGCCCCCAGCCCTCGTGCAGCCGGAAGTGCACGTGCAGCTTATCGACCTCGAGCAGGGCCGGCGGGGCGCTCATCGCGCGCCCTCCGCGTGGAGGAAGCAGCGCACCGTGCGGCCGTCGGGGCGGACGTACGCCGGGACGGCCTCTTCCGTGCAGCGCTCGAAGACCTTCGGGCAGCGATCGGCGAAGCGGCACCACGGCGGAAGCCGGCGGAGGTCGGGCACGGCCCCGCGGATCGCGCGGAGCGGCTGGTCGGAGGGCGCTCCCGGCCGCGGCAGGGACGCGAGCAGCCCCTGCGTGTAGGGGTGCAGCGGGTCGCGGAACAGCTCGCGGACCGGCGCCGTCTCCACGACCTGGCCGGCATACATCACAACCACGCGTTGCGCGGTCTCGGCGACGACCGCCAGGTCGTGCGTGATGAGGAGGATCGCCACCCGCAGGTCGCGCCGCAGCTTGTCCAGCAGGTCGAGGATCTGGGCCTGGATCGTGACGTCCAGCGCCGTCGTCGGCTCGTCCGCGATGATCAGCGCGGGCCGGCAGGCCAGCGCCATGGCGATCATCACGCGCTGCCGCATCCCGCCCGAGAGCTGGTGCGGGTACTGGTCGACCCGCTCCTCCGGGGCCGGAATGCCGACCGTGCGAAAGACCTCGATCGCCAGCCGCCGCGCCGCGCTGCGGCCCAGGTCCTGGTGGACCTGGAAGACCTCCATCACCTGCCGGCCGACCGTCATGAGCGGGTTCAGCGCCGTCATCGGCTCCTGGAAGACCATCGCGATCTCCCGGCCCCGCACGGCACGCATCTCCCGCTCCGTCAACGCCAGCAGGTCCCGGTCGCGGAGCAGGACCGCGCCCGCGGCGACGCGTCCCGGAGGATCGATGAGCCGCAGGAGCGACAGCGCCGTGGCGCTCTTGCCGCACCCCGACTCGCCCACCAGCGCCACGATCTCCGACTCGCCGACGTCGAAGCTGACTCCGTCGGCGGCGCGCACCGCTCCGTCCGCGGTCTCGTACACCGTGCACAGGTCGACCACACGCAACAGGGTCCCCGACGGCTGCGCCTCGCTCAACCCGGCCTCCCGCACGCACGCGGCGGCCGTGCCGGACGCGCCCGGACGTCGCGCGGTCCCCGGCCGCGCGTCAGCTCCCACCCGCGTCGCACAGCGCCCGAACCTCGTCCACTCCCAGGCCGCGGAAGCTCGCCGGCGGCTTGCGCCCCACCTCGACTCCCGCCCGGAACATCACCGCCGTCGGCACCAGCTCGATCCGCCATTCCTCCCACGCCGGATCGTCCTCGTCCGAGACGTCGACCTCGACCAGCTTCCGCACGCCCAGCTTCGCCCCCACCAGCTCCTCCCGCAACCGCCGGCAATAGCCGCACCAGTCGGCGACGAAGAGCGCCAGCACGGTGCCCCGCTCCCCCGCCAGCACGTCCCGGAACTTCCGGCCCTCGACCGTCTCCATCTTCACCGCACGCCCCTTGCCTTTCCCGCCCATGTCCCCCCGAACCTAGCACCCCCGCGGGGAGAGGGACGAGGAGAGGTGGAGAGGCCGGTTGGAGAGAGGGGGAGGGTCCGGGTGCTGATACCCGCGGCGCGGCGACCCGCCGCGCCACGGGCATCAGCACCACTCTCCACCTCTCCGGTCGGCCTCCCCACCTCTCCCCTTCCGGATCCGCGAACAGGGCACGGCACGACGCCTGGCGCCAGGACAGGTCGATCCGAGGCGCGAGCCTCGCCTACGCGTGGAAGATGAACTGGACGGTGCCGCGCTGGCCGAGCGCCAGGACGTCGCCCTCGGCGAGCGGGACCTCGGTGACGCGCTGGTCGGTGCGGTTGTTGTGGTAGGTGCCGTTGGTCGAGCCCATGTCGCGGGCGACGATGCGTCCGCCGGCGGGTCCGATCCACAGGTGCTGGCCGGAGACCTGCGAGTCCTGGATCAGGAGCTGCGCGCGGGCGGGATCGCGGCCGATGAAGAAGCCCGGCCCGACCGGGAAGTCCCGGCCCTGGAACGGACCGACGGTGCAGGTGAGCCGGGCCGTCGTCGAGGGCGCCTGGAACAGCTCGGTCCGGGCCACGGCCGGACCGGGTCCTCCGGGCGCGTGCGGCGCGACCGCCGCGGCCGCCGCTCCCGCCGCCATCGCCATTCCGGGCGGCGCGGCGGCCATCGGCCCCCCGGCCATCGCCATTCCGGGCGCCGGGGCCGGCATGCCGTACGGCGGAGACGCGCCCGGAGGCGCGCCGGGGATCGCGCCCGGAGGCGGGCCGTAGGCGCCGGGCACGGGGGCTCCGGCCGGCTTCTTCTTGCCGAGCACGAAGATCAGGACGATCACGAGCACCAGGGCCGCACCGCCGCCCCCGATGGCGAGGATGGCCCAGGTCGGGAATCCGCCCTCCTCCTCGGCCGCCGCCGCCGCCTTCCGCTGCGTCTCGGCCGCCTTCTTCTGCGCCTCCGCCGCCGCGGTCATCGCCTCCGACACGCCCTTGGTCGGAGCCCCGAGAGTCGCCGGCGGGGTCGTTCCGCCCGCCGTCGGCGTGGTCGCCGGCTGCTCCGGCGGTTTGGGAGCCTCGGGCGGCGGCGTCTTGTCCTTGCCCTCCGCGATCTTCTCCGCGCAGTCCTGGACCAGCCGCTTCGCCTCGCTGTGCTCGGGGAACAGCCCCATCACGTCGGTGAAGGTCAGCTTGGCCTTCGAATAGTACTCGTTCCAGTACTCCTCCAGACCCGCCGCCCACTTCTCGTCGACCGGCCCGCGCTTGTTCTCCGTGCCCGCCTGGCGCACGAACTCCATCGCCGTGTTGATCGGCACGATGAAGTTGAATCCCTGCACCTCCTGGCCGAAGACCGTGTCGCCGCGGAAGGTCAACAGGCCGATGACCTCGCCCTTCTCGTTGATGACGGGTCCGCCCGAGTTCCCGTGCGTGGTGGCCGTGTTCGTCTGGAGCACCGGCGTGCCGTCGCGCGAGGTCTTCTTCGCCGAGATCGAGCCGTCGTTGGTCGTCGGCTCGAGCGACGACTTCTCGTCCAGCCAGCCCGTCTCGTCGGTGTCGGCCGCGGCGGGGTAGCCCATGACCCACACGTGATCGCCGACCTCGACCGCCGACGAGTCGCCGAGCTTCAAGGTCGGGGCGTTCTTCGTCTCGACCTTGAGCACCGCGACGTCCTTCCCGGTCAGGACCTCGGAGCCCTCGCCCATCGGCGCGCCGAACGCCTTGATCTCGAACGTCAGCTTCTCGCCGCTCTGGAGGAAGACGAGGCTGATGCGCATGAAGTCCAGGAGCTCGGGCCCGACCATCTGGCCGCTCTGGATCCGGCCGTGGAGGACCTCCAGGTTGGATTCGGAGACGTCGAAGTTGTTCGCCTCCAGCCAGGCGGCCAGGATGTCCTTGTACGCCTCGAGCTTGACCTCGTCCTCCGTCATCTTCGACGTGTCCGCCACGTGTGCGTTGGTGAGGATGTATCCGTCCGGATGGATGAAGAACCCGGTGCCGGAGCCGACCATGCCGCGCCGCAGCGTCTGGCCCTCCCAGGACCACTGCGCGATCCAGCCGCTGGCGACCTTGACGATCGCCGGCTTGGACGTCATGTGAATGCGGTTCGTCGGATTCGGCTGGGCGGCCAGCACCACCCCGGCCGCGGCCGCGAACACCAGGACGACGAGCGCACCCTGCACCGACCCGGTCCTCTTCCGCATGCGATTTCCCTCCCTGCCGGCGAATCCGCCGGGCGCCCGTTCGCCCGGCCGGCAGTTGCGGAGAGCGAGGATAGCGAACGCCGCCTCGTCGACGCAAGACGGTCCCGCGGCCCGGAGGGTCACGGCTTGCGGGCGGCGATCTTCGCGCTCCAGACGCGGCCCTCGAGCTGGGCGGCGACGCCGGCCAGCATCACCCGGGACGGCGCGCCGCCGCAGCACGACGCCGCCACGGGCGCCCCCTCCTCGGACTCCAGGAACGCGTCGATCTGCGACGCGGCGTAGGTCAGCCGCTCGCGCACCTCGACGTCGACCAGGCCCGCGCGGCGCAGGCCGTCGAGGTACTCCTCCTCCGAGATCGCGCCCGCGATGCAGGACGACCAGGCCGAGGCGCTCTGCCGCACGAACTCCGGCAGGTCCCGCACGACGATGTCCGAGACCAGCATGCGGCCGCCCGGACGGAGCACGCGCGCGATCTCGGAGAAGACGCGGTCCTTCTCCGGCGAGAGGTTGATCACGCAGTTGGAAATCACCCAGTCGACCGTCCCGGACTCGACCGGCAGCGCCTCGATCAGCCCCTTGCGCACCTCGACGTTCGCCGCGCCCGCGGCTTCCACGTTGCGTCGCGCCGCAGCGATCATCTCGTCGGTCATGTCCACCCCGATGACGCGGCCGCCCGGCCCGACCTTGCCGGCCGCGATGAGGAGGTCGATGCCGGCGCCGGCGCCCAGGTCGAGCACCGTCTGCCCCTCGCGCACCCCGGCGAAGGCCAGCGGGTTGCCGCAGCCGAAGGAGTTCGTCACCGCTTCGGACGGCAGCGCGGCCAGCTCGGCCGGCGAATACCCGGCAAAACGGGCCACCGCCCCCTTGGGGGCCGCCGCCCCGCCCCCGCAGCAGCACCCTCCGCCCGTCACGGCGGCGCCGTAGCTCCGCGACACCTCGCTACGAATCCGATCCTTGTCTTCCATCGGGCTTCCTCCTGGGCGCCGGACATCCGCCGGCGCACGCCGTCAACGCATCCGCCACGGCCCGCAGCGCGTCGGCCAACGCCTCCGCCCGGACCGCGTATACGACTTCCCTGCCCCGCCGCCTCGCCGCCAGCACGCCGGCGTCGCGGAGCTGCGCCAGATGACGCGAAACGACCGACAGGTCGACCGCGCAGCACCGCGCTGCCTCGGTCACCGTGCACCCCTCGCGGCATTCGGCCAGCCGCGCCAGGAGCGCGATCCGGTTGGGGTCGGCCAGCGCACGGAACAGCCGCGGCGACAGCAGCTCCCCCAACCCCCCGCAGCACCCATTCCCCCTGGCTCGTCGGTTGTTCATTTGCGTCAGCGTGCAATTTATCCCGCCGCCGTCGCTTGTCAAGTGCGTCCCGGGCATTTCCGGCGGCTGGCCTGCGGCGCCCGAACGGATCGCGCGCAGAGACGCGGAGGTGCAGAGACGCAGAGGGTGACAGGCGCCCTCGTGGCTGGGAGGGTGCGCCCTACCGCAGGTAGAACCGCTCGTCCCCGGGCCGCACGTCCCAGTGGAAGTGGTCGTGGTGCCCCTCGTTGTAGTTCGGCGTGATCACGGTCGACAGCACCCGTTCGTCCCACAGCGCGCACGCGATCTCCCGCAGCGTCGCACCGCCCGGCGCCTCCGGCGGCTCGCCGGCGCAGGTCTCCGCGTCCGGCTGGAGGACGTAGTCGTCCTTGACCACCAGCGTCGTCCCGTCGTCCAGCTCGAGCTTGTACACGTCGAACGCCAGCCCGAACCGATGGTAGCTGCGCAAGGTGAAGCGCGCCGGCTCGCCGACCAGCACCGTCCGGACGCCCGCATCCCGCAGCACGCGCGCGATCCGTGGCAGCCGCAGCGCCAGCTCGCACCCCAGCTCCAGCGACTCCGCCACCCCGTCGCGCACCTTCCCCGTGAACGTCACCCCCTCTACCGGCCCGGCCACCTCGACCTGCGCCGACATCCGGCAACCGCGGTCCGCCCGCGGGAAGTCCAGCCCCTCCTCCTCCAGCTCGGCCAGGCAGTCCTCCAGCGGCCGCGCCCGGGGCATCGCGTCCTCGTCGACCACCCACACCTCGTGCTCGTGCCCCTGCCGCATGTTGCCGAAGAACTCGCGCACCATCCCCCACGCCTGCTCCGCATCCTCCGCGGTCCGCACCCGCACCGCGCGCCACGGCGCGTACCACGGCGCCTCGTCCGTCCCCCCCGGCTCGTCCCCCGCCGCGCACCACGGCAGCACGGTCGTCCACCACGCCAGCGCGCACGCCGCCCCCCGCAGCACGCCCGCGCTCATGACCGTGGTCCCCTCCATTTCCCATTTGTCATTGCATGTGTTGCGTTTTCCATGACATCCCCGTGACCCCACGCGGACCGTCTCCTGACCTTTCCTCGACGCATCCCTGACCGCTCCGGGACCACCCCGTGATGGCGTGTCAGGCACCATCGACCCGCGTCGGGGCATCCGCATTCTGCCCCCCAGCGTGGAGAAAGGGGAGAAAGTCGCCATGGCACGGATCATCATCGCACGCGTCCGCACCAACCACGAGCTGGCGTGGCGCATCCCGCCCGCCCTGCGCACCGCCGCTCGGGCCCTCCGGCTGGGCTACGTCGACCGCGTCCTGAACGGCATCGACGGCAAGCCGTTCCTGGCCCAGATGACCACGTACTATCTGGCGGCCCTGGGCGAGAGGGCGGCGCGGGCGCGCGGCGCAGGGCACACCTTCGAGGTCGTCGAAGGGCCCGAGGAGTCGTTCGCGATTCCCGACGGCGCCGACGTGGTGCTCTTCACGGTTAACACGCCCGCGGCGCCGGCGACCTACCGCATCGCCGACGGCCTGCGGGCGCGCGGGATCCCGGTCGTGCTCGGCGGCATCCACGTCACGATGCTCCCGGCCGAGGCGGCCCTGCATGCGGACGGCATCGCCACCGGCGAGGGAGAGGCGGTGATCGACGAACTTCTGGACGATCTGGAGCACGCCGGGCGCCCGCGCCCGGTGTACCGGGGCGGGCGGATCGAGTCGCTGGCCGGCCTGCCGCTGCCCCGCTGGCCGCACCCCTCGGAGGCCGACGTCTGCCCGTGGGTCATCCCGCTCCAGACGAGCCGCGGCTGCCGCAACGCCTGCTCGTTCTGCTCGACCACGCGCCACCAGGGCGCCCAGCGCCGGCACCGCCCGGTCGAGGACATCATCGCCGAAATCCGGGCCTGCCGCGAGTCCGGGCTGTTCAACCCCGACAAGGCGTTCTTCCTCACCGACAACAACTCGGTGTCCGACTCCGACCACCGCCGGGGCCTGCGCGACACGACCTACGCGAAGTCGCTCTTCCGCGCCCTGCGACCGCTGAGCGTGACCTGGACCGGCCAGGGCGAAATCTCCGTCGCCGACGATCCCGAGCTGGTCGACCTTCTGGCCGCGGCCGGCTGCCGCACGCTGCTCGTCGGCTTCGAGTCTCTTGACCAGCACAACCTGGGCGCGGTGGGCAAGGTCGGTAACCACGTCGAGGACTACATCCGGCGCATCGAGGTGCTGCACCGCCACGGCATCCAGCTCATCGGCTGCTTCATCCTCGGCCTGGACAACGACACCACGGACGTCTTCGACCGCACGGCCGACTTCGTCCAGCGCTACATCGATATTCCCCAGATCTCCGTCCTGACGCCGTTCCCCGGCACGGCGCAGTTCGCGCGGATGGAGCGCGAGGGGCGCATCCTGCACAAGGACTGGAGCCGCTACGACATCAGCCACGTGGTCTACCGGCCGTTGCGCATGAGCCCGGAGGAGCTGGAGCTGGGGTACCGGCGCACGATGGAGAAGGTCTTTTCCTGGACGCGGATGCTGGTTCGTTCCACGCGCCGAGCCTTCCACCCGCTGGACCCCGGCGCGCCGCGCGTCTCGGCCCACAGCAAGTGGCTGTCCACGCTCGCCCCGAACCTGGTCTACGGCTCGCTGGGCTGGGTCGAGCCGGAGGACTCGGCGTCGGCCGCGGTGCGCACGGCGCGTCCGGCCTCCGTCCGCCCGCCGGCCGAAGAAGCCGCGTAGCACGCGCCGGACCGGCGTCGCGGCGCTTCCCGGTGTTCATCCGCTCGCCGATGTGCTTTCCTTTGCGCCCGGCGGAGAGAGCGGGGCGATGGCGACGACGAGGTCCCGGCCGTTCCTGTCCGAGCGCAACATCCTCCTGGTGATCATCCTCGGGGTGCTCGTGCCCGTCGTGCTCATGTCCGCGGCCGGGATCGTGGCGCTTGTCATCGGCGGCGTGGAGAACATCGTCATCGGGACGCTCGTCGTCTCCTTCGCCCTTGGGTCCTTGGGCGCCGCCGTCACGATCCTCGTCATGGTCCGCCGCCGGGCGCGGCTGGCGCGCCAGCAGGTGACCTTCCTGACCAACGTGACGCACGAGCTGCGAACGCCGCTGGCGGCCATCCGGCTTTATGCCCAGACCCTGCAGCTCGACCGCGCCGCGACGGACGCGGAGCGCCGGGAGTGCGCCGAGGCCATCCTGCGCGACACGGAGCGGCTGGGTCAGCTCGTGGAGCGCGTGCTCCAGTGGCGGAAGATCGCGGAGGGGCGGCGGCTGTACGAGCGACGCCCGGACGCGGTCGAGCCGGCGTTGCGCGAGGCGCTCGACGCCTTCCGCGGCCTGCTGCGCTCCGGGGAGGCGACGCTGGAGCTGGACCTGCGCGCGACGCGTCCGGTGGACATCGATCGCGCGGGCATCACGGAGGCGGTGCTCAACCTGCTGGTCAACGCGCACAAGTACACGGGCGACCGGAAGGTCATCGCGTTGCGCAGCCGCGACGTGGAGGACGGCGTGGAGATCGAGGTCGAGGACAACGGGATCGGGATTCCGACGGCGGACCAGGGGCGGATCTTCGAGCCGTTCCACCGGGTCGACGACCGGTTGCGCTCGCAGGCGCCCGGCGTCGGCCTCGGTCTGGCCATCGTCAAGGACGTCGTCTCCGCCCACGACGGGCGGCTGCGGGTGCGGAGCGAGCCCGGGAAGGGCTCGGCCTTCACGGTCTTCCTGCCCGCCGCCCCGCCCGCGCGCGAGGGAGGTGCCTCATGATCGCGAAGCTCGTGCCCGGCCCCGGCGGGGAGAAGGTCCTGATCATCGAGGACGACCGCTCGCTGCGCGACGGTCTGGCGATGAACCTCAAGGCCAGCGGCTACGCCGTCGTCACCGCCGCCGACGGCGGCGAGGGCCTGCGTGCCGCGTTCGACGAGGCGCCCGACCTCATCATCCTCGACATCATGCTCCCGGGAATGAGCGGCCTGGAGATCCTCACCGAGCTGCGCCGCAACCAGTCGCAGACGCACGTGCTCATCCTCTCGGCCCGTGACCAGCTCCCCGACAAGCTCGAGGGGTTCGGGCTGGGCGCGGACGACTACGTCACCAAGCCGTTCGATCTGCGCGAGCTGCTGGCCCGGATCGACGCCCGGCTGCGCCGCAAGCGCATCCTCGCCCGCGACCAGCAGACGGTCCGCTTCGGCGACATCGTCGTCGATTTCCAGGCCCGCACCATCACCCGCAAGGGGCAGGACGTCGCCACCACGCCGCGCGAGTTCGACCTCCTCGCGTTGCTGGTGCGCAACCCGCGCAAGGCCTTCTCCCGCGAGCAGGTCCTGCGGGAGGTGTGGGGCTACCAGTACGAGGGCACCACGCGCACGGTGGACAACTTCGTCCTGTCGCTGCGGCAGAAGCTCGAGGCCGATCCGCAGAGCCCCCGCTACCTCGCCACCGTCCGCACCGTCGGCTACCGCTTCGATCCGTAGCCGGCGGTCGGCGGTCGGCGGTCGGCGGTCCGGAACCGCCACCGGCAACCGAACCGCGCCCTTCAGGGCGCGGCTGCATCCGGCTCGGCCGCGGGCTGAAGCCCGCGGTTCGGTTGCAGCGGGCGACCCCACCCGCGATTTGTCCCCCGCCCCCCCCTGCGGTACCTACCGTCTGATGCGCGGCTATGCCGTACGGATCGCGTTCCGCTACCTGATGGCGAAGAAGAAGGCGTTCATCTCGTTCATCACGATGATGGCCGTGGTCGGCGTGGCCATCGGCGTCGCCGCCCTGACCACGATCATCGGCGCCTCCTCGGGGCTCCAGACCGCGATCACGGACAAGGTCGTCGGCGTGAACTCCCACGTCCTGGTCATGACCGGCGGCTGGGAGTTCGATCGCTACGAGGACACCCTCCGGCTGGCCCGCTCCATCGACGGGGTCGTCGGGGCCGCCCCGTTCGTCATCAACGAGCGCATGATCCTGAAGGGCGCGCGGACCCACGGGGTGCTGGTCAAGGGCGTCGACCCCGAGCGCTCCGCCGCCGTCCTCGACGTCGCGCACCAGATCACCCGGCCCGACGGCGCCGCGGGCTCCCTGCGCGACCTGCGCGCCTCCGACGACGCCGAGGCGCGGATGGCGGAGCGCACGGCGAAGTCGAGCGCACGGAAGGAGCCGACGACGGATCCCTTCGTGGTGTGGGACGGCGGACTCGACCGCGACGAGCCCCGCGAGCCCGCGGCGCCCGAGGTCCCGGCGGCACCGCCGACGCCCGGGCCCGGGATCCCGGAGCCGGGGCCGGGAACGGACGCGCCCCCCGCGCCGCTCGACCCGGATCCGCCGGCGTTGCCGCCCGAGGCGCGCGCGCCGCGAGGGCGTCCCGTCGCCGCGAGCGCCGCGGCCGGGGACCCGCTGACCGACCCCGAGCTGCTCTCGATCACCGATGTCCTGGCCGCCAAGAAGCCCGATCGGGCGGTTCCGCCGGCCAACCGGCCCACACCTCCGGCCGGCGACCTGTTCCACGACGGCGACTACGACCCGAGCCTCTTCGGACCGCCCGGACCGTCGACGCCCGATCCGCTCGCCGACGTCATCGACCACGCCAGCGACGGGGTCGTCGACGCCACGGACGGCGCCCGCGCCCTCCCCGGCCTGATCCTCGGCCGTACGCTCGCCGAGAGCCTCGGGGTCAAGGGCGGCGACGTCGTGAAGATCGTCTCGCCCTCGGGCAGCATCGGCTTCGGCTTCGGCGGACAGCCGGGGCCGTCGGACGTCGCCTTCCAGGTGGTCGGGATCTTCTATTCCGGCTTCAACGAATACGACAGCCGGCTGGTGTACATCCACCTGCGCGAGGCGCAGGCGATGTTCCAGCGGGGCGACACGGTGACCGGGGTCGAGCTGCGGCTGGACGACCTGGATCGCGCCGACGACGTCGCCCGGGACCTGCGCGCGCTGCTCGCCGCGTACGACACGATCGAGGGCCTGCAGGGCGTGCGCGGCGGGTTCCTGCGAACGGGCGCAGCCTGGGATCGCTTCCCCTCGCGACGCTGGCTGCCGCGCCGCGCCGCGGCGCTCGCCACCCTGCCCGCCACGCTCCTGGCCGACTCGTCCCACCAGGCGGCGTATCGCGTGATCACCTGGAAGGAGCTGAACAAGAACCTCTTCCAGGCGCTGTGGATCCAGAAGATGGTGCTGACCATCGTCCTGGCCGTCGTCGTCGGCATCGCGGCCTTCAACATCGTCTCCACGCTGATCATGATCGTCCTGGAGAAGAAGAAGGAGATCGCGATCCTCAAGTCGATGGGCTCGACCAACGCCGACGTGCGCGCCGTCTTCCTCACCGTGGGCACCGTGATCGGCCTCGTCGGCCTCTCGATCGGCCTCGGCCTGGGCTACGCCATCTCCGCCCTGCTGCGCGCCTACGCCTGGCCGCTCGACCCCAAGGTCTACATGATCGACCACCTGCCCGTGGACATCCGCGCGTTCGACTACGTTCTCTGCGCCTCCATCGCCTTCGTCATCTGCCTCGTCGCCACCCTGATCCCGTCCTGGCGCGCGGCCAGAATGCACCCGGTCGAAGGCCTCCATTACGAGTAGCCGATCCGGATCTAGCCCGCCCCGCGGTACCCCAATCCGAACAACATCAGATGATCCGGCGCGCTGTCCGGCGCGTGCACGCCCGGCGGCGTCCAGCGGTACTGCACGGTCAGCACCACGTGCGGGTCCCCGTCCGGGGGTGGGAAGACGGCGAAGTCGAGCGAGAGCCCTCCGTATCCCTCACCCTTGAACCAGCTCCCCGAGGCGCCGCGCGCGCCGCCCAGCTCCATGCCCAGGTCCAGGTGCGGATCGAACCACAGGTAGACCTCCTCGCTGATCAGCGCGACGAAGCGCCACTGGAACGCGGCGTGGAAGACCCCGCCGTCCAGCATGTCGCCGTCCGGCGAGGGGTAGCGCTGGTAGGCGACGCCCAGCGCGGCCCCGATGCTCCAGATTGACCCGTTGATCTGCACCTCGACGCTGCCGAAGCCGGGCCCGGGCAGCGACATCCCGGCAAGCACCGCGACCTGCCCCTGCGCCCGGAAGTCCAGGCTGAACGCCGCCGCCCCCGCCGGCGCCGCGAGCAAGCCCGCAGCCACCACCATCGCCGCCCGCACTCCCCGCACTCCCCACACCCCCCGCACTCCCCCCGCACTCCCCCCGCACTTCCCGCACTCCCCCCGCACTTCCCGCACTCCCCGCTACGGCGCCTGCACGCCGGGATACCGCCGGATGACCCATCCCTGGCCCGCCGACAGGGTGCTCCCGCCGCTCGCCATCCAGTACATGAGGTTCCCCGAATCGCCCTCCCAGGTATCGCCGATCGGGTCTCCGCCGTAGGGGTAGCCGGTCGAGTCGGGGTTTTCGGTGGCATGGAACAGCCCCAGGTAGTGGCCGACCTCGTGGGCGATCACCTGCCCGATGAAGTCCCCGCCCCAGTCCCAGGCGCCGTCGAGGTTGACGATCACGGCGGAGTGCGTCGTCCCGTGGACCCCTGGCGGACCGGGGATGCCGCCGGCGATGCCGAGCAGGCCCCAGCCCGAGAAATCGTGCACGAAGAAGACGTTGATCGCCTGCTCCGTCCGCCCGGCCGAGAGCGCCATCAGCGGACCGACCTCGCCGCTGTCGATGTCGTCGGCGTAGTCGACCACGCGATAGGTCGTCTCCGACGCGCCCGTGATGTCCGTGTACGTGTAGCCGGAGACGGTGATGCCGATCGAGGCGTAGATCGACTCCCACTCGCGCAGCGCGTTCTGGAACCGCGTGCTCGAGGGCGCCGAAGCGGCATCGACGGTCGTGCCGACGAAGAACAGGTTCGCCACCAGCCGGCCGGCGACGGCGCCTGCCGGATCGAACTTCACGTACGCCGTGAAATCGATCGTGTCCGAGAACGATTCCGTCTCGGTGGGCGGGAAGAAGATCGGCGTCCAGGTGTAGCGGCCGGCACGGAACGTGACGCGGTTCGAGTTCGGCGTGAAGAAGCTGCCCAGCCGCGAGTCCGGCATGTGCCAGTTCGGCGGGTCAAGCCCATCGACGAAATCGGCGTAGGAGTAGATGTGCGCGGACGCGGGGTCGTAGGCGTCGTACACGCCGACCCAGCCGCCGCGCGTGCTGCGCTGCCGTCCCAGCACCAGCAGCGAGACGGCCCCCGGCGGCAGCCACAGCTCGCCGGCCCGACCCATCGTACCGGTCGCGATCACCTGCGGGCCCAGCTCGAGCTCCCGCGTCTCTCCCGTCCCGACCGGCTCGAGCGCGCAAGCCGTGAACGATCCCGTGCCGTCGTCCAGCGGCAGCGACTGCGGGCGGCACACCGACAGCGCGGTGCAGTCGAAGTCGTTCGCGCACGGATGCGTGCAGATCCCGCCCAGGCACAGCCGGCCGCGGCATTCGCCCGCGGCCGTACAGGCCAGTCCGTCCTGCAGGTCCCCCGTCACCCAGTCGAAGCAGCCGTAGACCACCGCGTCCGTCCGGCCGTTGCCGTCCGTGTCCGCCGCGAAGGGGGTGCAGGCGTAACCGTAGGAGCAGGCGTCGTCCGGGGAGCAGCCGGCGGCGCAGACGCCGCCGAGCGCCGGCGGCAGGCAGACGTGCGAGCGGCAGTCCGCGGCCAACGTGCACGGCTCCCCGTTGGCCCGCGGGCCGGCGTCGGCGTCGGCGTCCGCGTCCGCGTCGGCGCCCGGCGTCTCGTCCTCGACGTCGAGCACGTCGTCCGCGTCCGCGTCGGGCCCCGGCGTCTCGTCCTCGACGTCGAGCGCGTCGTCCCCGTCGACCTCCGCGTCCGCGTCGGCGGGCGGCTCGCAGGCGGCGGGGTCGAGCGTGCACGGAACGCAGGCTCCGGCCGCCCCGCAACCCCAGCCCTCGCGGCAGTCGCCGCCGGAGGCGCAGTCGGCGAAGCACAGGACGTCGTCCCCCAGGGTGAGGCAGCGCGAGCCCACCGGACAGGCGCCGTCGTCGCCGCACCAGCGCGAGCAGAGTCCGCCCGGGTAGGAGTCGCCGGGCACCACGCAGTCGTCCGCGCAGTCCGCCGAGCGCTCGCACGGCGACCCGACGGGCGCCCCGCCGTTCGGCGTCCCCGAGCTGCAGGCCGCCGCCAGCAGCAGCGGCGCCAGGCCGAGAATCCGCGGCATCAGCGTCCACCTCCCGCCCGGCGGCGGCGCGCCGCCGCGAGTCCCGCGACGAGCAGCGCCAGGACCGCCGGACCCGGCGACGGGGACGCGACCGCGCAGCCGCAACCCTCGTCGCCCCCGCCCACCACGTCGCACGCCTGCTCGTCCGTCGACCCGTCGCAGTCGTTGTCCACGCCGTCGCACAGCTCGACCCGCGGCAGCGTCGCGCCGGCGCAGGCGCTCCACGAGCCGCCGGCGCACGTCTGCTCGCCCAGCGAGCAGCGACCGGCGTCCACGCCGCACTGCCGCGACGGCGTCCCCGCGGGGCAGGCACACCCCTCGTCGACCACCCCGTTGCAGTCGTCGTCGTTCCCGTTGCACGCTTCCGACGTCCCCGCCGGCTCGCACTCCGGACCGCACACGCGGTTCTCGTCGACCACGTCGTCGCAGTCGTTGTCTTCCCCGTCGCACGCCTCGGCCGTCGGCACGCACGACCCGCAGACGCCTTCGTCCACGTCGCCGTCGCAGTCGTTGTCGTACCCGTCGCAGATCTCCTCGCCCGCCGACGGCACGTGGCACTCGTTCCACTGGCAGTGGTCGTCGCACTCTCGCACCCCGGCGCCGCACGACGGGGTCGCGCACGGGTCGGTCGCGCCGTTGGCGCAGGCGCAGCCGTCGAGGTCGAGGATGCCCGCGAAGTCGTTGGTCCAGTACCACCCGAAGGGCGAGCCCGGGACCTCGGCGCGGCCGATGCCGATCGCGACGTACGCCGGCTCGCGCATGTTGGCGTCGTGGCCCGGCGAATGCCGCCAGGCGTCGAACGCCTCGGCCGCGCTGGGGCTTCCGGCGTAGAGGTTCTCGCCCATCGCCGTCGAGCCCGCGCAGGCCGGCTCGTAGCCGCCCGCGCACATGCGCTGGAAGGGGTCGACGCCGTCGGGGTCGACGTGGTCGAAGAAGGCGCGCGTCCCCATGTCCACCGAGAAGTCGTAGGCGACCTCGTTGATCGTCGCCGACGAGGTCAGCGTACCCAGGCCGTTCTCCAGCCGGTAGTTGTTGATCAGGCGGAGGAACTCGGCTTCCTCGCGGTCGAGGTACCGGAGGCCGTACCGCGCGGTCCCCAGCGGTTCTTCGTCCTGCAGGCAGGCGCCGGCGAGGAGCGCCGCCGCGGCCGGGAGGAGGCACACGGAGCCGATCCGCGATCGCCACGACTTCATGATGCCGGACTCCGCGCGGGTGCCCGCCCCGGACACCACCCGCCGCCGGAAATCTACGCCGGAAGGCCGCGGGGGACAAGGCGCTCCGAATTCGCGCAGAGGGCGCGAAGGAACAGAGGGCGCGAAGACGGGGGAAGGGGGATCCGGAGTTCGCGCAAAGGACGCAAAGGGACGCGAAGGACGCAAAGGGGAAGGATCACCCGGATCTACTCCCCCAGCGACGCCAGGAGTTCCTCCGCCGCCGTTCGGGTCGCGGGGTCCAGGCCGCCGCTCGCCGCGTCCAGCTCCAGGGCACGCGAGAGGGCGGCGTGGGCGGCGGCGAGGTCGCCCTCCCCGGCCGCCGCGGTCCCCGCGCCGACCAGCGCGGGGAGCAGGTCGGGGGAGACCTCGAGCGCCGCGGCGAACGCCGCACGGGACTCGGCCCAGCGGGCGAGGCGCAGCAGCGCCAGACCCAGCGACATGGACGCGGCCGGACCCAGATCGCTCGCCTGAGCCGCACGCAGGAACGTCTCGGCCTCGTCCGCCGCGCCGCGCTCCAGGAGCGCGACGCCGGCCGCCAGGTTGGCGAGCGGCTCCGCCGGGTTCGCGGCCAGGGCGCGCGTCGCCCAGCCCAGCGCCTCGTCGTGCCGCAACAGCCGCGAGGCGATCCAGGCCGCCAGGCCCTGGGCGGCCGGGTCGTCGGGCGTCGCCACGTCCAGGCGCAGGACCTGCTCCCACGCCTCGTCCAGGTCGCCCAGCTCCGACAACGCCAGGATCAGGTCGTAGCGCGCGTCGAGCTGCCCCGGATCGATCGCGATGGACTCCTCGAACGCGGCGACCGCTTCCGCCGCGTCGCCGCGCCGCAGCCGGACGTACCCGAGGTTGGTCCAAGCCTCCGCGAAGTCCTCGCAGAGCAGCAACGCCCGCCGCAGCAGCTCCTCCGCCTCGTCCAGGTTCCCGCGCCGGATCTCCACCAGCGCCAGGTTGTTGTACGGCTCGGAGAAGCGGTTGTTGTACTCCAGCGCCAGGCGGAAGGCGGCGGCCGCGCCCTCCAGGTCGCCTTCCGCCAGCCGCGTGATCCCCTGGTCGTTGTGCCGCACGGCGCTCTCGTGCAGCGAGTAGCCCGCGAAGCAGGCGGGGAGGAGCGGGGCGAGCACCGACGCAACCCGCAACATCGATGCCCGCCCCGCGGGGGAAACCGTTCGCCCAGCCATCGCCCCGCCTCCCGCGCCGCGCCCGTGTTCCGCGGCGCCCCCTCCATCGCGCCCTCGCCCCCGATCGTTGCGCCCCCCTCACGGATTCTCCCTGCACCTCCGGACCAACGACACGACCCGATCGACCCACCAACAACTCGTCCCGATCAACCCACCAGAATGCCGCCCGGCATTCACCCGTCTACTTGCCCGCCGCTCCCCCCGGTTCTATGTTGCGTGCGCTGGGGCCGGAGGTTGGGCGATGCCGTTGTACGAGTACGAGTGTTGCGGTTGCGGCAAGGAGTTCGAGGAGTTGGTGCGCAACGCGGAGGAGCGGGTCGAGTGTCCGAAGTGCGGCAAGAGCGACGTCGTCCGGAAGCTGTCGAAGTTCGCCTTCAAGTGCGAGGGCGGCTCGATGCGCACGACCGCCGGCGGGGGAGGCTCGGCGTGCTCGACGTGTCGTCCCGGACCTTCGGGATGCTCGAGCTGCGGAGGCTAGGCGGGACCGTGCGCGCGGGGGCGCCGTTCCTGGCCTGCGCGGTCGCGATGCTGTGCGCGCCGCCCGCGGCCGCGCGCGCCGCGCGGTACCGGGTGGTCGATACCGCGGAGACCTACTCCATGCCGAAGGCGGTGCTGCTCTCGCCCGACGAGGCGACGGCGTACGTCACCAACTTCGGCCGGCGCGACGCCAAGAACGTGGGGATCTACCGCACCGACACGATGGAGGAGACGGGCGTCATCGAGTTCGAGGGGAACGGCGTGGAAATGGTGATCACCCGCGACGGGTCCACGCTGTACGTCTCGAACTTCCGCCGCGGGATGGTCGAGGTGATCGACCTGGCGACGAGCACGGTCGTGGCCGAAATCGAGGTCGGTGCCAATCCCAAGACGATGGCCATCTCGGCGGACGAGCGTACGCTGTACGTGTCGAACTGGTCGAGCGACGACGTCTCGGTGGTCGACCTCATCGAGCGGGTCGAGGTCCGGCGGCTGCGGGTGGGGCATCATCCGCGCGGCATCGCGGTCTCGTCGGGCGGCGTGCTGGTCGTGGGCAACCACGCGGACCACACGCTGTCGTTCTTCGACACGAGCACGTTCGACGAGATCCGCGACGAAGTGCCGTGCGGGCGCTACCCGCGGCACGTGATCGTCTCGCCGGACCAGCGGTTCTTCTACGTCTCCGCGCAGGTGTCCGCCGCGGTGTTCCAGGTCGACGTCGCGACCGGCGAGGTGCTGCAGCGGTGGGCCGGGGGCTACAGCCCGAAGACGATCGACGTCAGCGCCGACGGCCGCTGGATCTTCTCGGCCGCCTACGGCGCCCACGAGATGGTGGTCATCGACACGGAGGACGGGACGGCGCGCGACTTCACGATCGAGGGCATCGAGAAACCCTGCGGCCTGGACGCCACCGCCGACGGCCGCCGCGTCTACGTCACCGGCTGGGACGACTGCCACCTCTACGTCCTGGAACGCGACGAGGAGCCGCCGGCCGCGGAGCCGCCGCCCGCCGACTGAGCGGCAGCCCGAGTCCTTCGCCGCACCCCCGATCCGAACCGCGCCCTGCAGGGCGCGGCTGGCACCCGCAGGGCCGAAGCCCGCGGTTCGGTACACGGGCCAGAGGGACCTCCTGGCACCCCTTCTACACGGCCGTGCGGTCGTACGTCAGCTTCCCGGTCGCGGCGTCGCGCGCCGCGAAGCGCGTGACGACGACGGCGTCGCGGGGAACGACGACGCGATCCCCGGGTCGCAGCTCGGCCAGCGTCTTGCACGGGGGCATCTTGTCCTTCTCGGACATGGCGAAGACCGAGAGCTTCGTGCCCGGGGCCGCGAGGGAGGGATCGACGAGCGCCATCCCGTACTGGTAGCCGTCGACCGCGGTGCAGGAGGTCACGGTGCCCGCGAAGTCGCCGCGCCGCCCGTCGACCACCACGTTGCCGGGGCGGATCATCTTCCCGCCCTGCTCGCCAACCCGGAACCGGACGATCACCCGCCGCGGCTTCGTCGCCGCCTCGACCATCTGCTCGCGCCCGACGAAGAACGGCTTGTGCAGCCGCACGAATGAGCCGTAGCCCGCCTCGACCGGGTTCACCGCGTTCCCGCCCGCCAGCTCGTGCCCGTGCAGCGGCAGACCCGCCTCGGTGCGCGTCGAGTCGCGAGCGCCCAGTCCCGCGGGCACGACGCCCAGCGGTGCGCCCTTCTCCAGGAGCAGGTTCCAGATCCGCGGCGCCGCGTCCGGGTGCAGGTACAGCTCGAACCCGACGTCCTCCCCCGTGTAGCCGGTGCGCGAGACGATCGCCGGCACCCCGTCCAGGAGCCCTTCGCTGAACTCGAACCGGCCCAGCCGCTCGATCCGCCCCGCGAACTTCCCCGGCCCCGCCAGCGCCAGCAGCGTCGGCAGCGCCGACGGACCCTGCAACGCCAGGTCCACCCGCCGGTCGTCGCCGCTCGACAGTTCCTTGAGGTTCCGGATCACCAGCCGCCGCGGCGGCTCCAGCCCCGGGTCCTTGCGGTCGAGCAGGAACTTCCCGGACGCCGCGGCCCGCAGCCACGCCTCGTCCTCCTCCGCGTTCGCCGCGTTGACCACGACGAAGAACTTCTCGTCGCCGCGCCGGTAGACGAGGATGTCGTCGATCACGCGCCCGTCGGGGTCGAGCAGGTAGCTGTAGTGCGCCTGGCCGATGCGCAGCATCGCCACGTAGTTCACCGTCACCAGGTCCAGGAAACGCTCGGCGTCCGGCCCCTCGAGCTCCATCGTCCCCATGTGCGAGACGTCGAACAGGCCGGCGCGCGTCCGCACCGCCTCGTGCTCCTGTGCGATCCCCTGGAACCACACCGGCATCATCCAGCCCGCGAAGGGGACGATCATCCGTTTGTTGGCCCGCTTGAGGTGCTCCTCGTACAGGCACGTCTTCCGCGGCTCCGCCGCGGGCGGCGTCCAGCGGAACGCCTCGCGCCCCGGCGCCAGCCACTCGCCCGAGCGGCGCATCGCGCGCCGTCCGATGAAGTACGGCTTCCCCGCGAAGATCCGCTTGTCGCTGAACGTCACCTCGCCCGGCGGCCCCTTCGGCGCCGCCCCCGGACCGGCCTCCAGCTCCACCACCTTGGCCGGACCCTCGACCTTCAGCAGCAGGTCGTCATCGTGCAGCACGTAGCCGTCGGACAGCGCGCGCAGCCAGGCCGCCGCGTTCCCCGCGGCCGGCCCCGCGAGGTCCAGCTCGAAGCGCGGCGCCCCGTCCGGTCGCGGCGCCGTGCGCGTCACCGTGCCGGCCGCCAGCGCCGTGCCCTTGCGATCGAGCAACAGCGTCTCCACCGCGCCCCCGACCTCGACGCTGCGCACGTCCGCCGTGCACGCTCCGTCCAGGAGATGCGGCGCCCTCGCCCCCGAGACCTCCAGGCGTGCCTGGGTCGCCGGCTTCTCGACGCGAGGCTCCAGCAGGTAGGGATAGCCGAGGGCGGGGGCGGGGGCGGCGGTCGGGAAATGGGCCAGCAGGTCGTCGACCTCGCGGCGCGCGGTTTCCAGTACCTCCAGGTCGATCTTGCCGCGGCCGATGGGGGAGGCGCCGCCGAGGTAGTGGTAGGGGTGGATGGCCCGGAGCACGCGGGCGGCGATGCGCGCCACGGTGGTCATGTCGGCCGGGCCGAGGCCGCGCTGGCTGGCCCAGACGGTGCCGAAGCGCACGGCGGTGGGGTGCACGGCGCTGGTGTCGCCCTGGATGGTGTTCTTGTTGCAGGTCAGTCCGACCAGGTCGAGGATCCGCGACGCGGTTTCGCCGGAGAGCACCGTTCCGGTCGGCGACGGCAGCTTTTTCAGATCGACCAGCACGAGGTGGGTGTCGGTGCCGCCGTAGGCGAGAGCGAGGCCTTCCTCGACCAGGCCGGCGGCGAGGGCTTTCGCGTTCTCGGCGACGCGCCGCATCAGGGCGTGGAACGGGGGAGTCGCCGCGAGCTTCGCCGCAACGGCCTTGCCGGCGATCTGGTGCACGTGCGGCCCGCCCTGCTCGCCCGGGAACACGCCGACGTCGAGCTTGCGGGCGATTTCGGGGTGCGTGGAGAGCAGGCAGGCGCCGCGGGGGCCGCAGAACGACTTGTGCGTCGTGAACGAGACGACATGCGCGTGGCCCAGCGGCGAGCGGACGACGCCCGCGGCGACGAGCCCCGCGGTGTGCGCGATGTCCGCCAGCAGGATGGCCCCCGCCTCGTCCGCGATCTTCCGGAACTCGGCCCAATCGATGTCCCAGGGATACGCCGAGAACCCGCCGATCAGGATCTTCGGTCTCGCCGCCAGCGCCAGCTTGCGGATCGCGGCGTAGTCCAGGCGCCCGTCCGGCCCGACGGTGTAGGAGACGATGCGGTGGGTGCGGCCCGAGCGGTTGACCGGGCTGCCGTGCGTGAGGTGCCCGCCGCTCTGGAGGCTCATGCCCATCACGACGTCGCCGGGCGAGGCGAAGGCGTTGTACACGGCGTTGTTCGCGGCGGCGCCCGAGAGCGGCTGCACGTTGGCGTGGATCGACGCTGCCGGGACGTCGGGCGTGGCGAACGCCTCGGCCATCCGCCGCCGTGCCAGCGACTCGACGAAGTCGACCAGCTCCACGCCCTTGTAGTAGCGCCGGTCCGAATAGCGGCGGATGTACGAGAGCTGCTCGGCGTGATCGCAGAGCCTCGTCTCGTCCTCGGCGCACATCTTCATCGAGGGGTAGCCTTCGGCGTAGAGGTGCCCGAACTCGCTGGCCAGCGCCTCGCGCACCGCGTCCGGGCACATCGACTCCGAGGCGATCAGGATCAGCTTGCGCTCCTGCCGCGCCGACTCGATGTCGAACAGGTCGGACAGCCTGGGATCGATCTCGCGCAGCGTTCCCTGCAACAGAGTGCCGCTCATGACGGTACCTCCCGTCCCCCTCGAGCCGACCGGGAATATGGTCGGGTCGTGCGGCGGGATCAAGCGTTCGCGGGGTTCGACGCCGGCGCCGGGCGGTGGTAATCTGCCGGCAGGGCGGGGAGAGAAGGGGGCTTCCTCGATGACGTCGAAGGCGCCGTGGTGGGTCGCGGTCGTACTCCTGGCCGCGGGATGTACGGACGACGGCGCGGCGGGCGACGCCGGTCCGGAAGCGGACGCGTCCACCGACTCGACGGCCGACGGGGACGCGGGGGGAGATCTCGACGCGCCGGCGCCCGACGGGGAGGACGACGCGGGCGACGAGGCGGACTCGCCGGCGGGAGCATGCCCGGCCGTGCCGGACCCGGCCGAGGTGGTGATCCGGATGCAGCACCTCCGGATGACGGCCCCAGCCGCGATGGCCGGCGCCCTGTTCAACGGGCTCATGAACGACCTGCTCGCCGCCGAGTCGTTCGTCTGGCTGACGCGTTTCTCCGGCCTGGGCTCGGGCACGCTCGCCGTCACGACCGGCTCCGGCCACAAGGTGCCGGAGCGCGAGTGCACCTACGCCTACCTGACGCTCGAGTACCCCGCGGCGGAGACGGTCATGACCGAGTCCGGCCTCGAGTTCGCGATGGCCGGCGCGCCCATTCCCGTGGCGAACGTGGCGCTGTGGGCCCGCGGCACCACGTGGCCCGACGAGCCGCTGACGGTGCTCCCGCTGCGCGAGCTGTCGATCCACGGCGCCTTCGCCCCGGGCCGGCTCGCCATCGGCTCGTGCGACGAGGTCGAGGGCACGTGCGTCGATGACGGCGTGCTGGAGTCGCGGGTCACCGTGACCGACGCCAGGGCGACGCCGATCCCGAGCCTCGGCATCACGCTCTGCGGACTGATCTCGGGGGACGTCGGCACGCCGGCCGACATGCCCGACGACTGCACCGGCCCCCGGCCCTGGGACGACGAGCCGGACACGACCGTGGACGGGGAGGAAGCGTGGATCCTCACCGGCACCTTCGCCGGCTCCGCCGTGAACGTCGAGCCGTAGAGTCCCGGGCGGCGCTACGCCGACTCGCGCCCGATCGCGATGGTCATGCCGCGGTCCTGGAGCTCGAACGCCTTGGCCAGCGAATCGATGTGCGCGCGTCGCGCGCCGCGCGCCGCCTCGGCGTCGGCGTCCGCGCGGGACGAGCGGTCCTGCGCGAGCTGCGCGCGATCGGAGTGTACGCCCGCCTCGATCGAGTGGTCGCTCGCCTCCCAAGCGCACGGGTCGATCGTCTTCCCCAGGCCGGTCATCACCTTGTCGGTGATCGCGCACGCGTCCGCCGTGGCCTGCGCCGTCGCGGCCTCCGCCTGGAGCGACGCCTGCAGCGCCGTGTCCCCGGCCTGCAGCGCTCCGGCCGCCCCCTGCGTGGCCGAGGTCGCGGCGGCCCCCATGCCTGCGGACACGGCCTGCAAGGCTGCCGAGCCGAGTCCGATGCAGAGCGCCTGGATGGCCGAGCCCATGTTGTCGTCGGCCGCGGCCCGCTGCTCCGCGATCGCCTCCAGGCGCTCGCGGTGCGCGGCTTCCGTGAGGGTCCGCGCGGTCTCGCGCGCCACCTGCCGCTGCTGCCGATCCGCCTCGACCATCACCTCGGCCACGTCCGCCACCGACGTCCCGCCGACCGCCGCCGGGTCATCGCCCGCGCCCGGCCCCTCCGCCCCGGCCCCCGCGTAGACCGACCCGCACCCCGACTCCACCGCTCCGATGCCCATGACGACCCCTCCTCCTCTCCTCCGTGTCCCGTCTCCGGCCGCCCATCCCATCGTCCGGCTCTGGAGACTCACGACTCACGACTCACGACTCACGACTTCCTTCCGACCTACCTCGCCACCGACACCGCCACCCTTCGCGCCTCGTCCTCGTTGCGGAGCCACGCCAGCGCCTGGCGGCGCAGCGCGTCTTCCGTATCGACGACGGCCTGGGCGAACGTCTGCGTCTGGGCGAGCTGCTCCTGCGTCGCGGCGATCGCGTCGTTCCCGGCGAGCACGTCGGCCTGGAGGTTCGCGGCGTTCGAGTCGCAGGATGCGGCGCCGAAGCGGGATCCCGCGGTCACGGCGCCGGCCGCGGCGCCTCCGGCGGCCGCCGCGGAGGCGACGGCCGTCCACGTGGCCGCCGCGGCGGCGATGCTGGGGGCCGAGGCCGCGCCGAACGACACGACCGAGGCGGTCACGGCGGCCACGGTGGCGAGGGCGGCGCCGATGTACATGAACGCGTCGGCGAGCTTCTCCCAGAACGACTTGTTCGCCTGTTCCTCCGCGATCTTCTTCTCGAGCTCGCGGATCTTCGCCCGCTGCTCGATCCGCCGCTCCGCGGCGTGGCGCGCCGCCGCCTGCGCCTCGTGCGTCGCCGCGTCGGCGAACTCGGCCTCGCCGGCCAGCACCAGCTCCAGCGCCCGGGCCGCCACGCCGTCCGCCGCGTCGAGCGCAAGGTCGAGCTCCGTCCCGCCGGCTCCCGGCTCGTCGACCGGCGCCGTCGCCGACCAGCCGCCGCCGATTCCCACGGCCGTGATCGTCATGCCGCACCTCCGTCCTCCGGTCCCGCGGCGCGCGCCAGCGCGGCCCGCGCCTCTTCGTCCTCCGGCGCGAGTCGCCACGCCGCCTCGCGCCAGCGTTCGGAGGCCTCCTGCCTGCCGTCCGCGTCCGCGCAGAGCTTCGCGAGCACGGCCCGCTTCCATGTCGGTTCCAGCACGAGCGCCGCGGCGATCGCGCTCCACGCGTCGCCCGGTCGCCGCAGGGCGAGGCGGGCCGCCCCGAGCAGCTCCCAGGCCTCCGCGTCGTCGGGGGCCAGGAAGCAGGCGTATTCCAGGACGTCGTTCGCCGCCTGCGCCTTGCCCGCCGCCAGCCGGGCGCGCCCCACGGTGCGCCAGGCCCGCACCTCCGCGCGGTTCATCCCGACCGCGCGGGCCACGTCGAGCGCCGCGAACGCGCGGAGGCCTTCCCTGGTCGGTGTCTGGTCGTCGGACATCGCGCTCACCGCTCCATGGTCCGGACCGCGAAGTCCTCGGGTGTGAGCCGCGTCCTCGGCGCGGCGCCCGCCGGGCGAGCCGGCCGCGGCCTGGGCCGCGGCGCGTCCGCCGCGAGCTCGCGCGCCAGCGCCGCCTGTTCCCGCCGGGCGGCGGCGAGCACGCCGGGCGGGCAGGAGCGCATCCAGCGCTCGACGTCGCTGCCGGGCGCCGCCTGCGCCGCCAGCGCCCTCCCGGCCTCGACCGATCTCCCGTAGTCCACCCGGAACCGCTCCAGCCTCTCCCGCAGGTCGTCCGTCGCCATGACCCGATCCTCCCGCCCGCGGGATCCGCATCGCCTCCCCGCGTCGCAGGCATCCATCGCGCAGGGCGCCCGAAGCGTTGCGTCCGGACCGGTCGAATTCTCGTGCTATCGCGACTCGTAGACGATGCGTCCGGGAAGCTCGAAGCCGGTGAGGAAGCCGCCCTTGCCGCAGCCGGTGTCGAGCGCCGTGACGTAGTCGCCCGCCCAGAGGTCGTTGGGATCGGCGGGCGTGTACTTGCTCAGCTCCTGCGGCAGCTCGTTGGTCGTCGTGTGGCCGATGACGACGTGCTTGCCCCGGTACTCGCGGAAGAAGGCTTCCTCCCGCACCCAGAGCATCGCCACCGCGGGATTCACCTCGGACGGGTGCGGAAACCGGCCGTCCTGCTGCGGCAGCCCGGCGTGGACGTATATCGCGTGCTCGTCCTCGTGCCACAGCGGCAGGGCACGGAACCACGCGACGTGCTCCGGCGGGAAGAACCCGCCGCGCGCAATGGCCGCCTGCTCCTCCGCCGTCGGCGTCTCGCCGGGCTGCGGCTGCGGGCCGCCGACGTAGGAACGGTAGCACTCGAACACGCCGTTGCCCGGCGGGTAGATGAACTCGGGCCAGCCGAAATCCACGACCCGCACCCACGCGTCCTCGTGGTTCCCCGCCAGCGCGACGATCCGCGCCGGGGTCCGCTGCGGCAGCTCCGCGCGCACGAACTCGACGCAGCGCCGCGAGTCGGGCCCGCGGTCGACATAGTCGCCCAGGAAGACCAGCGTGTCCTGCGCGTCGAGCGCCGGGAACCGCGCGAGCAGCACCTCCAGCGGCACGACGTCGCCGTGAAGATCCCCGATGACGAAGGTCCGTCCGGCCATGGCCGCCCCTTGTATCGCGAGCGCCGCCGGCGTGCAAATCGAGTGCGGGAAAGGTATCCTGCGCGCTCATGAACTCGAGCTGCAGCAGCCGTTGGTGGCCGGTTCTCTGTATCCTCGCACCGTGGGGCCTCGCCTGCGACGACGGCGCGACGCCCGCGGCGGATGCCGACGTGTCCACCGAAACGGAGGCGGGCGCGGACGCGGATGCCGACGCGGGCGCCGACGGCGATGACGAATCGGGCGCGGATGCCGACGCCGACGCGGATGCCGGTCCGATCCCGCCGGATCCGTCGCGCGACATCCGCCACACCGCTCTCGCCGTGGATCTCGCGACGCGCGAGGCGACCGCGAGCATCGCGCTGGCGCCGGCGGCGTCGACGAGCGCGTCGTTCGAGGTCGGGGCGCTCGAGATCCGCGAGGTCCGGGGCGCGGATGGTCCGCTGCCGTATGCCGTGGAGGGCGCGCGGCTCGACGTCCTGCTGGGCGACACCGTCGACCTGGTCGTTTCGTACTCCTTTCCCGAGCGGCCCGGGACGTTCGACGGCTGGATGCGCAGCGGCTCGACGCTCGTCTGGCCGTACTGGTGCGGCAATCTCTTCCCGTGCCACTCCGATCCGTCCGACGGCCTGACGTTCGACCTGGCGGTGGCCGACCCCGGGGACGGGCTCGTCGCGGTCCATCCGGACGCGATACCGACCGATGCGCCGTCGTACCAGCTCGCCTGGGCCGTGGGAGACTATGGCTACACGTCGCTGGGAACGACCTCCGCAGGCACCGAGCTTGGGATGTGGACGCTGCCGGGGGGGGAGGCCGCGGCGGCGGCGGGCACGGAAGGCCTGGTCGACGCCTTCGAGTGGTACGAGCGCACGCTGGGGCCGTACGCGTTCGGCGATCGCGCCGGCCCGGTGGCCGTCGACTGGCCCCCCGGGGCGATCGGCGGGATGGAGCACCATCCCTTCTGGCACGTCGACGTGCTGGCCATGTCGCTGCCGCTGGTGCACGTCCACGAGGCGGCCCACGGCTGGTTCGGCGACGCCGTCCGCCTCGCCTGCTGGGAGGACCTCGTGTTGTCGGAAGGAACGGCAACCTACCTGGCGGCCCGGGCGTCGGGGCAGGCGATCGGATCGGAGGCGGAAGCGGCGGCGTGGGCCGAATACGACCGCCGCCTGGACGCCGTCTTCCGCAGCGGGGACAGGGTGGTCCTGCCGGCCGGCTGCGGCGAGGTCGACGTCCTGGACGACGGGCTCTTCTCCGACGCGGTGTACGTCAAGGGCGCGTTCTTCTTCCGGGCGGTGGCCGACGCGATCGGCGCGGACGAGCTGGATCGCGCCCTGCGCGTCTTCTTCTCCGGCCACGTGGGCGAGGCCGCGCGCATGGACGACCTTCTGGACGCGATCCTCGCCGAAACCGGGTTCGATCCGGGACCTCTCGCCGACGCGTGGCTGCGGAACGTCGGCCGGCCGTGAGACGTCACGGTCGCGAGACCGTCACCTCGATGTTCACCGCCGCGGCCTCGGCGCAGTCGCAGCAGCCGTCGCAGGCCGAACCGGACTGCCACGAGATCGTCCCTGCCGCGGGGTCGACGGTGCACCAGGTCGGGATCTCCCGCCCGCCGCTGGCCAGCGTGTCGGGCGTGACCTCGCAGACGACCGTCGTCGCGATCGTCCATGGCGCGTAGACCCGGATCTCGCCGGCGTTGATCGCCTGGCCTCCCTCCCCGCAGTCGCGATCGGAGACGCCGCGGACCAGGAGGCGGGCGTTCCGGTCGTCCACCCGCTTGCGCTCGATGTCCCAGCCCCCGGCGACCGTCCGGGGAGCCTCGCCGCGGCACGGCGTGGTGGTCGTGGAGTATGTGTCGTCTTCGGTGCCGTCGAGCGCGGCCCAGACCCAGACGTCGTCGACCACGTACCGGCCGAAGATCTGGACCGCCCCCGCCTGCACCTCGAAATCGCTCTGGTGGAATACGGCCCCCACCTGCCCGCAGGCGCGGCAGCCCAGCCAGTCGCCCCACGCGCAGGTCGACGAGCAGACGCGCGATTCGGTGTCGGCGGCGTCGCACGAGCACGCACGCGACTCGATCTGGTCCGCCGTGCAGGCACCCTCGCCGCTGCACCCGCCCCAGCCGCCCCAGGAGCACGAGGCGTCGCAGCTTCGGGTCTGCGTCCCGCACCTCCCGCAGGGAGTGGTCTGCGAGCCGCCGGCGATGCACGCGAAGCCGTCGTCCGTGCCGCTGGCGCAGTCGTCATCGATGCCGTTGCAGACCTCCGTCGCGCCGGGGTGGACGTCCGCGGACGCGTCGTCGCAGTCGTCGCCGCCGCAGGCGGCGTCGAGCGACGTGTCGCCGTCGGCGTCCGGTGCGTCGTGGACGCAGCCGCCCGGAGCGCCCGGGTCGCAGCGGTCGGCGGTGCAGTCGTTCCCGTCGTCGCAGCTCGGCGGCGTCCCATCGACGCACCCGCGCCCCGGCTCGCAGGTCTCGACGCCCGTGCACGGGTCGGCATCGCTGCAGGCGTCGTCCAGGGGTTCGTGCCGGCAGGCTCCCGTCGCGTCATCGCAGGAATCGATCGTGCATTCGAGCCCGTCGTCGCACCCCGCGGCGCACCCGCCGTCCCCGTCTTCGGGCTCCGGCGGCGCGAAGATCACGCTGCACCCGCCGGCCAGCAGAGCGAGGGCTGCGATCCCGCGAGCGCCTACCACGTGAGCACCAGTCCCGTCGGGCCGATCGCGACGGCCGGACCGGCCTCGTCCGGCGGCTGCTCGTCCCCCTCCACCAGCAGGCCCACCAGCAGGGCGGCGACGCCGGCCGCCGCCGTCAGACCGATCATCACGTCCGTCGTCAGCTCCAGCGCGACGATCCGGTCGTAGGTCGCACGGTCGCGCGTCGCGGAATCCTCGTAGTCCGACAGGTCCGCCAGCGCCGCGGCTCCCGTCGAGATCGCGATCACCCCCGTCGCGGCCCCGACCCCGATCGCCGCCCAGAACCACGGGCTCAGCCCGCCCCCATCCTCGGCCTCGTCCCCGTCCCCTGGGCCTGTTCCCCCCTCAGCGCCACTCTGTGCACTCGGCGTCTCAGCGGTGAGTCCGGTCTCTGCGCCCTCACTCCCCTCACCGCCCTGCCCGCTCTCACCGCCGCCGGCGCCGGCCTGGCTCTGCAGCGCGACCGTGACGGTCACCGACTCGCCGCCCGGGAGGCCGAGGCTCTGCGCGTGCTCCACGAACCCGGCCAGCCGCACGCGCAGGGCGTGGGTCCCGCCCGCGACTTCGACGGGGATGGAGAGGGGGGAGACGCCGCGGACGAGGTCATCGACGAAGACGAGGGCGCCGGGCTGGTCGACCTCAATCAGGAGGGAGCACGGGAGGGCATCCATCTCCTCGAGCGATCGCTGGGCCTCGCCGCGCAAACGGGCTTCGGCGCCGTCCGCCGTGTCGGCCAGGAAGCGGCGGAGCGTCTCTCGCGCGCCGTGGATGTCGTCGAGCATCCGCTGGGTGGCGCCGACGTGGTACAGCGTGGCCGGTCGCGGGTTCAGCTCGTACGACTTCCGGAACGCCTCGAGGGCCGCGGCGTAGTCCTGTCGCTCGAACGCCGCCGTGCCCCGCTCCAGCTCCGCCCGCGCCTCGCGCTCCTCCGCGCGGGTCTGGGCCGCCGCCTCGGCCGGCGATCCGAGCAGCGCGATTGCCAGCACGGCCGGCATCCACGCGCTCGCGAACCGCGCCGGTCCCGGGGCTCGCGCGCCTTGCATCCGCGACACGGGCCCATCGCTCGCCCCGCCGCAACCGGGCCGTCCACTCCACCGGGTCGTCATCGGCACGACCTCCTCCCGCCGCCCGGCCCCGTCCTCGAATGAACGGGCCGTCGCAGCATCGTCATTCGTCTACCCTACCACACCCCACTCCGCAACCATCCCGCCGAGCCTTCCCCGTTCCCGTCGCGCCGGGACCAGCAACTCGACCGGGACGACCCACCAACTCGACCCGATCGACCAACCAACAACTCCTCCTTCGACCAGCTCCTCACCGTTGATCCCGGGCCGCATCACCCCTACACTTGGTGTCGGCATGTGCGCTCCTGCGGCTCGAAGCGGGGGCGGGTTCGATTCCGTCGAGTCGCACATCAGCCCGCGAAGACGATGACCGAACCGCACCACAGTCGCGTACCGCCCATGATTCCCGGATTCCGGCTCGTCCGGCCGCTCGGGCCGCCCGGGCTCTACGAGGCCGAGCACAGCGAGTCCCGGAGCGCGGTGGCGGTGCAGCTCGTGGACCGGGACGTGTCGGCGGGCGACGGGTTCGCGACGCGCTTCCAGCGCGAGGCCGAGGCGCTCAAGGCGGTCCGGCACCCGCACGTCGCGGAGGTCCGCACCGTGCACGCGCCGGCGCCCGAGGCGGGGGCCTACGTGGTGCTGGAGCCGCTGCTGGGCGAGACCCTGGACGATCGGCTGACCCACGGGCCGCCGCTCCGCGAGGCCGCGGCGGTACGCATCGCGATCCAGATGCTGGAAGGACTGTCGGCGGCGCATCGCGGCGGCGCCGTCCATCACGACCTGCGCCCCGAGAACGTCTTCCTCGTCCCGGGTCCGGACGGCAAGCCCCGCGTGAAGCTCGTCGGCTTCGGGCTCGGCCGCCCCGTGGTGACCGCGGATCTCACGGACGAGGTACCGGACTCGGCCGGCATCGTGCGGCAGCCGGGCTACGCACCGCCGGAGGCGTTCGCCGAGCGACCGGCGGACGCCACGGGCAACGTCTTCGGCGCCGGCATGATCCTCTACCGCCTGCTCGCCGGCCGGCTGCCGTTCAAGGCGAGCAACCCCGAGGCGCTGTGGGTCGAGCGCCTGTGCGACCGCGAGGGTTCGGGCGAGTACCGTCCGCCGCGGGAGTGGGTTACGACGATCCCGCCGATGCTCTCCGACGCGATCGCCTTGGCGATCCGGAGACGACCTGCCGAGCGCTATCCGTCCGCCGAGGCGTTCCGCCGCCGGCTGCTGGAGTTCGAGGCGACGACGGGCGAGGGGCGCGCCTCGCGTCCGTCGGTCCGTCCGCCGGCCGGCGGGGACCGGACCTCGTCTGCGGGCCGCGTCGCCTCGTCCGCGCCGCCGG
Source organism: Deltaproteobacteria bacterium (assembly GCA_016218765.1). Classification (GTDB taxonomy): domain Bacteria; phylum Myxococcota_A; class Polyangia; order DRWM01; family JAAZOP01; genus JAAZOP01. Next base: position 41,940 of record JACRCZ010000153.1, on the reverse strand, counting down.
CTGCGCCGGCGGATCGGCCGTCTGCGAGGCCGCCGTCCGCTCCGGCTCGGACGTCATCGACTCCGCCCGCCGCGCCGCGGCCGTCCTCCGAGCCGATCGAGGCCGCGCTGCGGCGCTCGGAGACGCCGCCCGCGACCCTCCGCCCGTCCTCGGAGCCGCCCGAGACGGCGGCGGGTCGCTCGTCGGCCCCTCCGCCGCGACCTTCCTCGCGGCCGCCGAGTCGCCCGAGCCTTCGGCCGCTCGGTCGCCCGTCCGTTTCCGAGCCGCCCGGGGAGAGCGAATCGGTGCCGGTCGCGCCGCACCCCAGCCTGTCGCCCCGACCGCGTGGCCAATGGATCTACCTTGCGCTGGGCGTCGCGGCGGCCGCGGCGGCGGTGTTCCTGCTCCTGCGGGCGAGGCCGTCGGGCGTGGAACCGGAGGCGGCCGGCCCCTCGGCGTCCGCCACGCGCTCGCTCGACGGAGGATCTGCGGCGTCGGGACTCTCCGGGCATGACGCCGCCGGGGCGTCCGGACCAATCACCGAAGCGGCGGCCGCGGCGCCGCTGCTCGATGCTGCGGGCGGAGCGGCGGTGTGGGAGGATCCCGGATCGCCGTTCGCGAACACTCCGCTGCCGCCGGTTGCCGCCCGCCCCGACGGCGGCGGGGACCTCGAGGGACTGGCGGAGCCGTATGAGCCGGCATCGCCGCCCGGGGTGACGCTGCCCGCGCCCGCGCCCGGGATGGTGCGTCTGCGCTTCTCCGTGCGACCGCCGAGCGCGGTCGTCCGCGTGGATGGCCGGCCGATCGGCGTCTACAACACGATCGACCTGCCCCGGGGGGACCGCACGTTTACGGTCACGGTCGAGCCTCCCGACGACCGCTTCCTGCCGTACGAGGGCTACTTCGTCGCGCTGCGCAGCCGCACGATTGCCGTTCGGCTCGAGCGGCGGGAGTAGGGGCGCAGGCGGCACGAGTCGTGAGTCGTGAGTCCGGGCACGGGCAGGAGCTTTCCCGTGTTATCCTCCGTGCCCTGGAGGAGCGTCATGCACGGTAAACGCCGCACGTCCGTCCGCCTCTCGCGACTCGCGCCGGTCCTGGTGATCGCTCTCGTGCCGGTTTTTGCGGGTGCGGCGCGCGCCCAGCCGGCGGACCTGATTTACGACGACGGTGCGCCTTCGGGATCGTTGCGCGACCTGGCGCCGGGGGACATCGAGGTCACGCGGATGACGCCCGAGCATCCGGCGCGGCTGCTGTCGGTGAGTCTGTACGCGGTGGCCGGCGGGTGCGCGCTGCACGCGGCGGTGTGGCCCGACAACGGCGGCAACGCGCCGGACGTCGACCATCCGCTGTGGGAGGAGGAGCGGGCGATCGACGCGGCGGGGTGGGCGTCGTTCGAGCTTCCCGCGGGGGCTGTGGAGTTGGATCCCCCGGGCCACTTCTACGTCGGGCACGTGCTGCAGGACCCGGCGTGCCAGCTTTCGTGGGACGCCAGCGGCTCGGACGAGCCGCGCAGCCTGGCGCGGATCGGCGGCAACTGGTACCAGATCATCGATTCGTCCACGCCGCCGAAGTACGTCGACGCTCTGGCGCGCGCGCACATCGAGTACTTCGACGTGCGCACGGAGTTCGACTTCGTGGACGCCACCGCCGCGTCGGGCCTGCCGGCGGGGATGGGACGCATGGCCTGGGGCGACTACGACGGCGACGGCGACGACGACCTGCTGGTCGACGGCGGGCGGCTGTTCCGCAACGACGGCGGGGCGACGTTCGCCGACGTGACGGACGCCGCCGGCATCGGCGGCCACCCGACCAACGGCGGCGTGTGGGCCGACTTCGACAACGACGGCGACCTCGACTTCTACGCCACCGTCAACAACTACTACCGCGACTGCGCCGAGGACGCGGACTGCACGTGGTGCACGATCGTGACCAACCCCGACGGGACCTACGCCTGCGGCGAGACGCACGACGACCACACCTGCTCCGGCGGGTTCTGCCTCCCGCCGTCCGGGGTGCGCGAGCACGACCGGCTGTGGCGCAACGAGGGCGACGGCACCTTCACGGACGTGTCCGAGGAGGCCGGCGGGCCGTACGACTACCTGCCCAGCGAGGCGGCGGCGTGGGGCGACTACGACGGCGACGGTTTCGTCGACCTGTACGTGGCCAACTACGAGAAGCCCGTGGAATGGGCGGGGGGCGCGCTCTCCGTCGGCACGCCGGACCGGCTGTGGCGCAACCAGGGCGACGGCACGTTCGTCGACGCGTCGGCCGCCGCCGCAGTCGTCCCGACGCGGGTCCGGTGCGGCCGGGGCGTGTCGTGGGCCGACTACGACCGCGACGGGGATCTGGACCTCTACGTCGCCAACTACCGCCTCAACCCGAACTTCTTCTTCCGCAACCTGGGCGACGGGACCTTCGAGGAGATCGCGCGGGCCAACGGCACGGAGGGCATTCCGGCCAGCGGGGCCTGGGGCCACTCCATCGGCGCCGCCTGGGGCGACGCGGACGACGACGGGGACTGGGATCTCTTCGTCGCCAACCTCGCCCATCCCCGCTTCATCACCTTCTCCGACAAGAGCATGCTCTACGTCTCGTCGGGAGCGCCCGACTTCCTGTTCACCGACATCCGCGAGGAAGCCGGCATCGCCTACAGCGAGACCCACTCCAACCCCGCCTGGGGCGACATCGAGAACGACGGCGACATCGACCTCTTCCTCACCGACATCTACGTCGGCTACCGCTCGTTCCTCTACCGCAACGACGGCGACAACACGTTCACCGACGCGACGTACCCCTCGGGGATCGAGGTGGACAACGGCTGGGGCTGTGCCTGGGCCGACGCCGACCGCGACGGACGGCTCGACCTGGCGACCCGCTCGTTCTGGCTCAACCGCACGCCCGACGCGGGACATTGGCTCGAGGTGCGCCTCGCCGGCACCGACTCGAACGCCGCGGCGATCGGGGCGCAGGTCGCCGTCACGGCCGGGGGCCGGACGATGCTGCGGCAGGTGGAAGGCGGGAGCGGCACGGGCGTGCAGAGCTCGCTCACGTTGCACTTCGGCCTGGGGGACGCGACCGAAGCTGCCACGGTCTCGATCCGCTGGCCGTCGGGGCTGGTGGAGGACTACGCGGACGTCGCCGCCGACCAGGTGGTCACGTACCGCGAAGGCGATCTGGCGAACCCGCCGGAGGACGGCGGCGACGGGGGCGAGGCCGACGGGACGGAAGGCGTTCCGGAGGAGGCGGGACAGGACGGCGGCGTGATCTCGACGAGCGGCGGGGGGTGCTCGTGCCGTACGGCAGTTGGAAGCGCCGGGGGTGGGTGGTTGTTGGTCGTCGGTTGTTGGTTGTGGGCCCGGAGGCGTCGCTACCGGCACCCCTGGCGACGGTAGGTCGCGGCCGGCGTGCCGTTGATGGCGCAGCGGGCGAGGGTGGTGTTCCAGGTGCAGGAGAACCCTTCCATCCAGTGCGCTCCGCCGCCGCAATCGGGCGGGGCGCACGCGCCCGTCGCGGCGTCGGGCTGCCAGCCGGGGACGGCGCGGCAGCTCGAGTACGTGCCTTCGCACGCCGCGCACGTCTCCGGGTACTGCGATTCGATCGCCCCGCTGCAGTCGTAGTCCCAGGTCGCCAGGCCGTCGGACCCGCACGGCGCGGCCTCGGTGAACCAGCCCGTCTGATCCGGATTCACCAGCGAGGCCGCGTCGCAGCAGTCCGAGTTGTCCTCGATGAGGCCCCAGGCACACGCGACCTCGGTCGACGCGTCGCCGAACCCGTCGTCGTCCCGATCGGGGTAGCCCCAGGGCAGGGTCGCCTCCGGGACGCACGAGCCGTCCACGCACCAGTCGCCGACCGTGCAAGGATCTCCGTCGTCGCAGACGATGTCGGCCGGCAAATTCCCGCAGACGTGCAGCATCAGATCGCAGACGTCGCTCGTGCACGGGTTCCCATCGACGCAATCGCCCGGCCCGCGACAGTTGAAACGGCACTCGTTGTCGCAGCCGTCGAGCGGGTTCGAGTTCCCGTCATCGCATTCCTCGGGCGGCTCGACGCGCGAGTTCCCGCACACGGCGACGACGGCATCACCCGAATCGCCGCCGCTGCCGTCGCCCGCGCCGTCGCCCGCGCCGTCGCCCGCGCCGTCACCTGCGCCGTCGCCGGCACCGTCGCCCGCACCGTCGCCCGCGCCGTCGCCGGCGCCGTCGCCGGCACCGTCGCCCGCACCGTCACCGGCTTCCGTGGTGGCGTCTACGTCGGCGCCCCCGCGGTCGTCCGCGACATCGAAGACGGCGTCGCCGGCGCCGTCACTCGCGCCGTCCCCCGTGGCGTCGTCCCCTTCGGCTGCGATCGAGCCGCACCCTGCGGCCACCACCAGCGTCGCCAGCAAGCTCATCCTCTTCATGGCTCACATTGCCGCGGCGCCCCCCCGCGCACGCGCCTCCCGCACCCCTTGGTGTAGCACCCGAACACCGAGCGCGCCAACCGCGTGCAAGCGGAGCCGCTACCCTGCCGGCGGCTTGTCCTCGTGCCGCGACAGCTCCTCCAGGTAGGTGATCAGGGAGGCGACGTTGCCGGTGAGCGTGCGGATCCGGACTTCCAAGGCGTCGAGGCGCTCCTCGACGGCCCCCAGCCGGCGCGCGACCTCCGTCACATCGGCGGGCCGGACGCCGCCGGCGCCGGCGGCCGCGCCTCGCACGGCATCGGCCATCTTCCCGGCCAGCTCGGCCAGCCGCTTGGGGTCGCCGAGCAAACCCTGCCAGAACGACTCGAGCACCTTCTCCCATGCCTGTGCCATGTGGACGCCGACCGCTGCGAACTCTCCGAAGGGCGACTTCCGCTCGCTCATGACGTTCCTCCTCGGTCTCCTCGCACGGACCGCGCCGCCGCCGCCGTGGAATTTTGCACGTCGGGGTCGCGGATCGCTCCCGGTTGCACCCCGACCCGCGCTCGGTTAGCTTCGGACGACGGCGCGGAGCGCGCGGCGGTCGGGCGACGACGATGAGCAACGACAATCGGCCGGAGAACGGCACCTTCCGGATCAAGAAGTACGGCAACCGCCGTTTGTACGACACGCACCAGAGCCGGTACATCACGCTCGAGGAGCTGGCGGGCATCATCCAGGAAGGGGCGGCCGTCCGGGTCGCCGACGCCGCCTCCGGCAAGGACATCACCCGGCAGGTACTGACGCAGGTGATCCTCGAGCGCCAGGAGGCGCTCGACATGCTCCCCGTCGAGCTGCTGCACGTGATCATCCGCACGCAAGGGACGATCGAGCAGGCCCCCTTCGCGGCGTTCCTCGCCGCGTTCACCCGCCAGATCGTGACCGCAGGCCAGCTCTGGACCCAACCGGTCGCCAACTTCCTGCGCGGCCTCGCCCACGCCGTGCCGGGCGTCGGCGCCCCGGTCGAGCCGCCGCCCGCCTCGGAACCCGCGACCGGCGACGGAACCCCGGAAGCCGACGAAGTCGCCGGCGACGAGACGGGCGCCACCCCGACACGCGGCGAGGAGCCCCCCGAGAGCGCTTCCGCAGCCCACGCACCTCCCGGAGCGTCCCCGCCTTCGGGCGAGCCGGAGCCGGGCGGCAAGGTCCCCGCCGCCGACGGTCTTCGCCCGCGCATCGAACGTCTTCTGCGGAAGCTCGGTGCTCCCCGCGACTGATTACGCGTTCGCAAAACGTCCGCACATCGTGAACGTCCCCCAGTCGCCGTGTCAGTCGGAGATCGTCAACAACTGCATCTATTTGTTATTGCACGACAACATGAACGCTTGACTTGCGCTGCACAATCCAGTTGACAAATGGCGATCGGTGACGCATGTTGCGGCGCATCAAACACCTGGGGAATGACCTCCCCGCGGGTGGAAGGAAGGGAGGAAGACCATGAACGAGAAGATCAACGACACGATGAACCAGACCAAGCAGGCGTTCGCCGAGTGGAAGAAGGTCGCGGACGAGCAGTGGTCGCGGTGGGAGCAGCTCGTGAGCGACATGGGGCGCTTCCAGAAGCAGGGGGTCGAGCACGTCGGCGTGGCGATCGACGAGGTGGCCCGTGCGATGAAGGGCACGCTGGAGCAGGCGAGCCAGATCGCCGAGGAGCTGCGCAAGGCCGCGACCGAGGCGTCCAAGCGCGCCCGCGAGACCGTCGCCGCGATCGGACCCACCGTCCCCGACCCGACCAAGAAGTAGGGGGGCCACGCAGCGCCGAACGCCCCGAGCTTGTCGAAGGGCGGCGCGGCGCGAGTGTTCCCGACGCTTGAACCTCGCGGGCGCTACTCGATCACGAGGCGTGCCGCCTGCGTGCTGGCGCGCACGTCCGCGTGGAAGAGCGCCATCGCCTCGGCGGCCGGCAAGGTCACATCCGCCTCGCGGTCCGACGCGATCCGGAACGCCGCCGCCATCCGCGCGCGGGGCGAGACGTAGATTCGCACCTCGTCGCCGACCAGGTCGTAGCCGGCAATGTCGCCCTTCTCGACCAGCGCGTCCAGCGACGATCGCTCCGCGCTCACGAACGGCGGAAGGCGCTGCACGAGGACCACCGGCCCGACCGCGCCCTCCGCCTCCGCGGCGAGCGCGATCGTCGCCGGCACGCCCGGCACCATCGTCCCGACGGCCGAGCGGGAGACGGCGAGGCGACGGCCGTCGACAGCCGGTGACGACGAGGCCGAAGCGTCGGTCCCGGCCCAACGCTCGAGCTCCAGCCGCACGCGTGCCTCCGGCCGCCCCGCGAACGAGACCGTGACCTCGTGACTGCCTCCCCCGGCCAGCTCCAGCTCGACCGATCGCAGGGCGAGCGCGTCGGCGAACGAGTCCGACGGGGAGACGTCCACCCGCCGCACCTCTTGCCCGTCGACCGACACGACGATCGCGCCTGCGACGGCGTCGGGCGCCGGATCGAGCGCCAGCAAGGCCCGGATCGCGAATGCCGTGCTGCGCGCGTTGTGCCACTCGCCCCACGCCTCGTCGAGCGACAGCAGGAACCCGACCGCTTCCCGGCGCAGCGACTCGAAGGCGTCCGGGGCGACCTCCGAGAGCACCTCCAGCCACCGCCGCCGCCTCGACGCGGCCTCCGTACGCCTGGAACCAGCCGGGCTCCCAGTGCGTCAGCTCGTCGAGCTCGAGCAGCCTGCCGGCCAGCTCGCGCAGCTTCGCGGCGGGCACGCGGTCCCCTCCCAGGCGGTACAGGCCCCCGACGGCGTGGGCCATGGTCAGCATGTCCGGCGCCGGCGCGTCGATCGTCTCCAGCATCCGCCCCAGGAGCCCCGTCCAGCGCTCGTCCGAGGGCCGCAGCTCCGCCGGCAGCCGGGTGAGCACGTCGAAGATCTCGGCCGTGCCCTCCAGGCGGATCCGTTCGTCCGCGCCTTCCCACACGGCGATGCCCGAGACGTCGAACAGGTGGTCGGTGCCCAGCGCCGCGAGCAGCGCGTCGCGGGCCGCGAGGAGAGCGTCGTCGGGCACGGGGAAGTCCAGCTCGCGCAGTTCCAACAGCGCGTGGAGAACGAACGCCGTGATGTACGGCACGCTCCCGGGGTCCCAGAACCAGCCCCACCCGCCGTCGTCGTTCTGCGCCATGAGGATGGCCGTCGTCAGCTCGGCGAGCTTCGAGCGCAGCCGTTCGCGCGTCGCCTCGTCGAGCTGGTCGTGCCGCTCCAGCCAGCGCATCGCCGCCGTGACGCCCAGCAGCCGGCTCGCCGCCGGATCCGGCCCGAGGTACTCCTCGTCGAGCAGGTCGAGCAGGCCCTGAAGGGCGGGAATGACCGTGGGCAGCGAGACGCCGACGCGCACCACGCGGTACTCGCCCGCCGCGGGCGCCGAGACGGTGTGCCGGAACGGCGTCCCGGGTCCCGCCGTGCCCTCGACCGACTCGACTTGCGATACCCCGGCGGGGCGCACGAACAGCGTGCGGCGCACGACGTCGCGCACCGGATCGGAGCCGCCGAGCGACTCGGCCGAGACCTCGTACGCCGCTTCGCCCGGCACGCCGCCCGTGACCGTGAACCACGCCACGCCGGTGCCGTCGGCCGGCACGTCCAGCTCCTGCGCCTCGCCTTCGACCGCGAGGTCGGTGGACGCGAGCGCGACGCGCGCCTTCACCGCTTCGGTCGAGAGGTTGCGCACGGCGACGCCGACCTTGACCCGGTCGCCGGCGATCAGCGAGGCCGGCAGGTCGCTGCGGGCGTAGAGCGGCTGGCGCACCGGGAGCTGCGCCCGGGCGAGACCGACGCCGCCCTCGGCGTCGCTGGCCACGACGCTGACTTCCTGCACGGTGATGCTGTCCGGCAGCGCGACGTCGAAGCCTCCCCGACCGTGCGGGGCCTCGAGTCGCGGCAGCCACAGCGCCGTCTCGGCGAAGTCGGTGCGCACGATCACGCGCGGCTGAGGACGCACCTCCAGCGCCCCGACGTGTCCCGACGGTACGGGGAGGTTCACCCCCGGCTGCGCCCGCGCCATCATCATTTCCCCGTCCGGATGGATCAGGTCCCCCTCCACGAAGTCGTCCTCGAAGCTGAACTCCATCTGTCCGGAATCGGCGGCCTCGGGCTCAGGCGGCGCGAAGGAGGGCTCGTACATCGTGTACTCCCCGCCGCCTCCCTCTCCGGTGCCCATGAGGCCGAGCCCGCCGTACCCGAACGCCGTGCCGTAGCCGTACCCGTAGCCGCCGTACCCCTCGCCGGTGTGGAAGCCGAAGGTCGCGGGCCAGCCGATGTCGTAGGAGTCGTCGCCCCAGTTCTTCTGCACCACGGGCCAGCTCAGGGTCTGCGCCCCGGTCGATGCCAGCACCTTGCGCTCGGGGTTGTAGAACCGGTCGACCGGGGAGCGCTCCAGCGGGTCGAGCAGCGAGAGCACGGCGGCATCGACGACGGCGGCGCCGAGGACGGCGTCGCGCGTCGTGCCGTCCGGGCCGCGGACGTCGGCGGTCACGCGGAAGCGGTCGCCGGGGGCGGCCTGGTCGGGGATCCCGTCGAGCGTGATGCGCAGGGCGCGGTCGGGGTGCACGGCGAGGTTCTGGCCGTCGGTCACCAGTCCGACGTCCCCGCCGTCCCGCGCGAGGCAGAAGAGGGTGAGCAGCATCGAGCCCCAGTCGGTGGCCCGGGTCTTGGTGCGCGCGACGAACTCCCCGTTCTCCTCGGAGATGGGGATCAGGAACGAATGGACGATGGCGCCCGAGCTGTCCACGACGTCCGCGTGCACGACCGCCTCGACCGGCTCGATGTCTCCCGGGAAGACCACCTCGATCGAGACGTCCTCGCCCTCCGACGCGACCGTGTCCGGCACGGCCGAGCGCATCGGCATCGGCGATTCGCACGGCAGGTCGGCGTACGCGACGGCCGAATCGACGTCGTCGACCCAGGCGGAGACCGGCACCCACGCGGTCAGGTCCACGTCGGGCATGTCGAAGGCGAACGACGCCAGCCCTCCTTCGTCCGTCGTCTCCTCCAACGTCCGCCGCAACCCCTCGACCTCGAGCCGCACGCGCCGGTCGCGCACGGGAACGTGGTCGAGATCGACCAGGCGCACCATGGCCTTGACGGGATCCCCGGGGGCGTAGCGCGTCCGGTCCAGCTCGATCACGGCGATGTAGGGGTTCGTCTCCCAGCGCAGGTCGCGCCGCACCTGGTCGGTGCGCTCGTGCTCGTCCTGCGCGCGGATCGTGACACCGACGATCGAGCCGTCCCCGGCGCGCTCGCGGACCGCGCGCAGCGGCTCCGCGCCGAGCACGAAGCGGTGCGGGCCGGCGCCCTCGACCTCGCGCGACTCGCGGTGCACCTCGGTCCCGTCCACGGCGACGGTGACGGTCAGCTCGCCCCGGCCGAACGCGCCGCCGCCGAACATGCCCAGCGTCGCCTCGAACGGCAGCTCGTCGACCGCCGGGGTGAGGAAGCGCCCGAGGTCGTGGCGGATCTCGATCGCGGGCGGCACGAAGCGCTCGATGCGCACGCCCGCCTCGGCGCGCTCGCCCTCGAAGATCGCGGCCAGCAGGTAGCGTCCCTCGCCGGCGTGGCGGGGAAGGGGCAGGTCGAGCGTCCCGACGCCCCAGCGGTCGGTGGTCATGACGCCGCCGCCGACGATGCGGCCGTCGTCGTCCTCCAGGTGCAGCTCGACACGGGCCTCGGGGAGCGGGCGGTACTCGCCGCGCAGCTTCCAGGCGAGGGCCCGAACGCGGATCGTCTGGCCGGGGTTGTACACGCCGCGATCGGCGTAGACGTAGACCGTGGGCTGCTCGAACGAGCTGGTGCGGGCGTAGGCCTGGTAGGAGACCTCCGCGACGCGGTCGCGCCACTCGACGCGCACGACGCCGCCCGCCGGTGATTCCTCGCCGCGGGGCTCCTGCCGGAAGACCAGGGTGCCGAAATCGTCCGTGCGGCCGATCTTGCGCCCGTCGAGGAACACGGCGGCTCCGGCGGCGGGCTCGAAGTCCGGGGAGAAGACGACGAGGTGCACGTACGTGCCGTCGCCGGCCCAGCTCTGGTAAGGGGCATCGATCACGAGCCGCAGGCGACTTTCGTCCTCGGGGCTCGCCTCGCGCGCGCCGTCCGCCCCCGCCTCGCCCTCGACCGCGGGCTCGCCGATGAGCACCGCCGCGCCGCCCGCGCCGGGCACCGGCGCCGTCCTTCCGATCGGCACCGACACGTTCGGTCGCGACGGGCATCCCGCCGCCAGCAGGGTCGCGACGATCGCCGTCCATCCGTTGGGTCGCATGACGTCCTCCGTATCCGCGCGGATGCCTTCGTTCCGGAAGCGACGGAGGAAAGGAAACCACAGATGGACACGGATGAACACAGCGCGGCCAGGGGCCATCGTTTGCTCGCGGGCCGGCTTGCCGACGATGTCCTTCTCGTGCATGATCTCTCACGCGGTCATGGCCCCTCGGGCCGAAGCGGTTGATGGCGACTCTGCGGGGATGGAACGAGTCATGAGACAGGTGACCATCGTGGGCGCCGGTCTTTCGGGACTGACCGCTGCCGTCATTCTGGCCCGCGAGGGATATGACGTCTTGGTCGTGGAGCGGAAGAAGAGCATCGGCGGCGCTTCGCTCCACGCTTCGGCCGTCAACCAGGACGAGATATGCTTCGCGGACCTGACCCCGCTCGACATCGACGCCATGAGCCGGTATCTGGGGTTTCCCCTTTCCGCGCCGGCAGGTTCCCACGCCGTGCCCTTCTACAATCCCCTGCCCTGCCTCCGCTTTCGGGTCTTCGGCAAGCTCATCGAGCTCCGACTCCCCGCCGACGTCCACATGAAGATGGTTGAACGCGGGCCTCGCCCATCGTCCATCGACATGTATCTCTACCGTCTGGCGGTGGAGCATGGGGTGCGCTTCTCCTTCGGCACACGGGTAGCCACGCGAAGGGAATTCGCCGATCTTCCGCCCGACTCCATCGTGGCCACCGGCATGTTCCGCGAAGCGTTCGACGCCCTCGACATTCCGTGCACCCGAGCCTACGGGCTCTTCGCCGGTGGGCCGGCTCCCGACGGCCGCAGCCCGTTCTGCACGGCGTACTACCACGACCAAACGCAGGACTACGCCTACTACGCCACTGCCAACGGCGTCGGCGCCGCCGTGCTGTTTCAGCGCGGCAAGCCGCTCTCCGATGCAGCCGTCGAGTGGTTTCCGAGACAACTCCTGGAGGATGAGGGGCTGGCCTTTGCGCACTGGCACCTGGTTGAGGATCTGGCAAGCACCCCCACCGGTGCTCTTTCCAATCCCCGGCTCTCGTGCGGCAGGCTGATCCTGGCGGGAACTCTCGCCGGCATGCAGGACCCCTCCATGGTCTTGGGCGTGCATGGCGCCCTCGTCTCCGGACGGATCGCCGCGCTGGCCGTCCGGAACCGCGAGAAGGCCGCCGAGGAATTCCGCCGCATGAACCGCTGGTGGAAGCTCGCCTACCTCACGCGGCGGCTGCTGTGGGCGACGCATCCCTGGGGGCCCCGCAGGATCATCCCGGCCGTGCTGGGTATCCTGCCCCGCGTGGACCAGCGCTTGCTGTGGCTGCTCAACCCGGCCGTGCCCGGATGGATGCGATTGCCGGAAAGCGAGGCTGGTCGCGGTCGATGATCCCGGGCATCGGAAGGTCGTACTCCAGGCGAGATCACGCCACGGGCTTGTCCGCGACCCCCCCGCTGAGATGGCGGGCGAGCCGTTTTCCCAGTCCAACGAGCGTGAGCGTGGGCGGGAGCCCCCACGGCTCGGGGATGACCGAGCAGTCGCAAACGTACAGGTTCCGGAAACGCGTCTCGAGGTTGGCGTCAACGACCTGGCCGATCTTCGCCGTCCCGCCCGGGTGCGCCGCCATGAAGCCGGTGCGGTAGATGTCCGTTGCGCCCGCCTCGGCCAGGATGCGGCGAGCGCTCTGTTCGCCGCGATGCAGCCTGTCGCGGTCCTCGGTGCTGAGCCGCTTGCGCACGCCGCCGCTGTCGGTGAGCCGGCCGCCCAGGGCGTCTCGCACCTTGACCATGATGCGCGCCGTGCTGCGGAATGCGAAAAGACGGCGCAGCTTCCCGGCCTGCGCCGTGAAGAGGAAGTGGCATCCGCGCGGGAGCGCCATGTCCGCCAACATGTAGCCCTCGTCGCGCTGCAACAGGCCCGCGGACATCGGGATCTCGCTCGGACCGAGGGCAACGTCCCGCATCGTGCCACATACGGTGAGCAGCGGGTCGAAGAAAAAGTCGCGGCCGGCCTCCTCGATCCCGCTCGCTCGCAGGACAAGGGGCGAGCCGATGCCGCCTGCGGCGACGACGATCACCGGCGCCGAAACGACCCGCCGCTCGCCGCGCATGACGAGTTCGACGCCCGTCGCTTGCTTCCCCTCGACAACCACCCTTATGGCGCGCGCGCCGTTCCAGAGCGTTGCGCCCCCGGCGACCGCCTCCTCGACATAGTTGCGCGCAGACCACTTCACGCCATGGGGATCGCCGTAGTAGCCGAACGGCAGACCCGGACGCCATCGATCCTGATAGAGGAACTTGTCGAGGCGCTGCCACGGCAAGCCGAGCTGCCGCGCGCTCTGCATGATGCGATTCGCCATCGGCGTCATCATCTCGTCCTTGAGCGGCGCGATCGGAAGCTCTCGCCTCGCCTCCTCCACGGCCTCCCGAAGGTCGACCCCGTGCGCGCGAAGCATCTCGAATGGCACCGGGAAGCATGTCGCGTAGAAAAAGAGCGAACTGCCCCCGGTCGTGATGCCGCGCACCATTCCGAGACGCTCGGGGGTGAGGAGCAGGCTCTTGCCGGGCACGAGCTGTTGGCGCACGTAGTCCCGAAAAGCCCCGCGGATCGGCCCGCCAGGTCCCCACTCCAGGATGAGGACCCTCTTGCCCGTCCTGGCAAGGTCCCGCGCCACGCTGGCTCCTCCAGGTCCCGATCCCACGACGATGACGTCCGGCTTGGACTCGCTCACGGGTAGCTCCAGGCACCGCGGGATCGGTCGTTCAGCACAGCTCCTCCAGGGAGAAGTCGACCGGGCGGGTGAAGCCGGCGAGGAGGAACTTGTGCTCGCGGCCGCCCAGAACACGCGATTCATCGCCCGACTCGAGGTCGGCGCCGTACAGCGCCAGCAGGCGGCGGCGGGCGGCGGCGGCGCGCTCGACGAGCCTGGACGCGGGCTGGATCTGCGAGAAGCACGTGATGATGCTGTGCGCTCCCTCGGGGCGGGCTGCGATCGCGCCGGCCTGGGTCTCGGCCTCGCCCAGCCAGGCGAGCACCAACCGCAACATGCCGACCGTCAGCTCGGGCGCGAAATCGAACACCAGCGCCGCAAACGCGTAGCGGACGTTTGCGCGGTACGGTGCCGAAAGCACGGCGTTGTCGTAGCGGTCGAAGGCGCGGAGGATGTGGACGGGCCAGGAGACGTCCGCGCTTGCAGCGGTGCCGCCCCGGCCCGGCGGGTTGTCGGCGCTCCAACCGAGCCCGACAAGAAGGCGGTTGGCCGTCGTGCGAAAGACGTCGTGACGGTCCTGCACCATGCCGTCGGGCCACCGCTCGGGTGCGAAAGCCTCGTCGTCCGAGCGCAGCAGCGCCTCGAGGGCACGGACGCGGAAGGTCCAATGGAGCGAACGGTGCCCCATCCCGCTCGGCGAAATCGTCCGTCCCCGGTCGAAGCAGTCCGCGGCCTGCCGGAGATGATCGAGCACGAGCCCGCGGATCGAGTCCTCCAGGGCGCGAGGCTCCGGCTCGTCCCGACCGGACCGCGAGCCGGAGATCTCCCGGTGCGCGAGCGCCAGCTCGCCGGCCTGGCGGCGCACGAGCGTGTGGTAGAGCCGGCGCGCCACGCAGAAGTGCACCTGCCCGAGCTCGCAGTACGGTTCCTCGTTCTCCACCCGGCAGTGGTCCAGGATGAAGCGCCCCTGATCGATCGCATCGCGAAGGAGGCTCCAGGTCACCGCGGGCTCGGTCTGCGAAAGCGCGAGGTTGAGGTGGACGACGAGCCGCAGCGTGCGCGCGACCACATGGAACGGCCGGTGGGCCAGAATGACCGCGACGAATCGGTCGGCCTCGCGGAACAGGCCGCGGGCCAGGCAGGCCTTGGCCAGCTCGAAATGGAGCATCGTGTTGTCCGGCTGGGCCAGCGCAACGGCGAGCGCCCGGTTGGCGCTGCCGTCGCCCGCGAAGAGGCTGTCGCGGAAGGCGGGAAGCGCCTCCCGCGTGGACGGAATCAAGCCCTCCGCGGCGGCGACGACGTCGTAGTACACGTGGCTCCAGAGACTGTCCGCCACCCAGACTTCGAGCGTCTCGCTCGCATACAGCACGACCTCGTACGGTTCCGGCCGGAACACGAGCTTGATCTCCGCGAGGCCGGCGCAGCTATGGACGAACGACGTCACGCGGATCGGGGCGCCCTCGGGCACGCGGGCCTTGAGCATCGCCTGCAGCGAGGTGTCGAGGCCTGCGAAGGGCCCGGCGGCGATCGCCACCGTCAGCGCCTGCCCGACCCCGAAGTCGCGCAGGCTCCAGCGCACCAGCGCCTGGTGCGCCAACGCGACGGCGTCGCGCAGCGCACGGGAGTAGAGGAGCGCGTCCTCGGGGTTCCGGCGCGACCGCGGCACGCTCACGTACAGCGTCCCGGCCGCGACCGCAATCCGCTCCGGGCCGAGGTGGAACAGACCCAGGCCCCGGCAGCTCGCCGCCAATTCCTCCCTGAGCCACTCCAGACCCTCGGCCTCCGACAGCCCGTCCCGCAGGGCGATCCGGAACGCCAGCCGGACACCGTCGGCGGAGTCCAGGTCCGGTGACGGCTCGGCCGCAACCCCGAGCTGCAGCAGCGCCGGGTAGTCCCAACCCCATGCGGGACGGTGGAGGCCGATCCAGAACGCGAGGACGCGCAGGAGATTGCGCTTCCCCCGCGTGTTCGGCGCGAAGCGGTCGCGCAAGCGGCTGACCATCGAGGCTTGTACGTCCGGCAGCCCAAGCTGCCGGCACAGGGGACGAAGCTCGGCGTCGATGAGTCGTTTCACGGGGCGGCGTTCTGCCACCCGGTCCATCAGCTCGCCGAACGAGAGCCCGGGCGGCCGGCGATTGGCCGGGACGGGGGCACGTTCGAGCCACGCCCGCAACTCGACCTCGGTCCCCAGCGGGATGAGCCCCTGTTCGTGCGCGAATTGCACCAGCCGCGGCACGGCGACCCGCGCGACTTCCGGGTCGCTCCGCTGGAATTCGACCAGCGCGTCGAGGTCCGGAAAGACGAATCGGACGGCGCTCGCCGCGGCGACGGAATCAGGTGTCGGTCCGCCCATCACGGTCCCCCGTGCCCGCGGCGGCCGGCCCGACCCGGACCCGCGGTGCTCCGGGGACATTCTGCCGGGGCGTCGGCGGAATTCAAGCGCCGGGAAACCGCCCGGCCGGCTGTCCGCCGGTCGGGCGGCCCCTCGAGGCCGGACTCCCAGCTCACTGGACGCAGAAGTCGATGACGGTGTAGGCGAGCGAGGCGCTGCGCCGCAGCTTGTACACGACCATCCGGAACTGGTACCGGTTGGCGCGCCAGTATCCGGGTTCCGAGCTCAGACCACCGAGGGTGCCGGAGTACTCG
This sequence comes from Deltaproteobacteria bacterium, assembly GCA_016218765.1. Taxonomy (GTDB): domain Bacteria; phylum Myxococcota_A; class Polyangia; order DRWM01; family JAAZOP01; genus JAAZOP01. The sequence continues at coordinate 25,944 of JACRCZ010000153.1, read as the reverse complement.
GTGGAGTCGCCGATCGAGACCTCGTAGCCGGCCGACGAGCTGTACCCGCGGCCGTACTCGAGGCCGACGCCGCCGATCGACACGCCGGCGGCGAAGTCGACGGACGTCGAGCGCTCCTCGCTGGTGGCGGCCTCGCTCGACATCTCGATGCTCACCGTTTGCGTGCCGTTCTCGGCGACCCACACGGTGGCGGACTGCCACCCGCGACCGTCGACCAGGTCGTCGCACTCGGGGAGCGTGCGGTACGAGTGGTGGTCGCCGTGGGTGTGGACGAAGGTCTCGCTGCCGATATCCAGGGAGGCCGGCGCGTCCGCGTTGTACGTCTCCTGGGTGACCGCGTACTGGTTGGTTCCCTGCGGGACGTCGATGGTCATCAACTCGTTCTCGTCGGTGAGCGCGGCGGGGTCGGGCGCCGCAACGATCCGGTATTCGTAGGAGGCGTACTCGGACACGACGTACAGCACGTAGTTGTGGCGGCTCGAGTCCAGCCAGGGCGCGCTGAAGCTCTGACCCAGCGTGGTCGACGAGGTGCTGGTGGAGGTCTTGGTGAACTCGCGCTCGAGGCTGGTGCTGGCGGAGGCCGAGAACAGCCCGCCGAGGAACTCCGCCTCCAGCGAGAGGGTGATGCTGTCCTTCGACGACACGGAGTTGCTATCGGTCTCGCTGGTGCTCGTGGAGGAGCCGTAGTCGGTGGAGGAGTCCTCCCAGTTCTGGTCCAGGTCGCGTGCAACGGGAGGCGCGGCCATGGCGACCAGCGGGCGGATGTCGCTCTGGTTGACCGTGCAGTTGCCGGTGTACTCGACGGTCAGGTTGTCCCCGTCGAAGTCGCCCACGGCGAGCACCGGGGCCCAGGTGCGGGAACCGGCGCCGGGTCTCCAGCTCTTCCTGTACTCGATGCCGCTGCCTCCCACGATCGAGATGTCGTACTCCGATGTGCCGGGGCGGAGCTCGCCGATCACGACGTCGTCCTTCAGGTCCGCATCGATGTCGCCTGCCGCAAGGTAGTGGGGACCATTGCTGCGCTCGATGTACTTGATGAGGGACGAACCGACGCCCCAGGCCGACCGGCCCGCGGCGTCCAGCGTGAAGAACAGCGCAATCGCGCTGTCCTGCCGCCGCTGGACGACCACCACCTCCGACCTGCCGTCGCCGTTGAAATCGGCGCCCGCGAGCAGCGGGGACATGTCGTTGTCGTAGTTCTGGCCGGTCCAGTCGGCGGCCTCCCCGGTCCGGGTGAACGAATTCTGGTCGCGGTTCAGCCGGTAGGACTCCACCCGCATCTCCCGCTCCCCGCGGTGGAAGGCCGCGACCACGATGTCCTGGTCGCCGTCGTTGTCGATGTCCGCCATCGCCACGCTGGGGCGCGAGTGGTTCAGGCCCGCGGGGAAGATGTTCCCGTCCGGGATCTTGCTGGGCGAGCTGATGCTCGCGTTGTCCATGGCGTTGGGGTAGACGAGCATGACCGGCCGGAAGGGCGAGGAGCTGAGGTGGGTCACGACGACGGCGATCTCCTCGGCACGGTCTCCCTTCAGCCGGTGGTTGATGTCGCCGACGGCGATGCGGAAATCGGCTACGCTGCTATCGTAGTTGTGGGAGTGGGAGTCCGCCGGACGGGCGTAGTCGTGCGCGGCGTCGTCGTACCGGACGAGCCACCCGCCTCCACCATGGAGCTCGACGACTGCGGCAATCTCCGCCAAGCCGTCGCCGTCCAGGTCGCCGGCAGCGACCCTGATGTCGCTGATGCTCGGAAACGGCGACCCGTCGTCCTTCAGCACCTCGATGGTCTTGACGCCGCGCATGTCGTTCCAGCAATTGCCGGGTTCGGCGGACGAGTGGCAGCTGTCGAGCACCGTGAGTCGGGCGACGTAGCGGTCGCCGCTGCGGTAGCGGGTCGCCACGACGGTCTCGTCGCGGTTGTCGCCGTCGAAGTCGGCGGTGGCGGCATCGCGGATCGAGCCTTCCGGCCGGTCGGTGGCCAGGGGGTCCCGGACGTCGGCCATGCGGTCCCGGTCCGTCTGCTTGCGGTCGTCGTAGACTTGGCCGTAGACGGCAGGATACCCGTTGACGCCGCCCAGGCGCATGATTTCGGCGCGCTGCAGGAGCGACTTCTTGGGCGCCGAAAGCGGCGGCGCGTCGCACGAGCCCGAGCCGGTGGAGCCGGCCGCTTCCGAGAAGTGCCCGATCTGCGCCGTGAGCGTCCGAGCGGTCTCGTCCACTTCGGTGAAAATGCGCAGGTCCCAACCGTCGTCGCCGGTCACCGCCACGTGGAGGTCGCCGAGCGCCACGTCCCAGCCGGCCGGCGCCAGCAGCGCCGTCGCGATCGGCAGCGTCAGCGTGACGGGCTGGAGAAACGAGAAACCATGGGGGTAGAACTCGACCGGCAGCGTCGCCAAGTCGGGCGAGGGCGTGAAATGGGACGAGAGTCGCGCCGAGATCGTCGTCGCTTCCACCACCGCGCCCGGCGGAATCACGAGGGACGCCACCCCGAAGTCGTACGTGGCGCCGTCCGGCAACACCTCGAGGCTGAGCATCGTGCTGGGCAGCCCGGGCACGATCACCGAGGCGGACGCGGAGCCCGCGCCGTTCGTGCAGGTAAGCGTGAACGTCTGCGGCAGCATCGTGCCGGTCACCGAGTGCACCACCGTCTCGGTCACGTCGCCGACGCCGTTGCTGATGCTGCAGCTCGCCGCCGGGCTGGGAAACGTACCGTAGTCCCAGACGAAGGTGATCGGCGTCGGCTCGCCGATGACCGCGGCCGGCGGCGAGGCCCGGAAAAACGCGATCGTCGGCGCCACCGGCACCTCCGGCGGAATGCAGACGAACAGGAGCGGGTCGCACTCCGCGTTCTCGCCGTCCGTGCAGTCCGCGCTGGTCTCGCACTCCTTGTAGATGCACTGTCCGCCGGGATTGCAGTAGTAGCCGTCCGGACAGTCCAGACCCTCGCCGCACGGCGCGTAGCAGGTGGAGTCGACGCACGTGAAACCCTCCGGACAGTCGTCGTCCACGATGCACTGCCCGGGACCCACCTCCCACGTCTCGACGTCGCCGCCCTCGAGATCCTCACCGTCGCCACCCTCGCCATCCACGCCGTCCTCCACGGCGACGTCCCCGGCGTCCGTTCCCGAGTCGTCGTCACCGCAGCCCGGAACGCCGTACGCCAGCACGAGCGCGAGCACAACCTGGATACCGATCTGCAACACCCTGTTCGGAATCAACCTCGCCATCGTACATCTCTCCTTCTTCCCCGCCCAATCAAGGTTCTGCTTGTCACCACATCGCCAGAGAATCACGATCAGACGGCAGACTATTTCAATGAGTAGTGGTTAATGTCAATAGTATTCTAGAACTGTCTCAAACTCGTTTCAAAACCAACCTCTGGCGCTTCTCAACGTCCAACTGTGCGCAACAACAAATGATTCTGAAACTTTCGATGCCAGAACGGATCTTGTGCAGAGACGATGTGAAGTAGAACGGAAGTCAATTCCACGGAGGTGCTCGTGCACACCAGTTCCTCTGCGCAAGGCTCCCGCCCGGCCGGTCGGCCGAAACGAAAACCCAATCGGCCGCGGGCTTGGCATCCCACACACACGCCTCGCGGGCTCCCGAACGTGGCCGCCCGGTAGCGTGACCGCGACCGTTCGTGCCAAGCTGCGGGCCGCAGCCGGGTCGGAGAGGACGATGAAGGACTTCGAAGACGGGTCGCGAGCCGGGCGCCAGCGCACTCGGCGTGGGGGCTCGGCGGGAATCGGGCCGAAGGCGGTGTTCCTTGCCGCCGCCGCAGCGACGCTCGGGCTCGCCGGCGCCGTGTGCCGGAATCGTGACGCAGGCCCGAGACCGACTTCCGTCGAGGCGGCTGGCGAGCCGGTCGGCGACGGTGCGGCCGGACCGGCTGCCGGAGACGCGGCGGGACCCGTCGCGGAGGATGGCGCGACGGGCCCGCTGGTGATCCGCGGTGCGACGTTGCGGCTGCTCGACGGCTCGACCGGGGTACAGGCGTCCCGCGTCGTGTTCCTGGACGACGATCGCTGGGCGGCAAGCCTCGGCGCTCGGGTGGTCGTGGTCCAGGGCACGGAGGTGTGGCAGGAGATCCCCGTGTCCGGCCTGTTCTCCGGGCACGACCTGGTCCGCGGCTCGAACGGCCGCGCGCTGTACGCGGGGACGGCGCAGGTGGAGCCGGACGGCGAGCCGCGCGTCGAGGACATCCCGCTCCGGAACGACTCGCCGCCGTGCGGCGGTCGGGTCCGCGAGGAGGCCGTCGCGAGCGCCGACGGGAGGCGTGTGGCGGCGCTCGAGCGGGAGACGCCGAGCGGTTGCCTGGAGCCCGACGGTTCGCACCCGCCCGCACGGCCCCTCGCGGAGGAGCTGGTGCTGTTCGACCGCGCGACGGGCGCCGTGGTCGCCCGCCGGGACGCGTCGTGGCCGGCGCCGCTGGCGATGTCGGCGTCGTTCGTGGCGCTGGGCGGGTACGAGGGGATCGCGATCTTCTCCGCGACCGACCTGTCCCCGGTGGCGACGGTACCCGCACCCGCGGGCGCGGCGTCGGCGCTGGCCTTCAGCCCGGACGGTGCGGCGCTGGCAACGGTGCGATCGGACGGCACGGTCGTGGTGATCGACACGAGCCGGTGGGCCGCGGCGGTGCGCCTCGAGGCGGGGGCCGCGGGTCGGGCGCTGACCTTCCATCCCCGGCTGCCGCTGCTGGCGACAGCGGGAATGGACGGCACGGTCCGGCTGTGGAACGTCGCGGGGCCCGTCGCGGCGCCGCTGGCCGAGTTGCGACTCGAGGGCAGGATGCCGGGGGCGCCGGGCGAGCTGGCCTTCTCGCCGGACGGCAGCCGGCTGCTCGTCGCCCGCGACGGTTTGGACGACACGGCGCTCGTCGCGGTCGAGGTCGACGCGACGGGGACGCGGCCGGAACGGCCGTACGAAGCGCTCGCGGCCCTCGTGCGGCTCGACGTGGCCGGACGGCCGCTGCCTCCGGGAGCCGTCGCACGACTCGGAACGCCGGGAGTCGGGGAGGCGGCGAGAATCCTGGATGTCGCGTTCACGGTGGAGAGCCTGCTCGCCGTCGACGTCAGGGCACGGGCGGCGATCTGGCCCGAGCGCGCGCCGCGCTGGACCGGCGGCGAGGAGGAACCGATCGAGTACGAGCATGCGGCGCTGGCGGCCGACGGGGCGACCCTGGCGCGCGCACCGCGGGACGCGACGTGGTTCGAGATCGTCGACCGGGCGAGCGGAGAGGTGCGGCGGCGGGTGGAGTTGGGGCAGCGGATCATGGTGCTGCGCGCGGGGCCGGGCGGCTTCGCGGCGGGGGTGTGGCGGCAGGCGGGCCTGTACGGGACCGACGGCGAGCCGCGGCGGCTGCACGAGCATCGGACGACGGTGACGGCGGTGGCTGTTTCCGCGGACGGCTCGCGGTTCGCGTCCAGCGACATCGACGGCGTGACGTACGTCTCGGAAACGTCCGGGGACGGCGCGCCTGTTCGCATCAAGGAGGCGGACTACGCACGGGACGTTTGTTTCACGCCGGCGGGGGACGACTTGGTCCTGGCGCACTACCGGTCGCAGGTCGTCTTCCGCGATGCCCGGACGGGTGCCGTCCGGCGCACGGTCGAGACGGGCCTGGAGCCGATCGACCGGATCGCGGTCTCCGCCGACGGCCGCCGGCTGGCGACCTCGGGGCACGAGACGGTCGTGACCGACCTGGCGGACGGCACCGTGACCAGGGTCGCGGGACCCCTCTCGGCCGACGTGCTGGCGTTCGATCCGGCGACGGGGCGTCTGGCGACGGCGAGCCGCTACGGCGGCCTGCAGCTCTGGGAGCCCGTGAGCGGGCGCGCGCTGCCGACGGCGCCCGGGCACACGTCGAGCGTGGTCTCGGTCCGCTTCGAGGACGACGGCGGGTCGGTGGTCTCCGTCGACCGTGACGGCAATGCGATCCGCTGGAGGATCGCCGCGAGCGAGCCGGAGTTCCTGGGCGTCGGGGGCGAAGCCGCCGCCGCCGACCCTCCGGCCGGCGGGACGTCGGCGACGGCGACGACGTACGGAGCGGAGCTGCGCGAGGGGGCGACCGGCGAGCGCCTGGGCGCCGTGGAGACCGACGGGGCGCGGGTCGTCTCGCTCGACGTCTCCCCCGACGGCCGCCGCCTGGCCCTGGGCCTGGACGACCGCACGATCCTGATCTTCGACCTCGCCCCCGCCGCCCTCTGACCCTGGTATTCCTCCCCCCCTTGGCGTCCTTGGCGTCTTCGCCCTCTTTGCGCCCTTTGCGCGAAATTCCGGAAAAGCACTTGACACCCCACCCTGCACGCGTTAAGTGGTCCGGTGGTTGAACCACTTGGCCTTACGGCTGGTGGGAGGCGGACGGAAGATGAAGGCAAGGACGGGCGAGACGAAGGCGGCGGCGGGAACGCGCGGGGCGGGCGACGACGGACATCCTCCTGCCGCCGACACGCTCTCCTCACCCTTCGCTCCCGTGCACCGCGCCAGCGTGTCGCGGCAGGTGACGGAGCAGATCCGGCGGCGCATCTTCCAGGGGACGCTGCGGCCCGGCGACCGCATCCCGTCCGAGCGCGAGCTGTCCGGCCAGGTGGGCTCGAACCGCAACACGGTGCGCGAGTCCATCCGGACCCTGGAGGAGCTGAACCTCGTCCACGTCCGGCAGGGCAACGGCATGGTGGTACGGGACTTCCGGCGCGAGGGCGAGCTGACGCTGTTGCCGTTCTTCCTGGCCGAGGGCGCGGACGCGGCGGAGGCGATGCAGGCGCTGGGCGACATCCTGCGGCTGCGCCGGCTGGTGCTGGCCGAGGCGGCGGCGTTGGCGGCGGAGCGGGCGGCGCCGGAGGACGTGGCGCGGCTGCGGGCGGCCGCGGACGCCGCGGGGTTGCCGGGCGCCGAGGCCTGGCGCGAGGACCTCGACCTGTTCCAGGCGCTCGTCGCCGCGTCGCGGAGCCTGGTCGCGATCTGGATCTTCAACACCTTCGCCCGCGCCTTCACCGGCGTGATGGAGCGTCTCCCCGGCTTGTGGGTCCAGCAGCCGGGGCGGCGGGAGACGGTCGAGCGGCTCGTCCGGGCCGTGGAACGGCATCGCCCGGAGGAGGCGCGCCGCGTGCTGGACCGCTATTTCGAGGCCGTCGACCGCGCGGTGCTGGGCCGCGGGTCGGCGGATGGGCCGGCGGGCCGAGCGCCCGGGACCGGCGCGAGAAGGAGGTAGAGCATGGATCGTCCGTTGTCCCTGGTCACCGGCTCCTGCGGCTTCATGGGCACGATGATGTGCGAGGTGCTGGCCGAGGCGGGCCATCGCATCCGCGCGACGGACCTGCCGAAGGCCCACGAGAAGGACGACCGCGTCAAGGGTCTCTTCCCGTCGGTGGTCGACCGGGCGGGGGCCGAGTTCATCCCCGAGGACCTGGCGCACCCGCGGGACCTGGCGGGGCTGGTCAAGGATGTCGATCACATCTTCCACATCGCCGCCGTCTTCAACTACTCGGCCCCGTGGGACATCCTCTACCGGGTCAACGTCCTGGGCACCGAGGCGCTCTTGGACGCCGTGCTCGCTTCGTCGCGCCGGCCCAAGCGCTTCGTGCTGTGGGGCGCCGGCGGGGTCTACGGACTCCCCTCGTGGCGTCCCGGCCGGCCGTTCCGCGAGAGCGACGCCGTGTTGCCGGCGAACCCGTACCTGAAGTCGAAGTGGCTGGCCGAGCACGCGGTGATGCAGGCCGAGTCGCGCGGGCTGTCGTGGTCCATCCTGCGGCCCACGACCGTCTACGGACCGCGCGCCGTGTACGGCGGCGGCCAGATGGTGATGGCCGCGGCCGGCATGAAGGTCGCCGCCGCGCCGAAGAACTTCACCGGCCGCATCCCGTTCGTCCACGTCAAGGACGTCTGCCGCGCCGCCCTCCACGTCGCGACGGTCCCCTCGGGCGCAAACCGCATCTTCAACACCAGCGACGACACGCAGATGACGACGGCCGGCTACTTCCAGTACATGGCCTCGCTCACCGGCGCGAAGTTCGTCGAGCTGCCCGCGATCCCCCTGGACAAGATGAAGCCGGCGATCCGCACCTTCGCCGAGACGATGCAGAAGGTCACCGGCATGTTCGGGAAGCCCAGCCCGGTCGAGGCGGACACGATCGACTACCTGAACGAGGACTTCGTCTACGCCAACGACGCGCTGAAGTCCACCGGCTTCCAGTTCACCTATCCCGACGCCCGCGACGGCCTGCGCGACACCCTGCGCTGGTACCGCGAAAACGGCTGGCTCCAGGCGAAATGAGGAGGAACGTCATGGCCAACGAACCGCGACAACCCAACGGCGACCGCTGGAGCTACGAGACCCTCTGCCTCGCGCGCGACGAGGACCTCGAGGACGTCATGCGCTGCGGTCACTGCCCCGACCTCGCCCGCCTCTCCGGCTGGGAGTTCCGCGGCTTCAACACCCCCGAGGTGCTGCAGCTCGCAGGGATCCGCAAGTTCAAGAAGGGCTTCTACCGCGTCGACCCCTCCCGGTCCCACCGGGACGGCATCCAGGGCTACAACGTCAACGTGGCCCAGGGCACCCTGGGCGACCCCTGGGTCGACGTCGAGAAGAACGGCAAGCCCGTCCGCATGGGGTGGTACGAGGTGCGCCCCGTCAACCTCGCGGACGCCGACAACAAGTACCACAACGCCGCGCTCATCAACTACGCCGCCTCCGACAAGAACCTCGCCGTCGACCCCACCCGCCTCCTGCGCGACTATCTGGTCCAGGTCTACGCCGACAATCCGGATCTATACCTCGGAAAAGCGTTCCTCGCCTTCGGCCCCCTCCGGATGTTCGTCTCCTACTTCGTGCTGGAGCGCCACAACCCGTCCGAGCTGGGCGCGTAGCTCCCCCCTCAGTACCGGCCTTCGCGCAGGCGGCTCGGCGGGACCTCGCCTTCGTAGGGGTAGCCGGCGCGGACCCAGTAGCCCTCGAGCGGCGTGGTCCGCAGCTCGATCCGGCGCACGTACTTCGCGTTCTTGTAGCCCAGGAGACGGGGCGCGACGACCCGCAGCGGGAAGCCGTGATCCAGCGGCAGCGTGTAGCCGCCGACGCCGTACCCCAGCATCGTGTGCGGCTCGAGCGCCACCTCCCGCCGGAGCGACTCGTTGTAGCGCTCGTCCACGGTGTGGAAGGCGACGTAGCTCGCGGAGGCCCGTACCCGGGCCAGCTCGAGGATCGTGGAGAGGTGCACGCCGTTCCACGGGACGTCGTAGACGGACCACCCTTCCACGCAATGGAAGTCCATCACCTGATCCTGGCGCGCGAGCGCGATCACGTCGGCGAAGCCCAGCGACAGCGGGTTGTCGACCATGCCGTCGACGTCGAGGCGCCACGTCTCCAGGATGCGGCCGAGGTCCTGCGTGTCGACAGTCCGCACGTTCCAGCCGCGGTAGATGTCCAGATCGCCGCTCCCCTCCTGGAACGGGAACTCGTCGGCGCCGACGTCCGCGATCGCCTCCGGCACGTCGTGCACCTCGGCTTCCACCGCGCCGTCCGGCGTGTCGGGACGGGCGTCCGCTTCGCCGGCCGCATCGGCGTCGGGGGCGGAAGCGTCGGCGTCGGCCGCTCCCGCGTCGAGCGTCGCGCACGCCTTGAGGATCGGCGCGCCCAGGGCGAGCACGGTGCCTTTTCCCAGCCATTCCATGACGGTGCGTCGCGAAACCGTGCGATCGGCGATGAAGGGCGGACTCCTCACCGGCATCACGACCCTCCCCGGCGGCCCCCCGACCCAGCCTCGCCTGTATGGGTACGGTCCGCCGCTCCGTCAACGCTCGCCGCGGTTCTTGAGAAGCGGCCCCGATCCGCCTACATTCCCACGACGTGCTCCCACCGCTCCACCGCTCCACCGCTCCACCGCTCTTGCCGCTGCTGCTGCTCGCCGGCTGCCCCGCCGTCCCGACGGGAGGCGGGGCGGTGGAGCCCGTCGTCGAGCCCGTCGTCGAGCCTGTCGTCGAGCCTGTCGTCGAGCCCGTCGTCGAGCCCGTCGCCGAACCTATCGTCGAGCCCGTCGTCGAGCCGGTGCCGGGATTCCTGGGCGGGGACGACGAAGCGCTGTTGCGGGTCCTCTGCGACGACGCTCCGACCCGCTGGGCGCGGAACGCACGCGGCACGACGCTCAGCTTCCGGATGTACTTCGAGGACGGGAGCTCGGCGTTGTTCAAGCCCTCGCAGCTCCTGAGCCATTCGCGATGGGAGGCGGAGGTCGCGGCGTACCGGTTGAGCCGGACGCTGGGCATGAACCATGTCCCGCCCTCGTGTCCGCGCCGCGCGGCGCGCGAGGACCTGGTCGGCGCGGAGGGGGTGACGGCGGAGTTCCGGGCGCGGCTGACCGAGGAGGTGCAGTACGACTCGGACGGGATGGTGTACGGGATGGCGATGTACTGGGTACCGGGCCTCCGCGAGGAACCTGAGATCCGGTCCGGCGGGGACTGGCGGTGGTGGATCGCCAAGGGCGGACACATCCCGGAGGGCCATGAGGCCGACGCGGCGGCGCTGTCGGATCTGGTGCTGTTGGACTGGCTGACGGTGAACTCGGACCGCTGGTCGGGGCAGCAGATCCGTCGTGCGGGCTCGGCGGACGGTCCGCTCGTGTTCATCGACAACGCGGCCGGGTTCAGCCCGAGCTGGGAGGGCCTGACGGGCGCGGTGTGGCCGGTGTTCTACAAGGCGCAGCGCTTCCGCGCCTCGGTCGTGGAGCGCCTGCGGGCGCTGGACGACGGGGCGCTCGACGAGCTGCTGGGCGACGTGCTCGACGTCGACCAGCTCGACGGCCTGCGCGAGCGGCGGGACCGGGCGTTGCGGCGCATCGACGAGCTGCTGGAGGAGTTCGGGGGGGACAGCGTGCTGTACTTCGAGTAGAGTTCGCGCGCCATGTCCGGATCGTCGTCGACGGAGCCGCGTTGGCGGCGCGCGTTGCGCGCCGTGGTGGACGTGCGGAGCGGCGAGTGGGCGCTGGCGCTGTCGTTCGCGGCGTTCTTTTTCCTGGTGATCGCGACGTTCTGGATCCTGAAGCCGCTGCGGACGTCGCAGTTCCTCGGGGCGCTGGGGGCCAAGCACCTGCCGTGGGCGCGGTTCGTGACGGCGTGCCTGGTGCTGCCCGTCGGCGCGTTCGTCGCCTGGCTATCCACGCGGGTGCGCCGGCGCACGCTGATGCTGGGCATGATGGCCTTCTGGGGCACGGGGCATCTGGCGTTCTGGGCGTTCGACCCGCTGCTGCCGCCGGCGTGGATCCACGTGCCGTTCTACTTCTGGGTCGACCTGTACGTGACGACGAGCGTCGCGTTGTTCTGGAGCTTCGTCAACGAGCACGTCACGGCGGACATGGCCAAGCGGCTGTTCGGGATCGTGGGTGCGGGCGGGATGGTGGGCGGGATCCTGGGCAGCTCGCTCTCCGGCTTCCTGGCCCCTGTTTTCGGCGGGCGCAACCTGCTCCTCTTGACGCTGGGGACCACGGCGGCGACGTGCGTCGTGATCCTGCTGTTGGAGAGCCGGCTGTGCCGTTGGGCTCCCTCGCGCGACGCTCGGCCGGCTCCGCCGGAGTCGCCCGGCGTGCGGGCCGCGTGGGACGGGGCATCCATGGTGGTGCGGTCGCCCTACCTGCTGGGCATCCTGGCCATCGTGGCGTTCTACGAGATCTCGTCGGTGCTGGCCGATTTCCAGTTCAGCTCGTTCGTCGCGGCCGAGTGTCCCGGCAAGGTGCTGGCGGACCAGCGGACGGCGTACCTGGGGCAGTTCTCGATGGCCACGGGGCTCGTCGGGCTCGCGGTGCAGCTCCTGGCGACGAGCTACGTGCAGCGGCGATTCGGCCTGGGGGCGGCGTTGTCGGTGCTTCCGGTGCTGTTGATCGGCGGCGCGGGGGCGTTCGCGGTGGCGCCGGGGCTGCTCGGCGCCTCGCTGTGGTTCGGGGCCGATGCCACGCTCAACTACGGCATGCACCAGTCGTCGAAGGAGGCGTTGTACGCGCCGACGAACGTGGCGGCGAAGTACCGGGCGAAGGCGTTCATCGACGTCTTCGGGGTCCGTCTGGCCAAGGCGCTGGGGGCGGCGATGATCTGGGGCTACCTGCTGGCCGGGCTGCCGACGTCCTGGTACGCAGCCACGGGCATCGCCGTCGCGCTGTGCTGGCTGGCGATCAACCGGATGACGGCCCGCATGCCGCCGGGGGCCGTGGCGGGCCGCGGGCCTGCGACCGGGTGCCTGCCGACCGAAACGTCGCCGGTCGGGACGTGAGCGACTCGTCCCGGGGGTCGTGACCACGCGAGGTCCGACGGGAGCCGGACGAGGAGAGGTGGGGAAGGGGCACAAGGCGGCAACCCGGGCGTCGTGGATCCGCGGCCCGATGGCGCCGGCCCGGACGGCGAGCACAGCGGGTCGTTGCGCTTGACTTGTCCGCGGTCCCGGCCGTGAATTGCCGCATGCGATGCGCACTCGGAATCGTCGCGTGGTGGCTCGCCGCCGCCTGCTCGCCAGGCGGCGATGCCACGGACGCCGTGGACGCGACCGAAGAGGCCGACGGGGACTCGCCCCCGCCCGACGCCGCCGGTGATGCCGACGGCGACACACCTGCTCCCGACATCGACGCGGACGCCGCAGACGACGCACCCGATGGGGCGGACGCGGACGGCGGGGGCGACGTCCGCGGGTTTCCGCCGTCGACGTTCGAGCTGGTCGCCCGCGTCGCCGAGGACTGCACCTTGGGAGCGCTCGGCTGCGCCGGCTGGCCCGCGCCGGAGGACGGGCCCGTGTACCTGTTCACCAGCCGCGAGAGCCGCGACGGCGCGTCCTGGGACCGCACCTTCCACGTGCACGTCCCGAGCGGAGCGACGGGCCCGCTCCCGCTGGTCGTGATGCTCCACGGCGGAACGCTTTCCGGGGATCGGACGCTGGGAACCGCAAACCTGGACGACCTCGGCGACGGCCGCGGCGCGGCCGGTCTCTCCTGGCGCCCCAACACCGACGGCTGCCGGGCCGAGCCGACGACGGGGCTCTTGCCCAGCTACGTGGACGGCGCCGGCTCGCGCTGCACGCCGCCGTCCGCGACCTACCGCAACGCCCAGGCGTTCGTCAGCGCCTTCCCCGACGGCGTCCTCGACAACGGCTCGACGACGCAGCGGCACTGGGAGGACGGCCGCGTCCCCTCGCCCGGCTTCGACACGCCTGGGCAGCACCGCGACGACGTCGGCTTCATCGACCACGTGATCGCCGTGCTGCTCGACGACGGCCTGATCGACGTCGACCCCGGCGCGCTCTACGTCATGGGCGGGTCGAACGGCGGCATGATGACGCAGCGGGTCGCGTGCGATGCCGGCAATCCCGACTACCCGCGGCTCGGGCAGGTCGCGGCGTTCTGCGCGATGGTCTCCACGCTGCCCGAAGGTCTCTTCGACGGCCTGGAAGGCCGCCCGGCGTGTCCGCGCACGGCGGGCAGCGACTTCGGTCTGCTGCTGCTGCTGGGAACGGACATCGACACGCCGGACTGCGAGGTCTACCCGTGCGATGCGCCGGTCGTCGCCGGCGACGGGCTGATCCCGTACGGCGAGGCGGGCGGGCGGTACCACGTAAACAGTCCGGACAACGGCCGGGTCATCGCGGGGCCGGACACGATCGACTTTTGGCGCGCCGCCCTGGCGGGTCGCGCCGGCGAGCCGGGCACGACGACGACCGAGCCGCTCGGCTGGTTCACGACGCGTCGGGTGACGACGTTCGCGGGCAGCGCGGCGTCGTTCGAGGCGTGGGTGACGACCGGCGGCGGGCACATGCCGGGCTCGACGCGCCAGGACTTCGCGCCGAACCCGCGCGCGTGGTGGTTCGTCAGCTCCTTCCGGCGCGACACGGAGGGGCTCCTCACCCGCGTCGAGCCCGCCTGGATGACCGGCACTTTCTGAGCCCTGCTCAGATCGCGACCACCCCGAACAACCCGATCTGCAGGAAGTCGGGGTGGCCCGTGTCGAGCTGCGGGTAGAGATCGAAGGTGGCGTTGAAGCCGACCGGGCCCCAGGTGAAGCCGCAGAGGAAGCGGATGCCGACGAGCGTCCGGGGAAGGACCTGGATCGGGAGGCCGACGCCGAGGTCGAGCGAGGGGAAGATCGGCATGTACGGCAGCGGGGTGGCGCCCTCGAGGTGCGGGGCGAGCACGACCCGGTCGGTGAAGTCGGTATCGACGTTCACGGAGTACAGCAGCCAGCTCGGGTAGCCGATCTCGTAGCCGGCGCGCATCCAGAAGTCGCCGCCGCCGTCCCCGACCGTCCCGCCGAAGCCCAGCACCACGCCGCCGGAATGGAAGGGCTCGACCGCGCCGACGTCGAAGCCGAGCTCCAGCACGGCGGGGACGGTCCCCCGCGAGTGCCAGGTCTCGGTGCGCACGCCGCCGGAATCCGAGGTGTCCCACTCCCGGGACGCGTCGCCCGTCACCTCGCCGAACTGCATGGCGGAGTCGGCGAGCGCGGCGGCGAACGACCAGTCGGACGGGTGGCGGACGACGATCGTCACCTCGCGGTCCCCGGCCCACGTGCGCAGGGGAGCCAGGAGATAGCGCAGGTCGAACCAGCCGCTGCGGGCCCCTCCGACGGGGCGATCGAGCAGCAGATGCCGCGTCTCGATGGCGGGGAACCATGTCTCGGGGACGAAGCGCTGCGGCGCGCGGACGACGCCCGAGGCGACCACCTCGCGGCGCGCTCCGGGCTCGACCTCGAGCACGAAGCCGTACAGACGGGACTCCTCGCGGACGACCTCCGCCAGCGAACCGTCGCCTCCATCGCCCAGGACGACGTCGTACAAGCCGCGCATCTCGTCGTCGGTCAGCTCGTGCCTCGCCGCCTCGCCATCGACGCGGATCGAAACCTCGTCGGTGTACAGGCCGAAGAACGAGGCGGTGACCGACTGGGTCTCTCCGGTCGGGTTGTGGACGAAGTACGTCGCCTCGAACGTGCAGCGCGGCTCGGGATCGCCGCCCCGGCAGTCGAACGTCAGCCGTTCCTCATCGACGGCCAGAAGCGTGGAATCGTACGTCTCGAGGCCGCCGACCACGCCGGGGTCGCGTTCGATGGCGGCGATGTTGGCGCGCGCGGGCGCCGCCGCGAGCATTCCCAGCACGACGGCGATCAACGGGACTCGCGACTTCAACACGACGACGTCCTCCCCCGCCCTCGCGACGGTCGAAGGGCGGACGGCGGCCATGGTATCAGATCCGGGCGACGGCGAGGGTCGGCGGCGCCCGCCGCCGCGCCTCGCGCGCCGTTCCGACGTCAGTCCACGAACGACACGACCGGGAAGAGCAGCTCGCGGCGCATCGCGTCGTTCCAGCGCGACGGGTCGAGCAGCGGGTCGACCGCGCCGTGCTCCAGTGCTTCGCGGACCCCGGCGGCGAACGCCGCGTCCGTCCGCCAGTCCAGCTCGAAGCGACGCAGTCGCGCGAAGTCCATGAGCGCCACGACGCCGCAGTAGGCGACGCCGTCCTCGGACTTGATGCTGAGCTGGTCGCGGTCGTCGAGGCCGTCGGGGAACCCGGCCTGCACGCGGTCCTTGATGCCGCGCAGGGCCAGGTTGAACGCGCGCAGGTCGGGGACTTTCACCGCGCCCGCCGGATCGCGGTGGCAGACGCCGACGAATTTCTCCACGTACCGCCAGTAGGAGCACTCGTCGAAGTCCGCGTCGGCCGCGGGGACGCATTCGCGCCCGTGCCGGCGGATCTCCTCCATCGTGAGGCCGAGGTGCGGAATGTCGATCCGGCCCTTCGTGCCCGTCGCGCTCTCTTCCGGCATCACGTCGGCGGAGACCTTGCGATCGGCCAGGAGGGTGATCGAGCCCTGGGTCAGGACGGCCACGAGCCGCAGCTTCGACTCCTGATCCGCCGGTCCCGGGTCCCCGGTCCCGCGGGAGCCGCGCGTGACGGTGATCTCGCCGAAGGTGAACCATGTCGTGACCCAGAGCATGAGCGGGATGAGGACGCAGACCAGATTCATCACCGGGACCAGATCGGGGTCCTCGTAGCTGCCGACCCTTCTGTCCCGCAGCGCCTTCGCCGGATTGCCGCTCATCACGCCCTCCCCGGCCGGCGGGTGGAAGAGGCCGCCGACCGACGCGGCTCCGTCAACCGGGAGGGGTGATTCGTTCCCGAAGGGCGCGCTCGACGGCGAGGAGCAGCTCGCGCACGCCCTCGCCCGTGGCGGCCGAAATGGCGTGCAGCTCGATGCCGCGGCGGGCGAGCGAGCGGCGCAGGGTGGGCGCACTCCTGCGGACGTCGGGCAGGTCCATCTTGGTCAGGACGGCGAGCTGCGGCTTGGCCGCGACGGCGGCGGAGTACTGCTCCAGCTCGCGGTTGATGGCGTCGAAGTCGGCCAGGGGCTTGCGGCCCGGGGTGGGGTCGAGCGTCACGAGGTGCAGGAGGATGCCGGTGCGCTCGATGTGGCGCAGGAAGCGGTACCCGAGCCCCGCGCCTTCCGAAGCGCCCGGAATCAGCCCGGGAATGTCGGCCATGACGAAGGTGCGCTCGGGGCCGAGCGTGACGACGCCGACGTGCGGGGTGAGGGTCGTGAAGGGATACGGAGCGACCTTCGGACGCGCGCGGGACACGGTGCTGATGAGCGTCGACTTGCCGACGTTGGGGAAGCCGAGAAGGCCGACGTCCGCGAGGACCTTCAGCTCGAGCCGCACCTGACGTTCCTCGCCCGGCTCGCCCGGCTCGGCCTTGGTCGGCGAGCGGTTCCCCGGGGTGGCGAAGCTCATGTTGCCGCGCCCGCCGCGCCCGCCGCGGGCGAGGACGGCCTCCAGGCCGTCGCGATCGAGATCGGCGAGGACCTGGCCGGTCTGCGTGTCGGTGGCCACCGTGCCGATGGGCACGCGGACGACCAGGGGTTCGGCCGCGTGGCCGAAGCAGTCCTTGCCCATGCCGTGCTCGCCGCGCTTCGCGACGAGCCTGGGGGCCAGGCTGAGCTGGAGGAGCGTGCGCAGGTTCTGGCTGGCCACGAGCATCACGTCGCCGCCGCGGCCGCCGTCGCCGCCGGCGGGACCGCCGCGCGGCCGGAACTTCTCGCGGCGGAACGCGACGCATCCGTTTCCGCCGTCGCCGGCCTTGACGTACACGGTGGTCTCATCGATGAACTGCACGGCCGCGGAATACACGAGCGGGAGGGGCGGGAGCAAGGGCGGGGGGTTGATCGTCCGGGTGACCCGCCCGCGGTCAGGGGACCGGGAAGCCGCGGTCGGCCATCAGCGCGTCGATGCGGGCGTCGCGGCCGCGGAAGGCGCGATAGGCCTCGGCCGGGTCCACCGCGTTGCGCGGCGCGAACAGCCCGTCCACGAGCCGCTTGGCAAGCTCCCGGTCGTAGAACCCGCCGGGGGCCTGGGCGAACGCTTCCGCGGCGTCCGAGGTGAGCACGTCGGCCCAGAGGTAGCCGTAGTAGCCCGCCGAGTAGCCCTCGCCCGAGAAGATGTGGGCGAACTGCGGGCTGCGGTGCCGCATCACGATCTCGCGCGGCATCCCCAGCGCGGCGAGGGTCTCGCGCTCGAACGCATCGGGGTCCAGCCCCTGCGGATCGACCGTGTGGTACTTCATGTCCACCAGCGCCGAGGCGAGGTACTCCGCCGTCTCGAAGCCCTGGTTGAAGGTCCGCGCCTTGCGGATCTTCTCCTGCAGCTCGGCCGGCATCGGCTCGCCGGTCCGCCAGTGGACCAGATAGCCGCGGATCACGGCGTCGGTGAGGAGCCAGCGCTCCAGGAGCTGGGACTGGAACTCGGTGAAGTCGCGCACGCCGCCGTTCAGCGTCGGGTAGTCGACCCGCGAGGACAGCGAGTGCAGGGCGTGGCCGAACTCGTGGAACAGGGTTTCCGCGTCGTCCCACGAGACCAGGACGGGCTCGCCCGGCGCGCCCGGGATGAAGTTCGAGTTGTTGGAGGCCAGGACCTTGCGCTCGCCGTCCAGGGTGTCGTGGCTGCGGTAGCTCGTGGCCCAGGCGCCCGAGCGCTTGCCGGGGCGCGCGTAGGGGTCCAGGTACCACAGTCCGACGAGCGCGCCCGTGGTGCGGTCGGTGACCTCCCACACGGCGACGTCGGGGTGGAACACCGGCACCGCGCCCGGCGCCGCCGGCGTGAAGCGGAAGCCGAACAGCTCGCCGGCGACGTGGAACATGGCCTCGCGCAGCTTGTCGAGCTGCAGGTACTGCTTGACCTCGTCGGAGTCCAGCTCGTACCGGTCCCGGCGCACCTTCTCGGCGTAGTAGCGGTAGTCCCAGGGCTCGATCGTGATCCCCGCCCCTTCGGCGTCGGCGATCGCCTGCATGTCGGCGACCTCCTGGCGGACGCGGGCCAGGGCCGCCGGCCACACGGCCTCCATCAGCTCCAGGGCCCGCGCCGGCGTCTTGGCCATGCGGTCCTCGAGGCACCACGTCGCGTAGTCGGGAAAACCGAGCAGACGGACGCGCTCGTGCCGCAGCTGCAGGATCTCCGCGATGAGCGCGTTGTTGTCGTGCTCGTCGCCGTTGTCGCCGCGGTTGACGAAGATGCGCCAGACCTTCTCGCGCAGCGGCCGCAGGCCCGAGTACGTCAGGAACGGATCGACGGAGGAACGCGTGTTGGCGATCGCATACTCGCCGTCGTGCCCGCGCTCGTGCGCGGCGGCGGCCGCGGCTTCCACGAAGGACTCGGGAAGCCCGCCCAGCTCGTCCTTCGTGAGGAAAACCGCGCTCCCCTCCTCGTCGGCCAGCACGTTGTTCGCGAACCGCGTGTGCAGCTCCGCCAGCCGCTTCTGGATCGCGCCGTACCGCTCGGCTGCGGCGCCCTCGAGCGTCGCGCCGTCGCGGGCGAAGTCGTCGTAGAGGAGCTTCACCAGGCGCCGCTGGTCGGGCCGCAGCGCGGCGGTGCCGCCCTCGTGCACGGCGCGGATCCGCGCGAAGAGCGGCCGGTTCTGCTTGATGCGGGTCTCGAACTCGGCGAGCTTCGGCGCCATCTCCTTCTCGATGGCGCGGAATTCCGGCGTGGAGAGATTGCCGCGCCAGACGCCCCAGAACGCCATCACCCGCTCCAGCTCGCGGCCGGAGCGCTCCAGCGCCACGATGGTGTTCTCGAACGTGGGCGGCTCGGGATTGGCGACGAGGGCATCGATCTCGGCGAGCTGCCGCGACATGCCCGCCTCGAGCGCCGGCCGGAGGTCCGCCAGGTCCATGCGGTCGAACGCCGGCACGCCGCCGGCGGGACCCTTCCACTCGGAGAGCAGGACGTTGTCCCGCGGCACATCGTCCGGCGAGTTCGCCTCCGCGTCCGGTACGACGGCGGCCTGCTCCGCGGCCTCGGCACCGGCGCCCGGGGCGGCGTCCGCGCCGGACGTCGCGGCGACCCGCGTATCCGCCTCCGCGAGTCGGTTCCTGGACCGGCCCGAGCACGAGACGATCGAGAACACGGCCACGAGACCGATCGCGAAGAGCAGGGGGTGTTCCATCGGCGCGGCTCCTTCGGGACGGGACTAGCACAGAAGGACGGTGGGGGGTAGCGCGACCCTTGCGGCACCCGAGGCCATTGGCTAGGCTCACGCCCGCTCGCGAGCGACGACGACGGCGGCGACGGAGGTGGCGCGATCATGGACAACGGCAACGAGGTCTCCCGGACGGTGCGCATCGGCCTTGGCTCCGGGCACGTGGCGCTGGGTGTCGGCCTGGGGCTGGTGCTCTGGCTGGCGCTGCCGGCCCGGTACCTGCCGGTGGACGTCCCGGTCGCGCTGATCGCCCTCCTGCTGGTCGTCTCGGGCGGGGCGTTGCTGGGGAGCGTCCGGCAGGGGCCGCTGCTCATGCGCGTGTCGTCGGCCCTGACGCTCGTGGTCGGCCTGGCGCTGCTCACGGGGCTGCTCTGGTCGGCGGTCTACCTGAAGGGCGTCTACGGCGACCTGGGGCGCGGCGCGTCCGCGTTCTTCAAGCTGATCGCGTTCACGATCCTGCCGTACCTGGTGATCTACCCCGGGGTGGCGCTGTTCGTGCTGCGTCCGACGCCGCCGGCACCCGCGGCCGCGGCGAAGGAGCCGGCGCCGGAGCAGGCGGAATGAGCGACGGAACGTCGGCCGCGACCGGACGGGGACGCCGCTGGCGCCATTCCTGGGTCCGTGACGGCCTCCTGGCCTGGGCCTTCTTCACGGTCGCCGGCGCGATCGCGATCCACTCCTGCGTCACGCTCGAGCCGTCGGCCGCGCCGCCGCCGGAGGCGGTGGGGCGGGCGATGGCGGCCCTGCGCGCGACGCTCGAGGAGCGTCCGGAGGCGGGGCTGGGCGACGCCGCGAGGGTCGCGGTGCCGGGCGCCGTGCGGATCGTGCTGTGGTCGAACGGCCTCCCCGTCTTCCGTTCGGAGCTGGAGCCGCGCGACCTCGGGGAGCTGGTCGCCCAGGGCTCCGTCGGCCTCCGGGAAGCGCGGCAGGCGGGCCGGTTCGAGGGGGTCAACCTCGCCGCCTCGCGACTGCAGCTCTCGTTCGTGGTCGCCGAAGGGCCGGTGCTGGAGTGGCCGACCATCGTCGCGGCCTTCTCGTTCGTCACGACGCTCGACGGGGCGGCCCTGCGCCTGCGCGACAGGACGATGCGGCTGTACCCCGACGACCTCCTGCGCCGGCACCTGTACTCGGCCTACATCCCGCTTCCCGGCGGCCAGATGAAGGGCGGGCTGGACGTGCCGGCCGTGGTCGAGTCGTTGTGGTTCGCCGCGCACCTTCCCGACGAGTCGTGGGAGGACCAGAAGCCCTCGCTGCGCCGATTCCGCACGGTGGAGTACGTGGAGCGGCCGGGGGCGGAGCCGGCGGAGCTGGTGGCGGGCCGGACGGTCAACGAGCCGCCGCGGACGGTGGAAGACTACCGGCGCACCGCGCGGGAGGGCGTGCAGTGGCTGTCGCGGATGATCCGTTCCGACGGCCGCTTCCAGTACGACTACGATCCGCTCACCGACGGCCCGTTCGATCTGGGCTACTCGCTGCCCCGCCACGCCGGCGCGGCCTACTTCCTCTCCTTCGCCTACCGCAAGACGGGCGACCCGACGGCCCGCGAGACGGCCCGGAAAGCGATCGATTACCTCGTGACGAAGGAGCTGCGCGACTGCGGCAAGGCGCCGGGGCGCTGCGTCGGGCAGGGCGGCGCTCCGGATGCGGGCTCCGCCGCGCTGTCCGTGGTCGCGATGGCCGAGTACGAGCGCGGAACGAACGAAGGGCGCTACCTGCCGCAGCTCAAGCGCGTGCTCGAGTACATCCTGTGGCTGCAGGAGCCGAACGGGGACTTCGTGCACGTCTACGACGTCGAGCACGACAGGCGCTCGCCCGACCGCCTGCTGTACTACTCGGGGGAAGCGGCGCTGGCGCTCGTCGAGGCCTACCGCGTGCTCCAGGACCCGGCACTGCTCCCGCGCATCCGCTCGGCGCTGGACTTCCTCACCAAGGAGAACTGGTCGTTCTTCGGCTCGGCCTACTTCTTCGGCGAGGAGCACTGGACCTGCATCGCCTCCAACGAGGCGTTCCCGGAGGTGCAGGACGAGGCGTACCTGGAGTTCTGCGAGGACTTCGCGGGCTTCCTGCGCCAGATGCAGACGGCAGAGGGCGAGCGTCCGTACGGCTTCGAGGGCACGTACCTGCTGGGACCGTTCCTCGCGCCGCGCACGACGCCGGTGGCGGGGCGGACCGAGTCCACGGTCGCGACGTACAAGCTCGGCGTCGCGATGGGACGCCCGAACCTCGTCGTGCTGGAACAGATCCGCCGCTCGCTCTCGTTCCTCGTCCGCATGCAGTACCGGCCCGACTCCAGCCCGTTCTTCTCCCGGCCCGATCTGGCCGCCGGCGGGATGCCCGGAGGACTGGACGATCCGGTGGTGCGCATCGACTACGTGCAGCATGCCGGCAACGCCCTGCTGGGCGGCGCGGACATCCTGGGCGACTGGGAGCTGGGACCGCCGTAGGCCGACAGGGCGACGTTTCCCGATCCTGCCCGCGGACGACGGTCAGGGCGTCGGGGGCGGCGGCGCCGTCCCGGCGTCGCGCCGTCCGGTCGTGAACGGGTTGTTCGTGTCGATACCGGGCCGACCGGTGTCGGGGCGACCGGCATCGGCCGGAGGCGGAGGAGGAGGCGGGGGCGGAGGAGGAGGCTCGCCGGCCTCGGGTCGCGCCGCGCCGGCGTCCCGACGCGGCGACGCCTCGTGCGAACGCTGCAGCACGATCTCGACGTCCTGGTCCTGGTCCAGGTGCAGGAAGCGCACGTCGGTCTCGTAGCCGCGCGCCCCGACCTCGATCTTGATGTCGGCCCCGCCGCGCACGAACTTCCCCTCGTACGGGTTCTCGACCTCGACGTCGTCGCGCTTGACCGTCGCGCCGGCCGGGACGGTGCGCACCCGCACGACCACGATCTCGCTCGGCGGAACGCCCGCCACGTCGTCCGCCGGCGGCGCGACCTCGGCCGCAACCGACGCTTCCTCCTCGACGGGCGCCGCGGCCTCCGCGGCGGCATCCTCGGGCCCGGGCGCCTCGGACGCGGCGCCGGCGTCGAGCGGCCGGGCCGCCAGCCCGACGGCGGCCTCGGGCACGGCCGGGGCGGAAGCCGCGGCATCCGACGCTGCGCCCGCGGTCCCGCCTCCACCTCGGCCGAGCGCGAGGTAGGCGCCGATGGCGCCGGCGACCACGAGGACGGCGAGGGCGACCCAGAGGCCGGTGCGGCCCCTCGGAGTCTCGAGGCTGACCGAGTCGGCCAGAGCCCCGGGCACGGATCGACCGCTCGGGCGGGGCAGGCCGATGGGGGGCGGCGGCGGCGCGGACGAGAGGGCGGTGCGCTGCGCGGAGCGCATGAGGGCGCTCTTGGACATGCCGCCGAACACGTCCTTGAGCCGCGGGTCGGCGATCATGGTGCCGAGCGCGGCGGCGAATTCGCGCGCGTCGGCGAAGCGATCCTCGCGATGCTTGGCCATCGACTTCAGGATCACGGCCTCGACTTCCTCGGGCAGGTCGGGCCGCACGGTGTGCGGCGGAGGCGGCTCCGAGGAGAAGATGTTGATGATCAGCTCGTTGTAGGTGTCGCCGGTGAAGGGGTACTGCCCGGTCAAGGCCTGGTAGAGGATGACGCCGAGGGCATAGATGTCGGTGCGGGCGTCGATGTCCTTCTTGCCCGACGCCTGCTCGGGAGACATGAAGTAGGGCGTGCCGAGCACGGTTCCGGTCTTGGTGAGGTGGAGGTCGTCGCCGCCGACGCGCATCTTGGAGATGCCGAAGTCGAGGACCTTGACGTGGCCGTGGGGGTCGGCGCCGGTGGTGAGGAACACGTTCTCCGGCTTGAGATCGCGGTGGATGATGCCGCGCGAGTGGGCGGCGGCCAGCGCGTCGAGCACCTGGAGCGCGACGGGGAAGATGAAGCGGGGACTGACCGGACCCTCGCGCGCCAGGTAGTCGGCCAGGGTCTCGCCCTCGAGGAACTCCATCACCAGGTAGTGCGTGCCGTCGGCCATCTGGGAGAAGTCGAACACCTGGACGATGTTCTTGTGGCCCAGGGTGCCGGCGACGCGCGCCTCCTGCTTCAGGCGCCGCACGACCTCGACGTCCCGCGAGTACTCGTCGTGCAGCACCTTGATCGCGATCTTGTTCCCGACCTCGACATGCTCGCCCTGGTACACGGCGCCCATCCCGCCCTCGCCGATCTTGCGTTCGACGCGGTACCGGCGATCGATGATGGAGCCAATCAGTTCTTCGGCCATGCCAGGGCCTCCGGCGAATCTCGGGGCGAGCGTATCGCAGGCGGCGGACGGGGGCAAGGTGGGGTTGGTCAATTGGAACGAGTGGGGCGATCGGAGGAGTGGGGCGATTGGAAGAGTGGGACGATCGGAGGCGTTGATCGAACGGGGGAGTCGATCGAACGGGGGAGTGGTGGCGTCGCGCTCGTTGCTCCCGCGGGGCGGCTCCTGTATTCTGCGCGAGGCGGATTGTCGGCATGTTGCGCGACGGATCCATCATCGACGGCAGGTACCGACTGCTCGACAAGATCGGGGCGGGAGGGATGGGCTCGGTCTGGCTGGCCGAGAAGCTGGCGACGTACGAGCGGTTCGCGATCAAGTTCATCCACCAGCACGCGCTGGGCGACGACTCCTACTGTGCGCGGTTCAGCCGCGAGGTCCAGGTGTTGCGCGGGCTGCGGCATCCGAACATCGTGGACGTCTTCGACTGGAGCCTGCCGGAGCCGGGGCGGCAGCCGTCCGCGTACGTCGTCATGGAGCTGTTGGAGGGCGAGCCGCTCCAGGACGTGCTCAAGCGCCGCAACCGGATCCCGCCCGGGATGGTGGTCCGGATCATGCTCCAGGTGCTGGACGGCATCGCCGCGGTGCACGAGCAGGGGATCGTGCACCGCGACCTGAGCCCTGCGAACATCTTCCTGGTCAAGACGCCGAACCCTGTCCCGCGCGTCAAGATCCTGGACTTCGGTCTGGCCAAGGGCCTGGGCCACACCAACGCCGACTCCGCCGTCACCCAGCCGGGCTCGGTTCTCGGCCGCGCCGCCTACGCGGCGCCCGAGATCTTCGGCGACGCGGAGCTGGATACGCGCGCCGACATCTTCGCCTGCGGCATGATCATGTTCCGCGCCCTGGTCGGCCGTTTCCCGTACCGCGAGACCAAGGTCGATCTGATGTGGGCCGAGCGGTACTCGGACCGCGACAAGCACGATCCCTACCCGCCGCCCGGCCGCTTCGTCGGAGACGTTCCCGCCGCCGTCGAGAGAATCGTCGTCCACGCGCTGCGGCGCCGCCCCCAGGAGCGCTACCAGACGGCGACCGAGATGCAGAAGGAGCTCTTGCGGGCGGACAACCTGCTGCCCCCCAGCCTGCGCAACATCACGGCCGACATGCTCCTCGGCGCCTCGCGGGCGACGGAGAGCTCGCCGTCCGGCTCGCCCACGCCGGGCAAGAACACCGGCCGGGGACTCGGCTCGACCCTGCTCGGCACGCCGCCCACGGCGGCCGGCGTTCCGTCGCTGGCCGCGACGAGGCGGGACGAGGCGGCGATCGCCTCCCGGACCGCGCCGCGGGCCGCCGACGCCGGCCACCTGGCGACCGGACCGGTCGTCTTCGGCGCCCAGGAGGAGGAGGTAGCGGCCGAACGAACGGTGATGGCACGGGTCACCGAGACCGCCGTCTTCACCTACTCCGACCCGGCGTCGGCCGAGGCCGGGTCGGCGGCCGATTCGCCCGCGGCCAGCGGCGGGTCGCAGACGTCCGCCGCGGGCGACCTGGCCGGCGACGTGGCCAGCTCGATCGGCGCGCCGGCCCTGGGGCGGCGCTCGACCTTCGCCCGACGCCCGGCCGTCGTCGCCTTCGTCGCCGTGATGGTCGCGCTGCTCGACACCGTCGGTATCCTCGTCCTGCGCGGCGGGGGTCCCGACGGCGCGACCGCCCCGACCCCGGCCGCGACCGGCGCGGGGGAGACGCCGGGTGCACCCGGCGTCGCCGAGCCGGAGACTGCGCCGCGAGAAGACCCCGCGGAACGCCCGCTCTCTCCGCCCTCCCCCGCCGTCCAGGCGAAGCCGAGCGTTCGACCCGAGCCGATTGGCGTCGCCCCGCTCTCCGCCGCGGACGCCGGGCCGGAAGAGGCGGGCGTCGCCGGCGCTGCCGACGCGGGTCCGGCGGAGACCGGCACGGTCGCCACGGCCGATGCCGGAACGGCCGACGCCGGTCCCGTCGCCGAGATCGCGCCCGAGGCGGTCGCCACGGCGGACGGCGAGACGGGCACGGGCGACGGCGGGACCGCGGCGACGGCCTCGGCCGATGCCGCGAGGGATCCGGGTACGACTGTGGCGACGGTCCGCGACGCGGGCCCGGAGACGCCGCCCGCCGCGCGGGATACCGCCACCGGAACCGTCGCCACGGCGCGGGACGCCGGCAGCTCGACGGCTTCGCGGGACGCGGGTGCGGGCCCGGCGACGGCGCGCGACGCCGGGACGGCG
>JACRCZ010000148.1 GCA_016218765.1 Deltaproteobacteria bacterium | reverse complement strand
CTTGCCCGCGCCGTTGGGGCCGAGGAACCCGAGCACCTCGCCCTTGTGCAGCTCGAACGAGATGCCGTCCACCGCCCGCAGCAGCCCGTAGTACTTCGTCACGTCGGTTGCCGTGACCATGGTCTGTTCGCCAGCCATCCGCCTTTGACCTCCCGCTTCCCGTCAGTTCCCGTCAGGGATTTTCCGCCCCCGCCCCTCCGCGAGGGCGCCTTGCAAGCTCCAAAGCGCGGCATACCCTATGGATTTGCCGCAGTTTGTCAACCCTCAACAGGAGAGGGGGGGAGGATATTCCCGGATCCGAAGGAGGAGAGGTGGAGAGGTCGGCGGGAGAGGGGGGGAGGACGGGCGCGTCTCGGGCAGGATCGGGGTTTGGGTGGACGGTGACGGGCGGCTACAGATCGGCGCGGTGATCGGCGCGAGCCTCGGACTCGGCCAGGACGGAGGACCAGGGGACGGACTCGGCGGGCTCGAGAGCGGCGGCGGGGGCATCGGCGACGAGGGCCTCCTCGGCCTGCTCCTCGGCCAGCAGATCGAACGCCTTCATTGCCCCCAGGTAGCGGGCGAGGACGGCGGGACGCAGGGCCGCGACGCCGGAGAGCGCGAACTTCGAGATCTCGCCGAACGTCTCCGGGGTCGCGGGGCCGCGGCGCAGACCGGCGAGGATCGGAGCGGACAACGGCTTGCCGACCGACACCACCACGCGCTTGAAGGGGCGGGGGACGACCGCCCCGATGGGCAGAACGTCCTGCGAGCCGTAGAAGCACAGCGGAACGACCTCCGCGTCGGGCGAGTGGTAGATCACCTTCCCGGCGCCGGGGCGGGCGGGGCGCAAGGACATGTCGCGCGATCGTCCGCCCTCGGGGAAGAAGTGCAGCCAGTCGCCGATGTTCACCCGCGCACAAGCCTCGACCATCCCCTTCTGATCGAGCGACGTGGGGCACTCGCCGGGATGAGCCGTGACGAAGGACCGCAGCCACGTCTCCGGGTCGAGACCGCGGGCGGCGGCGGCTTGCTGGATCAGCTCGGCGCGCTTCCAGCCGACGGCAGGGCGGAGCCACTCGACGAGGGAGGGCGGGAGCGCGGCGGCCTTGCAGCCCTTGTGCGCGCGCTGCATGAAGACCATGTTCGCGGTCGAGTTGAACCAGCGCGTCGCGCGGGCGCCGAGGCCCTTGCCCTGCGGGTTGAAGTTCGAGGCGCAGGCGGTGCTCCACCACGCCTTGGTCTCGGCGTTGAAGTTGCGCAGCTTGAGCACGGCGATGAGCACCATCGGGTCGTCGAACAGCGAGACGTGGTTGCTGACGGTGATGAGGCCCCGGCCCGCGGCCTTCGCGCGCGCGACGGCCTCGAAGAGATGCTCGCGGCCCTCGACGTCATAGCGGGTGAACAGGTTGATGAAGCTGAACGATCCGCCGACGAGGCGCGAGCGCGTCCGGACGCGGAACTGCATCGTCTTGCCGGTGATGTGGTCGGCGAGCGGGTTCTTGGGCAACCTGGGCTTCTGTTCGTGCTGCATGATCCTCCCTCGGCGGCGGCGGGAGCAAGCGGACTTCGTGCCGGTTTGTCATGGGTCTGTCACGCGCGTAACGTAGCGTAATCACGCGTGTGGATAACCAGGGAAGTCGAGATTCTCACCAATTTACCGCCACGAGAGCTATCCGGGGTGCGTAGGAGAGGTGGCGGTGGGGCGGGTCGTGCGTCCAACTGGTCGCGTGAAACCGACCGGCCGGAGCGCCCCTGGCGCGGCGCCCCGCCGCGCCAGGGCATCCGCACCCAGACCTCCCCCACCTCTCCAGCCGGTCTCGCCACCTCTCCTCTTCCGGTCCGGAAAAGGCTGACGCGTCGTCACGAACCGCTGGATTGGTAGTTCAGGAATTTCCTGAGTGGACAAGAAACACCGAAAGCTGCAACATGCTCGTGGCGAGTTGTCGAGGAAGTTTCGGCAGGTCCGGTGCGCGGCCGGGCTGCCGGGTTCGGGGGGGGAGAAGGGGAGAGAAGGTGTCGCAGGACGGCCGCGAGCGGCCGGCGAGAAACGTCGTGCTGGTGGTCTTCCGGCTGGGGGAGGTGCGCTATGCGCTCTATCTCGAGGCTGTGGAGCGCGTGTTGCCGGCGGCGGAGGCGACGCCGTTGCCCGGGGCGCCGGAGATCGTGGCGGGGGCGCTCGACGTGGCGGGAAAGGTTCTGCCGGTGCTGGACATCCGGCGCCGGTTCGGGCATCGGGCCAAAGCCATCGAGGTTGACGATCATCTCATCCTGGCGCGGACGGCGTCGCGTGCGGTGATTCTCCCGGTGGATGCGGTCACGGGCGTCGTGCAGGTCGAGGCCGGGAAGATCACGGCGGCGGAAGGGGTGGTGCCGGGGCTCGAGTACGTGGAGGGGTTGGCGCGCCTTCCGGACGGACTGGTCTTGATCCACGACCTCGACCGGTTCCTCTCGCTGGACGAGCGGCGGGCGGTGGACGGCCTGGAAGGGTTGTCGCGATGAGCGCTGCGTGTGCGGATGTGCTGCCGGCCGAGCTGCTCGAGCGCGCGCGGGGCTTCGTGGCGGAGAACCTGGGGCTGTGGTTCCCGCGCGAGCGGACGGCGGAGCTGGAGCGCGGGTTTGGCGGATTCGCGCGGGAGCGGGGCGAGGCGGGCGCGGCGGCGGCGGTGCGGGCGATGCTGGCGGGGCCGCCTTCGCGTCCCGCGCTGGCGGCGCTGGCCGGGCACCTCACGATCGGGGAGACGTACTTCTTCCGCGAGCCTGCGGCGCTGGACGCCCTGGCGGCGGAGGTCCTGCCCGGGTTGATCGCGCGCCGTCGCACGTCCGGGCGCGTGCTGCGGCTTTGGAGCGCGGCCTGCTGCACGGGCGAAGAGGCGTACTCGCTGGCCATCCTGCTGCGCCGGCTGCTGCCGGACATCGGCGACTGGAGCGTCACGATCCTCGCCACGGACGTCAACCCCGGGTTCCTGCGCCGTGCGGTCGAAGCGACGTACCGGGCGTGGTCGTTCCGCGCGCTGCCCGAAGGGGTGGGCGGCGCGTGGTTCATCGAGCGGGGGCATGGCGAGCGGACGGTGCGGGACGACGTGCGCTGCATGGTCTCGTTCGGCGAGCTGAACCTGGCCGAGGACGCGTATCCCGCGCTGGTCAACGACACGAACGCCATGGACGTGATCCTGTGCCGCAACGTGCTGATGTACTTCGCGCCCGAGCGTGCGGCCTGCGTGATCTCGCGCCTGCGCCGGTGCCTGGTTCCCGGCGGCTGGCTGCTGGTGGGCGCGGCCGAGACCTCGGTGGCCGACTTCGCGGGCTTCCGCCGGGTCGGGTTCGAGGGTGCGACGATCTTCTTGAGGGACGACGGGGAGGAAACAGCCGTCGCAGCGGGGTGCTCGCGGGGAGGAGACGTTCCGGTAGGGGAGCCACGCTGGCCCGAGCCCGAAGGGCGCGGGCCGAGTGCTCCCGCGACCGGTTGGGGCGACGGCGGGGTCCGCGGGCTTGATCTCGACCGCGACCACGACCGTGGGCACGACCACGTCCCCGCCCGCGTCGACGACCGCGAGAACGCCGAGAAGCCGGTTTCCCCCGCCTCGCGCGTGCGGGAGCTGGCGAACGCGGGGAGGCTGGAAGAGGCGCTCGAGGAGTGCGGCAGGGCCTTGGAGCGCTCGCGGCTTGACGGCGAGCTGTACTACTTGCGGGCGATGATCCTGTTGGAGCGGGGCGTCGCGGCGGAAGCGGGCGAGGCGCTGCGGCGCACGCTCTACGCGAACCCGGATTTCGCGCCGGCGCACGTGGCGCTGGGTCACCTGGCCCTCCGTCTGGGCCGGCGGGACGAGGCGCGGCGGCACTTCCGCAACGGGCTGGCGCTGCTCGAGCATCGCGCGGCGGACGAGGTGCTGCCCGAGGCGGACGGGATGACGGCGGGACGGATGGCGGAGCTGGTGCGTTTCGCGGCGGGGCGTGACGACCCGCCGGCCGCCTGCCGGGGGCCGCTCCGATGAAGGACGCCCGGACGGTGCTGCGGGAGCGGGCGCGGCGGCTGGCCGCGGAGACGGGGGCGCGGGGCGCGCCGCAAGAGGTGCTGCAGGTCGTCGAGTTCCGTCTCGGGTCGGAGCGCTACGCGGTGGAGGAGTCCAGCGTGACGGCGGTGGCGCCGCTGCGGCAGCTCGTGCCCTTGCCCGGCGTCCCGGGGTTCGTGCTGGGCCTGGCGCACGTCCGCGGCGCCCTGGTCGCGGTGCTCGACCTGCGAATCCTGTTCGACCTGCCGCGTCCGGCGCTGGGCGACGGCGGCAAGCTCGTGCTGGTGAGCCCCGGCGGGCGGGAGCTCGCGCTGGTGGCGGACGAGGTGCCGGGGGCGCGCGCGCTTCCGGTCGCGGAGCTGGGTCCGCCGCCGGCGTCGTTCGCGGACCTGCGGCGGGACGCGTTGCGGGGCATCACCGCGGACGGGCTGGCGCTGCTCGACGCCCGTACGCTGCTCGGCGACGCGCGGCTGGTGGTGGACGACGAAGGCGGGTGACCACCGGGAGCGCGACGGAGGCGACGAATTGAAACCACCGATGAACACCGATGGACACCGATACGGGGAAGGAGGCGCGCGATGAAGTGGTTTCTCGACCTGAAGGTCGCCGGCAAGCTGGCGCTGGGATTCGGCACGATCCTCGTGCTCGTGGCGGCGACGGCGGTCGTCGGCTGGAACGCGCTGCGTGACACCCGCGACCAGGTTCAGGCCTTCCACGACCATGAATTCGTGGCTGGGGCGGGGCTCGCCTCGTGGCGGAGTCGACTCAACGCGATCCGAGCCAACATGCTGGGGATGATCATCGAAACGCAGAGCGGTGACACGGTCGCGGCTGAGGCAGCACGCTCGGAGATGGAGGACGTCTGGCAACGGCTCGGGGAAGATGTGGGCAAGGTGAAGTCTGCAGCGGCTCCGGGCAGCGATCTGGCCAACAGTCTGCCGGGGCTGGTGGCCGAGCTGAAGCAGTACGAGGAGACGGTGCGGGACGTGATTGAGATGCTTCAAGGCGGCACCGTCACGGCCGAGATTCTGGCACTGGTCACCGGCGTCCAGGCCGAACGGTACGTGAAGATGCGCGACCAGATCCGCGCGCTCGGGGAGGAGGCCGATCGACTGGCCGATCAGCGGGCCGCTGGGGTCGTCGACGAGTCGGACGCGGCCGTCCGGGTGGTCCTGGTGTTGGGCGCCGCCGCGATCGTCCTCGGGTTCCTCATCGCCTTCGGCATCGGCCGCTCGATCAGCCGGCCGCTGGGGCAGGCCTCCGCCACGGCGGCGCGGATCGCGGAGGGCGACCTGAGCGTCGAGCCGCCGCGGCTGGACCGGCGCGACGAGGTCGGGGAGTTGGCGCGCAACTTCGGGACGATGACGAAGAGTCTGCGCGAGATGACGCGCGACATCCACGAGGGGGTCGGCGTGCTCTCGAGCGCGGCGCAGGAGATCTCGGCGACGACGGGGCAGATCTCGGCGAGCGCGTCGGAGACCGCCGCGGCGGTCTCGCAGACGACCGCGACGCTGGGCGAGACGCGCCAGACGGTGACCGTGGCGACGCAGAAGGCGCAGCAGGTCGCGGAGACGGCGCAGCAGACGACGCAGGCCGCGGCGCAGGGGCGCCGCGCCGTCGAGCAGAGCGTCGAGGGGATGCGGCAGATCCGGGCGCAGATGGACGGACTGGCGCAGAGCATCCTGCGGCTCTCCGAGCAGAGCCAGACGATCGGCGAGATCACGGCGACGGTCCAGGACCTCGCCGAGCAGTCCAACCTGCTGGCGGTCAACGCGGCGATCGAGGCGGCCAAGGCGGGCGAGGCCGGGCGCGGGTTCGGCGTGGTGGCCCAGGAGATCAAGAGCCTCGCCGAGCAGTCGCGCCAGGCCACCGCGCAGGTTCGGGCCATCCTCGCCGAGAACCAGAAGGCCACCGGCGCGGCGGTGATGGCGACCGAGCAGTGCGGCAAGACGATCGATGCCGGCGCGCGCCAGTCCCAGGAGGCCGGCGAGTCGATCCGGCTGCTCGGCGACGCCGTCGCCCGCGCCGCGGAGACCGCGACCCAGATCGCAGCGACGTCCAAGCAGCAGATGGTCGGCGTCGACCAGGCGACCCAGGCCATGGACAACATCAACAAGGCGAGCCAGCAGAACGTCGCGGCGACCGGCCAGGCCGCGCAGGCCGCGCGCAACGTGCTCGAGCTGGGCGAGAAGCTGCGCGGCCTGGTCGAGCGGTTCCGCCTGTGAGCGAGGTCGGGGACGCGGGCTGATGGGCAACGGGAACGGAGAGCTTCGCCGCCGGCTCCTGGCGCTGTTCCAGGAGGAGGCGCAGGACCATCTTCGCGCGCTGCGGGAAGGGGTGCTCGAGCTGGAGGGGGATCCCTTGCCGGCCCGCCGCGCCGCGGTCCTGGAGGGCATCTTCCGCGGCGCGCACAGCCTCAAGGGCGCCGCGCGCACGGTCAACCTCCCCGATCTCGTCGCCGTTTGCCAGCGCCTGGAGGACGTGCTGGCCCGGCTCCAGCGCGGCTTGCTGTCGCCCTCGCCCGCGCTCCTCGACGGCATCCAGGAAGTGCTCGCCCTCCTTCCCGGGCTGCTGCCGGCGGCGGGAGCGGAAGCGATCAACGCGCCGGCCGCGACGCTCGAGAAGACGCGCGACGCGCTCGCGGCCCTGGAGCGGACGGCGGACGGCGCGGCAAACGGTGCGGCGGCGACGGGAGGACGGCCGCGTGCCGAGGGCCCGCAACCGCCGGCCGAAGCCCCGCCGCCGCGGGCCGAAGCCCGCGGCGCGGCGAGCGGTGCGGGAGCGGACGCCGAGGAACAGCCGATTCGCATGCGGACGTCCGCGCTGCAGCGGCTGCTCGGGCAGGTCGAGGAGCTGTCCGCGGTGCGGGCCCTGGCGACGCCCCGCGCGGCGGAGGCGCGCGCGCTGCGTGCGGCGCTGGACGAGTGGGAGCGGAGGTGGGCCGGGCTCGCGCCCGGGTTGCGCGCGTGCCTCGCCGACCGGGCGGCGGCATCCGCCGGGCTTGCCGGCGGGTCGCCGGCCGAGCTGCTCGACGCGCTCGAACGCGGCGACGAGCTGTTGCGGCGCGCCCGGGCCGCGGCGGGCGTGCTGGCCGCCGGGCTGGAGCGGGACGGCGCGGCCTACGACCGCGCGCTGGACGGCCTGACCGAGGCCGCGCGCCGCGCGCTGACGGTGCCGTTCTCCGCCGCGTTCGCCGGGCTCGCCCTCCTGGTCCGGGACCTGGCCCGGGGGCAGGGCAAGGAGGCGGAGCTGACGTTCGAGGGGACCGAGGTCGAGATCGACCGCCGGGTGGTCGAGGAAATGAAGGACGCCTTCGTGCACCTCGTGCGCAACGCGATCGACCACGGCATCGAGACGCCGGCGGTGCGCGCGGCGCGGGGCAAGCCGCGGCGCGGGACCGTGGCCGTGCGAGTCGCCCCGCTGCCGGGGGGGAAGGTCGAGGTGACGGTCGCGGACGACGGCGCGGGGATCGATGCCGGGAACGTCCGCGCGGCGGCCGTGCGGCGCGGGCTGCTGACGGCCGGCCAGGCGGCGGAGCTGGACGACGCGACGGCCAGCGACCTCGCCTTCCGCTCCGGCGTGACCACCAGCCCGCTGGTCACCGACCTCTCGGGACGCGGCCTGGGCCTGGCCATCGTGCGCGAGAAGGCCGAGCGCCTCGGCGGCGCGGCCGAGGCGCGCTCGACTGCCGGGGCCGGGGCCGTCTTCCGCATCGTCGTGCCGCTCGCGCTCACCGCGTTCCGCGGGCTCCTGCTGCGGGCCGGCGGCGAGGACTTCGTGCTCCCGCTGCGGGCGGTGGAGCGCACGCTCCGGGTGAAGCCGGGCGACATCGCGCCGGTGGAGAACCGCGAGACGGTGGCGTACAACGGGCGGCGCATCGCGGTGGCGTGGCTGGCCGAGCTGCTGGGCCGGCCGGGCGGGCATGCCGCCGGAACGGAGGCGGCGCTCCCGGCGGTCGTGCTTGCCGGGGGTGACCCGCTGGCGCTGGTCGTGGACGAGGTTCTGGGCGAGGAGCCCGCCGTCACGAAGCCGTTGCCGTATCCGTTGCGCCGGGTGCGCCACCTGGCCGGGGCGGCGGTGCTGGGCGGCGGGCGGGTCGCGCCGGTGCTGCATGCGCCCGACCTGCGGCGCACGGCGGCCGGCATGGGACGTTCCGCGACGGCCGCCGCCGGACCGGCCGCGCGCACGAGGGCGGTCCTGGTCGCGGAGGACTCGATCACCTCGCGCACGCTGCTGCGCAACATCCTGGAGTCGGCCGGCTACCGCGTGCGCACCGCCGCCGACGGGGCGGAGGCGCTGGCCGAGCTGCGGGCGGGGGAGTTCGACCTGCTGGTGTCCGACGTGGAGATGCCGCGGCTGGACGGCTTCGCGCTGACCGCGGCGGTGCGGGCGGACCCGCGGTTCGCCGGGCTGCCGGTGGTGCTGGTCACCGCGCGGGAGAGCCGCGAGGACCGGGAGAAGGGGATCGAGGCCGGGGCGAACGCGTACCTGGTCAAGAGCAGCTTCGACCAGAGCAACCTGCTCGAGGTCGTGGCGCGGTTGCTGTGAGGCGATGATGGAGCGGCGGATCCGGGTGCTGATCGTCGACGACTCGCCGGTGAACGTCGAGTACCTCTGCGAGCTGGTGCGGAGCGATCCGCGGCTGGAGGTCGCGGGCACCGCGGCCGGCGGCGCGGAGGCGGTCGAGCGCGTGGCGTCGCTGCGGCCCGACGTGGTGACGATGGACCTCCGGATGCCGGGGATGGACGGCTTCGTCGCCACCCGGGTGATCATGGAGACGGTGCCCACGCCGATCGTCGTGGTGACCGGGAGCTACGAGCCGGACGAGGTCCACAAGAGCTTCCGCGCCATCGAGGCCGGGGCGCTGGCGATCCTGCGGCGGCCGGCCGGGCCGGGGGACGAGCGGCACGAACGGGAGGTCGCCGAGCTGCTGCGCACGGTGCGCACGATGGCCGAGGTCCCGGTCGTGCGGCGCCGGCCGGCGGGGCGCAGCGGGACGCCCACCGTGCCGCCGCGGGCGCCTGTCCGGCCTTGGGCGGCCGGGCCGTCGCTGCCCGAGCGACTCGTGGCGATCGGGGCATCGACGGGCGGGCCGCCCGTGGTGGCGCAGATCCTCGCCGGGCTCCCGCGGCGCTTTCTCGCGCCCGTGCTGCTCGTGCAGCACATGGCGCCGGGGTTCCTGGGCGGCTTCGTCGAATGGCTTTCCGGGACGTCCGCGATCCCGGTGACCCTGGCGCGCCACGACGAGCCGCTCGAGCCGGGGCGCGCCTACGTCGCCCCGGACGACATGCACCTGGGGGTCACGCCCGGCGGGCGGACCCGGCTCTGCCGCGACGAGCCCGACGGCGGGCTGCGCCCGTCCGTCGCCCATCTTTTCCGCTCGGTTGGCGCGGCCTTCGGTCCGCGCGCGGTCGGCGTCCTGCTCACGGGGATGGGCCGGGACGGGGCCGAGGAGCTGCTGGAGCTGCGCCGGGCCGGGGCGCTGACGCTGGCCCAGGACGCCGCCAGCTCGGTCATCCACGGCATGCCGGGGGAGGCGATCCGGCTCGGGGCTGCGACCTACGTGCTGCCGCCCGAAGGCATCATCTCGGCGCTGGGCCTGCTCGGCGCCGGCAAGGAGGGGATGGAATGAGCGGTCCACGCGAAACCGACGACGGCTCGGCCGCGATCCTGGTGGTCGAGGACAGCCGGACGCAGGCGGAGGAGCTGCGGGCGCTCTTGGAGGCCGAGAACTTCGGGGTCACGGTGGCCCACGACGGCGCGGCGGCGCTGGCCAGGCTCGAGAGCCTGCGGCCGGACGTGATCGTCAGCGACATCGTGATGCCGGGCATCGATGGCTACGAGCTGTGCCGGCGGGTGAAGGCGGACGAGCGGCTGCGGGACATCCCGGTGATCCTGCTCACCTCGCTGTCCGACGCCGGCGACGTGCTGCGCGGCCTGTCGTGCGGGGCCGACAACTTCTTCACCAAGCCGTACGAGACGCGCTACCTGACGCAGCGCATCCGCTACCTGCTGGCCAACCGCGCGGTCCGGCGGGAGGACCACTCGCAGATGGCGGTCGATGTCTTCTTCGGCGGACGGCGCCACATCATCACCTCGGACCGCCTGCAGATCCTCAACCTGCTGATCTCGACCTACGAGACCGCGGTGCAGAAGAACGGCGAGCTGGAGCGGGCGCGCGACGAGCTGCGCGCGCTGAACGAGCAGCTCGAGGTGAAGGTGCGCGAGCGGACGGCGGAGCTGGAGCGCAAGGCCACGGCGCTCCGCCTGTCCGGCGACCTCCTGCACGTCGCGAACGGCGCGCGCGGCGTGCCGGAGCTGGTGCGCGGCTTCGTCGAGGTCATCCGGTCGCTGACCGGGTGCGCGGCGGTGGGCGTCCGGGTGCTCGACGCCGACGGGCGGATCCCGTACGCGGCGCACGAGGGGTTTTCCGAGCGCTTCTTCGAGGAGGAGAACGAGCTGCTCATCCACGACGACGGCTGCTGGTGCGGCGCCGTCGTGCGGGGTGCGACCGACCGGGCCAGGCCGTGGGCCACGGACGGCGGCTCGCTGGTCACGAACGGCATGACGCGGCTGTTCGCGGAGACGACGGAGGAGGAGCGGGGGCCGATGCGCGAGGAGTGCCGCCGCGAGGGGTACGAATCGGTGGCGCTGGTGCCGGTCCGCGCCGGGACGGAGGTCCTCGGATTGATCCACATGGCGGACCACCGGGGGAACCGGTTTCCCGCGCACCTGGTCGCGGCGCTCGAATCGGGCGCGCTGGAGCTGGGGGCCGCGCTGCGGCGGATCCGTCACGAGGAGCGGGTGCTGCGGCAGACCTCCCAGATCCAGACGCTGCGGGCGATCGACCTGGCGATCACGTCCTCCTTCGACCATCGCGTCACGCTGGGCATCCTGCTCGACCGCACGCTGGCCGACCTCCAGGTCGATGCGGCCGACGTGCTGCTCCTGGATCCTCACTCGCCGGCGCTCGAGTTCGCGGCCGGCGCCGGCTTCCGCACTCGCGTCCCGCGCGGCCTGCGGGTGCGGCTGGGCGAGGGGATCGCGGGGCGGGCGGCGATCGAGCGGAAGCCGGCCGTCGTGGTGGACATCGAGTCGGAGAAGGGTGCGGCGGGCCGGGAGGAGTTCCTGCGCCGCGAGGGAATCGTCAGCTATGCCGGCGTGCCGCTCATCACCAAGGGTCGCGTCACGGGGGTGCTCGAGGTCTTCTGGCGCAAGCCGACGCAGCTCGATCCGGAGCGACTGGAGTTCTTCGAGGCCCTCGCGGGCCAGGCGGCGATCGCGCTGGACAACGCCGGCCTGCTCTCCGACCTGCAACGGAGCAACACCGAGCTGTCGCTGGCCTGGGACGCCACGATCGAAGGCTGGTCCCGCGCGCTCGACCTGCGCGACAAGGAGACCGAGGGCCACTCGCTGCGCGTCACGGACATGACCCTCCGGCTCGGCAGGGCCTTGGGCCACTCCGAGGCGGACCAGGTCCACGCGCGGCGCGGGGCGCTGCTGCACGACATCGGCAAGGTGGGCATCCCCGACGCCATCCTGCTCAAGCCCGGTCCGCTGACGGACGAGGAATGGGTCGTCATGCGCAGCCACCCCAAGCTGGCGTTCGACCTGCTCTCCCCGATCGCGCACCTCCGCCCGGCGCTGGACATCCCGTACTGCCACCACGAGAAGTGGGACGGCACGGGCTACCCGCGCGGCCTCCGGGGCGACGCCATCCCCTTCGCGGCGCGGATCTTCGCCGTGGTGGACGTGTGGGACGCCCTGCGCTCCGACCGCCCCTACCGCAAGGCATGGGCCGACGAGAAGATCCGCGACCACATCGCCTCGCTGCGCGCGTCGCACTTCGACCCCCGCGCGGCCGAGGCGATGCTGGACGTCGCGTGGCCGTCGCTGTACTAGACTCCCCTGCCGATGATGGTCATGGCGCTCGATCCCGGGACGAGGCGCATCGGGGTGGCGGTGTCGGACCCGCGAGCGTCGTTCGCGAGGCCCTTGGAGCCGATCGAGGTGCGGGGGGACGGGGGGCACCTGCGGGCGATTGCGGCGGCGGCGGCGGAGCGGTCCGTGGAGCGGATCGTCGTGGGGCTGCCGTTGCGGCTGGACGGGACGGAGGGGCCGGCGGCGAAGGCGGCGCGCGAGCTGGCGGCCGCGGTCAGGCGGGCGACGGGGCGGCCGGTGGAGCTGTTCGACGAGCGCTTGACGACGGTGCAGGCGGAGCGGGGGCTGATCGGGCGCGGGATGCGGCGGGAGAAGCGGCGCGAGCGGATCGACTCCGCCGCGGCGGCGCTGCTGCTGGAGGCATGGCTGGAGGCGAGGAGGGGAGAGCGCGGAGACGGGGAAGAAGAAACCACAGATGAACACAGATGAACACAGATAGGGGAGGGAGGGGACGGGGCGGGGAGCCACAGATGAACACAGATGAACACAGATAGGGGCCGGAGAGGGGAACCACCGATGGACGGGGGCGGGAGAAGGCGGAAGGGGCCGTGAGTCGGACGCGGGGCGTCGTGATCGGCGCGGCGGGGTTCGGGGTCCTGGCGGCCGGCGTCGCGGTGGGGCTGCTCGTGCAGGCGCGGGCGGTGCGGTACGAAGCGCGGGTGGTGTTGCGCGAGGGATGGACGGTGTACGACGTCGCCACGGCGCTGGAGACGGCGGGGGTGGTGCCGGCGGAAGAGTTCCTCGCGGCGTGTTTCGACCGGGAGTTGGTACGTGGGCTGGGAATCCCGGCGGACGATGCGGAGGGGTTCCTGTTTCCGGACACGTATCGGTTCTACGCCAGGACGCCGGCGCGAGAAGTGCTGGCCCGGTTGGTGGACAATTTCGGGGCGAAGACCGGGGAAGTGCGCAGGGGACGGGAAGCGGCGATCCGGGAGCTGGGGACGGCGACGGGGGTGGACGGCGAGCTGGCGTGGGTGACGCTGGCCTCGATGGTGGAGGCCGAGGCGGTGGTGGACCGGGAGCGGCCGCGGATCGCTGGGGTGATGTGGAACCGGTTGGTGGGGAAGGACCCGGAGGTCTCGCGGCTGCAGGTGGATCCGACGGCGGTGTACGGGTGCCGGCGTGTTCCGGGGCTCGAGTCGTGCAAGGGGGCGGAGGGGCGGGCGCCGACCCGTGCGATGCTCGACGACGCGGCGAACCCGTACAACACGTACCGCCACGACGGGCTGCCGCCGGGGCCGATCGGCAATCCGGGATTGGCGAGCCTGCGGGGGGTGCTCGTGCGTCCCGACACGGACGACCTCTTCTATGTCGCGCGCGGCGACGGCACCCACGTGTTCAGCCGGACGTACGAGGAGCACCGGAAGGCGGTGGAGCGGTGGCGCTGAGCGGTGGCGCTGAGCGCTTGACGATCTTCCCTTCCGGCATGAAACTGCCGTCGTGAACGTACTGGTCCCGCTCCTGATCGGGGGGGTGCTGCTGGCGGTGGCCAGCCGGTTCTACGGCGGGTTCCTGGCGCGGTGGCTGGGGCTGGACGACAAGCGCAAGACGCCGGCGGTGGTCCAGGAGGACGGGCGTGACTTCGTGCCCACGCGCCCGCACGTCCTCTTCGCGCACCATTTCTCGGCCATCGCCGGGGCGGGTCCGATCCTCGGGCCGACGATGGCGCTCTTGTACGGTTACGCCCCCGGCTGGTTCTGGATCATCCTCGGCGGCATCTTCTTCGGGGCGGCGCACGACCTGTCGGCCCTGTTCGTCTCGGTTCGTTCCGGCGGCCGTTCGATGGCGGAGATCGCGCGTTCGACGCTGGGGAACGCGGGCTTCACGCTCTTCATCCTGTTCTCGCTCGTCCTGATCGTACTGGTGACTTCGGCCTTCCTGGCCGCGACTTCGATCTCGCTCACCTCGATGTGGCCTCTGGAGAAGCTGGGGCTGGGCGCGGACCAGACGCTCCTGGGCACGGCGACGAACGCCAAGGGCCAGACGGTCGGGGTCATCGGCGGCATCGCGTCGACCTCGGTCGTGATCATCACGATGTTCTCTCCGCTGCTGGGGTACCTCATGTACAAGCGGCGGATGGGAACCGTCCCGTCGTACCTGCTGGCCGCGGCGATCTGCGCCGGGTCGGTGGTCGCCGGGTTCTTCCTGCCGATCCGCCTCGACCCGCAGGTGTGGATGATCGTGCTCGCGGTCTACGTGCTGTTCGCCGCGGGGGTCCCGGTGTGGGTGATTCTCCAGCCGCGCGACTTCATCAACGTGCAGATCCTGTACGTCGGCATCGCGCTGCTGGTCGGCGGACTCATCTCCGTGGGAATCCAGGGGGCGGAGATCGGGGCGCCGGCGGCGAACGTGGCCGAGGGCACGGCGAAGCTGGGACTGATGTGGCCGATGCTCTTCATCACCATCGCCTGCGGGGCCATCTCCGGCTTCCACTGCATGGTGGCATCCGGGACGTCGGCCAAGCAGGTGTCGTCGGAGCGGTACGTCAAGCGCATCGGTTACGACGCGATGTTGCTGGAGTCGCTGCTGGCGCTGTGCGTGCTGGTTGCCGTCGGCTCGATGCTCGGCTTCGGCGACTACAAATCGATCGTCTTCCCGGCGGATCCGGCGGTGAAGTCGAACCCGATCCTGGCGTTCTCGCTCGCCGTGGGGCACCTGCTCCAGACGGGATTGGGCATCCCGACGGCGTACGGGACGGTGGCGGGGATCCTGCTGGTCGAGGGGTTCGTGATCACGACGCTGGACGCGGCGGTGCGGCTCAACCGCTACCTCTTCGAGGAGCTGTGGGAGATCATCCTGGGGAAGGACCGGGTTCCGGCACTGATGCGGCATCCGTGGTTCAACTCCGGGCTGTCGGTCGTGTTCATGCTCTTCCTGGCCTGGACCAACGCCTTCAACGCGATCTGGCCGATCTTCGGCAGCGCCAACCAGCTCCTGGCGGCGCTGTCGCTCATCGCCGCTTCCGCCTGGCTGGTGGCCAAGGGCGGCAAGCGCTTCCCCGTCTACACGCTCGTTCCGGCGGTCGTGATGCTGATCACCACGGTCGTGTCGCTGCTGCTCCTCCTGCCGCGCTACGTCGAGAAGTCGCAGTGGTCGCTGGTCGCCGCCAACGTCACGCTCCTGGCGCTCTCGCTGGGCGTCGCAATCCTGGCCGTCGTCCTTCGCCGCAAGCCGGCGCCTGCGGCCGCCGCGGCCGCGCCCTCGCGCGGCGGCGACGCCTAGCGTCGGACCGCGCCGCAACGGACGGCGGATCGATGGCCCAAGCGGCGCCTGAAGGCGCCGGCTGCATCACGAAGCCTGCGGCGCGGACTCGACACCCGCTCGCCGCTCCGCGCCGCGAAGGAGGGGGAATGAACGCCGCCACGTTGCCGCGCAACTTCTGGGGACGGCACGGGATCGTGGGGACGGATGGTGTCCATGCGGTTGTCGCGGTTCGTGATCCCTGTCCTCGTGCTCGTCGCCACGCCCGCCACGGCCCGCGCCGCCGATTGGCGGCTCGGGATGGAGGCCTTGACGGACCTGCCGCTGCAGGCGGGAGGGCGGTGGTGGGTCGAGGCGCCCTACGGCCTGCACCTGGACACGTCGCTCGGCTCCCTGCCGCCCGGGTACGTGGATCTCATCAACTCCGTGGTCGTCGAGTTCGAGGGCTACGGCGAGGACACGGCGACGCTGATCTCGGCCGTGGTCTCGTCCTCGCTGGTCTGGCGCATCCACCTGGGCTGGCGGCCGTCCGCGGACTGGGGTTTCTACTTCACGGCGGGCTACGGCATGGTGGCGATGAACGGCGAGGTTGCCGCCGGGAAGCTGATCCTGGCGGTCCTGGGACAGAAGATCGCCGAGGGGGTGCCGGACGCCAACGGGTCGTACCGCGCCTCGTCGACCCTGCACATGGTCGACGCGGAGATCGGCTACATGTGGTCGATGATCGAGGACCACCTGACCGTGCGTCTGGCCCTGGGCTTCGCGGGCACGGTGGCTTCCGCGACGACGGTCGAGCCGCGCTTCCAGCCGGCCCAGCCGGCCGCGGTGGCGGAATGGACGCGCCGCAGCGCGCAGTACCTCGACGACATCTACACGAAGTACCTGTTCCTGCCGCTGATCTCCGTGGGGGTGGGGTACCGGTATTTTTGAGGGGGGAGTGCGGAGAGTGCGGAGAGTGCGGGGAGTGCGGGGAGTGCGGGGGGGAGCGGACGGGGCGGGGAGAGCGGAAGCGGCGTCACTG
Organism: Deltaproteobacteria bacterium; assembly: GCA_016218765.1. Lineage (GTDB taxonomy): Bacteria > Myxococcota_A > Polyangia > DRWM01 > JAAZOP01 > JAAZOP01. The sequence continues at coordinate 31,176 of JACRCZ010000148.1, read as the reverse complement.
GAGGTGCGCGAGGATCTCCTCCGCGGTCTTGTAGCGGTCGCAGAGGGCGCGGAACTCCTCGCGGTCGAGGATCCGGTCCACGTACAGCTCGGCCATCACGGGGTAGGCAACCGTGAATTCGGCGGACTCGTAGTCCATCGTCACCTGCGTCGGGTCGACCGCGCTGCCCTCCTCGTCGGTGACCGATTCCAGCACGGGCGCTTTTGCGAAGTAGACCTGCAGCGGCCGCGTGTCGACGCCCAGCACGGCCCAGACCTTCGTCTTGCGACGCTCGACGTCGAAGAACACCGGCACCATCATGCGGACGTCGCGGCCGACGTCGGGGTCCGCGGCGGGATCCCAGGCCCGGTAGACGGCCAAACTCTCCGCCAGACCCCAGCCCAGGTCCTGCTGCTCCTCGGGCGCCGCGCCGAGCTCCAGCATCGTGTTCGCGTACGCGCCGTAGAAGAGCGACTCGAGCAGGGCCAGCTCCCGGTCCAGCGGAAGGTTGATCGGGCCGCCGGCCGTGATTCGCTTCATCGCCCCAAGACCCTCGGCGCCGAACGCGCCGGCGAGGACGCCGCGCACGAAGCGGTAGGCCAGGGCGCGGCGCAGGTAGAACGTCGCGAGCGGCTCTTGCGACAGCCGCGGCGAGAGGTGGAGCACGAGGCCGGGGGGCGGCGCCGCGGCGCCCGCCGAGGGTATTTCGAGCTGCTTGACGTGGGTCTCACGCGTGAGGGCGAGGAGGGCCTTGAAGAGCTTCACCAGCTCCTTCTTGTACGAGTCGTCGAGCTGCAGGTGTGCGGCCTCGGGCATCCGCTCCGGGACGACGAGCGGCTCCAGGGCCCAGGTCTGGTAGTCGTACCAGCCGGAGTCGGTGCGCGGCGTGAGATCGATCCGGCCGTCCGCGATGCCGCGCACCAGCTCGTCGGCCAGCTGGAAGTCGTCGGGGATGGGCGACTGGCCGTAGAGCCGCTTGATGAGGTCGGTCTCGTAGGCGCGGGAGGGGGGGAAGAGGGCGAGCTCCTCCTCCGCGGGCGAGGGACCGCCGGCGGCGGCCGCCGCCGCGGCCGTCGCCAGATCTCCGCGCGCGAGCCCGTTGGTCAGCCTGCTCGGAAGACCCAGCTCGGCGTTGTAGCGCGCGAGAAGGTCGGCGCCGCGGGCCAGTGCCTGCGCCATGGCCGCGGACGCGCCGGGCTCGAGCACGCGCTGGAGCAGGCGGTCCCGCTGGAAGATCGCCGACAGCTCGCGGCTCCAGGTGTAGAAGCCCAGGGGCTTGGATTCGAGGGCCGAGGCGAGGAAGGCGGACGTCAGCGTGGCCGCGGCGTCGACCGCCGGGGCCGGGACGTCGACCGGGTGGCCGCCCAGCTCGGTCGCGGCGCGCAGCAGCGCCAGCGCGGCGGTCTCGCCCGCGCCGGAGGCGGACGCCTGCAGGGCCGCCGCGACGTCCGCCAGGAACTGCCGTCGCGAGACGAAGGTCCCGGCGCCCTGGTCCACGGCCAACTCGACCGCGGCATAGAGGCCATCGTCGAACTGTTTGGCCTTGAAGGCCAGCGCGGACGCCGAGCGGAAGGCCGAAGAGGCCCCCGAGCCGGCCAGCGACGGTGCGAGCGGCACGGGGACGGCTCCGGCCCGGTCGCCGTAGGAGACGTCCTCCGGGACCGACAGGCCCAGGACCTGTTGTGACGTGTCCAGCGTCACCTGATACGGCGATTCGCGTTCTTCGCTCCAGCCGGACAGGGTCACCACGAGCTTCCCGGGGCGTTCCGGGGCGGGAGGCGGCGAGGACGCCGACGCCGCCTCCTTGACCGTCTCCAGGAAGTCGTCCGAGTAGGCGCGGGCGACGGGGTCGGCGAGCACGACCGGCGGCTCCACGCCGCCGGGGCCGCTGCTCCCGTCCGCGCCCGACCTCGCGCCCTTCCGGCACGCTCCACCGGCCAGGGCCACGGCGGCGAGGGCGAGGGCGAGGCCGCCCCGCGGCGGGAATACGCTGCGGATCGTTCGAGTCGTGTCCAGGTCCATGGATCCCTCCCTACCACGGCGCCCAGGTCTGCCGGTCTTCGCCGCCGGCAAACGTGGTGTCGGTACGCCAGCCGGCGACGTCGTCGACGTAGGTGGCGCCGGTTTCCGTGGTCTCGCCCGTGGCGGCGTCGAAGCGCACGAGGCGACGGTCAACCCATCCCGCGGCCGCGCGGCCGTCGTGGGCGAGCCGCACGTGCCCCGCCGTGACCGGGAGCACGGTGATCCGCCCCGGGGCGACGAGCTGCGCGCTGCGGCCGGACAGCGCGTCGGCGTCCGCTCCGGGTCCCCAATCGACGCCGCCCGCGCCGGACACAAGCCCAAGGAAGAGGAAAGTGCCCGCGCCTTCGGCCGCGTACCACCTGTCGACACCGGTCATCGGGTGCCCCACGCGTTCCCAGGACGAGCCGTCGCGCGTGCGCATCAGCGATGCCTGGCGGTCGTCACGATAGACCTCGAAGACCGATCCGTCCTGCGCGATCCACATGCCCGGCGTGGAGTCGCGCGGATCGGACCACGCCCGCAGGCCGGGCGGCGGAACGACGGGGAAGCGCTGCGCCGTGCGCCCGACGACGTCGACCGTCGAGCAGGCGGACAATCCGCCCGTGGCCCAGTCGCGTTCCTCGATCAGGATCCAGCGCTCGCCGTCGTTCCGCTCGAGCGGAAGGTACTCGACGCCGCCCGGCGGCCAGGTGACGGGGATCGTCCAGGCGTCGTCGACGGTCTCGACCCGCAGCTCGCGTCCGCCGCGCAGGCCGTACGCGAGCGTCTCGGCCAGCGCAAGGCGGCTCCCGGCGCCGCCGTCGGCGTAGCGCGTCGGCCGGAAGGCGCCCGCCATCGCATCGAACCACTCGTAGTCCTCGGTCGACGACGCGTCGGCGCGCCAGACCAACGTTCCGCCGCCGTGCGCCGGCCGGCCGCGGACGAGGTACGGCTCACGGACGGTGGTAACGCCGTCGGGCGACGCGGCGACCACGAGCGAGTTCTCTCCGAAGCGGAAGCTGAAGACGAAGCGGCCGTCGGCGTTGCCGCGCACGCTCGCCTCGTTGCCCCAGGACTCGTGCGGAAGCGTCTCGTGGGTGCGCCACGCGATGCCACCGGTGCGGCAGGCGACGAACAGATCGACGCTCGCCTCGCCCGGCGACGCCGGCGCGGACCAGACGAGGGCCGCGATCCAGGGCCCGGCGGCGGTGACGGCCTGTCCGCCGTAGCCGGCGGGCGGCCGGTCGACGTTGGCCTCCTCGTGCGCGGTCCCGTCGCGGGCGACGAGGATCACCGACCCATCGACGATCGCGGCCAGCTCCGCCGCTGCGGACGGCGGCGGGCACTCCCACGGCGTCATCGGCGGCTCGCGCTCGGCGACCTCGCGGTAGGACGACCAGCAGGCGAGGGAGCCGAGAAGTGCGGGAAGTGCGAGAAGTGCGGGGAGGGCGGGGAGTGCGGGAAGGGTGGGAGAGGCGGGGCGGTGGGGTGCGTGTCGCATGACGGGGCGCGTCCTTCGGACACGACGGTAGCAGGTTGAGCGAAATGCAGGAACCCGGGCTCAGGATCCTCCTCCCCCATCTGTGTCCATCCGTGTCCATCTGTGGTTTCCTCTTTCCCTCCGCTCCCCTGCTCCCCTCCCCTGCTTGACGGACGCCGCACGCCCTACTAAGGCATCCGCACAGCACGAAGGGATCGGCGTCCGGCCGGGGTCCACGGCGACTTCGCGGGGGAGGGAGGCAAACATGCGGCAGGCGTGTCGGAGCTTGGTTCGGGCGTTCACCACGGCGGCGGTTCTCCTGCTCGCGGCATCCGCGTGCGACGACGGCGGCACCACGGACCCGTGCGCCGGCGTGGATTGCTCGGGCAACGGCACGTGCGACGTCGTCGCGGGCGTCGCGACCTGCGCATGCGACACCGCGTACGACGGCGACGACTGCGCCGAGTGCGCGGCGGGCTACCAGGACCACGACGACGACGGGACCTGCACGGAGGACTGCGCGTCGACGCGGCTCTGTCCGTCCGAGCACCAGACCTGCGACGATTCCTCCGGCACGGCCGAATGCGTCTGCGACGAGGGCTACCAGGACAACGACGACGACGGCTCCTGCACGCCGGACTGCACGACCGCGGCGCTGGGCTGCGGCGGCCACGGCACCTGCAACGACTCGAACGGGACGGCCGCGTGCGTCTGCGACGACGGCTACCAGGACCGCGACGGGGACGACGTGTGTCTTCCGGAGTGCGCGACGGCCGGGTTGGACTGCCACGAGAACGGGGTTTGCGACGACGCCGGCGGCGTGCCGCATTGCGTCTGCGAGGATGGCTACGACCGCTCGGACTGCGGCGTCTGCGAGAGCGCGTACTACCAGGACAACGACGGCGACGGGGTCTGCTCGCCGACCTGCTACGTCTCGGCCGGCACGTTTTCCTGCGGCGACAACGAGGTCTGCAGCCACGCCTCGGGAGCGCTGGCGTGCGTCTGCGCGCGCGGGTACCAGGACAACGACGGCGACGGGACCTGCGCCGAGAGCTGCTCGACGGCGACCTCCGCCGGGACCTCGCCGCTGGTCTGCCCGGCGCCGAACGGCGTGTGCGACGACTCCTCCGGGACGGCGGGCTGCCGCTGCCGCTTCGGATACGCGGACGACCCGGCGAGCGCCGGAACGGACTGCCTGGCCTGCGCGGCAGGGTACCAGGACAACGACGGCGACGGGGCCTGCCGGCCCGGCTGCGCGACGTCCGGCCTCTCCTGCGCGCTGGCCTGCAACGACACCGCCGGCACGGCGCGCTGCGTCTGCGCCGCGGGCGAGCAGGACAACGACAACGACGGGACGTGCGAGCCCGATTGCGCGACGGCGTCGCTCGGCTGCGACCCGGCGGAGCACCGGGTCTGCCGCGACGACACTGGAACGGCGGAGTGCGCCTGCGACGGCGTGACCTACGACGACGGCATGGGCGCCTGCCGCACCGTCGGCGGCGTCGATGGCGACTGGTGCACGGCCGAGATCGACCTCGACCTCACCGTCCCGACCTTCTACGCCGACATGTCCGGGGCGCGCGCCGACCACTCGTTCGGCTGCGACGAGATGGGCTTCACGTTCCTCGACATGATCTACCGCGTCCACATCGCGGCCGGTGAGACGCTGCGGCTGCGGTTCACGGTCGAGCGCGTCGACACGGACGGAGCCTCGTTCACGCCCGCGGTCGCGATCCTCTCGGGCACCGGCTGCGATTCGGCCACGGAGCTGGCCTGCGGCGTCGGGTTCGACCCCACGACCTTCAGCCGCTCGGCCGCCTCGGCCGAGGCGACGCTCGAGGGGGGCGCGGGCGGGACGGACTACCACGTCGTGGTCGGCATGTACGACCGCCGCGGGCGCGCGCGCCGCGCGATCGTCCGGGTCGAGCACGTGTGCGGCGTGGGCGGGGTCTACAGCCCCACCGTCGACGCCTGCGTCACCGATCCCTGTGCACCGCCCAGCCCGTGCGTCGAGCCGGACCGTTCGTGGTGCGTGACCGACCTCTCGGGCGCCGTGCCGGCGCACGAGTGCCGCTGCGACATCGGCTTCCACGAGGACGGCTCGGGCGGCTGCGCGGCGAACGCCTCGACGGTGGGCGAGGGGTGCGACGACGTGACGCCGCTCGCGGTCGTCGCGGGCGCCGAGCGCTCGGTGACCGGCTCGACGGCCGCCGCGGCGGACGACGGCGAGGGGAGCTGCACGGGCGATCGTCCGGCGCGCGATCGGGTCTTCGGCTTCGCGCTCGACCGCCAGGTCCGGGCGCGCCTGCGAATCGATTGCGACGAGGACTACGATTGCCTGCTGCACCTGCGCGGCGCGTGCGACGAGCGCGACAGCGAGCTCCTGTGCGCGGACCGCGGCGCCGAAGGCGACGCCGAGGAGGCGCTGGTGACGCTGGCGCCGGGGGACTACTACCTCTTCGTCGACGGCTGGAACGGGCGCGACGACGAGACGCTGTCGGACGGCGACTTCACGCTGACCTACTCGTTCCACGCGAACCCGTGCCTCGACGAGGACGCCGCGTGCCCGGGCGACCCGGAGTGCACGCCGTCGGCGGATTGGAGCGGGTTCTCCTGCGCGTGCCGCGGCGCGGGCGAGGTGCTGCACGAGAGCTCGTGCGTCGACGACCCGTGCGACCCGGACCCCTGCGCCGAAGAGCCGCGGATGGCGTGCGTCCCGGACTACGCGGCGGGCTCGTCCGAGTGCGCCTGCGGCGGCATCTACGTCTCCGACGGGGCCGGCGGATGCGCGCTCGAGCCCGACGCGGAGTGGACCATCCTGTGGTACCTCGCGATGGACAACAACCTCTACTACCAGACGGCGCACGAACTGGAGGACGTGGCCGCGGCGGCGCTTTCTCCGGACGTGCGCGTCGTCGCGCTGGTCGATCGCCTGGACGAGCCGCGCGGGTACTACGCCGAGTTCAACGGCGGGGGCTTCGACCAGGTGGTCGAGCTGGGCATCGATCCCGACACGGGGGACTGGACGACGCTGCGCGACTTCGGCGTCTGGGCGGTGGAGAACTACCCGGCGCGGCACTACGCGCTGGTCCTCGCCGACCACGGCGGCGCGTGGAAGAGCGCCGGCGCCGCGCCGGGGGCGCCTCCGCTGGCGCGCGGCATCTGCTGGGACGACGACAGCGACACCCCGGACGACGGGATCATGATCACGACCGGCGACCTGGCCGCGGCCCTGGGCGGTATCACCGCGGCCGCCGGCAGGAAGCTCGACCTCGTGATCTACGACGCGTGCCTGATGAGCGAGTGGGAGACGGCCAACGCCACCGAGCCCTTCGCGGACTACATGATCGCGTCGGAGGACAGCTCGTACGGGTTCATGGTGCGCGACGGCTCGTGGACGGATTGGCTCGACGTGCTGGTCGCGGGCGCGGACACGATGACGCCGCTCGACGTCGCCGAGTCGTTCCTCGACAACTACCGGGCGACGATGGACGGGATGTCCGACTACGTCACGACCGGGGCGGTGACCGACCTGGCGACGGTCGACGACCTCAACGAGGCGGTGAGCGGCTTCGCCGACGCGCTCCTGGCCCACGAGAGCGAGGGCTTCTTCGACGAGCTGGACGCCGTGCGGCGCGGCGCGCAGCAGACGGCATACAACGAGCTGGTCGACCTGACCGACTTCGCGCGCCTCGTGTCGGAGCTCGGCGGCGTCCCGGCGGACGTCGTGGCCGCGGCGGACGTGCTGCACGGGCAGCTCGACCGGTCGGTCGTGCACGGCTTCGCGAACATCGAGCTCGCCGGCTGGACCCCGTACTACGGATCGGTCGGGCTGCAGGGCCAGAACGGGCTTTCGGTGTACCTGCCGGGCCGGTACTACGCGATGGCGCCGGAGTACACGGCGGCGGGCGCGACGTGGAGCGCGCGGGCCACGTGGGACGACTTCCTGGCGACGTTCCTGACGGGCGGGTATGCGCGCTGCGCGGGAACGCTGCCGCTCGCGGACCACCTGGAGGACGCGGTGGGGGAGACCGTGGCGATCGACCAGTGCTGCGGCGGACAGGTGCTGGAGCAGACGTTCCGGGCGCCGGGCCCCGAGCTGCACGGCATCCGGATCGCGGTGGTCAAGACGGCCGCGGACGGCGCGTTCCACGAGGGCTTCAGCTTCTCGGTGTACCGGCCCGGCCACGGCGTCGTCTGGGGTCCGGCACACTGGACCATCGCGCGCAACTCGGGCGAGCCGCAGCTCCTCTGCCTGGCGGGCATGGGCCTGCCGACGGAGCCGGGGGAGGAGCTGGTGATCCGCGTCGCGGGCGGCGATCCGTACCCCGGCGACGCGGGCGGGTTCCAGACGCCGCTCGAGTGGCCGATCGAGTACGCGGCCTCGGCGGGGTCTCCCCCGCCGTACGCCGCGGGCGAGGCGCGGGTGCGGGAGGGCGAGACGGTGGACGTCACGGTGGGCGAGTACAACGGCGACGGGATCGAAGGGACGTTCTGGTTCGAGGTGTACTAGGCGAGGCCGGCGCGTCCGACCGGCGGGTCATGCAGCACGGGGTTGTGCGGGCCGTACCTTGTTCGCGAGTCCGGCGTGGGAGAGGTGGAGAGGCCCGCCGGAGGATGGCGATGCGCGACGGGAGGGCGTTCTGAATTGTGCCTTGACCGTCGTCAGATTTACCGTAAATATGACGACGATGATTGAAAGACTGCTCAAGCTTCCGCGGTCCTCCGCATTCCTCCTGGGCCCCCGCGGGACGGGCAAGTCGACCTGGATCCGGCAGCGGCTGCCGCAGGCGGTGGTGTACGATCTGCTCGATCTCCGCGAGGTGACGCGGCTGCAGCGCGACCCATCCGTCCTGTTCGACGAGGTCTCCGTCCTCGCGCCCGGGACCTGGGTGGTCATCGACGAAATCCAGAAGGTGCCCGAGTTGCTCGACGTCGTCCACCGCGCGATCGAGACGAACCGGATCCGGTTCCTCCTGTCGGGCTCGAGCGCGCGCAAGCTGCGCCGGGGCGGCACGAACCTGCTTGCCGGACGGGCCGTGATGACGTCGATGTTCCCGCTGGTCTCCGCGGAACTGGGCCGCCCGCTGGCGTTCCCCCGGGTCCTTGCGACCGGGATGTTGCCGCGCGCGGTCACCGATCCCGATCCCGTCCCGTTCCTGCGCTCGTACGCGGAGACCTACCTCCAGGAGGAGATCCGCGCCGAGGCATTGGCCAGGAACGTGGGTGGGTTCAGCCGCTTCCTCGAGATCGCCGCGCGCCAGAACGGCCAGGTGACCAACCTGGCCGCCATCGCGCGCGACGCGCAGGTCGCCCGCACGACGGTCGAAGGGTATTTCGACATTCTCGGCGAGACGTTGATCGGCACCTGGCTCCGGCCGTGGAAACTGAAGTCGGCCAACAAGCAGGTCGGGCATTCCAAGTTCTTCTTCTTCGACGCGGGAGTGGCCCGGGCGCTCTCGGGACGGCTGCCGTATCCGCCCTCTCCGGAGGAGACGGGGCCGCTGCTCGAGACTTTCGTCCTGGGCGAGTTGCGGGCCTTCCTGTCCTACTCCGGTTTGAACTACCCGGTGCACTTCTGGCGGACGCACGACGGCGCCGAGGTCGACTTCCTCCTGGAGACGCGCGGCGGGTTCCTCGCGATCGAGGTCAAGTCGGCGGCGCGGTGGGACCGCCGCTTCCTGCGCGGCTTCCGCCGGATCGCGGAGCTGATGTCGAAGACCCGGCCCACGTGCGTCGGCGTGTTCCTGGGCCCGCGGGCGTTGCGGCTCGACGGAATGCGAGTGCTCCCCCTCGCCTCGTTCCTGCGCGAGCTGTGGAGTGGCGGGCTCATCGCCTGACGGCTCGGCACTCGCGCCTGCTCCTTCGCGCGTACGGACCGGCAGGTGGACCTACTCCCGGAAGCAGACGCCGAACTCGGGGCAGCCCGCGTCGATGGCGAGGCACGTCGCACCGGGGATGTCGGCGCAGTCGGGCACGCCCGCGGGGGCGCAGAACTTGTAGCAGTGGTAGGGCGGACCGCCGGTCACCGTGTAGCAGCCCAGGCCGATCGCGCATCCGCTCGATTCGCACTCCTCGCCGACCGTGCCTGACCCGGCCGGGGAGCAAGCCGTCTCGCATGAGCCGCCCGGGTAGACCATGCACCCCTCGCCGAACGGACACCCGGCGGCGCTGAACGGATCGCAGTCCCCCTCGGGCGTGCAGAGCCGGTAGCCGGGCACTCCGTCGATCCCGAGCGAGCAGAACAAGCCGGGCCGGCAATCGACCATGTCGTAGCAGAACGTCGTGCATTCCGCGTCGGGACCCGGGACCTCGAAGCACTGGCTCTGCGCCGTGCAGTTGTCGCCGGCTCCGCAGGGAGTCCCCGGCCGGTCGGTGCCCGCCGGGACGCAGGCCTCGACCGGATCATCCGGAAGGCCGACCAGCACGCAGCGCTCGCCGGCGGCACAGCCGCACTGCAGCACGACGTTGCACGGCCCGCCCAGCTCCGTCGGGCATGCCGGCGGAGCGTCCGCGGCGTCGACGTGGGTCCCGCCGTCGTCGCCGCAGCTCCCGGGCGGCCGCGTGCACGCCGGATCGCAGTAGTCGCCGGGACCGAAGCAGTCGACGTCGGGAGGCTCGCAGCGCCAGCTGCCCCCCGTGCAGAAGCAGGTCTCCCGCGTCAGGACGTAGGCGCCGCTTCCGCACGCCGTGCACACTTCGTCGCGGCCGACGCAGTGCGGCTCCGTCGAGCACGGCGCCCCGGATCCGACACCGGGGGGACAGACGTCCCCGGCGTCCCGGATGCCTGCGTCCACTCCCTCGTCGAGCACCCCATCGCTCGCCGGCACGTCCTCGCGGCCCGGCGCGTCCCCGTCGAGTGCCCCCCCTGCCAGATGGGTGCCGGTCGTGCAACCGATGCCGACCGCCGCGAGCCAGACGAGAAACGACACCGACCACCCCTTCGATTCCGCCGACACCATGGAGGCAACCGTAGCACACCCTCGGGCGTCGTGCCGTTCAGCGGTTTCAGGCGCACCGGAAGCTGCTAGGCTCGGCGGGAATGGCGGCGGACGATCCACCCGGTCCCACGGATTCTCGCTCCGGAATGGGGAGCCAGGGAGGTGACCGATGAACAGGCTCGACGCGCTGGCGCTCTGCGAACGCTGGCTCCCGCTGTGGACCGGCAACCGCCCCGAGGATCTCGCCGCGATTTACGCCGGCGGCGTGTTCTACCGCGACCCGGCGAAGCCCGGCGGGATCTCCGGCAAGGCCGACCTGCTGGCGTACTTCCGAAAACTCCTGGCCGTCTTCCCCGACTGGGTCTGGACGGCCGACGAGGTGTGGCCTGTCGACGGCGGGTTCGTGCTGCGGTGGAAGGCCCGCATCCCGGTCGACGAGAAGGTCATCGAGGAGACCGGCATGGACCTCGTGCTCGTCGAGAACGGCCTCGTCACTCGGAACGAGGTGTACTTCGACCGGTCCGCGCTGCTGCTCGCGATGGAGAAGCCGTAGCACTCCGCCCACAAGCCGTTGGTTGCGCCCATCGTCGGCAGCGGCGCGAGCGACCAGCGTCCGGATCCGCGGAGCCGCCGAACACCTACTCGGCCTCCGGCACTCCGATCCCCAGCGCCTCCACCAGCCACCGCGCCACGATGCGGCGGTGGCATGGGGCACCCGGGCGTTCCCAGCAGAGGAGGATCGCGTCGTCCCCCAGCTCGCGCCGGACGGCGGCGGGATCGAGGCCGTCCAGGACCTCGGCGCGGTACCGGCTCTCGTACTCGTCGTTGCTGATCGCACCGGACTTCGCCGCCTGCACCAGCTTCCACGAGGGCCGAAGGGGGTCGTAGATGCGCCCCTTGAACCACCGCGGCACGCCGCGGCTGATGGCGACCGCGTGGGGGTCGGCGGCGGATTGGCGGTTGGCGAAGCAGGAGGTCTTCATCGAGTTCAACGTCGAGCTGCCCGGCGCGCACGCGCGGTGCGGCCTCGGGTACCTACGGTACCACCAGGAATCGCCGGTAGGCGACCATGGCGTCGGGCCAGGTGTTCCAGATGGCGGAGTACGCGTCGGCTTCCCAGAACACCGCCATCCCGCGCCAGAAGGCCGGGCCGTCGGTGCACGGCGGCGGATCCCAGACGCACGAGTGGCTCACGGGCACCGCATCGCCCAGAAGGGCGCCGTCCAGCGCGAGCAGATTCGCGGTTGCCGCTGCCGGGCCCATCGCGCCACCGAAGGCTGCCTCCGTCACGACGAACAGCGTGCTCCCGGAGGTGGCGGCGTGGAAGCCCAGTGGACCGATGCCGACCTGCCGGCCCGTCGAGACGGGTCCAACCGTCATGTTGCCGTCGAGGTCCGTGCGGGCGTAGTGGAGGATCGGTTTTCCCCCTTCGTCGGCGGACCACACCAGGCCAAGTCCGTCACCCAGGAATACGATGTCGCACCCGTTTCCGCCTTCGCAAGGCGCGGGGTCGGGCAGCGGGGCCGAGAACCGCAGCCCGCCGTCCCGGGCGATGAACACGATGGACGGCGGATCGGGCTCGCCGTCGGGCTGGGCCGTGATGCACGCGATCTCGTCCCCCGCCTCGGCGCACGCACGCTCCCACACGTTGCCCGCCAAGGGCGGCAGCGGGAGATCCGCGTACGTCCCGTCCGGGACGGCGTCCCGGCCGAAGCGGTGCAGCCGCCGAGTATCGCCCGCACCCGAGGAAGCCAGAATGATCGGACCCGTCCCCGGGCACAGGGCGATTCCTCCCGCGCTCGATTCCGGATGATCGGGCAGCAGCGACGGCTCGCGCAGCAGGTTGCCGTCCTCGTCGACCCCGAACACGCGGATGCCGGCCTCGGTCGTCGGCAGTGCCGCCAAGAACGCTTCCCCCGTCCAGCAGATGGATCCGAAGCTGGTCGCCTCGACCCAGTGGTCGATCCACGTGGTCCCCAACCGCTCACCCCCGGGGGCCAACCGGTAGATGGCGGCGTAGCTGTCGTCCGTCGCCCCGGGCACGTCCTCGTCCATGATTAGCTCGTACACGGACCCGGAGTACGCGGCCGGCACGAGCCAGCCGGAGTGCACCTGGACCTCCATCCCACTCTCCGTACCGTAGTAGCTCTCGGACTCGCCCTCCGGCTCCAGATGGCCGGAGGTGGCGGCGTCGTGCGCGTCGCCCCCGGCGTCATCCCGACGTCCATCGACGAAAGCGTCGCCCGACGAGCCGTCGTCGCCGACCGCTCCGCCGTCGTCGCGGGGCGCGACGTCGTCACCGCTCGGTCCACCGTCGGACCCATCGCGGAACGCGCCGGCGTCATCCGCGGTCGGAGAGACGTCCTCCTCGACGCTGCCGAAGAACGACTGGTAGCAGCCGCACAGCAGCAGCGCGAGGACCGGCGTCCGGCAACGGATACGCGCCCGTGTGTTGCCCATCGCTACCTCCCGGCGGAGCCGGCTCCGGGCGCACCTGCGGGTGCGGTGACGGGAGCCTCCGCCCCGTTCGTCGACCGGCCGGCGACACGATAGCACGATCATGCTGCCGCGGCCCGAGCAATGCCTTACCGCAGGTCCCCGCACTTTCCCTGATCGCCCTCCCCGGCGATCGACTCGTTTTGGTAGTCTCCGCCTGCTCCGTTTCCCCGTACCACACCAACGCCGAGGCGTACCAGGGTGGCGAGAGGGCCCGGGAAGGCCGCGCAGCCGTGCGAGGCGGGAGCGCGGGAGCTTCCCTGCCGATTGCATGTTGCTGCAGGATGCTCGTGTGTAGATTGTGTCAGCATACAATTTGCTTGACGACGGCGGGGAACGGCCGCAGGATCGGGACGTGGGATTGCGCGGCCGCTACCTGGAGGAGCCGATCGTCGAGGATCTGGCGACGAAGATGGTCTTCCTGGGAGGTCCGCGGCAGGTGGGCAAGACGACGCTGGCCCGGGACATCGTCGGCCGGCGGTGGCCGTCGGCGTTCTTCTCGTGGGACAAGCTCGCCCAACGGAAGGCGGCGCTGCGCGGCGAGTGGCCGGCGGATGCGCGATTGATCGTGCTGGACGAGTTCCACAAGCAGCCGAAGTGGAAGACGTGGCTCAAGGGTGAGCACGACACGGCGGAGGGAGGGCGGGTGTTCCTGCTCACGGGCAGCGCACGGATGAACGTGTACCGGCGGGGCGGCGACTCGCTCCAGGGGCGGTATCACTACCGGACGCTTCATCCCTTCTCGCTGGCCGAATCGCGGGGGAGCGTTGTTGCGCGTGCGAAGCCGGGTGCCGCGCTGGGGCTCGGCGAGCGTGATCCCGGCGCCGCGGAGGAGTTGGAGTCGCTGCTGCGGCTCGGCGGGTTTCCCGAGCCGCTGTTGCGGGGAGAGGTGCGCTTCCATCGACGGTGGCAGGCGGAGCGGATGGAGCGGTTCTTCCGGGAGGACGTGCGGGATTTGACGCGGATTACGGAGCTGGGCTCGCTGGCGCTGCTTGCGGACCTGCTGCCGGGCCGGGTCGCGTCGATCCTGTCGATCAACTCCCTGGCCGGGGACCTCGGCGTCAACTTCCGCACGGTGGCGGGCTGGCTGGCGGCGTTCGAGCTGCTCTACCACAGCTTCCGGCTCCCGCCCTTCCAGACCCGAAGGGTCTCGGCGGTGCGGAAGGAGCGGAAGCTGTACCTGTGGGACTGGTCGGCGGTGGAGGTCGAGGGGCCGCGGTTCGAGAACCTGGTGGCCTCCCATCTGTTGCGGTTTTGCGACTTCCTGCACGAGCACGAGGGTTGGCGAGTGGAGCTGTGGTACCTGCGCGACACGAACGGCCGGGAGGTGGACTTCCTGGTCACGAACCAGGGCCGGCCGTGGTTCGCGGTGGAAGCGAAGCTCGGAGATCCAGAGGTTTCGCGCACCCTGCTCTACTTCCGGGAGCGGATCGGCATTCCGTTCTGCTACCAGGTGACGCGGGACGAGGGGGCGGATTTCGAGAAGAGCGGAGTCCGGGTCGTTCCGGCCAGTCGGTTCCTGGCCGGACTGGGTTGAACCTGGAGGCAACCCTGGCGATCCGCGGGTCGGTGGTCGAGCGACGCACCGGAGACGTCCGGCGGCGACCGCAACGCCGACGCAGGCGGGCTCGGCGCGGGATCAGCCCTTGAGGGAGAGGAGGCCCTTCTTCGCACGGCCGCGCTTCTTGTTGAGCAGGTAGCCGTTGACGCTCATCGCCAGGCGGAGGATCGACGGGGCGACGCCGTTGGCGAGGAGTCCCGCCTTCAGCGTCGGCGTGAAGGAGATCACCTCCGTGTTGCGGGCGGCCTGAGTGAGGAGCTCCTCGGCAGCGACCTGCGGCGTGATGGTCGGGAGGCCCTTGGCCATGTCGCCGAACTCGCCGTCGAGGACCCGCTGGTGGAACTCGGTCATGACGGTGGGGAGCAGGACGGTGTTCGTCCGGACGCCGGTCCCGGCCAGCTCCTGCCGCAGCGCTTCCATGTAGCCGACGATCGCGAACTTGGAGCCGCAGTAGCCGGCGCCGCCGTAGTTGGCGAGGACCCCCGAGCCGGAGGCGATCGTGATCAGGCGGCCGTCGCCGCGCTCGAGCATGCCCGGCAGGAACTTGCCGATCAGGGCGATCACGGCGAAGTAGTTGACCTCCATCATCTTCCGGTAGTCGGCGAGCGGCTGCTTCTCGGCCAGGCTCATGATCGAGATGCCGGCGTTGTTGATGAGGACGTCGGGGTGCGCCAGGCCGGGCGGCAGCTCGGAGGTCGCCTGGGCAATGCTCTTCTCGTCGGTGAGATCCGCCTTGCGGACGACGACCTCACCTTTCGTGACGCCGCGGACGGCGGAAGCCACCGACTGCAGGCCCGGCTCGTTCAGGTCGAGCAGCAGCGCCGACCTCCAGTAGGGCGCGAGGATCTTGGCCATGCACGAGCCCAGGCCGCCGGCCGCGCCCGTGAGGATGACGGACTTCCCCTGGAAAGCCCCTGCGATCTTCTTCTCGTCCAGCTTGCTCACGGTTCCACTCCTGCCCCACCCGAGGGAGCCGGAGCCTATCGCGGATGGCGCGGGGCCGCAAACGGGCCAGGGCGCCCCCGGATCGCGCCGTGGACCGCGCGACCCGGGCTGGCGGCTGGTGGCCGGTAGCGGCTCGGCGCTCCCGTGGTCGGCCGCGTGGTACCATCATCGTCGGCAGGAGGATGGCGATGGACCGGTGCCTGGGCGGGTTGGTGGCATTGGCGGCGTTGGGCGTCGCGTTGAGCCCGGCGTGCGGCGCGAACGGATCGGGAGACGAGGTGACGGACGTCCGCGACGCTACGGAGCTCGCGGACGATGCCGGCGGGGCGGAGGCCGACGGGGAGGTGTCGGGCGACGAGGGGCCCGACGAAGGCACCGACATCGGCGCGGACGGCGTCGCGGACGACGTCGGGGAGGCGGAGATCGACGCCGGCGCGGGCGCCGAAGACGGCGACGTCCGGGAAGCCGACGGGGACGCCGTGGAGGTCGGCGGCCGGATCTTCGGCGTCACGGTGACCGATCCGTGGGCGGCCGAATCGCCGGGCGGTGCGCTGGGCGCCGCACTCGACGGGCTGGTCGGGACGGGCGGTCGGCAGCCCACGGCGCGCGTCGTGTTCGACGAGGGCATCGACCGGGTTTTCCGGAGCGGGGGACTCGACGCGTCGGTGTACGTGCCGCTCGTGGAAAACATCGTGTCGCACGCGGTCGTGATGGGCGAGCTGCTCGACTCGCTGTACGTCGGGGACTACGACCTCGACCAGTACCGCCTGCGGGCGTGCGAATACCGAGCGACGCTCGGGCATCTGGTGGATCTCTGGGAGATCGGAAACGAGGTCAACGGCGAGTGGCTCGGGAGTGGGGTGCTGGAGAAGCTGGCGGCAGCGGCGGACGTGTTCGGGGCGGACGCGGCGGGGTTCGCGACGGAATGTCCCGGCTTCGCACTGCGGGCCGACGAAAAGCCGTTCGGGCTGGCCCTCACGTTCTACTACAACGGCCCGTACGGCGGCGGGGTCCCGACCGCGGACAATTGCTGGAGCGACGCCTCGCACGCGATGGAACGCTGGGTGGACGACGGGTTCGCGGCGGCGGGCGCGATCGGCACGGAGCGCGTCGCGCCGGTGCTCGACCTGGTGCTCGTGAGCTACTACGAGGACGACTGCGAGGGCATCCAGCCCGAATGGGGCCCGGTGTTCGACCACCTGGGCACGGTGTTTCCCGGCGCGGCGCTCGGTTTCGGCGAGTGCGGCACGCTGGACGCCGGCTCGAAGGTCGCCTACGTCCGGCGGTACTACCAGGGGATGGACCTGCCCGACGCCGAGTACGCGAACATGCACGTCGACCACCCGCGGTACGAGGGCGGCTTCTTCTGGTGGACCTTCAGCGACGACCTGGCCGATGCGGACGTCTACGGCGCGTTGGTGGAGTCGTTGGGCGGCGCGTTCTGGGGCGGAGTGCCGTGACGGAGGGGGCCTTCCCCATGTTCTGGCCGGGCCTGGAGCGCGTGCGTTCACGCTGGACGAGGCCAAGGCGTGGGTGTTCCCGTTCACGAAGGGTGACGGCGTACGAGGCCGACGACCCGGTTCTCAGGGCGTGGGTGGCACCGGGATGTTGTTGCAGCGGAACTGCGCCTCGTCCAGGCCCGAGCGCGAGGCGCAGAAGGTGTTGACGCAGTACACGCAGTCGGCGCCGATCGTGTTCGGCCACTCCTCGCAGGTCAGCCCGCAGTTGTAGCGCCCCCGCGGCGTGTCGCAGCTCGCCGTGTCGGTGGGAGCCCCGGGGGACGAGTCGAGACAGGCCGGGTGCACCGTATGGCAGTGATCGGGCCCGACCTTCGTGCACGGATTGCCGCAGTCGTCCGTCCCGGTGGTCGTCTCGTGGCAGTAGGCCGGCGGCGCGCCGCAGGTCGTCGGCGACCCTGCCACGCACGTCTGCGGCACCCCGTCCACGCAGTTGGGTACCGTCACCTCGCACGCCCCGTCGCCGCACGTCGTCTC
The DNA here is from genome assembly GCA_016218765.1 of Deltaproteobacteria bacterium. Lineage (GTDB taxonomy): Bacteria > Myxococcota_A > Polyangia > DRWM01 > JAAZOP01 > JAAZOP01. The sequence continues at coordinate 13,779 of JACRCZ010000148.1, read as the reverse complement.
GCCCAGGTCGTCCGTCACCCCGTCGCAGTCGTTGTCCAGTCGGTCGCACACCTCCGGCGCCGCCGGCGGTCCCAGGTCCACGCACTCGCCCCAGACACCGCCCGCCACGCAGGCCTGCTCGCCCGGGCCGCATTCCCCCGGCTCGACCGCGCACGGGCGCGTCGCACCCGCAACACAGCCCGGCGTCACCTCGTCGGCCGCGCCGTCGCCGTCGGCGGCGTCGTCCGGGCCGGCGTCGCCAATCGCGGTGTCGTCGGTCGCCGCGCCGTCGGCCTCCCCATCGCCGGGGTCGCCGGAGGCTTCGGTGGCCTCGAGCGGAACCTCCGCGTCGGCATCCGCGTCGACCGCGCCGTCGGCATCCGCAAAGAGGTCCGTTCCGGGTCCGGCGGCATCCTGTTCCCGGAGGCCCGCAGAGTCGAGCCCGCAGCCGGCGAGCGCCGCAGGCAGGACCGCCAGAAACGCTCCCCATGCGATCCCGGCCTGTCGTGCGGAGGAACCCATGGCGCTCGCTCCTCTCTTCCGGAGCCCCGAGGGCATTCCGCGGCCCCAGCCCGACGCCGCACCCCGAATGGTACGCGACCCGTGGACACTGCGCAAAGGGCCCCGCAGCCGGTTCGGATGGCGTCCGCTTACCACTCCACCGCGAACTCGAGCTCCTGCCCGCGCAGGAAGACCAGCGGCAGCGCCACGGCACCATCGATGACGTCCGCGGCAACCGATCCTCCGTCGATACGGGCCACGGGAGTGGCGCCGTCAGGCACGGCGACGTGGAGCACGATCGAACCGTCGTTCGCCGCGCGGTACCTGCCGCCGATCCTGCGCGGGGTCACCTCCACACGCAGCAACGGGAGCTGGATGGTGTAGGCCTCGGGACCGCCGCCGGGCGGGCGGATCGAAAGGCCGTCCGCGACCGGCTCGACGCCCGCCGTGCGAAGGAGCCCGAAGAGCCACATCGCCTCGGGGTTCATGTTCGCCACCGGGAAGTCCGTCATCGGCGTCAGCGGGCTGGCCCACGTCCCACCGTCGCTCCCCGACGACGAGAAGCCGTCCGGGCCGGACCAGATCCCGATCCACTGTTCGGGCCAGGATTCCGCATGGCGCGCGTAGAGATGCTCGGCCAGCGAGCGCCAGGCGGAAGCGGGACGAAACCGCGCGTAGGCCCACGTCATGAGCTGACTGATGGCCGGCCAGACCTGGCCGCCCTCGCGCAGCCGCGGGCCGGCCGCGGAGTCGGCGTCCAGGCGCGCCTCGACCTCGTCCAGCACGCGCTCGCGCTGCGCCTCGTCGAGCAGGCCGGCGAGCAGGCCCCACGGCTGCGCCTCCAGGTCGATGAAGTTCGCGGCGAAGGGGTCGCTCGCCGCGTCGGTTCCCTTGAGGTAGGCCTGGTCGAACGAGTTGCGCAGCCACGCCCGGCCGAACCATCGCGAGCCGAAGGTCGAGCGGACGGGCGCCTCGAGCCCTGCGGCGAACGCCCGCAGGTCGGCCGCCAGCGCGGCATCGAGCGACTCGAGCTGCGCCGCGAGCAGCGGCAGCACGACGACGGCCACCTGGCTATTCGGGACCGACTCGCCATTGGCCTGCGTGAACGCGATGGCCAGCGGGGAGAGGTCCTCGTAGACGATCCCGTCGCTCCAGTCGCCGTCCTGGATGCGGACGAGGCCGTGGGGGCCGAGGCCCACGTCGTCGCGCAGGTGCAGGAAGGCGTTGCGCACGTGGTCGAGCACCGTATCGTCCGCGACCCGGGCCGGGTGGCCGGCGTCGCGCGGGTGGAACGGGACGTGCTGGTCCAGGAACGCGCGGTCGCCGGTCGCGGCGAGGTACTCGGCCAACGCGAAGAGGAAGAAGATGTCGAGGTCGGAGGGGCGCTCGTGGATCGCGGCGCCCTCGTTCACGCCGTAGCCGGTGAAGGAGTAGCTGATCGCGCCCGTGGTCGCGTCGGTCAGCTCCATGACCAGGGTGAGGTTGTCGCGCGCCAGCGCGGGGTCGAGGTACGAGAGCGGCGCGGCAAACAGCGCCTGGTCGCGCGGGGCGCCGTCGGCGCCGTGGAGGTAGAGGTAGGCCGAGCCCTGCGGCGTCAGGTGCGTGTCGTAGTATTCGTGGAAGAGGGTGTTCGCGAGCAGGAGGTGGCTGCGCCAGGCGGTCTCGCGGTGCGCCAGGGGCAGGTCGGGGAGCGCGGCATAGGCCAGCGCCGGGCGCCAGGCCTCGAGCGAAGCGCGCAGGGGATCGATGGCCGGGTCGGCATGACGCGCGAGGAGCGCGTCGAGGTCGGCGCCGGCGGGCAGGTAGCCGTGGGCGAAGCGCAGCCTGCGGGTCTCGCCGGGCGCCAGAGTGATGTCGCTCCGGAGAACCAGGCAGGCCGGCTGGCCGAGCGCATCCACGGCCGGCAGCTCGCCGCCCGGCAGCTCGCCGGCCACGGCGCCCGGCGCCGCGGCCGAGCCCGTCCCGAAGAACGTCCGCTGGTCGGAGAACCGTTCCGTCGCGTCCCCCACCAGCGCCGCGAGGAAGATCTCGGGCGGATGCCAATCGATGGCGGACACCTCGTCGCGAGCGGCGGGCGTCTCGGACGGTTTCGGGGTCATGGTTGCGCGAAGCGCGCGGCGGGCGGCGTCCCAGGACACCTGCTGGAGGAAACGCCCGTTGAGCTGGTCGCGCGCGTCGTCGCCGGGCGCGGCGGCCAGGCCCGTGCGGAGCCACTGGATCTGGAGCTGGTGCCGGTTGACGTCCCAATATTCGTAGTGCGCGAGGCGGCGCGTGGAGGCCGATTCGTTGCGCAACTCGACGTCGTCCACCACCAGCGGGTCGTCGCCGAAGTCGCCGGCCGGAGCGATGATGCGGTGGCGGACCGCGATGCCGTCGTGGGTCGTCTCGGTCTCGAAGTAGCCGACGCCGAAGACGCGTCGCGTCGTCGCGCCGGCGGGAGCGTAGCGGTAGGCGGAAGCCCACACGTCGCCGCTGTCGTCGTCCCGCAGGTAGGAGAAGCCGCCGCCGAGGTTGAGCTGTGCCTCGTCGAAGCGGTTGAGCCACGCGGGCCCGCGGTCGTCGGCGAAGACGGAGACGATGCCGTCATCGACGGCCATGAAGTTCAGGCGGCGGTTCCCGGAGACGACGAAGTGGTCGCGGCGTTCGCGGAAGGCCGGCGCGATGTCCTCGCTGTTGGGCCAGGGCGACCGCGGGTCGTGGAGCTGATCGAACTCGTAGAGGAAGGCCGGCATCCCCTCGCCGTCCACGATCCAGCGGCCGAAGATCCCGCCGCCGCCGGGGCAATCGGGGAAGGACATGATGTCGTCCGGATCGGGCAGGGTGCAGCCGCCGATCTCGGCGGGAACGACGAGGACCTCGGCGTTCGCGGAGAACCCGCCGTCGTTCGTGGTGGCGGTGATCGAGGTGCGGCCGGCCAGGACCCCGGTGGCCGTTCCGGCGGCGTCGACGCGGGCGACGGAGGTGTCGGCGGACGTCCAGCGGACGGACGGGTCGGTCGCGTCGAGCGGGGTGACGGTGGCGACGATCGGACGCGCGTCGCCGGCGCGGAGCAGCAGCCACGTCGGGGCGACGGCGAGGCCGGAGACGGGGATGCGGGCGTCGGCGTCGGCCTCGCCGTCCGCGACGTCGCCGGCCGCGGCGTCCTCGGCCGGCCCATCCTCGAGCGCGGGCTCGTCGGCCGCGGCGTCGGCCGCGGCGTCACCCTCGGCGTCGCCGGAAGCGGGGGAGGAAGAACAGCCGGGAAGGACGAGGAGGGCGGCGAGGGCCGCGATGCCGCGGAGGACATTCCTGGGAGGAGAGGGAAGAGGGAAGGCAGCTGCACGCACTCCGCGCACTTCCTGACGACGGACCGCTAGCCGGGAGAGGGGGCGTTGCGGATCCACAACGAAGCGAGGGGGATCTCCACGGCCGCGAACGGCTCGGCCCGCATCTTGTCGTCCTCGCCGAACGTCACGACCAGCAGCCAGTGGGCGTCCTGGAGCCGGCAGACATCGATCGCGTGCGCGTGCGGATCCACCAGCCAGAGGTGGGAGACGCCCTGTCGGGCGTAGCTCGGGAGTTTCCGGATGCGGTCCAGCCGCGCCGTCGCCGGGGACACGACCTCGCACACCCAGTCCGGGGCAAGCTCGAAGAACGGGACGTCGGGGAGCACCGGCATCCGCTCCCGTCGCCAGCCGGCCAGGTCGGGAACCAGCACATCTTGGGCGACGTGCAATTCCGGCTCGTCCACGATCCACCATCCACCCGGACCGTTGGGATCCAGGTCGAAGGGCCCTCCCAGAACGGCACCGAGGACGGAGCTGGCGCGGGCGTGGCGCGAGGCAGGTCGCGGGCTGGCGACGAGCTCCCCGTCCACGATTTCGCCGACCATGTTCTCGGGAAGCGCCATCAGGTCCTCGTAGGTTGCCGGTCGTCTGGCCGGGGCGCTCATGGGCTACAGGTAACACGGAAGCCGGGAGGCGACAAGCGAAGGGGCTAGCAGCACCGTCGGTCTGTTGCCACCGGGCCGTGTCCACCCTATTCTGCGGTCGGGGTGGCGCCGGGGGTGGGAGCCACGTCCGAAGGGGGCAGCGTGGCCGACGAGAGATTCTGGGTCCGCAGCTACGATCCGCACGTTCCCAGGACATTCGAGTTCCCGCGAAAGGGACTGGGTGAGCTGTTCGCCGAGGCGCTGAGCGCGTTCCCGGACCGCCCGGCGTGCTGGATGATGGAACGGGAGATCCGGTTCTCGGAGCTGGACGTGCTGGCCCGGAGGTTCGCGGCATGGCTGGGTCGCAACGGCCTGGCCAAGGGCGACGTCGTGGCGATCAGCCTGCCCAACTGCCCGCAGTACCTGATCGCGCACATCGGGACGATCCTCGCGGGCGGGGTGAGCTGCGGCTGTTCGCCGCTGCTGAGCGCCCCGGAGGTCGCCTACCAGCTCAACGACAGCGGGGCGAAGTTCCTGGTCACGCTGGACGCGATCTACGAGAAGGTCCTGGGGCGCATCCGCGGCGACGTGCCGCGGCTGGCGGGCGTCGTCACGACCAACGTCTCCGACTACATGGGTCTGCCGGGCCTGAAGGTCTGGCTGGGGAAGAAGCTGGGCAAGATCCCGCACGGCCGGGTGGACCCGTGGCCAGGGAAGCTGATCGTCGATCTGGCCGAGACGTTGAAGACGCCGGAGACGACGAAGCGGGTCGAGGCCGATCCGGAGCGGGACGTCGCGCTCCTGTACTACACGGGCGGGACGACCGGGCATCCGAAGGGCGCGGAGCTGACCCACGCGAACGTCGTCGCGAACCTCCACCAGGCCATCGCCTGGATGGGCTGGAAGCCGGCGGGCGAGGTCGGACTGTCGGCGTTCCCGCTGTTCCACCTGGCGGGGATGATGGTCTGCAACGCCTCGCTGGCGCTCTCCAGCACCCAGATCCTGATCGCCAACCCGCGCGACACGGGGCGGATCCTCCTCGAGCTGACCCGGCGGCGACCCACGTGGCTGGCGAACGTGCCGAGCCTGTACCAGATGCTGCTGCGCGACCCCGGGCTGCCGAAGGTCCCGGCGGACGTCCTGGACGGCGTGCGCGCGTACATCTCCGGCGCGGCGCCGCTGCCCTCGGAGACGTTCCGGCGCATGGAGACGGCGCTGCGGGCGGAAGGCAAGATCATCGAGCTCTACGGCATGACGGAAGCGTCGCCCGTCATCACGGCGAACCCCCTGTTGGGGAAGAAGAAGCTCGGCTCGATCGGACTGCCGCTGACCGGGACCGACCTGCGCATCGAGTCGCTGGAGACGGGGGAGCCCGTCGCCGCGGGACAGCCCGGCGAGATCGTCTGCCGCGGGCCGCAGGTGATGCGGGGATACCGGGGGAAGCCCGAGGAGACGGCGTCGACGCTGCGCGGCGGCTGGCTGCACACGGGCGACGTGGCGGTGATGGACGAGGACGGCTACCTCACCATCGTCGACCGCATCAAGGACATGATCATCGTCGGCGGCTTCAAGGTCTTCAGCACCCACGTCGAGGAGATCCTGGCGCGGCATCCGAAGGTCGAGCTGGCGGCCACGATCGGCGTGCCCGACCCCGACCGGCCGGGCTCGGAGATGGTCCGCGCCGTCGTCCAGCTCCGAGCAGCGGACCCGGCGGACGAAGCGGTCCGCGCGCAGGTACGCGCCTACGCCAAGGAGAACCTCTCGCGCTACGAGTACCCCCGGCAGTGGGACTTCCGCGCCGCCCTCCCCCTCACGCCCGTCGGCAAAGTCTCCAAACTGGCACTTCGGCAGGAGCTCCGGTAGCGCCGTCGGGAAGGCCGCCGTTCAGGGCGCATTCCGGGCGCAGCGGAAGCCGAGGAACTCGTTCCGGGTGCCGGGGGACGCGAACGACCGCACGGAGACCCGGAGGTCGGTGTCGACGTCGTCCCACGATCCGCCCCGCACGACCCGCTCGGGGCCGTCGGCCGGCCCGGGCGGGTCGGTGCAGCCGGCGGCGCAGCCGGTCTGGTACGCGTCCGGCTGGTAGAAGTCCGCGACCCACTCGGCGACGTTGCCCGCCAGGTCGTCGGCGCCGTACGGCCCGGCGCCGAGCGGACGCGCGCCGGCGGCGTCGGTGTCGCCGCCGGCGACGCAGGGGCCGCCGCCGGCCGCGTCGTCGAAGTTGGCGAGGTCGCAGGCGGCGGGCGCGTCGCCCCAGGGGTAGGGGCGGAGATCCTCGTCGCCGCACGTCGCGGGCGCGACCAGCGCGCAGTCGCCGCGCGCGGCGCGCTCCCATTCCGCCTCCGTCGGCAGGCGTCGCCCGATCCACCCGCAGAATTCGACCGCGTCGTCCCACGAGACGAAGAGCACGGGGTAGGCCGCGTATTCGGGCAGGCGGTCGTAGTCGTCGCGCGTGTGCGAGTCCTTCGAGCCGGGCGCGCGGCAGACGCCGGCGGCGACGCACGCGGCGTAGCGCGCGTTGGTGACCTCGTAGCGGTCGATACGGAACGCGGCGGTGAGCGTGACCTCGTGCACGGGGGAGTCGGGGGCGCCCGGGTCCGCCCACGGCGAGCCGCGGCGGAAGGTGCCGGCGGGAATCGCGACTTCCTGCAGCGTCGCATCACAGGCGCCGGCGAGGCAGCCGCCGGCTTCGCCCGAGGCCGTGGTGCACTCCGTGTAGTCGGGGGCCGCCGAGCCGGGCACACAAGCCCCGTCCGTGCCGCACGTCTCGACGCCGTTGCAGGCGTCCCCGTCGTCGCAATCTTCCGCGGTGCAGGGGACGAAGTCGCCGCCCTCGGGCGTCTCGTCCGGCAGGTCGGGCTGGTCCGGTCCGACGTCCGCGTCGGCCGACTCGTCCGCGTCCGTCCCCGCATCGCTTCCGTCCGGCGCGGCATCCTCCGGCCCGGACCAGCATCGAAGGTCGGACTCGCGGCAGGTCCATCCGGGCGGGCAGCTGCCGGGCTCTCCCGGCGTGCACGAGTACCGTCCTTCGACGTAGCTCGTGCTGCAGCCGAGAAGCGCCGCGGCCAGGCAAGCGAGACCCCGGAGCGTCATGCTAGAACCTCCCCAGCAGGACGAGGCCGACGCCGTCCGCCGCGACGGTCGGTGCGACATCGATGGCGGGGGCCTCGTCGTCGTCGAGCACGAGCAGCAGGACGCCGGTCAGGGCGGCGGCCCCGGCGGCGCCGAGGCAGGCGGCCATGCCGGTCACGAAGTCGTCGCGATCGGCTTCCTGGCCGGCGACCACGCGCCACGGAATGCCGTCCGGAGCGTCGTCGATCTTCTGCTGCTCGGCCGCGGCCAGGCCGGCAAGGGCCAGGCCCGCGGCGGCGCTCCCCGCGGCGAGCGCGACGGCGACCCAGCCGACGACGGACTGCGCATCGGCCCCGCCGGCGGGAGCGGCCGGGGGCGGCGGAGAAGGCGCCGGCGGCGGCTCGACCCACGGGCCGACGCGCGCCTGGATGTCCTGCGCCAGGTCGCGCGCCTCGGCGATGTTCTCCGCGTCCGGGTTCTGCGCGATGTACTCGCGAAGGACGCGCAACGCCGTGTCCAGGTCGCCGGCCCACTCGGCCGCGCGGGCGAGGTTGTAGAGCGTGGAGGGGTGCGGCAGGATCGCCTGCGAGCAGGCGAACGAGCCGACCGCCTCCGCGAACGCCTCGCGCTCGACCTGCGACTTGCCCTGCTCGAACCAGAACGCCGCGAGGGACCGGCGGGCCAGGTCGGTTTCCGCCTCGACACGGCATTCGGGAGCGAGCGCGTAGGGCGGCGCCTCGTCCCCGCGGACGTTGCGTCCGGCGGCGAGCGCGATCAACAGGACGACGGGAACGAGCTTCATCCGGGCGCACACCTTGCGGTCTTGCCGCCCCCTGTGGAGCCAGGGTACCGCGGAAGCGGGCGGGCGTCGAGAACGTCCCGGGCCAAGACCCCTTCGAACTTGCACCCGGCTGCGGTACAGTCGCGGCGAAACGGGGGTGCGAGGAGCGCGATGGACGCTGCACGACGATGCTACGAGTGCCCTCTCGACCTCATCGGCCGCACGCCGCTGGTACCGGTGCGCAAGCTCCGCCTGCCGGGCAAGGACCACCCCCCGAAGGTCGAGATCCGGGCGAAGCTCGAGGGCTGCAATCCCGGAGGATCGATCAAGGACCGCATCGCGCTATCGATGATCGAAGAGGCCGAACGCTCGGGCGCGCTGACCAGGGAGAAGACGATCCTCGAGGCCACGAGCGGGAACACGGGCATCGGGCTGGCGATGGTGGCGGCGCTCAAGGGCTACCGTATCCGGCTGACGATGTCCGAGTCGGTCTCGGTCGAGCGGCGCCGGATCCTCGCGGCGTACGGGGCGGAGTTCATCCTGACGGACGGGAAGCTGGGGACGGACGGGGCGATCGAGCGGGCGTACGAGCTGGCGGACAAGGAGGGCGAGCGCTACTTCCTGGCGGACCAGTACAACAACGAGGCCAACCCGCTGGCGCACTACCGGGGCACCGCGCCGGAGATCTGGGAGCAGACGGAGGGACGCGTCACGCACCTCGTCGCCGCGCTCGGCACCACCGGCACCGTCATGGGCTGCTCGCGGCGGCTCAAGGAGTACAACCCCGCGGTCCGGGTGGTCGCGGTCGAGCCGTACTTCGGTCACAAGATCCAGGGGCTCAAGAGCCTGAAGGAGGCGTACGTCCCGGGCATCTTCGACAAGCGGTTGATCGACGAGAAGGTGAACGTCGCGGACGAGGACGCGTTCGAGACGACGCGGCGGGCGGCGCGGGTCGAGGGGATGCTGCTGGGCATGAGCGCCGGGGCCTCGCTCTTCGCGGCGCTCGACCTGGCCTCGCGCCTGGAGGAAGGGGTGATCGCGGTCATCCTGCCCGACTTCGGCGAGCGGTACCTCTCGACCAGCCTCTTCGCGACCTGAGGTCGTCGATGCTGCGCCTGTACGACACCGCGACGCGCCGCAAGGGGCTGTTGCGTCCGTTGTCCGAGGGGCGGGTGGGCATCTACACCTGCGGGCCGACGCTGCACGCCTACGCGCACCTCGGGCTGATCCGCCGGCTGCTCGCGGTCGACGTGCTCAAGAAGCTGCTGCTCGGCGATGGCTACCAGGTGCGGCACATCGTCAACCTCACGGACATCGACGACAAGACCATCGCGGAGTCGGCACGGCGGGGCGTGCGGCTGGAGGAGCTGACCGGGCAGTTCGCCAGGGAGTTCTTCGACGACATGGCGGCGCTGCGCATGGCGCCGGCGGACCACTACCCGCGTGCGACGGAGCACGTGGAGGACATGGTCCGGCTCACGCGGCGGCTGGTGGACGCGGGGCTGGCCTACGAGCGCCACCGTTCGGTGTACTTCGACATCTCGCGCTTCGCGGCCTACGGCCGGCTGTCCAGCGTCGATCGCTCGCGCATCCGCACGGGCGTGACGGTCGACATGGACTACTACGAGAAGGACGACGCGCACGACTTCACGCTGCTGCGACGCTCGGACCTGGCGGAGCTGCGGCGGCGGATCACGTACCGGACGGACTGGGGCAACGTGCGCCCGGGCTGGCACGTCGAGTGTGCGGCGATGGCGTCGCGCTACCTGGGCGAGCAGTTCGACATCCACACCAGCGGCGAGGACCTCGTCTTTCCGCACAACGAGAACGAGAACGCGATCTGCGAGGCCCTCTCGGGCCGCCCCATGGCGCGGGCGTGGCTGCACACCGGGCTGGTGCTGCGCAAGGGCAAGAAGATGTCGCGCTCGGCCGGGACGGCGCTGTCGTTCCGCGACCTGGCGGGGCGCGGCTACACGGGGAGCCAGGTGCGCTACGCGCTGCTGCTCGTGCACTACCGCCGCCACCTGGACTTCTCGTTCGACCGCCTGGACGCGGCGTGCCGCGAGCTGGCGCGGCTGGACGCGCTGGTGCGCAACCTGCGGCAGCAGCGGGCGGAGGGCGAGGCGCACCGGGAGGTCGATGAGGCGGTGGAGGCGGCGGACCGCGGCTTCTTCGCGGCGCTGCGCGACGACCTGAACGTGCCGCGGGCGAAGGCGGCGTGGTTCGACCTGGCACGCGCGCTCAACGCGCGGATGCAGAAAGGCGGCCTGGTGCGCCGCGACGCCGAGCTGGCGCTGGACTTCCTGTACCGGGCGGACCGCGTGTTCTCCGTGCTCGACTTCGGGGCCGGACCGGGCGTGGCGCCGGAGCTGGACGCGCGGGTGGCGGCGCTGCTGGCGGAGCGCGATCGGGCGCGGGCCGCGCGCGACTGGGCCAGGGCCGACGGGCTGCGCGACGAGCTGTCGTCGCTGGGGGTGGCGATCGAGGACACCCCGAAGGGCTCGCGCGTCAGGACGAGGTAGGACCGGCCGCGCTGGCTTCCGGGCGCGTCGTCCTTGACCTGCGGGCGCGGAACCGTCATGGTGCACCGCTCGCGCACCCGCGGGGGGATGGGTTGGAGGGGCGCCTTCCGTGACGCACAAGAAGAGGATCCTGCTCGTCAACCCCCGCTGCCCGGCGGACTTCCTGAACACCTCGGTGATCAACGAAGCCATGGGCAAGTCGGGCTTCTTCCCGAGCCTTTCGCTGCTCACCGTGGCGGCGCTGGTACCCGACGACGCGTTCACGGTCGAGGTCTTCGACGAGGTCCTGGGGGTGCCGCTGGAGCGGGCCGGCATCGAGGCCGACATCTACGCGCTCACGTGCTTCAACCCCAACCGCGAGCGCGCGCACGAGCTGTGCCGGTGGCTCAAGGCCCGCGGGAAGTTCGTGGTGCTCGGCGGCCCGCACTGCACGCACCACTGGCGCGACATCGCCGCTGCCGAGCCCTACGACGCGCTGTTCGCGGGCGACGCGGAGCGGACGTGGCCCCGTTTCCTGGGCGAGTGGCTGGCCGGGAGGCACGAGCGCTTCTACATCGAGGAGGAGAAGCTCGACCTGGCGCTGACCCCGGTGGCCCGCTGGGACCTGTGCCCGGCGGACCGCTACGTGACGGCGGTGATCCAGACGTCCCGCGGCTGCCCGTTCCACTGCGAGTTCTGCGACGCCGTGGTGCTGTACGGCAACAAGGTCCGCACCAAGCCCGCGGAGCGCGTGCTCGAGGAGCTGGAGCGCGTCTACCGCGCCGGGTTCCAGTCGGTCCTGATCGGCGACGACAACTTCACCGCCAAGCGGGCCTACGCCAAGGACGTGCTGCGGCGGATCGCCGCATGGCGCAAGGACAAGGACCCGCTGTTCGTGATCGGCGCCCAGCTCTCGATCGATATCGCGCGCGACGACGAGCTGCTGGCGCTGATGGCCCGCGCGGGGCTGGTCTTCGCGTACGTCGGCATCGAGAGCTCGAGCAAGGACGCGCTGCGCGAGGCCAACAAGCCGCAGAACCTCCACGTCGACATTCCCGCCGCGGTGCGCAAGATCCACTCCTACGGCATCACCATCATGTCCGGACTGATCGTCGGCTTCGACGGCGACGGCCCGGCGATCTTCGGCGACCATGTCGACTTCTGCAACGAGCTGGCCCTGCCCGTGTGCAACACCTACCTGCTCACGGCGCCCTACGGCACCCCGCTCCGCGCCCGGCTCCTGGCCGAAGGCCGCCTGGACGCCGACGGCGACCACTCGCTCGGCGAGATGCTGCGCACCAACGTCATCCCCAAGCGCCTGTCCCCGGCGGACATGCTGGACGGCTTCCGCTGGATGACGACCCAGCTCTTCGACTACGACGCCTTCGGCCGCCGTCTCGCGCGCAAGTTCGACGGCTTCCGCAGCCGGGACGTCGCCATGGAGGGCCGCACGACCTGGGCCGTGCGCGCACGGCACTACCAGCTCGCCTGGCGCATCCTGTCCTTCACGCTGCGCCATCCGGATACCGCGCGGGAGCTGAAGGAGCTGCTGAAGCGGGCCCTGCCGGTCATGGCCCGCCACCCGCGCTTCATCAACGACATCTTCCAGGACCTGATGATCTTCATCCGCTTCAAGAGCTACTACGAGCAGGCCGGGGCGGTACGGCCCGAGCTGCTCCGCGCCCCGCGGCCGGAGACGTGGATGCGCGAGCGGGGGCATGCCGCTCCCGCGGCGCGGGACCCCGTCGCCCGCGCGGCGGGCTCTCCCGGTCGTTGACCCCGCCTCAGGCGGCGAGGTGCTCGCGGATCAGCTCCGCGGTGAGCGCCGGACGCTCGATGATCGGCATGTGGCCGCAGCGGGGGATCTCGCGGACGCCGAAATGCGGCAGGCGGCGCGCCGTGTCGCGCAGCGCCGCGGCCGGCGTGAGCGGGTCCTCGCGGCCCCACACGAGCAGCGTCGGCGCGGCCACCCGGTCCAGCGCGCCCAGGAAGTCGCACTCGAGGAAATCGCGCCGCAGCCCGGCGATCACCGCCGACAGCGCGTGGATGTCGTCGCGGCGGTAGGTCGTCTCGACGTTGCGCACGAAGCCGCGCGTGTGCTCGTTCGTCTCGCAGAACACGGCGCCGAGCATGCTGCGCCACAGCGGGGGCAGGAGCGCGTTCAGGAGCGGCTCGCGCAGGAACGCGTGGCCCGCGGCGCGCAGCAGGAGCGGCAGCCGCTGGAAGCCGGCCGGGTTGATCAGTACCAGTCGCGAGACCCGCGCGGCGGCGTCCAGGGCGAGCCGCGTGGCGACCATCGCGCCGAGCGAATGGCCGACGACGGCGGCGCGCTCGATCCCGAGGACGTCGAGCAGCGCGCGGACCTGCGCCGCGTAGAGCCCCACGGTCAGCGGCGCGCGCGGACGCTCGCTCTCGCCGCACGCGGCCAGATCGAGCGCGAGGACGCGATGGCGGCCGGCGAGAAGCGGCGCGACGTGCAGCCAGTTCGTGAGGTTCCCGGCCAGGCCGTGGATCAGGACCACCGGCTTGCCCCGGCCCGCGTCGCAGAACGCCGTGCGCAGACCGCCGGCGATCGTGAAGTACTGCGGCAGGCGGAACGCCCGGTCCCGCCCGCACCCCAGCACGTTGGCCGGGGGCATCGCCATGATCCGCTGCGTCTCGATCGTCCCGACGCCCATGTCGCCCCGTCGCGGCACGCGTCCCCTCCCCGGCCGCCGCGTCAGCCAGAGGATAGGCGCAGGGAACCCGCCGGCAAAATCCGCGGGCGGACGACGCGTTCGGTATCGAACGGGGCCACGGGCCCTTGACAGGCGCCGCGAGACTGCGCAAGGTGCGCCGCATGAAAAAGCTCACCTCGAACCTCCTGGTCGGTGCGATCCTGTCCCTGGCCCTCGCGCTGCCCGGCTGTTCCAAGAAGAAGGGCGAAGAGCCGGCGCCCGCGGGCGACCCCGGGAAGGCGGCGGCCGAGGGGGCGAACGCGGGGGCCACGGCGCCCGGCGGCGCGGCGCCCGCGACGGCGGGGACCACGCCCAACG
>JACRCZ010000146.1 GCA_016218765.1 Deltaproteobacteria bacterium | reverse complement strand
GGTGGCGCGCGAGAGGGAAGAAGAGACCCGGTCGCTGCTCGGACAGCCGAGCACGGCGGCCGACGACCTGACGATCGTGTGAGGCGAGAGCAAATGGGGGCCATTCGGCTCGAACGGGAACATTACGCGGCCTTTTCCGCCCCGCAGGCGGACGAGAGCCGCAAGCTGGTCAAGGGGCAGATCTGGCCCGAGCTGCGCAGGCTGTCCGAGGCTTTGATCCCCGGCCTGTCGCAGCTCGTGGGCAGCGACCTGCACCCGCACCTCGCGTTCCAGGGCGGCCGGGAGGGCCCGGTACGCGAGGCGTTCACGGCCTTCTCGCCGTCCCGCAAGAAGTTCCGCGACCACGCCCACTTCACGCTCGCCGTCAACCGCTCGGGCGTCCACGCCCGCGTCTCGATCGGCGCGGAGGCCCGCCCGGAGCGCGAGCGGCTGGCGCGGCGGATCGAGCGGGAGCAGGGGAACCTGGCCAAGCGCTTCCGCTCGATGGCCGGGCTGCGCTCGTACTTCGCCGCCACCAACGGCGGCAACGGCGGCGGTCCGGTCGTCGGCATCAACGAGATCGCACTCGACGAGGGCTTCTGGCGCGCGCTGATCGGCGCCCTGCGCTCGCCCGCCGGCGGGCTGGACATCGGCTTCGGCTGGTCCTCGAGCCGGGCGCGGACCCTGGCGCAGATCGAGATCATGACGGCGTTCGAGCGGCTCGCGCCGATCTACCGCCTGATGGCGGCCGAGGACTGACACCCGGAGCGCTTCGACCATGGCATCCATCCTCCCGGCCTCCGGCATGCGCCCTGCGAGAGCGCGGAGCGGCGGATCATGAGTCCGCGCCGCGCCCGCCGCGTCCTCGACGGTCCGATCGCCGCTTCGTCGGCGCCTCCGGAAGCGGTCGCCGCCGTGAACGTGGAGGAGTACGCCGAAAGCTGTGTCCGCGCCGTCCACCGCTCGCTCGGCCTGGCCCTCGACTACGACCCGGACACGATTCCCCTGCTCGATCACTACCTTTCGCTGCTCGCGAATCGTCCGCGGGCGGCGACGCGCGATCCGGTCCGGGGGCTGCTCGCGGCGATCACCGGAGCGTACTTCGGGGAGGTCGTACGGCGGCAGTACCCCAGCCGCTGGGTGGCCCCCGCGGGCTCCCATCCGCTCGACTGGCGGATCGAGTTCACCTACTGGTTCCTGACGTTCCATCCCGTGGCGGTGGCCTGGGAGGTAATCCTGCGCCGGGACGTGCCGGACGGCGGCGCGGCGTTCCTGCTGGACGAGCCGACGAGGGTGCAGATCGCGGAGCGGCTGGACGCGCTGCCGGGCGCGACGGTGGACGACTATTTCACCTTCGCCCAGCGTCTCGAGACGCTGGTCCTGACCGTCGGATGGCTGGCGGAGCGGCAGGCGGGGGAGGTGGAGCGCTCGGGTCGTCCGCCGGTCGAGGTTCCGGCGCAGAGCTACTCGCGCTTCCTGGCGCAGCTGAAGGCCGAGGACTAGAACTCGAGGATGATCTGCGGGGCGTCGGGGCCTGACGGGCCTCCGCCGGCGGTGACGCCGAAGTAGATGCCGGTGGCGGCGCCGCCGGCGACGACGGCGCCGATGATCGTCCAGAACCACCATGCTTCGACGATCGAGAACTCGCCGTCGTCCTCGCCGTTGGGCGGCGGCTCGATCGGCGGCGGCTCGATCGGCGGCGGCGGACCCATTTCGGCGATCAGCGTCCGCGCGGGAATCTCGAGCACCTGCTTGACGGATTCGAGCGCGGCCGGCCCGGTCTGGGCGGCGCTCACCGGGACTTCGGGGGAGAGTCCGGCGCCGATGATGCGATCGGCGAGGCGGTCGTAGAGCTGGATGGAGATCATGGATGTCGGGCCGCCGGTGGGCATGATCCAGAGCATGAGCAGGATGCGGGCGCCGACCTGGTCGCAGATCGAGCGGTAGAGGGCCATCTCGCGGCCGGAGCCTTCCATGAGGGCGGCGGGCAGGTCCGCCACGCCGTTGGGCTGCGGCGGGCCGGCGGGGGCGGCGGCCCCGGCGGAGGCCTCCAGCATGATCGACACGTCGGTCGGGCGGCGGCCGGCGCGGACGTCGACGATGGCGCCGGAGGAGACGTAGCCGTCGGCGCGTGCGGCGAACAGGTGCTTGCCGGGGGCGAGATCCACGCGCTGGGGCGCGGGCCCCTTCTGGACGCCGTCCACCCAGACCTCGGCGCCTTCCGGGTCGACGTTGACGTCGACCCGGGCGAGGCTGCGCGAGCCGATCTCGCCGATGACCTGGTCGTAGACCGCGATCGCGTCCGGAAAGAGCTCGGCGTCGGGCATCACGGTCGGGTCAATCGACGCGGCGTAGCCGAAGTAGTCCCGGGTTGCGGCGTCGTCCCCGGCGAGCATGGCGTTGATGCCGAGGTTGATCAGGGCCTCGGCGAACGGCTGCGTACCGGCGTAGAACGAGAGCCCCGGCGCGGCCTCGTACATGCCCTGGACCTCGCCGAAGCGCGCCGCCGCGGTGTCCAGCTCGAGGTTGGTCATCGCCTGGCGACCGGCTTCCAGGGAGCGCGTGACGCCGGCGGCCTGGTCCATGAGCGGCTGGTCCGGCAGCGACACGGGCGGGGGCGGGGTCACGGCGCCGCCGCCGTACTGGACGAGGACGAAGGGGGCGGTGACGGAGAGCGCCTGCAGGCCCGCCTGCTGGAGTCCGGCGGTGGCGGACTGGGCGCCGGGATCGGAGGCGACCGCGACGGCGTAGGCGGGTACGGGGGTGATCGCCGGCTGCTGGGCCCCCGCCGGAGTGGCGGCGCTCGCGAGCAGGATGATCAGCAGGGCGGCCGGTCCCGCCGTGTTGCGCCGCGTTCCTCGCCTCGTCGCTCCGCTCGTCATCGCTGCACCTCCGCGTTCGGGCGCTACCCGGTCCCGGTGGCCGCCGCGTCGAGCAGCGCGGAGAACGACGGGTCCTCGGCCAGGAACTCCGCCATCTCCTCCACCGCCCGGGCGCGCAGCCCCTCGTCGTCGAGCCCCGCGGGCCACGACCGCACCGCGGCGGCCGCGACCTCCCTCGCCGCCTCGGCCCGCGTCAGCTCGCCGGCGGCATACCGTGCGGCCACGCCGGCCACGGCATCCGGAGCCGGCGCCGCGGCCGCGACGCCGCCCGGTGCGGCGGACCGGGGGCCCAAGGCCTCGGCGAACTTCCCGGCCCCTTCCGCCTTCCCGGCGCCGCGGGTCGGCTTCCCGGACTCCGGCCCCGTCACGTTCCCGGGACCGACGGCTCCGGGCATCTTCGGACCGACCTTCATCGGACCCCTCGCCCGCGAACGACGCCGTCGCCGGCCGCTCGCTCGACGCAGGCGCGTAGCCTACCAGGGCCGGGACACGCGGTCAAACGCCCCCCCGGCCTAGCGGATGTTCTGGATGACGTTCTTGACCGTGTCATGTCGCGCCTTGAGCACGTTGGACACGGCCGTGAAGCGTCGATTCTCCTGGCTCAGCCCCTCCTGGAGCTGCAGGAACTGGAGGTTGAAATCCTGGCTCTCCTGCTGGAGCTTCCAGTAGTCATCGATCCCGCCGCCGCCGCCTTCGCCCGTGCCGGACTCGCCGCCCGGCCCCTCGGGCCGCTCCCCGGAGCCCAGGCCGGCGCCGCCCGCCGCGCCGCCGGGGGACATCTCGCGCGCCGCGGCGGCGCCGATGCCGCCGCCCGGCAGCGCCGCGGCCACGACCTCGCCCGCGCTCCCGGCCAGCGTCTCCACCCCCGTCGCCAGCGCCTCGGCAAACCGCCGTCCGGGCGGCGGCGGGGTCTCCCGCGGTTCGGTGACGTCCACGGACATCGCGACGCGTCCCGGCAGGCTCATGGTCTCGATCATCGGAATCCTCCCTCTTCCCGCCGCCTCTTCGCCGGCCGACCGTCGGACGTCGAGGCGGCGCCGTCCGCCGGCTTCCGCCGCGGCCCGCCCTCCATCGCGCCGGGCGCGCCGTTCGTTGCGAGAAGCGGGACGCTCTGCTATTGCTCCTCCCGGAACGGGGGGCGGCCGGCGGCGGACGAACGCCGCACGGGCCGGGAAAGGACGGTCGTGATGGAGGAGCAGATCAAGAAGGCGATCGAGAAGATCCGCCCCAACCTGCAGATGGACGGCGGCGACATCGAGTTCGTGAAGCTGGAAGGCAACGACGTCCACGTGCGGCTGCGCGGCGCGTGCTGCGGCTGCCCCGCGGCGTCCTACACGCTGAGCATGGGCGTCGAGCGGATCCTGCGCAAGGAAGTGCCCGGCATCGGCAAGGTCATCAACGACGCCTGACGGCGAGCCTCACCCCCGCAGGATTCCCGACCACGCCTGGGCGATGGGCAGGCGGCGGCCCGAGCCGAACGCCTTGCGCGTGAGCTTCAGCACCGGCGCCCCCTGCCGCCGCTTGTACTCCGCGAGCTGGACCATCCGCACCACGCGCTCGCACAGCGCACGCTCGAAGCCCGCCGCGACCAGCTCCTCGACGTCCAGCCCGCCCTCGACGTGCCGCTCGATCACGCCGTCCAATACCGCGTACGGCGGCAGGGAGTCCTCGTCCTTCTGATCGGGCCGCAGCTCGGCGCTCGGCGGACGCTCCAGCACGCGCGCCGGGATGCGCGGCCGCTGCGCGTTGAGGTGGCGGGCCAGCTCGTAGACGCGGCGCTTGACCAGGTCGCCGATCGGCGCCAGCCCCCCGCACATGTCCCCGTAGAGCGTCGCGTAGCCCGCCGCGATCTCCGACTTGTTGCCCGTGGAGAGGATCAGCGGACCGAACTTGTTGGACACCGCCATGAGCAGCGCGCCGCGAATCCGCGCCTGCAGGTTCTCCTCCGCGACGTCGAACGGCCGATCGCCGAAGAGGGGACGCAGCGTCTCCAGGTAGGCACCGAAGGGCGCCTCGATCGACACCGCGTCGAGACGGATGCCGCACGCGCCCGCGATGGCACGGGCATCCTCCAGAGACGCGGGAGACGAGAAGCGCGAGGGCATGGCCAGGGCCCGGACATTGTCGGGGCCGAGCGCCTCGGCGGCCAGGACCGCGACGACCGCGGAATCGATGCCGCCGGACAGCCCGAGCGCCACGGAGGAGAGGCCGCACTTGCGGACGTAGTCGGAGAGGCCCAGCTCCAGCGCGCGGCGGACGACCTCCGGCTCGTCGTCGCGCGACGGCGCAGCGGCCGAGCCTCCGGCGAACGGGTCGAGCACCGCCAGGTCGCTCGCGAACCCGGCGCAGCCGTGGATCAGTCGCCCCAGGGCGTCGACGGCCAGCGAATGGCCGTCGAAGATCAGCTCGTCGTTGCCGCCTACCTGGTTCACGAGCACGATCGGCACGCGGTGCCGCGCGGCACGCCCGCGGAACAGCCCCTGCCGGAACTCGTCCTTGCCCAGCGAGAACGGCGATGCCGAGAGGTTGACGACCAGCTCGGCGCCCGCGGCAACGGTCTCGCCGAGCGGGTCGCAGCGGTAGCGCACCGCCTCCTCGGAACCCTGCGTCCACAGGTCCTCGCAGATCGTGACACCGACGCGGCGACCCTCGTGCGGGAACACCAGCGGCGCCGAGCCGGGCTCGAAGTGCCGGTCCTCGTCGAACACGTCGTAGGTCGGCAGGAGGCGCTTGCGGTACGTCGCGGCGACACGCCCGCCCTCGAGCAGCCCGGCGGCGTTGAAGACCGGCCGGCCCGGCCCCCCCGCGTTGCGCTCGGCGAAGCCGACGAGCGCCGCGAGCGGCGGGAGGTCGCGCGCCAGCTCGTCCAACGCCGGACGCAGACGGTCGACGAACGCGCGGCGATCCAGCAGGTCGCGCGGCGGATAACCCGGCAGCGCCAGCTCCGGGAACACGGCCAGCGTCGCGCCCCGCGCGTGCGCGTCGCGCGCCACGGCGAGAATGCGCCTCGCGTTGCCGGCGATGTCGCCGACCGTGGGGTTGATCTGACAGAGGGCGACGCGCATGGGGCGGAGCATAGCATTGGGGGAGAGCGGGGTGGGGAATGGGGAAGGGGGAATGGGAACTAGGGACTAGGAGCTAGGAACACGGAAACAGGAACACGGGAATGGGAACATGGGGAATCGGGAACTACGGTGTGGCGGTGGACGAGCCGGCACATCGCCCCAGGTGGGAGGCTCTTGGCTGGCAGTTCGATCGGCGTCCGAGTCGAGCAGAGGCATGGAAGGCGATCCAGGTCGTACTGCGGGTGAGCGGGGTGCACGGGCTACGCGCCCTGCGTG
>JACRCZ010000149.1 GCA_016218765.1 Deltaproteobacteria bacterium | reverse complement strand
GGCGCCGGCGCCGCGCGCGCCGTCGCGGCCTGTCCGGGCATCGCCAGCGGGACCCCGGCGCCCAGGGCCTGGGACGACTCGGCGTCGCCGGGGCGGATCTGGAGGACGCGGCGGTGCACTTCGACCGCCTCGGCCTGCTCCCCGCGACCCTCGAACACCTTCGCCATCTGGTGCAGCACGACGACGGCCTTCTCCGCGTCGCCGGCGGACTCGAAGTGGCTGGCCAGCAGCCGGAGCGTGTCGACGTCCTGCGGGTCGCGCTTGTGGCAGTACTGCAGGAGCTTCATGGCCTGCGGGACGTTCCCGCGCCGCAGGTGGAAGACGGCCAGCTCGCGGCACAGCGCGAGGTTTTCCGGCTGGTAGTACAGGAGCCGTTCCGCGGCGCGCTGGAACAGGTCGTCGCGGCCCTGCGCACGCAGGGTCGGCAACGCCTCTTCGAACGCCCGCACCGCGGCCTCCGTTCGGCCGGCCTTGAGGTACAGCTCCGCGAGCTGCAGCCGGGCCTGGTAGTTGTCGGGTGCGGTCCCGATCAGCTTCTCCAGGATCGCCGTCGCCTCGTCGAAGCGGTTCGCGCGCTGCAGCAGGCCCACGGTGCGCGAGTAGATCTTGTTCGCTTCCTGGAGCAGACCGAGCTTGGTCAGGGTGTCGCCGAGGGAAATATGGACGGGGAGGTTGGTCGGGTTGAGCTGGAGGATCTGGTTGTAGACGGCGACGGCGCGCTGGTAGAAGCCGCCGCGCATGAGGACGTCGGCCAGCTTGGCGTAGACGCCTTCGGCTTCCTGGTACGAGCCCTTCTTGCGTTGGAGTTCCGCGACCTTCTGCAGCGTGCGGGCGTCGTTCGGGTCTTCCTCGAGGATCGGACGGAGCTCCTGGATGGCCTTGTCGAGCTGTCCCTTCTGCACCAACCGCTGGACCGACTGGTGGATCTTCTCTCGGTTCAGGGCCACGGCGCTCCTCAAACCCGGCGCACGACACACACCGGCGGCGCCATGTTACACCTTTTCCCCGAGCCGGCGCCACAAATGGATGACGGGTCGCGGGCGGAAGAGCGTGCCGCTACAGGTTCTCGAGCAGTCGCGGCGCGATGCGCCGCAGGAGGTAACGGCCCTTGCCGATGCTGGCGGTCGGAGGCAGGGCCAGGGCCACGAAGTACTCGTCGTTCAGGACGCGGATCACCGTCGTCATGGTGGCGCCCCGGATCATGACCTCCTCGGCTTGCCCGGCCCCGAGCTGGCTGGCGGCCTTGCGGATTTCCCGCAGCACCACCGACAGCTCCATCGCCATCGCCTCGATGTCGCCGTGCGGGGGATCCCCCACCGCCTGGTCGACCGGGAGTCCGTCGGTGCCCATGAGCACCGCGCCGATCGCGCCGTCCACGCCCTTCACCACCTCGGACAACAGCTCCCCAAACATCGCTTCTCCTCTTCCGTGGTGGATGAAAGCACGCGCGCTGCGCGGGGGTCAAGTTGACGTCCGCCGCGTCGGCCGCGCGTTCGCCTTGACTTGTCGCGCCCGCCAGCCTGTAATTCGCGCTTGCGCCTCCGCCGGGAGGGGACCGGGAAGGCGCGGGAGAGGACGAAGGCGATGGCGAACGAATCCGGACGGCGCGGCCCGGCCCCAGCTCCCCCGCCGCGGCCGCGAGCGGGCGGCGCGGGCGGCGAGGAGAAGCTGGGCGAGCTTCTCTTGCGGGAACGCAAGATCTCGCTCGAACAGCTCAAGCAGGCGCAGGACGAGCAGAAGCGCAGCGGCACCAATCTGGGCTACACCCTGGCGCGGCTCGGCTACGTCTCCGACGAGGACATCAGCAAGTTCCTCGCGCAGCAGTACAACATCCCCGCCGTCAATCTCTCGGACTACGACATCGATCCCGAGATCATCGCCCTCATCCCCAAGGAAGTCGCGCAGCGGCACAAGGTCATCCCCGTCCAGCGCGCCGGCAGCTCGCTCATCGTCGCCATGGCCGACCCGACGAACCTGCACGCCATCGACGACATCAAGTTCCTCACCGCCTACAACGTCGAGCCGGTGGTGGCCTCCGAACCGGCGATCCAGGCGGCGATCGAGAAGTACTACGAGAAGGGCATCTCCTACACCGAGGCGCTCGGCGACGTCATGGACCTCGGGGAGATCGAGGTTCGCGAGGACGAGGAGGGCGACGTCAACGTCCTGGAGCTGGAGAAGCTCTCCGAGGACGCCCCGGTCGTGCGGCTCGTGAACCTGCTGCTCATCAACGCCATCCGCAAGGGCGCCTCGGACATCCATGTCGAGCCGTACGAGAAGTTCCTGCGCGTGCGTTACCGCGTGGACGGCGTGCTGCTGGAGGAGATGCAGCCGCCGAAGAAGATGCAGAACGCGATCTGCTCCCGTCTCAAGATCATGAGCTCGCTGGACATCGCCGAGCGTCGTCTGCCGCAGGACGGCCGCATCAAGCTGCGGGTCGGCAAGGACAAGGAGATGGACTTCCGCGTCTCCGTCCTGCCCACGCTCTTCGGCGAGAAGGTCGTCCTCCGGCTGCTGGACAAGTCTTCCCTGCAGCTCGACATGACCAAGCTCGGTTTCGAGCCCGTGGCGCTCGAGCATTTCCGCAAGGCAATCTACATGCCGTACGGCATGTGCCTGGTCACCGGCCCGACCGGCTCGGGCAAGACCACCACGCTCTACTCCGCCCTCTCGGAGCTCAACCGTCCCTCCCACAACATCAGCACGGCGGAGGACCCGGTGGAGTACAACCTGCCGGGGATCAACCAGGTGCAGATGCACGACGAGATCGGCCTCAACTTCGCCGCCTCGCTGCGTTCCTTCCTGCGGCAGGACCCCGACATCATCATGGTCGGCGAGATCCGCGACTTCGAGACCGCCGAGATCGGCATCAAGGCCGCCTTGACGGGCCACCTCGTGCTCTCCACGCTGCACACCAACGACGCTCCGTCCTCCATCAGCCGTCTGCTCAACATGGGCATCGAGCCGTTCCTCGTGACGGCCTCGATCAACCTCATCCTGGCCCAGCGCCTCGTCCGCAAGAACTGCGGCGCCTGCGGCATCGATGACCCGCAGTCCCCCAAGGTGCTCCTGGACGCGGGTTTCACCGAGGACGAGATGGGGCAGCTCAAGCTGAAGCGGGGCCGGGGCTGCCGCGAGTGCAGCAACACCGGCTATCGCGGCCGCATCGCGCTCTACGAGGTCATGCCGTTCTCCGAGGACTTGAAGGAGATGGTGCTGCAGGGCGCGTCGACGGCCGAGCTCAAGGCCCAGGCGGTGCGCGACGGCATGACGACGCTGCGTCGCGCCGGGCTCAACAAGGTCAAGGAGGGCATGTCCTCGATCGAGGAAGTCCTCCGCGTCACGGCGATGGACTAGACGAGGAGCATCGTGGAAGCCGAATCCCCCCCCAACCCAGCGAACGCCGCCGGTGCGGCGCCCGCGGCGAACCTGGTCAACCTCCACCAGCTCTTGCGCACGATGGTGCAGAAGGGTGCGAGCGACCTGCACATCACGACGGGCACCCCCCCGCAGCTTCGCATCGACGGCGCCCTCGTCCCGCTCAAGATCCCGCCGCTCTCCCCGGCCGACACGAAGCAGATCTGCTACTCCATCCTGACCGAGGAGCAGAAGGTCGCCTTCGAGACGGACAACGAGCTGGATCTGTCCTTCGGGGTCAAGAACCTGTCCCGTTTCCGCGCCAACATCTTCCGCCAGCGCGGCGCCGTGGCCGGCGCGTTCCGCACCATCCCGGTCCGCATCCCGTCGTGGGAGGAGCTCGGGCTCCCGCCCGTCGTCGCGGAGATGGCCACGCGTCCTCGCGGGCTGGTGCTCATCACGGGGCCGACCGGCTGCGGCAAGTCCACCACGCTGGCCTCGCTGATCGACAAGATCAACCACGAGCGCCGGCTGCACATCATCACGATCGAGGACCCGATCGAGTATCTGCACTCCAACAAGAACTGCCTGGTCAACCAGCGCGAGGTCGGCACCGACACGCATTCCTTCCCGGCCGCCCTCAAGTACGTCCTGCGCCAGGATCCCGACGTCGTGCTGGTCGGGGAGATGCGCGACCTGGAGACGGTGGCCGCGGCGTTGACGATCTCGGAGACGGGGCACCTGGTCTTCGCGACCCTGCACACGAACTCCTGCGTCCAGAGCGTCAACCGCATCATCGACGTGTTTCCCGAGAACCAGCAGTCGCAGGTCCGGGCGCAGATCTCCTTCGTGCTGGAGGGTGTCGTCACGCAGCAGCTCCTGCCGCGCGCCGACGGTCCGGGCCGCGTGCTGTGCTGCGAGGTCATGATCCCGAACCCGGCGATCCGCAACCTGATCCGCGAGGACAAGGTGCACCAGATCTACACGCAGATGCAGGTCGGCCAGGAGAAATTCGGGATGATGACCCTCAACCAGTCGCTGTTCAACCTCGCGCAGCGCCGGCTGATCTCGACCGACGAGGCGTTCGCCCGCACCAGCGACCCGGACGAGCTCAAGGGCATGTTCCAGAACGTGCAGGCGCAGGGCGGCCGCCCCGCGCCGACGTCCGGGTTCCAGCGCAAGTGAACCCGCCGCCCGGCCTTTTTGACTCCGCCCCGAGCGGACCTCTATACTGGCTCCCGCCATGACGACCTGGTCGTACGAGGCGCGGACCCGGACGGGAGAGTTGAGGAAGGGCAGCGTCGACGCGCCCAACCAGGATGCCGCGCTGGCCAAGGTCCGCGGCATGCAGCTCACGCCCATCCGCGTCAAGAAGTCGGTTCGTCTCGCCGACATCAGTTTCGGCTCGCCGGTCACGATCAAGGACCTGGTCATCTTCACGCGGCAGTTCGCGACGATGATCGACGCCGGCCTGCCGCTGGTGAACTGCCTGGAGATTCTCGGCAACCAGACCGAGAACAAGCGTTTCGGCAAGGTCATCCTCAACGTCAAGGAGACGGTCGAGGGCGGTTCGAACCTGTCCGACGCGATGCACCAGCATCCGCGGGTCTTCGACGACCTGTTCACCAACCTCGTCGCCGCCGGGGAGTCGGGCGGCATCCTGGACACCATCCTCAACCGTCAGGCCGCCTATCTGGAAAAAACGGCCAAGCTGCGGCGCCAGATCAAGGGCGCCATGACCTATCCGGTGATCGTGCTCTGCGTCGCCATCGGCTCGGTCGCGGCGATGATGCTCAAGGTCATCCCGACCTTCCAGCAGCTGTTCAAGGATTTCGGCGCGGAGAACGAGCTGCCGGGCCCGACGCAGTTCGTGATCAACCTGAGCGAGGGCTTCGCGCGCTGGGCCCCCTTCGTCTTCGGCGGGCTGATCCTGTTCATCGTGCTCTTCGTCTTCTTCTACCGTTCCCCGCGCGGCAAGATGATCGTGCACCGTTTCCTGCTCCTCCTGCCCATCTTCGGCCCGCTCGTCCGCAAGATCGCGGTCGCCCGCTTCACCCGCACGCTGGGCACGCTGCTGTCCTCCGGCGTCCCGATCCTCGACGCGCTCGAGATCACGGCGCGCACGGCCGGCAACGTCGTCGTCGAGAAGTCCATCCGTTTCGCGCGCGAGCGGATCTCCGAGGGCAAGACGATGGCCGAGCCGCTGGCGCAGGCCAAGATCTTCCCCGGCATGGTGGTGCAGATGATCGCGGTCGGCGAGCAGACCGGCGCGCTGGATCAGATGTGCTCCAAGATTGCCGACTTCTACGAGGACGAGGTCGACGTCGCCATCGGCGCCCTCACCTCGATGATCGAGCCGCTCCTCATGGTGTTCATCGGCGGCGCCGTCGGCGGCATGCTCATCGCGATGTACCTGCCGATCTTCGGCATCGCGGGCAAGATCAAGAGCCAGTAGCCCGGCGGCGGCCCGATGCCCTCCCGCCGTCTCAATCCCTTCCTCGAGGACCTCTCGCGCAAGCTGCTCTGGCTCCTGGCCTTCCGCGGTGCGGTCGCCCTCCTGCTCCTGGGCGGCAGCGCGATCGTGCTGCTTCGCGCCGGCGCCCCGGCCGCTCCCGGGGTCCGCGTCACCTGCGGTGTCGCGGGCGGCATGCTCCTGGCCACGGCGCTCTCGGTCGCGGCGATGCGCCGCATCCGCGACTGGATCCGTTTCACCTGGCTCCAGCTCCTCCTGGATGTCCTGCTCTGGACGGCGGTCGTGTGGGGTACCGGCGGCCCCAACAGCTACTTCGTCTACCTCCTGGACCTCGTCGTCCTGCTCGCCGCGGTCTTTCTCGGCGTCCGCGGCGCCGTGGTGCTCGGCCTCGCCGCGTTCCTGCTCTACGCCGCGCTCGCCGCCGGCCTGGCCTCCGGCTGGGTTCCCTGGCCGGCGGGGTACGAGCCGGCGAGCGCGGCCGAGGCGGCGGCCAGCCTGTCGTTGCGCCGTCTCGCCCCCGACGCCGTCTCGCTCCTCGGCGTCGGACTGCTCGGCGGCTTCCTCGCCTTCCGCGCGCAGCAGATCTCGCACGAGGTGCGGGACGCGGAGCGCGCGCGCGCCGATCTGGCGGACCGCCTGCGCGCCATCCGCGGCGAGCTGGACGAGGCGCAGCGTCTCTCGGCGCTGGGCAAGGTCGCGGCGGGCCTGGCCCACGAGATCCGCAACCCGCTCGGGGCGATCCGCGGTGCGATCGAGCTGTTGCCCACGTCCGTGGGCGACCCCGAGTCCGAGCGGCTGCGTGCGCTGGTGTTGCGCGAGGTCGACCGCATCAACGAGCTGGTGACGCAGATGCTCACGCTGGCCCGGCCGCAGCCGCCGCGCAAGTCCGCCGTCCGCGTCCGCGCGCTCGTGCACGAGGTCGCCCGGCTTGCCGGCGAGGACCCGCGGCTGGGGCACGCGACGGTGGTGGTCCAGGTCCCCGAGGCGTTGGAGGTGCAGGCCGACTCCTCCCAGCTTCGCCAGGTGCTGTGGAACCTGCTCAAGAACGGCATCCAGGCCGCGCCGTCCGGCTCGGTGGTGCAGGTGCGGGGCGGCGAGCGCGACGGCGGGGTGGAGATCTCGGTCGACGACGCCGGTCCCGGGGTGCCCGACGAGGAGCGCGAGCGCGTCTTCGAGCTCTTCTACTCCAGCCGCCCCTACGGCGTCGGCATCGGCCTGGCGACCTGCCGTCAGATCGTGGCCTCCCACGGCGGGCGCATCGAGGTCGCTCGTTCGGACCTGGGCGGTGCGAGCTTCCAGGTGTGGCTGCCGGGGTAGGGGCGTGACTTGCAGTTCACCCCGCTTGGCGCTACTCCTCGCGCCCCGGAGGAACGATGCGCTACTCCAAGGCCCTGATCCCCACCCTCAAGGAAGTCCCCGCGGACGCCACCATGCCCAGCCACAAGCTCCTCTTGCGCGGCGGGTTCATCCGCCGGGTCGCCGCGGGGATCTACGAGTACCTGCCCCTGGGCTGGCGGGTGCTGCGGCGCGTGGCCGAGGTCGTCCGCGAGGAGATGGACCGGGCGGGGGCCCAGGAGATCCTCATGCCCGCGGTGCTCCCGGCCGAGCTGTGGCGCGAGACGGGACGCTGGGACACGTTCGGGCCGCAGCTCCTGCGGATGAAGGACCGCAAGGGTGCCGAGTACTGCGTGGGACCGACCCACGAGGAAGTCGTCACGGACCTCGCCCGGCGCGAGATCCGCTCCTATCGCGAGCTGCCGCGCAACCTGTACCAGATCCAGACCAAGTTCCGGGACGAGCCGCGGCCGCGCGCGGGCCTCATCCGCGGCCGCGAGTTCGTCATGAAGGACGCCTACTCCTTCGACGCCGACGAGGAGAAGGCGAAGCTCTCCTATCGCGCGATGGTCGTGGCCTACGCGCGGATTTTCGCCCGCCTGGGCTTCGATTTCCGCGTCGTCGAGGCAGACTCCGGCGCCATGGGCGGGACCTCGAGCCACGAGTTCCAGATCCTCTGCGACGCGGGCGAAGACGCCATCGTCGCCTGCGAGTCGTGCTCGTACGCGGCCAACGTGGAGGCGGCGCTCGGCGAGCGCGTCGACGGCGAGCCCTCGGTGACGCGCACGTCGATCCCCCAGCCCGTCGCCGTGGACACGCCCGGCAAGCACACCATCGAGGACGTGTCCGCGTTCCTGGGCGTCCCGTCCCGCGACCTGATCAAGACCTTGATCTACGTCTGGGGGGACCAGTCCGTGGCCGTGCTCGTCCGCGGCGACGACGACGTCAACGAGGTCAAGCTCGCGCGGGCCGTCGGCGCCGGCGAGGTGTTCCTGGCGGCGGACGCCGAGGTCCAGCGACTGACCGGCGCGCCGGTCGGCTTCGCCGGCCCCGTCGGGCTGCGCGCGCGCATCCTCGCCGACCGCCACGTCGCCGACGTGCGCGACGGCGTCACCGGCGCGAACCAGGCCGACCGGCACCTGCGGCACGTCCTCCCCGGCCGCGACTTCCAGGCCGAGTTCCTGGACCTGCGCGCCGTGCGCAGCGGCGACGCCTGCCCGCGCTGCCAGAAGCCCCTGCGCGTCTTCCACGGCATCGAGGCCGGCCACACCTTCGTGCTCGGCACCCACTACTCCAACAAGATGAAGGCCACGTTCCTGGGCGAGGACGGACAGAGCCGCCCGCTGGTCATGGGCTGCTACGGCATCGGCGTCTCCCGCCTGGTGGCGGCGGCCATCGAGCAGCACAACGACGAGAAGGGCATGCGCTGGCCCGTTCCGATCGCGCCCTACACCGTCGAGCTGCTCGCCATCGGCGCCGACCCCGCGATCGGCGTGCGCACCGACGGGATCTACCACGCCCTGCAGTCCGCCGGCATCGATACGCTGTACGACGAGCGCGAGGAGCGTCCGGGCGTCAAGTTCATGGACGCCGACCTGCTGGGGCTGCCGTTCCGCGTCGTCGTCGGCAAGAAGGGCAACGCCGGAGGATGGGCCGAGTTCCGGCGCCGGGGCGAGACCCAGGACCAGCAGGTCCCCTTCGAGCAGCTCGAGGCGTTCCTGCGGCGCGAGATCGCGGTCGCCAACGCCGCCACCCACGCGGCGGCGGCCGAGGCGGAGCAGTCCGTGCTCAAGCGGCTGGGGCTGTGACGTGAAGCTGGGGGCCCACCAATCGATCGCGGGCGGGTTCCTGACGGCGATCCGCCTCGCCGAGGAGGACGCCTGCCAGGCCCTCCAGGTCTTCACCAAGGTCGCCAACCAGTGGCGCGAGCCGATCGTGGATCCGGCGACCGCGCGCCCCTTCCGCGCCGGCGTCAAGCGCCTCGGCCTCGCCCCCGTCATGAGCCACGCCAGCTACCTCGTGAACCTCTGCTCGGACGACGAGTCCATCCGCGAGAAATCGATCGCTTCCCTGGCCGGTGAGCTGCGCCGATCCGAGACCCTCGGCATTCCGTATGTCGTGCTCCACCCGGGCGCGCCCAAGGGCCAGGGCGAGGAGATCGGCCTCGAGCTGGTCGCCGCGGGACTGGACGCCGCCTACCTGCGGGTCGACGCTGACGGCGCCGTCGCGGCGCGGGTCCTCCTGGAATCCACGGCCGGCCAGGGGACGACGCTGGGCCGCTCGTTCGAGCAGCTCGCCCGGATCCTGGGCCGCGCCCGCTGCGCCGACCGCCTCGCGTTCTGCCTCGACACCTGCCACCTCCTCGCCGCCGGCTACGACTGGACCACGGAACGGGGCTACGCCGACGTCTTCAACGACTTCGACCGCATCCTCGGCCTCGACCGCCTGCTCGCCTTCCACCTCAACGACTCCAAGAAGGGCCTCGGCTCCCGCCTCGACCGCCACGAATGGATCGGCGACGGCGAGATCGGCCTCGAACCTTTCCGGCGCCTCGTGCGCGACAAGCGCTTCGCCCGCCTTCCGGGCGTGCTCGAGATCCCCCCGCGCGGCGACGATCGCGGCTACCGCGAGAACCTGGATCGGCTGCGCGGCCTCTTGGCCTGAGCGAGCGAAGCGAGCCGAAGGGCCTGCCCTGAGACCCACTGCGTAGCGCGCTACGCACCGCGGATGGGCGCCGCGGTGGCGCCGACGCAGGGGTGCTGGTCGCCGGCCCTGGTGGACGCCGGCCGCGCGCACCTGCAACCCCGTGCGATAACGCACGAATCGCTGGACTCGCGTGTCGGTTTCGTGTCCGATCGTGGCCTGGTCCGGCGCGACTTGCGCCGGAATGGAAGTTGCTTCGATGACGGGCAAGCCATGGCCACACAAACCCGGAATGTAGCGGTCCTGATCAACGGCAATGCGCGCGGCGTGAGCGAGCGCGTCATCCGGCTCGCCAGCTCGGTGGTTCCGCCCGAGCATCTGTACATCTCGCGCAGCATCACGGAGGGCCGGGCGATCGTGCGGAAGATCCTGGCGGCCGGTTACGACGCGGTGTTGACGGGTGGTGGGGACGGGACGTTCGTGCAGTTCGTGACGCAGATCCGGGACGCGATTCGCGGGACGTGTGCGGGATCGAGGATGCCGGCGGTGGGGGCGTTGAAGCTGGGGACGGGGAACGCGTTGGCCGGGTTGTTGGGGTGCAGCGAGCCGACCGAGGAAGGGCTGACGAACGATTTCTGGCGCGCGCGGTACACGGCGTTGACGCGCGAGATGCGGTTCATCGAGGTCGAGGATCGGCTGGCGCCGTTCTCCGGCGTGGGGCTCGATGCGCGCATCCTCAACGACTACAACCTCCTCAAGGACCGCTCCAAGGGGACGGCCTTCGAACAGTATCTCTCCGGCGGCATGGGGTACGCGGCGGCGATCGGGGCGCTCACGATCCCGCAGGTCGCGACCGCGGTGCTTCCGGAGGTGACCATCGTCAACGAGGGGGCGCCGGCCTGGAAGGTCGGTCCGGACGGCCGGCGACTGGGGCCGCTGATCCTGAAGGGCGAGACGATCTACAGGGGTCCGGTGCAGATCGCGTCGGTTTCGCGGCTGGACGGGTTCGGCTTCCATTTCCGGTTGTTTCCGTTCGCCTACGTCCGGGACGATCGCCTGCACCTGCGCGTCGCGGCCTGCAAGGTCGTGGAGATCCTCTCCCGGCTGCACGTCATCTGGCGTGGCGAGTACTTCTCGGACACGATCCACGATTTCCTGGTCGAGCGGATCACGATGCAAGCGGAGCGGCCGATGCCGTTCCAGATCGGCGGGGACGGCGAGGGCCACCGTTCGTTCATGCGTTTCGCGCTGGCGCGCGAGCCGCTGCAGCTCCTGGACTTCCGCACGGCGTACGCCGACCTTCCGGTCGGTCCCGCCGCGCGCGCGGCCTGCAACGGCTCCGCACGCCGCTCGATCCCGCCCGCCGTCCTTGCCCGGCCGTCCTCCAAGCCCCCCGCCGCCCGTCCCGCGCGGGCGTAGCTCCCGGGTCCGCTGTCTCCTCTTGCCCCACCCGAGCTTCTCGACTATGGCGGATGGAGGTCGTTCGAGGGGTCGGAGGGTCGACCGACCACGTGGATCCGCGGGAACGGGGGCGCCGAGCGACCGAAGGAGTCCGCCATGAAGATCGAAGTCCTTCCCCTGGCTCCCGCCGAGCTGCGTCCCAAGCCGACCGACGAGAAGGCGCTCGGCTTCGGCCGCCATTTCGCCGACCGCATGTTCGTCATGGAGTACGCGAGCGGCGGGTGGCGCAACGCCCGCATCCAGAAGTACCAGCCGTTCTCGCTCGAGCCGTCCGCGATGTGCCTGCACTACGCGCAGGAGATCTTCGAGGGCCTCAAGGCCTACCGCACCACGGACGGTCGCGTCACGATGTTCCGGCCGGCGATGAACATCGCCCGCATGAACCGTTCCGCCGCGGCATTGCAGATGCCGCAGCTCGATCCGGACCTGTTCCTCCGGGCGCTCAAGGATCTGGTCGCGCTGGAGCGCGACTGGATCCCGACCACGGAGGGCTGCTCGCTGTACATCCGCCCCACGATGATCGCGACCGACCCGTTCCTCGGGGTGCGGCCCAGCGACACCTACCTCTTCTTCATCATCGTCGGCCCGGTCGGGGCGTACTACCCCAAGGGCTTCGTGCCGGTCTCGATCATGGTCTCCGAGAACCACGTGCGCGCGGTGCGCGGCGGCATCGGCGCGTCCAAGGCCGCGGCCAACTACGCCGCCAGCCTCGCCGGGCAGGCGGAGGCCAAGAAGGCGGGCTTCGACCAGGTGCTGTGGCTGGACGGCGTTTCCCGCAAGTACTGCGAGGAGGTCGGCACGATGAACATGCTCTTCGTGCTCGACGGCACCGTCGTCACCGCGCCGCTTGAAGGCGGCACGATCCTCCCCGGCGTGACGCGCGACTCGGTGCTCCGGCTGCTGCGCGACGTGTACAAGACGAAGGTCGAGGAGCGCCCGCTTCCGATCGACGAGGTGATCGAGGGCGCGACGACGGGGCGGCTCCAGGAAGCCTTCGGCTGCGGCACCGCCGCGATCATCACGGCCGTGAGCGAGATCGGCTACCAGGGACGGAAGCACAAGGTCGGCAACGGCGGCGTCGGCCCGATCGCCCGGAAACTCTACGACGACCTCGTCGGCATCCAGTACGGCCGCAAGCCCGACCCGTTCGAGTGGGTCGAGCGGGTGTGGCCGTAGGTCAGGAGTTCTGCGGCTGCGGTCCGGGCGGAGCGGTTCCGGCTGATGACCGAGAACCGAATACCGAAAACTGGAATACCCTGCGCCTCGCACCGTCTGAAGCACGTCGCTGACCCGCCTTGAAGGCGGTGGCGGGTCGTGCCTATCGTGGATCGCCACGACGCCCGGGACGACGGTGCTCCGGTCGCGGTGGCAGCACGCGATGGGTGAAGGAGAGGGAGCCATGCGAAATATCGGGCATGCTCGGGGGCTGGGCTTCGCGGTGCTGGCCGCGATCGTGGCGCTGGGCTCGACCAGCGCCTGTCCGCAGGGCGAAACGGGTGGCCTCCAGCCCCGCGTGCCGGAGTGGGAACGGCCCGCGACCCTCGGCGAGGAGGGGCCGCTCGCAGTCACGTTCGGCTCGCCCAAGGGCCAGACCTGGACGCCGACGGAGATCGCCGTCGGCTTCTCCAAGTCGATGGTGCCGCTCGATCGGGCCGGGACGGCCGACACGATGGCGCTGTTCCGGATCACCCCGGCGATGGACGGCGAGTACCGCTGGCTCGGCTCGCAGGTGTTGACCTTCGTCCCGGCCGCGCCGCTGCCCTTGTCGTCCTCCTTCACGGTCACGGTTCCCGCGGGCGTCAAGGCCCTGGACGGCAGCGAGCTGGCGGCGGAGTACGCCTTCGAGTTCGACACGCCGCGGGTGCGGGTCGCGCGCAACGATCCGTACTCCGGCCAACGCTGGCGCAAGCCGCAGTCGCCGGTCGACCTGTGGTTCAACCAGCCGGTCGACCCCGCCGAGCTGGCCCGCCACGCCGCGTTCGACGGGTTTCCGCTGGACGGAAGCGCGACGGTCCACGTCGAGGCGCGGGCGCGACTGGGGCGCGAGCGCGGCCGCGCCGAGCCGCGGCCCGGCGTCGAGCCCCCGGAGGACGAGGGCGAGCTCGATCCGCGCCATCTGGTGGTCGAGCCCGTCTCCCCGCTGCCTCGCGGCGCCGAGGTCGTCCTCACCATCGACGGCGACCTGCGCGGCGTCCAGGGGAACCTCCCCATGGGCGAGCCGTGGACCTTGTCCTACGAGACGTACGGCGACTTCCGCTTCGAGACCGCGAGCTGCTACACGACGCCCTACGGCGGCTGCTCGCCCACCGGCGGCTTCCACCTCGAGTTCACCAACCCCGTGAAGTGGGGCGACGCCGTCGCGCACCTCAAGATCACCCCCGCCGTGGAGCTGCCGGAACAGCCCGAGTGGGCGGAAGCGGACCAATCGGCGACCGTCTGGCTCGGGGTCGAGCTGCAGCCGGAGACGACCTACACGGTCGAGCTCGACGCCGAGCTGCGCGACATCTTCGGCCAGACGCTCGTCGGTCCCCGCGAAGGCTCGTTCAAGGTCGGCTCGTACCCGCCCGTCGCGTACCTCGACTACAGCGGCACCGTCCTGGAGGCCGACGGGCCGCACACGGTTCCCGGGCGCTTCCGCAACGTGGACTCGGCCAAGTTCGTGCTGCGCGAGTTCTCGCTGGACGAGCTGCTGCACTGGCGGCTCGATACCCACGCCTGGCCGTGGGACTACAACCACGAGCTGGCCGGGATCACGGGGGCGGTGGTCTCGACGATCCGGCCCGGCACGGCGCCCAACGTCGAGCGCGTGCTGCCGCTGAGCCTCGATCCGGCCTTCCGCGGCGGCAAGCGGGGCTTCGTCGCGGTGCAGCTCGTCCGTCCCGTCGTGCCCGGGGAGTACACCCGCGGCATCGACAGCTCGGTCGTCCGCGTCTCCGACCTGGGGCTCACGGCCAAGATCTCGCCGCGCGGGATGGCCGTGTGGGTCACCTCGCTGCGCACGGCCCGGCCCGTCGCCGGTGCGTCGGTCAAGGTCTACCGGAGCGCGAGGGCGCCGCTCTTCGAGGGTCGCACCGGGGCCGACGGCCTGGTCTTCGTGCCCGAGGAAGCGGCCGGGGCCGGCAACGACTACTATCCCGAGCCGTTCCTGATCTACGCCGAGAAGGGCTCGGACAAGAACTACCTGGAGACCGAGAGCTACTGGGGCCTGGATCCCTGGTCTTTCGGCCTCCCCTACAGCTGGCAACGGGCCAAGGAGCAGCTCGTCGGCACCGTCTTCGCCGACCGCGGGATCTACCGCCCGGGCGACACCGTGCACTTGAAGGGGATCGTGCGGGCGCTGACCGACGACGGGATGACGACGCCGGCGGACACGGGCGTCACGCTCACGGTCTGGGACTCGCGCGGCGAGGCCGTGCCGTTCGAGGCGCCCGAGGATTTCCGTCTCGGCCCGTTCGGCACGTTCGACATCGATGTCCCGCTTCCTCCCGACGCGCCGCTCGGGTACTTCCAGGTCAACGCCCGCCTCGGCCCGCCCGGGGAGGAGCAGGCCACGCGCGGCAACCTCTACGGCAGCTTCCGCGTTGCGGAGTACAAGGCGCCGACGTTCGCGGTGAAGGTCGCGGCGGAGAAGGAGGAGTACCTGCGCGGCGACACGCTCTCGTTCCGCGTCGAGGGGCAGTACCTGTTCGGCGCCCCGATGGCGGCGGCGGACGCGCGCTGGTGGGTCTCCCGCAGCGACACCGCCTTCGGGCCGAAGGGCGAGGACTGGGAGGGCTACTGGTTCGGCGAGGAATGGAACTGGTGGGAGGAGCCCGACGAGGCCCCGACGTCGGGCGCGGTCGCCGAGAGCACCGGCCGTCTCGCGGCCGACGGCACGCTGGCCGGTACCGCCGCGCTCGACTTCGCCCGGATGCGTGGTCCGGCGAGCGTCGCGATCGAGGGCCAGGTCACGGACCTGGACCGCTCCAGCGTCGCCGGGCGGCGGACGGTCGTCGTCCACCCCGGCGAGTTCTACCTGGGGGTGAAGCGTCTCGAGGAAGGCATCCTGGAGGCCGGGCAGGACCTGGCGGTGGCGGTCGTCGCGCTCTCGCCCGACGAGCAGGTCCGGGCCGGCGTCGCCGTGCACGGCGCGCTGTCGCGGCGCGAGTGGCACACGGTGCGGCAGGAGGGGATGGGCGGGCACTACGACTACGTGACCCGCCCGGAGGACGAGGAGATCGGGCGCTGCGAGGTCGTCACGACCTCGGCGCCCGTGCGCTGTGCGATCCGTGTTCCGGAGGCGGGCGACTACGTGCTGCGGCTGGAGGCCGTCGACGGGCGCGGCAATCCGATCCGCACGTCCTTCGAGACGTGGGCTTCGGGCGCGGGCGGGGCGTCGTGGTACCGCAGCGACGACAACCGCATGGAGCTGGGCGCCGACAAGCCGCTGTATCGTCCCGGCGACACGGCGAAGATCCTGGTGCAGTCGCCGTTCCCCGAGTCCGAGGCGCTGCTCACGGTGGAGCGGGCGGGCCTGCTGGTGCGGAAGAGCTTCCACGTCTCCGGCAACGCGCCGGTGATCGAGGTGCCGATCCTGGACACCTACCGTCCCAACGTCTTCGTCTCCGTGCTGCTCGTCCGCGGGCGCGTGCGCGACACGCCGGACGAGCGGGGCGACGACCCGGGCAAGCCGGCCTACGCGATGGGGATGGTGCAGCTCGCCGTCGAGACGGCGAGCAAGAGGCTCGCGGTGGAGGTCCGTCCCGAGCGTGCGGAGTACGGGCCGGGCGCGGAGATCAAGGTCGACGTGACGGTGCGGGGCGCCGACGGCGCGGGGACCCCGGCCGAGGTGACGCTGTTCGCGGTGGACGAGGCGGTGCTGCAGCTCACGGGCTACGAGCCGCCCGAGCTGATGGACGTGTTCTGGGCGCTGCGCAGCGATTCGGTGCGCACCGCCGAGATCCGGCAGGCGGTCATCTCCCGCCGCACCTACGACGAGGACAAGGGCGCGGCCGGCGGCGGAGGCGGCGGAGGCGCGGGCGGCGCGCTGCGGACCGACTTCCGCACGGTGGCCTACTGGAACCCCGCGGTGCTGACCGACGCCGAGGGCCGGGCGAGCGTGACGTTCCGGCTGCCCGAGAACCTGACCACGTACCGCATCATGGCCGTCGCGACGACGCAGGCCGACCGTTTCGGAGCGGGCAAGGCCGAGGTCAAGATCGCCAAGCCGCTGCTGCTCCGGGCCGCGCTGCCGCGCTTCGTGCGCACCGACGATCGCTTCGAGGCCGGCGTCGTGGTCACCAACCGCGGCGGGCCGGCGGGCGACGCGGTGGTGACGGTCGAGGTCGAGGGCCTGCGCCTGGACGGCGCGGCCTCGCGCACCGTCCGCCTGGAGCCGGGACGCTCGGCCGAGGTGCGCTTCCCGTTCGTCTCCGGCGCCCCCGGCACGGCGCGTTTCCGTTTCCGCGTGGCCATGGGCGACCTGGGCGACGGGCTGGAGACCACCCGCGAGGTCAAGCTGCCGATGATCCCGGAGGCGGTCGCCACCTACGGCGAGACCCTGGCCCGTGCGATCGAAGGCGTCGGCGACCTCGAGCTGATCCGTCCCGACGTCGGCGGTCTCACCGTCGCCGTCTCCTCGTCCGCGCTCACCGGCCTGCAGTCGGCGATGGAGTACCTGTGGTGGTACCCGTACCAGTGCACCGAGCAGCTCGTGTCGCGCATCGTGCCGCTGGTCGCGCTGCGGGAGCTGTGCGACGGCCTGGGGCTCGAGCCGCCGCCGAACGCCGAGAAGCTGGTCGCCGAGGCGCTCGCGCTCATCCCGGAGCGCCAGCGTCCGGACGGCGGTTTCGGGTCCTGGTCCGACTCCTGGCGGTCGGACCCGTGGCTGACGGGCTACGTCGTGTGGGGCCTGCGCCGAGCGCAGGAGCGGGACGTGAAGGTCCCGGAGAGCGTCCTGGCGCGGGCCATCGATTACCTGTCCGATCAGCTCCGGCGCAGCGACGTCGACCCCGGCAGCCCCTGGCTGTCGCTCTCGACCAAGGCCTTCATCGTCTACGTGCTGGCCGACGCGGGGGTGGCGGAGATCGGGTTCCAGGAGGCGCTGTTCGACCGCTACGAGGACATGCCGCTCATCGCCCGCGGTTGGCTGGCGCTGGCCTACATCCTGTCCGACGACGCCTGCGCCGCGGGCGACTGCGTGCCGATCGTCGAGCTGCGCCGCGACCTGGAGAACCACGTGTTCCAGACCGCGGAAGAGGCGCACTTCGAGGAGAACGCCGGCGACCTGTACCGCGTGCTGATGCAGAGCAACACCACCTTGAACGCCATCCTGCTCGACGTCCTGCTGGCGATGGACGTCAACCATCCCATCGCGACCAAGATCGCCAAGTGGCTGCTGGAGGAGCGCGACGGCGGGCACTGGGCCACGACCCAGGACTCGGCCTGGGCGCTCCTGGCCTTCGCCCACTTCTACCGCGTGCGCGAGGCGGAGGAGCCGGACTTCACGGCGACCGTGGACTTCGGCGACGAGCGTCTGCTGTCGCAGCGCTTCGAAGGCCGCCCGGCCAAGGAGTACCGCGAGGAGGTGCCGATGTCGCGGCTGATGGAGGGCCGCGGCGACCGGCTGGCGATCGAGCGGCAGGGACCGTCCGGGCGGCTGTACTACGCCCTTTCGCTCCACTACGTGCGCTCGGACCTTCCCGAGGAGGGGATCGACCGCGGCTTCTATCTCGAGCGCCACTACGAGGTCGTCGACCTGGCGGCGATGCGGGAGGGCGCGGGCATCGAGCGGGCCGAACCCTCGATCACGCGCGTCCGCGCCGGCGACCTGGTCCGCGTCCAGGTGACGATCGCCGTGCCGCAGGAGCGGACGATGGTCGTCGTCGAGGATCCGCTGCCGGCCGGGCTCGAGTCCG
The DNA here is from genome assembly GCA_016218765.1 of Deltaproteobacteria bacterium. Lineage (GTDB taxonomy): Bacteria > Myxococcota_A > Polyangia > DRWM01 > JAAZOP01 > JAAZOP01. The sequence goes on along the minus strand of JACRCZ010000149.1, from coordinate 102,252 downwards.
TCGACTTCGACCTGCGCACCACCTCCCTCTCCCTGCTGCGCGCCTCCTCGGGCTACGAGGTCGGGGACAACGACCCGTACGGCGGCTACTCGCTCGACTCCGGCCCCCCCGACGACGGGTACTACGGCTACGGCTACGGCTACGGCTACGGCTACGACGACTATTCGGACGAGTGGTGGTGGACGCCGTTCTACCATCGCGAGGATCGGGACGACCGCGTGCTGCTCTTCGCCGACGTGCTGCCCGCGGGGGTGCACCACTACGAGTACCTCGCGCAGGCCGTCACGCCCGGCACGTTCGTGGTGGGCCCGCTGCGTGCCGAGGAGATGTACAACCCCGAGACCTTCGGGCGCACCGGGGTGCTCGAGTTCGTCGTGGATGCCCCGGCCGAGTAGCGGGAGGGCGCGGAGGGGGGGAAACCACAGATGAACACAGATGAACACAGATAGGGGGAGGCACGGGGGCGGCCCGGATCCGGACTTGAAGAAACCACCGATGGACACCGATGGACACCGATAGGGGGAGGGTAGGATCCGGCCGAAGGCGGCTCCTTCGCCGTCTGCGTTCCGCGGTGATCATCGGCGTGTTGTGCTCTCTCGCCGTGATTGGCCTGATTGTGGTTGCGGTGGAGGGGGCGTCGTACTTCGTCGAAATGCCGACGGAGCTGGCGCGGCGCGAGGAGTCGCTGCGGATTCTCGACCGCCGTGGGGTGTTGCTGCGGGAGGTGCGCTCGGGACGGGAGACGAAGTCGCGCTGGGCTCCCTTCGACCGGATTTCGCCGCACGTGGTCGCGGCCACGCTGGCCGCCGAGGACCGTCGTTTCTGGGACCACGGGGGCGTCGACGTGCTGGCCGTCGGGCGGGCGGTCGTGCAGGACGTGTTGGCGGGGGAGGTGGTGTCGGGGGCATCGACGATCACGATGCAGCTCGCCAAGCTCCTGCGTGGCGGCGGGCGGACGGCGGCCAACAAGTTCCTCGAGGCGGCGCTGGCGCGGAAGCTGGAGCGGAGCTTCGACAAGCGCCGCATCCTGGAGGAGTACCTGAACCGGCTGCCGTACGGGAACGACCTCGAGGGGATCGAGGCGGCCTCGTGGGGCTACTTCCGCAAGAGCGCGCAGGACCTCTCGCTGGGCGAGGCTGCGGCGCTGGCCGCGTTGCCCCGGTCCCCCGCGCTCTACGACCCGTATCGGCAGGCGGCGCAGCTCCGTGCGCGGCGCGATCGGGTGCTCGACCGGATGCTCGCCGCGGGCTCGATCACGGCGTCCGAGCGGCGGCGCGCGGTGGCGGAGCCGCTGGCCGTCCACCCGCCGCTGCGGCGGTTCGAGGCGCCGCACTTCGTGCAGTGGATCCTGGCGGGAGGGGGGGTCGGGGCCGCCGCGCCCGCGACCGGGACCCTCCGCACCACGCTCGATCTCGACCTCCAGCGCCGCGTCGAGACGCTCGTGGAGCGGACGGTGCGGGAGCTGCGGCCGCGCGGGGGCGAGGACGCGGCCGCGATCGTGCTCGAGAACGGGACGGGCGAGGTCTTGGCCTACGTCGGGTCGGCCGACTTCTTCGATCCCGACGCCGGACAGGTCGACGGCGTGCGCGCGCTGCGCCAGCCGGGCAGCGCCCTCAAGCCGTTCGTCTACTCCCTGGCCTTCCGTTCGGGCTACTCGCCGGCCTCGGTGCTGCCGGACGTCGCGACGCGGTTTCCGGCGGGTGACGGCGACTGGTTCGAGCCGCGCAACTACGACAACCGTTTCCACGGGCCGGTGCGGGCGCGCGAGGCTCTGGCCAACAGCTTCAACGTTCCCGCGGTGCACCTGGCGCAGACCCTCACGCCCGGCCGGGTGCTCGACACGCTCCACGATTTCGGCCTCGACATGCTCGATCGGCCCGCCGACTTCTACGGCGTCGCCATCGCGCTGGGCGACGGCGAGGTCACGCTGCTCGGTCTGGCCAACGCCTACGCCACGCTCGCCCGCGGCGGGATCCTCCTCCCGGTGCGCGCCGTCCGCGACATTCCGGGCGCCGCCGCCCTTCCCGGGTGCGCCTGCGACCCACCCTCCTCCTCCGCGTCCTCTCCTTCTCCCCCCATCTGTGTTCATCGGTGTTCATCTGTGGTTTCCCCTTCCTCCCCGCCCTTTCTCTCTCCCCCCATCGGTGTCCATCGGTATCCATCGGTGGTTTCTGCGCCCGTCGCGTGGCTGGTGACGGACATCCTCGCCGACCGCCGGGCACGGCTCGCGGCCTTCGGCGAGGGCAACGTGCTGGAGCTGCCGTTCCGGGTGGCGGCGAAGACGGGGACGAGCAAGAGCTACCGGGACAACTGGACGGTGGGCTACACGCGCGAGGTGACGGTCGGGGTGTGGGTCGGCAACTTCTCGGGGGAGCCGATGGGAAGCGTGTCGGGGATCACGGGCGCGGGACCGTTGTTCCGCGAGGTGATGCTGGCGGCGATGGAGGGTCGCACGGCCGGGGACTGGGCCGCGCCGTCCGGGGTGCGTCGCATCCGCGTCTGTGCGTTGTCGGGGGAGCTGGCGGGCCCCGACTGTCCGCACGCGGTGGAGGAGTGGGCGAGCGACGAGGCGCTGGCCCTGCGTCCTCCCGTGGCGTGCAGCTATCACCGGGCGACGGCGATCGACGTGCGGACGGGTCTGCCGGCCGGCCCCGGCTGTCCGCCGGAGCACGTGGTGCGGCGCGTGTTCGAGCGGTATCCGCCGGGGTTTGCGGAGTGGGCGGTCGAGGCGCACCGTCCGGTGCTGCCGCTCGGCTGGTCGCCGTTGTGTCCGGCGGAGCCGGAGCCCGCGTTCGGCGGTGCGGCCGGGGGTGTGCCCGCGCCGGGCACGCTGCCGGAGGTGGCGCTGACGTATCCGCCGGACGGCGCGCACTATTCGATCGACCCGGACGTGCGGCGCGAGCTGCAGACGATCGTGTTGCGGGCGCAGGTGTCGGGTGCCCGTGACGGGGACGTGGTCCGTTTCTACGTCGACGACCGGTTCCTGGCGGAGTCGCGCCTTCCGTTCCGCGCCACCTGGCCGTTGGAGGAGGGAACGCACCGCGTCTCGGCGCGCGCCGGCGACGCCGCGGACGAGGTGACGATCCGCGTGCAGCCGTAGGGGAAGCGCCGAGCCGTTCGCTACGTCTTTTCCTTGATCTGGGTCGGGTCGATGGTGACGCGGAGGGTGGAGCGTTGTTCCTCGCCGGACGGCCGGGTGCTGGCGCGGACGGTGCCGGAGCGCTCGCCTTCCTGGAGGAGCTGCTGGTAGCCGGCGTGGAGTGCGGCTTCGTCGGCCGGGGCCATGCGCACGAACTGGACGCCGACGCCCGGCGGGTACATCGGCCCCTGGGCCGCGCCCAGCTCCTTGCGCCACATCACCTGGGCGTCGAGGCCGACGAGCCCGTCGCCGTGGGGCGGTCGGAAGCGCAGGTGCAGGAGGGTGCCCATGGGCGGCGGGACGAGGGTGCGGACGTAGAGGCCCGTGCGGTTGAGGTTGTAGGAGTAGGCCCAGATCGTGTCGGGCGCGCCGTCGGCCCAGAACGCGACGGGGGCGGCGTGCAGGAGGCGCGGCGAGCGGCGGGCCTCGACCGCGCCGGGCTGCAGCAGGTCGTTGAGCGCGAAGATGATGTTCTCGGGGGGGCCGCCGCGGCTGTACACCGTGGCGCGTCCGTGGGTGAGCATCGCGGCGCGCGCGGCGTCGCGTCGTTCGACGTCGGCGACGAAGAGCCACGGGACGTCCCGTCCCTTCGGGTCGCGGCGAGCGGCCGCGAGCGTGGCGGACTCGTCGTCGGGCGGCAGGAGGCCGTCGGCGATCACGGCGCGGGGCGGGGTTCCCTGTCGGAGCTGCTCCAGGAGCTCGTCGCGGTTGGAGGCGAACGAGAGGTCGAACCCCCAGCGGCGGATGATGCGCGCGATCAGGATCCGCCGTGCGCGATCCTCGCCGGCCAGGAGCAGGCGTCCCGAGGGGGCGCGCAGGCCGCTCCACGGATCGCCCTTGGACAGGGCGACGGCGCGGTCGCGCACCTGGTGGGCCGCGGAGGCCACGAGGTAGTCATCGATTCCGAGGCGGAAGTGGCGATCGAGGTCGTCGCGCAGCGGGTCGCGCACGACGACGAGGATCGGCAGGTTCTCGGTGCGTTCGGCCCCGCGCAGCAGCGCCGCCAGCTCTTCCAGGGGCGCGAAGCCGCCATCGACGGCCACGGCCAGCGTCTGCTCGCGCGCCGCCTGCGCGGCTTCCGCGGGCGTCGAGGCGGCGACGACGTCGAAGCCACCCGCGGCCAGCGCGTCCCGCGCTGCTTCCGACCAGCCCGCGTTTCCCGGCACGATCACGATTCGGCTCACGGCATCCCTCCTGCCGGGCGCACCCGCCCGTGTTTCCCGGCACGGGGCCCGGTGTCCCGTCTCCGGGTGCCCTCCGGTCTCACGTTCCGCCCGATCCGCCGCCGTCCGGTCCCTTGGCGTGTCCCGCCGGCAGCATGACGAACGGGGGCTCCGACGGCGTGCGCGGCAGCGGCGGCGGTCCGGCCGGAACCCCGGCCGCCGCCTCGACCAGCCGCGCGATCGCCGCCCGCGTCGCCTCGTCCGGATCCACGAACTCGAGGCCGAAGCCGCGGTTGGACGGCGGGCCGTCGCCGACGATCCGTACGACCCGCGTCCGGACCGGGATGTTGCGGAGCTCCTCCTGGGTGAACAGCTCCACCTCCAGCGTCTCGGCGACCTGGACGCGCCGCAGCGACTTCTCGTCCGGCGCGCGCACGAAGACGCCCGAGAGGCTGATGTTGCCGACGTCCAGCACGTGGATCGCGGCGATCCGCCGGAAGCGGACCTGGGCCAGGATTTCGAACCGCGGATGTCGTCGCCGGTCGTCGGACGCCGGCCTCGTCGGAGGTTCCATCGTCGCGTATGGTCGCCGTCCCTCCGTGCGGTGTCAAGGATTCGCCGTGCCCGCGGCCTGCTTTCCGGCATCGCGCCATCGGTGCTAAGGTCGCAGTCCCTTGGGCCGGGCTCAGGGCAGGCCGCATGGCGGAGCGATGGCGGTGACGGGGTTCGACGAGCGGAGGGAAGCCATCACGGGCGGTGGGGATCCGTTCGAGCTGTTGTATGCGGCGGGCGAGCGGCCGGCCGACGCGGGTCCGGGGTCCGGGCATTTCGAGGCGTTGTTGCGGCTCGCGGCCGGCTATCAGTTTCGCGAGGAGGGGGTGGTCGAGCATCTGCGGCGCATGTCGGCGTACGTCTCGGTGCTGGCGCGGGTGTCGGGCTGGTCCGGCGAGCGCCGGAGGCTGCTGGAGCTGTCCGTGCTGTTCCACGACGTCGGGATGGTCGACGTTCCCGAGCCCGTGCTGCGCAAGGAGGGGCGGCTGAGCGACGCCGAGACGCGGCTGGTGCGGCGTCATCCGGAGCTGGGCCACGCGCTGCTGTCGGCGTGCGACGCGGCGTTGCTGCGCGAGGCGGCCGAGGTGGCGTGGACGCACCACGAGGCGCACGACGGCAGCGGGTATCCTCGCGGCCTGTCGGGCGAGGACGTCCCGCCGGCGGCGCGGATCGTGGCCTTGGCCGACGTCTTCGACGCCTTGACCACGCGGCGTGCGTTCAAGGATCCCTATCCCTTCGACGTCGCCTGCGAGATCGTGCGCAAGGGCGCGTGGAAGCGTTTCGATCCCGACGTCGTCGCCGCGTTTCTCGAGTGTCGCGACGACCTGCGCGTGCTCAGCGAGTCGCTGGCGACGCCGGACCGGCCGACGCGGACGGGGTTCCGCATCAGCGCCCGCGACACGTCGGAGGGCGACGTGTTCGACGCGGCGCGGGACGCCTATTTCTCCTGTCCGTTCTGCGGCGACCTGCACCCGCGGGCCACGGACGTCTGTCCGCGGAGCCGCGAGGCGCTGCGGGAGATCCACAAGCTGTCCGGCAGGACGCTGGCGGGCAAGTACCACGTCCGGCTCGCGCGCGGCATCGGCGGCATGGCCACGGTCTACGAGGCCCATCACGCCCTCATCTCGCGCCGCCTGGCGATCAAGTTCCTCGACGCCGAGCTGGCGCGCAATCCGCAGACCATGGAGCGCTTCCGCAACGAGGCGACGGTCTCCTCGACGGTCGATCACCCGAACCTGGTCGAGGTCACCGACATGGGGGAGACGCCGGAGGGCATCCCGTACATCGTGATGGAGCTGCTCGAGGGCCGCAGCCTGGCGGAGCTGATCGCGGCCCGCGGGCGTTTTCCGGACGCGGCCGTCCTGACGATCGGCGTCGAGGTCCTCCGGACGCTCGCCGCGGTCCACGCCAAGGGCATCGTCCATCGCGACCTCAAGCCCGACAACCTCTTCCTGATCGGCGAGCTGTCCGAGCCGCGACTCAAGATCCTCGATTTCGGCGTCTCGCTGCTGCTCACGGCCGACGAACGGCGCAAGCGGCTGACGCAGGCCGGCGACGTGTTCGGCACGCCGCAATACATGTCGCCCGAACAGGCGCAGGGCAAGCTCGACGTCGACGCCCGCTCCGACCTCTTCACGCTCGGCGCGATCCTCTACGAAATGCTCGCCGGCCGGCCGGCCTTCGACGGACCCAATCCGCTGGCGGTCATCAACGCCGTGGCCCTGTGCGAGGTCGAGCCCCTCGGACCCCTCGCCCCGGGCGTGGCTCCGGACCTGGAGCGGCTCATCCTGCGTGCGCTGGAACGGGATCCGCGCGACCGCTGGCAGACCGCGGACCAGATGCTCGAACAACTCGTCCCCCTGGCCCGCCGCGACCCGCGCTACCGCGACGGATGCCTGCTCGACCTCGCGGGGGATGACACGGCGGATGAACGCGGGGGGGTGCAACCCACCAATGAACACAGCTGAGCCCGGGTGTCTCCGCCCTTCGCGCGGACGACCTTTCCATTCCCATCGGTGTCCATCGGTGTCTATCGGTGGCTCCCACCCTCCCCGACGCGGCCGTCCCTCCCTTTCCCATCGGTGTCCATCGGTGTCCATCGGTGGTTCCCGCCCTCCCCGACGCGGCCGTCCCTCCCTGTCCCATCTGTGTACATCTGTGTTCATCTGTGGTTTCCTCCTCTTCTCCGCGCCCTCCCGCGCCGACGACACGCACTACCAGAACCAGCTCATCGGCGAGCGCGCGCTGGGGCTGGGCGGCGCGTTCACGGCGGTCGCCAGCGACCCCACCGCTTCGTTCTACAATCCCGCGGGCCTGGCCATGACGCTCTCCTCGAGCATCTCCGCCAGTCTCAACCTCTACGGCGTCGAGCACCGCATCGTCCACGGCGGCTTCGTCAGCTACATCGGCGGCGAGCGCGAGTCGGCGGATCTGGAGACCACGTCGTTCCCGACCATCCCCACCACGTTCGGCATCCTGCGCGCGTTCGGCGAGAGGCTGCCCGACGGCTCGCGCCGCCACGCCATCGCCTTCTCGATGTTGATCCCGGATCAGACCGCGATCTCGTACGACGCCACGATCGGCCGCTCCGGCCAGACCGACCTCGACGTGTTCCGGCTTTCGGAGAGCGACAAGACGCTGTGGGTGGGGCCGAGCTACGCGATCCGGATCACGGACGATCTCTCGCTGGGCCTGTCGGCCTTCGTGGCCATCCGGACCTGGTCGCGCGCGACGTTCCGCTCGATGGAGACTCCTTCCGACCCTCCGACGGAGCCGCCGACGGCCGAGTTCTTCGACCTGGAGCGCGTCGATGCCGCGTTCGACTCCTACGACCTCATCTTCCGGCTGGGAGCGCTGTACCGGCCGCTGCCGGGCGTGCGCGTGGGCTTCACGATCGGCTTCCCGTCGATCCACGTCTACGGCGACGGCTCGCTTTCGAAGCAGCTCACCTACGCGCGGTTCGAGCCGCCGCTGGAGTACGGCGACATGCAGCTCGAGTCCGCGTCGGGTCTTTCCGCCACGTCGTTCGACCCGCTCGAGATCCGGCTCGGTCTGGCCTGGGAGCCGGCGGAGGGGATGCTGGTGGCGTTCGACGCGTCCTACCACCTGCCGACGTTCTCGTCGTACGAGCGGATCGAGCTTGGGTCGGACGATCGGGCGCGGCTGGCGTTCGACGACCTGTTCGCGACGGAGGTGGAGCGTCGCGGGGTGTTGAACGCGAACGTGGGTTTCGAGTGGGTGATCGAGGGCGAGTGGCCGTTGCGGCTGGGTGCGTTCACCAACTTCTCGGCCGCGCCGCCGCTGCGTCCGTACCAGCCGGGGCTCGAGCGGATCGACATCGTCGGCGGGACGATTTCGGCCGGCTACAACTTCGACGCGTTCTCGGTGAACGTGGGTTTCCTGGGCTCGGTCGGCTGGGGCCAGGCGCAGGCGCTCAACCTGGTCGGCGACCCGACGTACCTCGAGCGCGACGCCCGCTACGACCTGTTCTACTTCTTCGTTTCGGGCGCCGCGCGGGTGGTGGCGGAGACGCTGGAGACGCTGATCGAGGCCGCGCCGGAGGAGGAGGGGGGGGAGTCCGGGGTTGAATGAAAGCGGTGCGGCGGGCGTACGTATCGTCCGGAACAGGGGGCCGAGCATGACGATTCGTCCCGTTTCCTTTCTTCGTTCCAGGCTGGCGGCGCTGGCGCTGGTGCTGCTGGTCGCGTCCCCGGTCGCGGCGACCAACGGTTCGATCCGCTGTCGCGCGACCGATCCGGCGGGTCGTCGCATCGACGGCACCTGTCGCGCGGCGGGTGCGGGCGGAGCCGGCGGCTCGTGCGTCACCTCCGGTGGTGCGTGCACGATTTCCGACCTGCCGCCGGGGACGTACACGGTGACGCTGCGCACGCTCTCCGGGCGCACGTCGGCGCCGCGCACCGTGCGCGTCGACGACGGCGTTTCGCCGACGGTTGTGCTCACGGCGGAGGAGACGGCGGCGGTGTCGTTCGAGCACGAGGGCGGGGCGGTCGCGGTGCCGGTGACGCTTCCATCCGGCTCCGACGCGGGGGCCGACGCGGCGGGGTCCGGCGACGGTCGCGCCGACGCCGGCTCCTCGGCCGACGCCGGGGTTTCAACTTCCGGCACCGGGGGCACGACGTCGTCTTCGGATGCGGCGGTGGTGGTCGCGGCGGATGCGGGGCGGGTCGAGGTCCAGGCGGCGCCGATCGTGGTGGTGGCCGGCACGGGTGCCGTGCCGCCCGATCGCTCGACCGGTACGACGCTCGCGCTGCAGGGTCGGACGACGGATTCCCGCGGGCGGATCCTGGACGGCACGGTGACGGTCTCGCAGGGCGGCCGTGCGATTGCGCGCGCCACGACCTCCGGCGGGCAGTACACGCTCTACGATCTGCCGTCCGGTGCCTTGACGCTCACGTTCCGGGCGCTCTCGGGCGCTTCGACCACCTCGAGCGTCAACTACGCGGGTGCGGCGCTCACCGTGAACCTCTCCGTCCCGTAGTTCCTCTCCTTGCGGCCTTCGCTCGTCTGCGGCTCTGCCCCTCTGCGTCCCTGCGCGGAATTCCCCTTCCGGTCCGCAGCGGGGCGCGTCGCTCCCGGTTGGGGGATGAATCCGGCCTTCACGCGGCCTTCACGCGGAATTGACACGAGGGGTTCGTATGCCATACTAGCGCGAACATTCGAGCCGCCCGGAGGAAGGAGCGGAAGAAATGGCCAATCACGCCCCGAATTCATCCCGATGGATCGCCGCGGGCTTCGCGTTGCTGATTCCCGCCGTCGCGGCCGCGCAGGACGAGCCGCCGCCGCTGGACGACGCCGTGTTCGGCGCGCCGCCGGACGAGGCGGAGCCGCCGGTGCTGGACGAGGCGGAGCCGGACGTTGCGGACGAGGAGCCGGGCGACACGGACGAGTACGCGGGCGAGGCGCTGGCCTTCAGCGCGCCCTCGCTGCGCGGCTCGACGGGCATGTGGCACCTTTCCAGCGCCTTGTCGCCGCCCGAGGGTGCGTTCGGCGTGGGCATGCACGTGGGTTTCCTCACCGAGTCGAATTGGCTCGTGCTCAACGACACGGACAACTTCATCCACGGCGACGTCGCGTTCTGGTGGGCGCCGCTGGAGTACCTGGAGGCGTTCCTCGACATCGCGAGCTACGCCAACTCCAACGACAAGGAGCGACCGACGCTGTTCCAGACGCTGGGCGACATCCGCCTGGGCGCCAAGGGCTACTACCCGGTGGTGCCGTGGTATGCGCTGGGCGGCGAGCTGAGCGTTCTCTTCCTCAACCAGGTCGGGGACGTCGCGGTGGACGGCGAGGCGACGAGCGTTGATCTGCGGATGGTGCACTCCTTCGATTTCCAGCGCATCAACGCCGACGTGCCGATCCAGCTTCACCTCAACTTCTCGTACTTCTTCGATCACTCCCGCAACCTGGTGGACGACGTCGAGGCTTCGCGGGCGGCGGCCGGGGACGACCCGTACATCTCGCGGGTCGAGCGGTTCTCGATGAACGTGAACCGTCTGGACAGCTTCAACTTCGCGGTGGGGATCGAGGCGTCGCATCCGGCGATCGAGGAGTGGGTGCGGCTGGGGATCGAATGGAACCTGGGCGTCCCGATCAACCGCTCGGGCATCGATTTCAACTGCCTGCAGACGCGCTATGCGGGGGACGACAGCTGCCTGGACATCACGGGCATCAGCGCCTTCCCGCAGACATTGACCATCGGGGTGCGCGGGCGTCCGTACGTCCGTGGCCTGTCGCTGGACGCGGCGGTCGACATCGGCCTGACGGGCGTCGACACGTTCGCCCGCGAGGTCGCTCCGACGCCGTTGTGGAAGATGATGTTCGGGTTGGCGTACGCCTTCGACCTCTCGGACTACGAGGTGCCGACGCCGTGTCCGCCGCCTCCGCCGCCCCCGCCGCCTCCGCCGCCCCCGCCGCCTCCGGCGACGATTGCGGGGCGTGTGGTGGAGGAGGGGACGGAGACCGCGGTTCCGCGCGCGATGATCACCTACGTCGGGCGCGAGCTGACGGGCATGGTTGCGGACGGGCAGGGCCGGTTCCGTTCCGCGCCGCTGGAGCCCGGGCAGTACACGCTGGGCGTTTCGGCCGACGAGTATTTCGAGGGTCGCTGCAACGTGACGGTGGCGGGTCCGGACAGCGAGGTGACGTGTTCGCTGCGACCGACGCCGAAGATCGGGACGATCGTGGGTCGCATCCTGGACGCCGAGGGCAACGGCATTGCGGGGGTGACGGTGACGATCACGCCGGCGGGGCGTGTCGAGGGCCAGATCCCGGGTCCGGCGACGACCGGTTCGGACGGCGGGTTCACGTTCGAGGTGCCGGCCGGGCCGTACACGGTGGCGGCGGAGCACGAGGAGTATTTCCTGCGGCAGAAGCAGATCGAGGTTTCGCCGCGGGCGCGGATCGAGGTCGAGATGACGTTGGCCAAGAAGCCGCGTCGCGCGGCGGTCACGGTCGACGCCGAGGAGATCAAGATCCGCCGGCAGATCCACTTCGAGACGGACTCGGCGGTGATCAAGGGCGATTCGTTCATCATCCTGGACGAGGTCGCGGACACGATGCTGCGGCATCCGGAGATCCGGCGGGTCGAGGTGCAGGGGCACACGGACAGCCAGGGCGCGGAGGACCACAACCAGCAGCTTTCGCAGGCCCGTGCCGAGTCGGTGGTGCAGTACCTCGTGGACGCCGGCATCGATCCGCGTCGCCTGGAGGCTCGCGGCTACGGCGAGACCGTCCCGATCGCGCCGAACGTCACCTCTGCCGGCCGGACGAAGAACCGCCGCGTCGAGTTCCACATCGTCGAGCAGACCGGCGGCACGCCGTAGGCTTCCTGGACGCCGCGAGGCCCGGTCGGCCCGGAAATTGAAACCACAGATGAACACAGATAAACACAGATGGCTCCGCCTTTCGCGCGGACGGCCAGTCGTGTTGCATCGGGGCTCGCCGGCGGTTTCACCCCGGAACCGGCACCGCTCCTGCTCCTCTCCCTATCTGTGTTCATCTGTGTTCATCTGTGGTTTCCTTCTTCTCCTCGTCTCCCCTGCCGCCGCCTGGGAGCAGGCGTTCACGCGGGAGGAGCCGCGGCAGCCCTTGCACGTCAAGGATTCCAATTGCCTGCAGGTCACGCTGCACGACGCCTGTTCGGAGGACGTCGCGCCGGCGGACTGCGGGGCCGCGGTGCAGGCCGGCATGGACGCGTGGAACGTCGTCCCGGGCTCGTACTTCCGTTTCCAGTCCACGGCGCAGGCCACGTGCTGCCGGGCCGGCTACCAGCGCGAGGGTGCCAACGCCAACTGCATTTCGTGGCGCGAGGACTCGTGGCCGGCCGAGTATCCGCCGGCGGGCATCGGGCTGACGACGATCACCTACGACGTCGCCGGGGGTGCGATCCTGGATGCGGACATCGAGCTCAACGGGGTCGGCTTCCAGTTCGGCACGACGTGCGCGACGGGGCTTGCCGACGTCCAGAACACGGTGACGCACGAGGCCGGGCACATGCTGGGGCTCGACCACACCGACGTTCCCGGGGCGACGATGCGGTCGCGCAGCTATCCCGGCGACTGCGACCTCCGCAGCCTGGAGGCCGACGACACCGCCGGTCTCGTGACGATCTACCCGTCCGCGAGCGACCCTGGGATCTGTCGCGGCCCCGCGGGCGGCGTGAACCTCGACTGTTCCACACCCGACGACTGCGGCTGCCGTGCCGCCGGGGCGGGTCGCGGCGGTCCGGGGTGGCTCGCGCTCGCCGCCGCGGCCGTCCTCGCCCGCCGCCGCCGGCGTTCATGATGGCGCTTCGGACGCTCATCGCCGCGCTCTTCGCTCTCGCCGCATCGTTCCCGGCCTCCGCGTCGGTCGCGGACGTTTTCGGCCTGGGCTCCGCCGCGGCGGGTGCGGGCGACGCGGCGGCGGCCGAGGCGGTGGATTTCTCGGCCTGCCACTACGACCCTGCCGGCCTGGCGGCGGGGTCGCGTTCCAGCGTGCACGTGGGGTTGGCGGTCGCGGATGCGCGCGTCACGGCGGGCGGGATGCCGCTGGAGGTGGAGCACGCGGGCGGCCTGGTCTTCGGCCTGGCGGTGCCGGCGGTGCTGGGCTGGTCGTGGCTCGAGGCGGTCGCGCTCGGTCTGGCCGTCTACGGTCCGCCCGACGTCGTCGTGGCGTTGCGGGCGGGCGCGCCCTCGGAGCCGGGTTTGCCGTACTACGACAACCGCGTCGCGCGCTGGCTGGTGTTGCCGGCGCTGGCGCTGCGCTTTCCGGGCGGCGTCTCGGTCGGGGCGGCCGTCGACTTCTTCGCCGGGATTCGCGGCCCGGTGGAGATTGTCGAGGGGCCGACGGGCGCCGAGGAGGGGCGTACGGAGCTGGAGATGTTCGGCGTCGCCGCGCCCATCGTCGGGGTGCGGTGGGACGTCCGGGCCTGGCTTTCCCTGGCGGTGGTCTACCGTGCCGAGTTCTCGGCGCCGGCGGCGACGGTGGCCCGCGTGTCCGCCGGGGGAGCGGCGGTGCGCCTGGAGGCGTCGGTGGCGGGCCTCTACCGGCCGCACACCGTGGTCGCGGGCGCGGCGGTGCGCGGCGAGCGCTGGCGCGTGGCGCTCGACCTGTCCTGGGAGCACTGGTCGGCGTTCCGCACGTCGCTGGCCGACGTCGCGGTCGATTGGCAGGGCGTGGGTTTCGATCCGGGTGCGGTGGAGCTGCCGTTCCGGGATTCGTTCGGGGTGCGGCTGGGGGGCGAGCTGCGGCTGCCGGCGGGGCCGGCCGAGCTGGCGGTGCGCGCGGGCTACGGCTTCGAGTCGCGCATCCTGCCCGAGGACTCGCCCGGCGCCGCGCTGCTGGACGGGGACAAGCACGTGCTCTCCACGGGCCTCGGCCTCCGCCTGCCCGTGGGGCAGCGCGTTCTCACGCTCGACGCGCACCTGGCGGCGCACCTCCTGGCCGCCGCGTCGGCGGTCGCGGCCGGCGCGGAGGCGGGCGAGCCCGCGGAACGGGTCACCGCCACGGGGGCCGTGCTCTCCGCCGGCCTGACGCTCGGCGTGGAGTGGTGAGATGCGCCCCCGGCTTTTCGCTCTTCCCGCTCTTTCCGCGCTGCTGTCGTTCGTCGCGCTTCCCGCGGCCGGCGCGGATCCGCTCGATGCGCTCGGGTTCGGGCCGCGCGCGGCGGCGATGGGCACGGCGGGGCTGGCCGAGGGCGAGGCGTTGGAGGCGGCGCACGGCAATCCGGCGGCGGCCGGGGTCGGCTCCGGACTCCGCGTGGCGCTCGGCTGGCTCTTCGCGGTGCCGGTGGCGACGCTGAACGGCCGTGACGCGGGCCTTGACGCGGCCCACGGCGTCTTGTTCGGCGCGGCCGTGCCGTTCGACGTGTTCGGACTGAGGCTGGGTGCGGGTCTGGCCTTGCACGTGCCGGATCGCTTCTTCGCCCGGGCGGCGCTGCCGGGCGGCACGGAGCCGCGGCTTCTGCGCTGGTCGGACTGGATCCACCGCACGTCGGCGTCCGCCGTCCTTTCCGCCGACGTCGGCGGCGGCTTCTCGCTCGGTGCGGGGGTCGTCGTCCTGGCCGACGCGACGGCGCGCGGCACGATCGAGATCGGCGCCGCGGACGGCGTGACGTGGGGCACGGCCGACGTGGAGCTGGCGATGCCGCTGCGCGCCGCGCCGGTCGCCGGCCTGCTCTTCCGGCCGGCGCCGTGGCTTTCCCTGGGCCTGACCTACCGCGGCGAGCTGTCCATGGACGTCGAGCTGGACGTCCGGGCGCACGCCGACTTCGCCGACGAATCGCTGGCCGGGACGGCCCGCACGCGGGTCCACGGCACGGCGAGCTACACCCCGCGGACGCTCGCCTTCGGCCTCACCGGCCGCTGGGCCGGCTTCACCGTGGACATCGATGTCGCATGGAACGGCTGGTCCGGGTTCGATCAACCGTTTGCGCAGACCGACACCGCCGTGGCGCTCGGCGCGCCCGCGCCGATCGTCCATCTCCTGTTTCCCCATCCGTCGTGGGAGGACACGCTCGTGCCGTCCGCCGGGCTGGAGTACGAGCTCGTGGTGGCGGAGGGCCAGGCCGTCGCGGTCCGCGCCGGGTACTCGTACGAGTCCAGCCCCGTTCCGCCGCAGACGGGACTGGGCAACGTCGCCGATCCCGATCGCCATCTCGTCTCGCTCGGCGCCGGCTGGAGGATGGAGCTCGAGGACGCGGCGATCTTCGCCGATTTCGCGCTGCAGGCGCACGTCCTGGTGCCGTTGCGGGCGGAGAAGGACGTGCCCGAATTCGCGGGGGAGGACCTGCGGGCGGGTGGGCAGGTCTGGGCCGGGCAGCTCTGGGCGGGGGTGGAACTGTGAGGGCGCGGGGGACGGCCCTTCGACGGGCTCAGGGCGGGCCGGTCGGGGCCCGGCCCTTCGACGGGCTCAGGGCGGGCCGGTCGGCGGTTGGCGTGGTGCTGCTGGTTCTCGCGGGCTGCGGGATGGTCGGGCGGGACGACGTGTTGCCGGAGCGACCGTGCGGGGCGGCGGGGCCGTGGCGACCGGCGGGGGAGGTGGAGGTCTGCCTGGGAGCGGCGCGGGCGGTGCCGTCGGGTCCGGACGGTGGCGCTGCGGGTGGCCTGTGCGTTGCGGGCGAGGCGGCCGCGTGCGCGATGGACGGCGAGTGCGGGGCCGGGGAGCGGTGCCTGTGCGGCCTCTGCCGAGTCCCGCGCTGCGAGACGTCCGCGGCCTGCGGCGACGGCACGTCGTGCATCGTGGCGCTCGGGCGCTGCGCCCCCCGTTGCGATCCGGCCGATCCCGGCGGCTGTCCCCCGGGCGCCTCGTGCAGCCTGGGCGGTTGTGTCGCCGACTGCCGGAGCGACGCCGACTGTGCGCACGGCGAGACGTGCAGCGCCGGCAGCGGCCGCTGCACGGCGGTGCCGTGCGCGGGCGACTCCGACTGCCCCGACGGGAGGCGTTGCGAGATCCAGACGGTCGCGGCCGACGTCGCGCACCCCGACGCGGTCCGCTCCGCGGACGAGCTGTCGATCCTGGCCGAGGTCCGCCGCGACGGCCGCTCGGTCGTGCAGCGTTTCCGTTGGCCGTCGCCCGGGCGGCTCGAGGCCGGCGACGTCCTTCTGGAGCCCGAGGAGCCGTGGGAGGGGAGTCGCGTCGGCGCGCCGGATCTCCTTGAGCTGGGCGACGTCGTTCTCCTCTTCTATGCCGGCGGCGACGATGCGGGGATCGGCCTTGCGGTGCGGGATGCGTCGGGGACGTTCGGGCGCTTCTCCCGTTTTCCCGAGCTGGCGCCGGTCCTGGCCTGGGAGGAGGGACGCGTCGGATCGCCCGGTGCCGTGTTCGTCGGGCCGGGCGAGGTTCTCCTCTTCTACACGGGGGGCGTGGACGCCGGCGTCGGCTTGGCGCGGAGTCCCCCGAGCGGCGCCGGAGGGTTCGAGCGCGTCGCGGACGAGCCTTTGCTGCAACCGGCGGGGGCCGCGGTGGCGGGCCGCTGGACGGAGCTGGAGCGGCTGGCCGATCCGGACGTTGCGGAGCAGGCCGGCGACGGACGGTGGCGGGTCTTTTTCGCCGCGCGGGGCGTCGTGCGTGCGGGCGACGACCCCGGGGGGGGGGCGGTGTCGCCGGACTGGAGCGTCGGGCTGGCATTGGTCGAGGTTCGAGAGTTCGTGCCGCCGGTGACGTTCGATCCGTTCGGCCCCGTGCTGGCGGAGCGGACGGGGGCCGGGGAGGGGTCGGTGCGGGACGAGCGTGGGGCGAGCGTGGTGCGTTGGGGTGGGGGGTGGCGGATGCTCTGGTCGGAGCCGCGGGAGGGTGGGGGCTCGGTGGTTCGGGCTGCGGCTTGTCCGTGAACGAATGCGCGAAGTCCTGTGCCAGGGTGGCACAGGTGGGCCAAGGCATCCGCACCCGATTGCTCCCCACCTCTCCAGCCGACCTCTCCACCTCTCCTTGCCCGATCCGCGCCCGGTCGGTCGAGGGCTGACGTGCCGGGCATGCAGTCCGTTCCCCCAGCGGAACGTTTCTTGCTGCAAGGCGCGCCCGGATGGGAGCGTCTTCTGCCAGGCGGACGACGACGTTGTCCCGGATTGGCCGGGCGGGTCGTCCCTTTGGGATTGACAAACACCGGGGGCGAGGCTTGTATTCCGCCGACATCGGCGCGTCGGCGGTCGCGACATGCGACAGGCATGGGAACGGAGGGTGACATCGTGAGGAAAGTGTTGCGCGGTGCCTTGGCGCTTGCGCTCTGGACGTGTCCTGCGTGGGCGGTGGCGCAGGGGACGAATCCGGACAGCGCGGCGACGACGGAGGCGGCGGAGGAGGAGGAGCCTTTGCCGTACCGGGGGACTTCGATCGTGTACGAGAACTCCTTCACGGCGATCAGCCTGAATCCCGACTACGAGCCGGACTACAACCCGAGCTACCTGATGACGTGGGCTTTCAATCCGCGCTACTACCTGTATGACACGTTGAGTGCGCGGCTGGGGTTCTCGCTCGATCTGGAGCTGACGGACTCGGACACGACGCAGCAGACGTACGAGCCTTGGGTGTCGGACATCTCGCTCGGCTTCATCTACTCCACGTTCTACACCATCCCGGTGGTGGAGTTGAAGCTCGGGGGCGGGGTGACGTTCGGGTTTCCGACGAGCAAGCTGTCGCAGGCGCGGAGTTTGTACCTGTCGTTGGCGCCGTCGCTTTCGATCCGGCGCAGCTTCGACGTCCTGGGGGGGCTGCAGCTCAGCTACGGCTTCAAGTACACCAAGAACTTCAACAAGTACTCGGGCATGGTGACGGAGGACGAGCTGTTCCCGTGCATCAGCTCGGTGGAGAACCAGACCGAGTGCTTCAACATGGGGATGCGGAATCCCTCGATGTCGTTCAGCAACACGTTCGAGGTGCAGGTCTACTGGCTCGACCGGCTGTACACGACGTTGTCGTTCGGGATCAGCAACACGCTGCTCTATCCGGTGGCGGACGCGCAGGTGGAGATCGCGGGCGAGATGGTCGACGTCCCCGCTTCGGAAGACAACACGGACATGCGCGGGTCGTTCTCGTACCTGCTCGAGGTCGGGTACGACGCGTGGGATTTCCTGTCCTTCGCGGTGGGGGTTTCGACGGTGACGGCGCAGCTTGCGGACGACGGCTCGTACCGGCCGCCGTTCATCAACCGGTTCAGCGCGATCTACTTCGACATCGCGTTGTCGGTGGATGGCCTGGTGACGACGATCGAGGACATGGGCGAGGACGACGGGGGCGACACGGCTTCGTCGGCGGACGTCGGCGCGGTTGCCGCGCGGTGAATGGAGGGCTCGGATGACGACGATCAAGAGGTTCGGGGTGTCGGTGGCCGCGGCGTCCTTGCTGCTTGCCGCGGGGTGCACGGAGGACCAGGCGCCGCGCAGCTACGTGCAGGCGAACGTGGTCGACAAGGACGTGTTCGAGGGCGAGTGGTACTACCGTTCGTGCGTGATCCGCACCGACGACGAGGCGGGGGAGATGGCGTTCCCCGGCGACTGTTCGGCCGACTGGATCAACTTCGGCGGCGGCGCGGCCGTGCCGCGCATCCGGTGGATGATCGATCGCGACTATCTCTTCGCGATCCGGGCCTACGACTACGTCGAGGGTGCGGCGGTGGAGAACGCGCCGTTGCGGGGCGAGCCCGTCCTGGCGTTCAAGATCCTGTCGCACTTCGACATCCGACGCGACTACAACGCGACGACCGGGGAAGAGGTCAACATCCTGGTCGAGAACGACTACGACCAGCACTGGTCGGCGCGGCAGTACATGCGCGTCGACTGGTCCGAGAACCTGGTCATGACGACCGACGTCTTCACCGCGGCGTTGTACGACGCGTTCCAGATCTACTCCCGCGACCCCGCCCCCTCCTTCGTGCAGGAGGGCGGCGACTCGACGGGCGTGCAGTGGCCCGACACCTACCGTCCGCGCTTCGTC
Source organism: Deltaproteobacteria bacterium (assembly GCA_016218765.1). GTDB lineage: Bacteria > Myxococcota_A > Polyangia > DRWM01 > JAAZOP01 > JAAZOP01. Next base: position 83,469 of record JACRCZ010000149.1, on the reverse strand, counting down.
CGCACCTCGGCCGCGGAGGACGCGCGCGAAGGCGTGACGCGCGTCGCGGACTACGGCGGCGAGGGCGAGCTATACTACATGGATTTCGTGACGCAGGAGGTCTTCACGCCGGGGATGGTGAACGACCCTTACACGGGCCAGCTCGTCCCGTGGTGCATGTCGATCTACATCGACGCGCCGATCTGCACCTCGTCGTTGATGACCGTGCGCAACGCGTTCCTCAAGATCCCGGAGCAGCGCGAGTACGAGGCCCAGGAGTGGCCGGATTCGCGTTTCAACCAGTTCGGCTTCTGGCGTCTGGGCCGTCCGACGTACGACCAGAGCGACGCCGTCGATCCCTCCGACCCGCACTGGGGCATGACGGACTTCTGGACCCAGCCCGTGAGCCGCTTCAACATCTGGCAGGAGACGCGCGACGCGGCCGGCAACCTGATTCCGGAGGGCGAGCGCGACGTCCGCCCGGTGTATTTCTACACGACGACCGAGTTCCCGATGCACCTCCTGCGGCCGGCGATCCGCGTGGCGTCGGAGTGGAACCGCTACTACATGAAGCTGGTGCGCGTCCTGCGCGGCGAGACCTTGCCGTCGTGGGACGACGGCGTTCCGGACCCGGACGGGACGGTCGACGACGCGAAGTGGATCTTCGACCCCGACACCAGCGACGCCTACACCTGCAACAGCGGCCGCAACGTCTTCGGCGAGTGCCCCGTGGCGGACCGCAGCTACGCCGGCGAGCCCTACCGCTGCGCGATCGCGATCGACCGGCGCGACAACGGCACGGCCGAGCTGCCGGCGGTGGGCCGGCCCGACCGTGTCGAGGAGTACGCGGCGTACCGGGACGGCGTCCGTGCGGACTCCGACTTCGCGGCCGACCGCTGGCTGGCGATGGAGGGCGACGAGTGCGTGATCGTGGGGCGGGTCAACTCCTGCGTCCGCCATCCCGCGGGGCGCGACGGTCCGGACGACCCCGGCGAGCCGTGCGAGGAGCGCGGCGACATGCGCTACTCGTTCCTCTCCTACGTCAACGAGGTCTCGACCGGCTGGTCGGGGGTCGCGGAGATGCGCGCGGACCCGGTCACGGGCGAGTACATCGTGGGCGAGGCGAACATGGGCGGCTCGCAGCTCGACATCTGGCGCACCCGCGTGCTGTCCGAGATCGACCTGGAGACCGGCCGGTACTCCGAAGAGGAGTACTACATGGGCGAGGAGTACCGCGACTACATCGATAATCTGGGCGGCAACGTCGACCGTCCGGCGATCCCGCAGCGCGAGCTGCCGCCGGTCGACGCGCTGGGCGCGCGCACCGGCGTCGCGGGCGTGCCGTACGCCGAGATGACGCGCAACATGGAGCGCGCGTTCGCCCGGGCCGAGCAGCTCAAGGGCGAGCGCGGGCGTGCGAACCTGTACTCCGACCGCGTGCGCAGCCTGGTGGGCTCCGAGATCGAGCGGGTGCTGTTCGACAACGAGGAGGCGATGGCGGCGAACGACATCGCGAAGATCCCGCCCGGGGTGACGACGACGAGCGCGCGGCGCCTGGATCTGGCCTCGCACTTCCGGACCTCGCTGCCGGAGCGCATGGAGGCGGATCGGCACATGGAGCAGCGGTTCCATCGCGGCTGCGTGATGCGTCCGCCGATTTTCGTGGACCACACGGTCGGCGGCTTCGTGGACAAGCTGCAGGCCAGCTTCCCCGGCATTCTCGATCGGGAGCCGCAGCTCACGTTCCTGCTCGACCAGTACCTCTACCGTCCGGTCATCCTCCACGAGTTCGGCCACGTCCTGGGCCTGCGCCACAACTTCGCCGGCAGCTCGGACCGCGACAACTACTATCCGCAGTACTACGCGATCGACGACGCAAACCCCTGGCCCGACGAGACGGACTACGACACCGACGAGGACGGGCACTTGAACAACCTGGAGCTGGTCGATTTCGCCCAGGCGCAGGAGCAGGTGAAGCGCGACCGCCAGTTCGCCGGCGTGAAGATGTACGAGAACGCCGCGATCATGGACTACACGGGCAACTGGTACGAGGAGCTGACGGGGCTGCCGGCGTACGACATCGGCGCCCTGTACTTCGGCTACGGCGACATCGTGGAGGTCTGGGAGACGGACGGCACCACGGCGCCGCGGCCGGACCGCAACGCCGTGCACTACTGGAAGTACTACAACGGCGGCGAGGCCTGCACCACGGATGCCGACTGCCCCTTCGCGGCCGGCACCCCCGGCGCGGCGTCCCTGATGACCGACCAGGTCGAGGCGGGGATCACGCAGCGTTGCGTCGACTGGAACACGACCTTCGGGACGACGCGCGGCTGCTCCAACATGCGCGACGACGTCCGCGACCTCACCTCCACGTTCGTCGACCGCCGCTACAAGTTCTGCACCGACGACAACCAGTCCTACACGGCGGACTGCTCGGTCTTCGACGAGGGCGGCAGCTACCGCGAGATCGTGCAGAACGCGAAGGACTACTGGGAGCGCGCCTACCTGCGCTTCGCCTTCCGGCGCTACCGCCACACGTTCGACTACTACCCCTACATCTCCGGCTTCATGCGCTTCTACTCCATCGGCCAGAAGATCTTCCAGAACCTGTTCTACAACTGGGCCGCCGACATCGGCGAGTACCGCACCAGCACGGAGCCCTTCAGCTTCTACGACCAGTACATGGCCAGCGTCGACGTCCTCAACTGGTACATCCAGACCCTCGCGCTGCCGAACGTCGGCTCGTACGAGCACGAATCGTGGCGCGACCGCTACAACTACAGCAATCGCTACATCGATCAGGGCGACCTGAACGTGCCGCTCGGCGTCGGAAAGTACATGTACTCGCTGTACCAGGGCGGTCTGGACGGCATCAACCGCGTGGAGCGTATCGGCATGCTCTACGACAAGCTCTGGACGCTGGAGATGATGCTGGTGCGCGACTGGGGCTTCGCGTACACGAGGGACGAGCCGTACTTCGTGAACATGTACGACCTCTTCCCGACGGAGATCGGCTACCTCATGACGGGCCTGTTGGCCGACGAGCCCGGGTACTACATGCCCCGCGTGCTCCAGCCGGGCTCGGAGGACACCGACACGAAGATCGTCTATCCCTTCTACTGGCGGGGCGCGTGCCGTGTCGACGAGGCCGGCGGCTCCCCCTGCTGGGCCAACGACGAGTCGATGTCGGCGCTCACGCCCGTGCAGTCCGACTCGTTCTACGTGCAGATGGTGGGCGTGACGTACGGCCTGTCGGAGATTCCGACGCCGTTCGACCCGACGTTCCAGGAGCAGGCCGCCGTCTACGTGGTCGGCTCCGGCGGCGGCGCCCGGGTCCCGCCGGACGCCCGGCGGTGCCCCGTGGGCAGCAGCCAGGATTGCGACTACGCGGTGTTCACGAGCGACCGCTATCATCGCCAGTATCTGGCGTTCAAGGTCGAGGCGGGCGCGGACGGCATCGGCGGCGGCGCGTCGCTCGGGTTCGCCATCGTGCAGAAGGCCGAGCAGCAGAAGGAGCTGCTGGCCTGCCTGGAGCAGTGCCTGGTCGACGCCGGCGGCGAATGGGGCGGCCAGCTCGTCATCGGCGGCACGGACTACGGTGCCGCGGCGTCGGTGCTCGCGGCGACGCGGTGCGCGATGCCCGTCGCGGACTACGCGACGGGGTTGATGCAGATGCGCTACGACGTGGACGGCTACGAGTCGTTCATCCGCTACCTCCTGGAGCTCCAGGGCGCCTACGGGCTCAACACCTGGATCCACTACCACGGAAGCATGTAGGTGGGAGGAGGCAAGCCATGAACGCGCTGAACAACACGGTGAAGGAGCAGACGACCATGAAGCGCATCACCTTGCACCTTCTGGGTGCGGTCCTTCTGGCGGGGGTCCTGGGCGCCTGTCAGGAGTCGCGCGGCGAGCGCAGCTACGTGCAGACCAACGTGCTGCGCAAGGACGTCCTGGAAGGCGAGTGGTACTACTCGCGGTTCGTCGCGGAGCACAACTTCGAGTCCTCGTACTTCACGTTCCGCGGCGACAGCACGTGGGACTACGCCACCTCCACGATGGCGCGCATCCGGTGGATCATCGACGAGAACTACCTCTACGCGGTGCGGACGTACGAGATCGTGGCCGGGACCAACCCCGACGGCGGAAGCTCGACGTTCCTGGGCGAGCCGATCGCGGCGTTCTCGATCGAGTCGCACTTCGACATCCAGCACCAGTACAACCCGACGACGGGCGAGGTCGGCATCGTGACGGAGGAGAACACGCGCGACCGCCTGTGGTGGGAGCGCGACTACATGCGCGTCGATTGGACCTCGAACAACGTCCTCGGCTACTACTGGGCCTCGCTCGACGCCTACGGCGAGCTGGGTTACATCAGCCGGCAGCCCGCCGGCCTGCTGTGCGACGAGGGTTCCGAGTGTCCCGCGAGCTGGCAGGTCCAGATCGCGACGGCCGACTGCCCGGCGTCCTGCCGCCGGGCGATGCACGCGCCGGACGGCCTGGAGGGCGACTTCGCGCCCGACGCGGAGCAGTGCGCGGGCGAGCTGGGCCTGACGGCGGCGGATCTCGGCGCGATCCATCCGCGTCGCGGCGTCCTCACCTGGGCCGATCTGGCTCCCTGGTGGACGATGGGCTGCCAGTACGTGGACGAGCTGGTCGACGACCCGGCGTCCGGCGACGCGCCGCCCTACTACCTGTCGCTCGTGACGCAGGAGATCTGGTCGCCCCTCACGGCCTACGGCATGATGTGCGACTTCGCGCAGGGCATTCCCTGCACCTCCTTCCGCGTCGCGGTCCGCCACAGCTTCCTCCGTTCGACGGACGTCCCCGACTACGAGGCGCTGAACGTCCCGAACTCGATGTACGACCGTTTCGGCATCATCCGTCTCGAACAGCAGACCTACCAGCGCGGCGGTCTGCCCGACGAGGAGGAGGGGCTGACGCGCGAGTACGGGGCGACGGACGCGCTCAACTACTGGGGCGCGCGGCACGACCTGTGGGCCGACGACCTGCGTCTGGGTCCGGACGGCCGTCGCATTCCGGGCGACTTCCGTCCCCTGGCGCAGCGCGCCGTGAAGCCGATCGTCTACACGTTGACGGCCGGTTTCCCCACGTACCTGGTCGAGCCTTCGATGCGGGCCGCGTGGGAGTGGAACGTGACGTTCATGACGCTGGTGCGGCAGGCGCGCAACCAGCCGTTGCCGAGCGAGACCGGCGGCGTCCCGTGGGACTGCCGCATCGAGGAGCCCGACTGCGCCGGCTGCGATCCGCACACGATCGCGGACTTCGACGAGCGGGACACGCTGGCGCAGTTCACGGACGAGGTGTACCAGCACCACTTCGCGGGCACGGAGTGCGCGCTCATCCTGCAGACCAACCCTTGCGACCGCTGGCCCAACGACGACGCGCATCCCTGCGCGGAGCTGGGCGACATCCGCTACCACTTCTGGGCGATGATCGTGGCTCCCGGCGCGCCGTTCTCGGGCGTGTCGCTGCCGCTGCAGGACGTGCGCAACGGCCGTCTGGTCTCGGCGAACGTCAACATCACGAAGGAGTCCATCGAGCGCATCTCCACCTCCTTCCTGCTGGACCTCGGCCTGGCCGCGCCGGACGAGCTGATGCACCCCGACTGGTCGCGCTGGCAGGTTTCGGAGGACGCCGTGATGAGCGGCGAGTACAAGCGCGAGTACTTCGCGAACCTGTCCAACACGGAGCATCCGCGTGGTTGGGCTCCGATCGGGGCCGTCGCGCCGCGTTCCGAGCTTGGGGCGGGGTCGCTCTACGACCCGCTGCTGCTCGTGGCGAGCGGCGACGCGGCCGGGGCGCGGGCGCGCATCGAGGCCCTGCGTCCGAAGCTCGAGCGTCTGACCGGGATGGAGGGCGGCACGCGGACGTTCTCCAACCGGGTGTTCTCGCTGGCCGGGACGCAGTTCGAGCGGGACACGCTGGACGCGTTCGACACGCTGGGTGAGTACGCCGAGGAGCTGCCGTTCGGGGCGAAGGCGGTTCCCGGGACCTTGCGTGCGACGGACGAGGCGGTGCTGGACGCGGTCTCGCCGTTCCGGGTGAGCTTCGCGGAGCGGATCCAGCAGCGGCGGGCGGAGGACCTGAAGCGGTTCGACGCGCGCCACTGTTTCCTGCCGATCGACGAGTTCACGGTGTTCAGCGACTCGTCGCTGGTGCGTGCGGCCACCGAGCTGGGCGACTACTCCCCGGCGCAGGTGGCGGTGGAGATCCGGCAGCGCATCAACAAGTGGGTCTTCATGCACGAGTTCGGGCACTCGATCGGGATGGAGCACAACTTCGGCGCGAGCGCCGACCCGCTCAACTACCACGACCAGTACTACGAGATCGCGTCGCAGCACCCGTATCCCGACTTCGGCGACTACCAGACGTGCGAGACGGAGCCCGATCCCCACACGGGCGAGCGCATCTGCTCGGAGACGGCGGAGGATCTGGCCGAGTTCTGGGCCGACTTCGACGCGGTCAAGAGGACGCGGGAGCTGGCCGGGGTGGACAGCTACCACTTCACGTCCGTGATGGACTATCCCCCGGAGATCTACAACTACTTCCACAACGTGGGCCGCTACGACAAGGCCTATGCGCTCTTCGCCTACGCCGGCCGCCGCGAGGTCTACGAGGGCGACCCGCGCTCGTATCCCGCGCGCGACGACTCGGCGGTGCCCTACGGCGTGTGCACGCCGCGCGACCCGTCGGACATCAACCGGGGCTCGGACTGCACGCACGAGTGCACGGAAGCCGGCGGCACGGTGACGTGTCCCTGGCTGCGGCGGCTGCCGATGGTGTACTACCTGGGCGGCGAGCGTTGCGAGGCCGACAGCGACTGTCCGTTCTCCCGCGGCAAGGGCACGCTGGCCCCTGGGGATCCCTCGCGCGGCATTCCCGCGCAGGAGGACGTCCTCCCGCAGAAGTGCGTCGTGAACTACCGCCAGCGCATGCTGGACGCGGACGCGGCGCAGCTTCCGAAGATCTGCTCGAACTTCGAGGAGGACTGGAAGCGCATCGGGCACACCTCCTACGGCACGGCCGACGCGCCGTTCTTCCCGGTGAACTACAAGAACTGCGGCAACAGCCGTTCCAACGACATCTCGTGGTGCACGATGTTCGACGAGGGCGCCAGTTTCCGCGAGGTGATCTCGAACTTCCGCGAGTCGTTCGACCGCTACTACCTGATGACGCACTTCCGGCGCTACAACAACTCCTGGTACGGCGCCTCCATCTGGCGCTACCTCGACACCATCGGCAAGATCTACCAGCACTTCTGGTACCGGTTGTTCTACGAGGGCGGCGAGTTCCGGCTGCAGCCGGGCGATCCGCAGTTCGGCTACGGCGACTGGGACCAGTTCCTCGCGTCCGCGGACGCCATGGAGTTCCTGGCCTACGTGATCACGACTCCCGACGTCGGCTCGTACGACTACGATTCGATCACCGACAGCTACCTCCTGAAGGACACGGAGGAGTTCGGCCTGGGCGACCTGGACGTGCGGCCCGGGCTGGGGAAGTACATGTGGTCGCGCTACGAGGATGGGCTGATGGGCTACTTCCGTCTGGCGCGCCAGGGCATGCTGCGCAACAAGCTCGAGGCGATGATGGCGCTGGTGTTGCGTGACTGGGGCCTCACGTACGGGATGGACGAGAGGTACTACTTCAACTTCTACGACATGTTCACGGTGGAGATGAACAGCCTCTTCGGCGGGCTGATGCTGGACAACCCGCGCTGGTACGGCCCGCGGATGACGGGGACGGAGGCCGCGCCGCGGCTCAGCTACCCGCAGTTCTGGAAGGGCTACGCGTGCGGCGGCACGCTGTTCGGCGGCGGTTTCCCGAACTACTGCGCGCCGGACATCGTGGACCAGTATCCGGGGTCGCCGGCGGTCGGCGGCGGCACGAACGTCATCCTGCGCAACTACGCCGCGGCGTTCGCCTTGGCCGAGTTCCCGGTCTTCTTCGACACCTCCTACGAGCAGCAGATGTACGTGGCGCTTGACGGCGGCGGCGACTACTTCGAGATCCCCGGGTGCGATGTTCCCGCGATGCTTGCCGCAGGCGCCCTGGAGAACGACTCCTGCGTCGTCTACGAGAGCCAGCGGTTGCACAAGACCTACGTGGCGGCGAAGTTCTCGCCGCGCGAGCCGTGGCTGGCCGACTATGCGACGCTGAACTACAAGTCGATGGCCGGCGAGCTTCTGCACCAGATGAACGAGCTGCGGGAGCTCATCGGGCTCCTGGAGGATCCGACCACGCCGCCGGCCGATCTGCCGGAGGAGTGCCGCACGGCCGCGGGCGGTGCGGATTGCCTGCTCCGGGCGCAGGGTCGTCTGCAGGACAACGAGAGCTTCACGCTGTCGCTGATCGAGATGATGCACCGCTACGGCATCTCGTCCTGGTTCTAGCGCCCGGTCCCGCTTGAATTCGACGGGCCTTCCTGGCAGGCTCCCGCCCGCCATGAAGGCCCGTGAAATCCGCCAGAAGTTCCTCGAGTACTTCGCCCGGCACGGCCACCAGGTCGTCCCGTCGAGCGCTCTTGTCCCGCGCTCGGACCCCTCGCTGATGTTCACCAACGCGGGGATGGTGCAGTTCAAGGACGTCTTCCTGGGACGCGAGTCCCGGCCTTACGGCCGCGCCGCAACCTGCCAGAAGTGCATCCGCATCTCGGGCAAGCACAACGACCTGGAGAACGTCGGCCGGACGTCCCGCCACCACACCTTCTTCGAGATGCTGGGCAACTTCTCGTTCGGCGACTACTTCAAGACGGACGCCATCCGTTTCGGCTGGGACCTCTTGACGGCCGGCTACGGCCTGTCGCCGGACAAGCTGATCGTGACGGTGTTCCAGGACGACGACGACGCGGAGGCGATCTGGCGCAAGGAGATCGGGGTCCCGGAGGGCCGCATCTTCCGTTGCGGCGCGAAGGACAACTTCTGGGCGATGGGGGACACCGGACCGTGCGGTCCGTGCTCGGAGATCCACTACGATCGCGGTCCTGCCTTCGGCGAGGCGAGCCCGGACAACGGCGAGCGGTACTTCGAGCTGTGGAACCTGGTGTTCATGCAGTTCGAGCGTCGGGCGGCAGACGGTCCGTTGGAGCCGTTGCCCAAGCCTTCGATCGACACCGGGGCCGGGCTCGAGCGCATTGCGTCGGTCCTGCAGCGTGTCGATTCCAACTTCGACACCGACCTGTTCCAGCCGCTGATCGGGCTCGTGGCGGGGATCGCCGGCAAGTCGTACGGCGCCCATGCCGCCGACGACGTCTCGATGCGCGTGGCCGCGGACCATGCGCGCATGGCCGCGTTCCTGATCGCGGAAGGCGTGTTCCCGGAGAAGTCCGGGCGCGAGTACGTGCTGCGGCGCGTCTTGCGCCGGGCGATCCGGCACGGCCACCGCCTGGGCATCGAGAACCCGTTCATGCACGAGGTCGCGGGGCGCGTCGTCGAGCGGATGGGTCCCGACTACCCGGAGCTGCTCGCGCGGCGCGAGCTGATCCTCGAGGTGGTGAAGCAGGAGGAGACGCGTTTCCGGCAGACGCTCCAGCGAGGTCTCGATCTGCTGGCGGCGAACAGGGAATGGCTGCACGACGCGCGCGGGAAGGTCCTGCCCGGCGCGGTCGCGTTCAAGCTCTACGACACGTTCGGTTTCCCGGACGACCTGATCGAGGTCATCGGCGAGGAGCAGGGATTCCTGCTCGATCGCGACGGCTTCGACCGGGCCATGGCGGCGCAGCGCGAACGCTCGGTCTGGAAGGGCTCGGGCGAAGAGAAGGTCTCCGGCGCGCTGCTGCAGCTTGCGGAGCGGCACGGCGCGACGGTGTTCGAGGGCTACGAGCGCGAGGAGGTGGACGGGGCGCGCGTCCTGGCCGTGCTGCGCGACGGTGTCGAGGTCGAGGAGGCGGCGGCGGGGGCCGAGGTCGACGTGCTGCTCGACCGCACGCCGTTCTACGGCGAGGCGGGCGGGCAGGTCGGCGATGCCGGGACGCTCGAGGCTTCCGGCCTGCGCGTGGAGGTGACGGGCGCGCAGAGGCCGGCGCCGGAGCTGATCGTGCACCGGGGCGTCGTGCGCAGCGGCGGGCTGCGGCGGGACGCGAGCGTGCGGGCGGTGGTCGACGGCGAGCGGCGGGCGGCGATCCGGCGCAACCACACGGCGACGCACCTGTTGCACTGGGCCTTGCGTTCGGTGCTCGGCGCCCATGCGACGCAGAAGGGCTCGCTGGTCGCGCCCGACCGCTTCCGCTTCGACTATTCGCACTTCGAGCCGCTGACGCCGGAGCAGGCGCGGCGCATCGAGGAGCTGGCGAACGGGGCGATCCTGGCGAACCACGAGGTGATGACCGAGCTGACCGACCCGGAGAGCGCGCGCAAGCAGGGCGCGATGGCGATTTTCGAGGAGAAGTACGGCGACGTCGTGCGGCTCGTGCGGGCCACGCCGGAGAGCCTCGAGCTGTGCGGCGGCACGCACGCACGTCGCACCGGCGACATCGGGTTCCTCAAGATCGTGGGGGAGAGCGGGATCGCGGCGGGCGTGCGGCGGATCGAGGCGGTGACGGGAGCGGGGGCGCTGGCCCACGTCTGGACGCTGGAGGAGCAGCTCGGGCGGTGCGCGGCGACGCTGCGCTCGGCGCCGCCGGAGGTGCCGGAGCGGGTGGAGAAGCTGCTGGCGCGCGAGCGCGAGTTGGAGCGCGAGGTCGCCGACCTGAAGCGTCGGCTGTCGCTGGAGGCGATGAAGGGTCCGGCGGCGGGGGGGCCGGCGGAGGGCGGTGCGGCGGGCGTGCGGGAGGTGGCGGGGGTGCGGGTGCACGCGGTGCGGGTCGAGGTGGGCGAGCCGAAGGTGATGCGGGAGCTGGCCGACGCGTTGCGCGGGAAGCTCGGCTCGGGGGTCGTCGTGCTGGGCGGGGTGGCCGGGGGCAAGGCGAACCTGCTGGTGGCTGCGACGGCCGACGTGCAGCAGCGGGTTTCCGCGGGCAAGCTGGTGCGCGAGCTGGCCGGGACGCTTGGGGCGCGCGGCGGGGGGAAGGACGATCTCGCGCAGGCCGGCGGCGGGGAGCCTGCGAAACTGGACGCCACGATTCAATCGGTGTATGCCGTGGTCGAGAGGATGCTGGGGCATGGGTAGCCAGCCGGCCGACCGTCGCACGGCGACCCGCTACGTCGCCACCTTCCGGATCCGCCTGGGGTACTCCGACCTCGATGCCTTCCTGGACGGCTACGCCGTCAACATCAGCAAGGGCGGCATCTACGTCCCGACCAAGCAGCCGCGGGAGAAGGGCACGGAGGTCCGTTTCGAGCTGTTGCTCAAGGACGGTTCCGCGGCGGTCGTCGGTGTGGGCAAGGTCGCCTGGTCCAAGCCGTTCGATCCCGCCAAGCCGGGCGAGCGCTACGGCATGGGCGTCCAGTTCCTGGGGCTGGAGGGCGCGAGCGAGAGCATCATCGAGCGGGCCATGGCCTGGCGCGAGAAGCACCTGCCGGACGCCGAGGCGCAGAAGGAAGTCGTCGAGCGTGAGAGCGTCCCGGCCGCGCCGGAGGCGCCCGAGAAGGCTGCTGCCGCGGCGGAGCCCGCGGCGCCGGTTGCCGCGGCGGAGCCCGGCGTGTCGGCTGCGGCGGACGAGCCGGCGGCGGAGTCCGGGGCCGGCGTCGAGGCCGAGGCTGCGGCGGCGGGGAAGGCCGCGGAGCCGGCGGGGAAGAAGCCGGACGTCCCGAAGCCGGAGCGCGCGAGGAGGATTTCGCTGGGCAGCGTGGACGCCGTGCTGGCGTCGTTGCGTACCAAGCGTGAGCCCGTTGCCCCGCGGCCTGCGGTGAAGGCCGATGTCGCGGTCCAGCCGGCCGCGGCCGAGTCGCCCGCGGCGGCGGTGCCGGGAGCGTCCGTGAGGACCGGGTCGGGGGGAGCCGGTGCGGAGGCGGAGTCGGCCGCGGCGCCGGTGTCGGGCGGCGAGTCGCCGGCGACGGCGGAGGTTTCCTCCGGAGCCGGTGCGTTCGAGGTTGCGGCAGCGGCCGCCGTGGCGGCGGAGCCGGCCGCGGCGCAGCCGGCGGCCGTTGCGGCGCGACCGGGAGCGGCGGCGCCCGACGAGGGATTGCCGTCGCTGGACGACCTGGAAGCGGCGTTGGCGACGGTCTCCCGGCCCCCGCCCGCGCGGGAGGCCTCGGGTGAGATCCTGATCACCGAGGGGGCTCCCGCGTTCGTCCACCAGGAGGCGGCTCCGGTAACCGCGTCGCCGGCGGCGTCCGGGGACGAGGGAGCGGGGCTCGATCTGCCGTCGTGGGACGACGAAGCGCCGGCGCCGCTGTTGTCCGCGCGACCTGGTCCGCGTCCGACGATCGACCTGGACCTTCCGGATGTGCCGTCCGAGGCGTTGGGCGGGGCGTCGGAGATGGAGGACGATCTGGACGTCGATTCGTTGCCGCTGGGGACGGCGCCCCGGCCGGCGCCGGCCGGGGCGGACGAGGCGACCCGGGAGCTGTTCTCCGGCATGGCGGGGCAGCGGGAGGCCGCGCCCGCGGTGTCTTCCGAGTCCGGGCCCGAGCTGCCGGTCGTGGGGGGTGTCGTTCCGGCGGGCGTCGGCGAGGCGTTGCGCAAGGGTCTGGCGAGCCGGGCGGCGGAGGACGATGAGGCGCCGACGTCGGTGATGACCGAGGCCGAGGCGGTGGCGATGGCCGCCTCGTTCCCGCCCCCGCAGCCGCGTCCGTCGTTGGCCGATCTCCCGCCGCCGCCGGACATGCCGGCGCCGATACCGTCGCTTCCGCCCGAGGAGAAGAAGAAGGCCGGTCTGTTGGGTCGGATTTTCGGTCGGAAGAAGAAGTAGCTCGAGGTTCCGGGTCTAGAAGTAGAGGATGGCGCCGACGTTGAGGGTGCCGCCGCCCTGCAGGTCTGTGCACTCGCCGCTCTCGTTGCAGTTGCCGTCGTTCCACATCGGGTCGAGCGCGTACTCGGGATCGGCCGGGCGATCGTTGACGCGCTGGCGGACGAAGCCGCGCAGGTCGGCGACGAGGGCCAGGGAAGGGATGAGCCGCCACTCGATGCCGATCCCGCCCATGGCGCCCACGTACCACGGCTCATCGATCCGCTCGCCTTCGCCGACGCGGGCCCAGGCTGCGCCGACGCCGGTGGAGAGGAAGAGGCGGAACGGCGAGTCCCAGCGACCGAAGAACCACAGCACGGAGAACTCGATCGGGACTTCTTCGCGCGTGGCGCCGGCGAAGCCTTCGCCGATGTAGTAGTCCGTGCCCAGCTCGAACGCGAAGTTCGGGAAGGAGTGGAACCGGAGGAAGGCGCCGGCGCCGCCCATCCCGGTGGCTTCCGAGCCTGTGATGCCGGCGTTGGCGCGTCCGCCGATGCCGATCTCCGACTGGAACGGGTTCTCTTCGACGGGGGCCGGGGCCACCTGGATGGTCGCCGTCTGCACGGGCACGGGCCGGACGGTGACGATCGGGATGGGCGGGGGGGTGTAGACGACGACGGGGGGAGGAGCCGGCTGGTAGATCACGACGGGGGGTGCGGGGACGGCGACGTAGCCGCCGATGCTCACGCCGACGCTGCCGCCGATGTAGACCTGGGCCTCGGCATCGGGGGTCATGAGTGGAACGCTTGCCAGGGCTACGAGGAGGGAAAGGGTTTTCGCCATCGCTGCACCTCCCACCGGGGGGTCATTCTGGACCCGGCGGCATTCGGGTGTCAATGCGACTGTCGTGCCATCGACGCTCCGCCGTCCAGGATTCCGCATGCCATGAATTCATAAGTATTGACGGCATGTTGACTCGATGGTGACGCCGGGCGTCGGGCCTTCCTGTGTACGGTGTTCGGCAGGAAGGCCTGCTTGTTGTGGACGCCGGTTCACAGGGAGGGGGTTGGTGGCGTGTTCGGGGCGTCCGTGATGCGCATGCCCGACCAGGCGCCGCAGGTCGTGCAGAAGTACTCGATCACGTCTCCGGGTCTTGCGCCGTCGGCTGGGGGGTTCATGGGGTGTTCGTGGAAGGTGTTGCCGCCGCAGGCGGGGCATCGCGGGGCGCAGGCCGGGCGCAGGCGGTAGTGTCCGGCGCGTCGTTGGACGAGGCCTTCGTGGATCAGCAGTTCCAGCAGGGGCGCGAGGAGCTGGGCGCGCTCGGGCGACGGTGGTCCTTCGAGACCGGAGCGGCGTTCGAGGTCCTTGAGGGTCCTTCCGGAGCGCCAGGGCAGGCAGCGCGGGGTCTGCCGCAGGGTCTCGAGGAGGTGCAGTTTGGCGAGGGAGACGAGGCGTGCGCCGGCGCGGCGCCGGTCGTTTCGGGTCTTGCGAGCGTCCCGGGCCCGGCCTTCCGGCTGCGTTCCGTTCTTTTCGGCATCTCGGCTCATGGCGGGCTCGCTTGGGGCATCCAACCACGGCCGGGGGACTCTCGACAAGTGGCCCCGGGGGTGTCATGGATCGGGGTGGGGAGGGCGGGTTGGGTGCGGGGGAGAGGAGCGAGGCGAGTTGCCGCGCGGGAGCGAGCGAAACGACGTGGACGGTGCGATGGAGCGGGTGCTCCGCCGGCTGGACGCGCACGACCTGGACGGCGCGCGCCGCGAGGTCGACCGGATGGCGGAGCGGCACGGCTCGTCGCCCGAGGTGTTGTACGTGCGGGGTTTGTTGCGGCTGGAGGAGGAGGACGAGGAGCGGGCGGTGGAGCTGTTGACGCAGGCGTTCCGGCAGGATCCGACGCTGGTCGACGCCGGGTTGACGGCGTTGGATCTGCTGGATGACGACGATCCTGCGAAGGTGGTCGAGCTTGGCGAGGGGCTGCGTGCGGCGGAGCTGACGGTGGAGGAGCGGGCGGACGTGGTCTACCGCACGGCGGTGGCGCGGGAGGCGTTGCACGAGGACGACGCGGCGCGGGAGCTGTTCGTCGAGGTCTGGGAGCTGGACCGGCGGCGGCGGCGGCGGCGTGGGGTTCCGCACGTTTCGGTGCAGAAGTTCGGCCGGATGGTGCAGGAGGCGATCGCGCAGCTTCCCGATCCGATCCGGCTGCGGATCGAGCACGTGCCGATCATCGTGCAGGACCGGCCGGACCGCGACGTCGTGGAGCAGGGTTTCGATCCGCGTTCGCTCGGGATGTTCGACGGGGTTCCCTACGCCGACCAGGGGGTTCCGACGCTGACCCGCATCCTGGTCTTCCAGCGCAACGTGGAGGACTGCGTGGAGAACGAGTCCGAGCTGGAGGACGAGGTGTACGTGACGTTGTTGCACGAGACCGGTCATTTCTTCGGTCTTTCGGAGGAGGACCTGGCCCTGCGCGGCCTCGCCTGAGCGTGCCCGCCGTCGTTTCCGCCTCGCGCCGTACCGACTTGCCCGGTTTCCATGCGGAGTGGCTGGCCGAGCGGCTGGGGCGGTTTCGCCGTCCGCCGGAGGCGCTGTTCCTGTGGACCAAGCATCCGGCGGAGCTGGTGCGGCCGGGTCCCCTGCGCGACGCGGTCCGGCGGGTCCCCAACGCCTTCGTCCAGCTCACGATCACGGGCCTGGGGGCCGGACCGCTCGAGCCGCGGGCGCCGGCCTGGGAGGACGCGCTGGCGGAGGTTCCGGGCCTGATCGGGGTCGTGGGCGGCGATGCGCGGCGGGTGCTCTGGCGTTTCGATCCGGTGATTCCCGGCCGGTCGTCGCGTGACGTCTTCGTCCGGCTGGCGTCGCGGCTGGGGACGCTCGGCGTGCGCCGCTGCACGACGTCCTTTCTGTCCACGATGTCGCTCAAGGGCTCGCTCCTGCCGCAGTACGCGCCGTTCGGACTCGCGCCGCCCGGGGTGGCCGAGCGGGTGGAGTGGGTGGCGGCGCTGGCGGCGTCGGCCGGCGCCGCGGGGATGGAGCTGCGGCTGTGCTGCCAGCCGAAGGTGGTGGAGCGGCTGGGGGGGATCGTGCGTGCCGCGTCGTGCATCGACGCCGAGTTGGCGACGGCGCTCCACCCCGAGGGGCGGGCCATCGTTCCGGCGAGGGACCGCAGCCAGCGGCGTCATTGCGGTTGTGCGCCGTCGCTGGACGTGGGCGACTACCGGGGTCATGCGTGCCGCACGGGCTGTGCGTACTGCTATTCGAGTGCCGGGGGGCCTGGAGTTCGCTTTTCTTGACATGAGGGGGCCGGACGAAGAGTATCCGGCGGACGTCGGGGGGCCTGCGCGGCAGGGGAGGTGGGCGGATGGCGGAGAACACGGCGGCGCCGGAGCTGCGGTTGAGCATCCAGTACGAGATCCCGGCGGACGATGGGGCCGATGCTCCCGTGGTCCGCAGTGCGGTCTTGCGTCGGCTCGGTTCGGTGGGGCTCGTGGTCCAGGACGACCAGCCGCCCCGGGTGGGCGAGCGGGTGACGGTGGCGCTTGCGACGCCGGACGGCACGTTGCGGTTCGGGGCGCAGGTCATCGTGCGTCTTCGGGGTCCCGGGTCTGCGCCGTGGGGTTTTGGGGCGCAGATTGCGGACGTTGACGAGGCGTTGGCGGGGCGGCTTCTGGCCGTCCGGCTTGCCGCCGGCCAGCCGTTGGCGGCGGCCGCGCCGTAGTTCTTGATGTCCGCGGACGCACCGGCCGTCGCTGTCCGCGGGTTTGCCAAGACGTTCCGGACCCAGTTCCTGCGCCGGCGGGTGACGGCGGTGCGGGACGTGTCGTTTACGGTGGCCCGGGGCGAGATCTTCGGGCTTCTGGGGCCCAACGGCGCCGGCAAGACCACGACGATCAAGATGCTGCTCGGCCTTGTTGCGCCCGACCGTGGTTCGGCGGAGATCCTGGGCGTTCCGGTGCCGCGCAAGGAGTCGCGGGCGCGTCTGGGCTTCCTTCCGGAGAACCCGTATTTCTACGATCATCTGTCGCCGCGGGAGCTTCTGGACGACTACGGTCGTCTGTTCGGCCTGTCCGCTCCGGAGCGCCGCAGGCGTTCGGGGGTCCTGCTGGAGCGTCTGGGGATTGCGGCGCTTGCGGGTCGTCCCATCCGGAAGCTTTCGAAGGGCCAGGTGCAGCGGGTGGGCATGGCGCAGGCGTTGATCTCCGATCCGGAGCTGCTCATTCTGGACGAGCCGATGTCGGGGCTGGATCCCATCGGGCGGAAGGAGTTCCGGGACATCCTGCTCGAGCGGGCGCGTGGGGGTGCGACGGTGATGTTCTCGTCGCACATCCTGCCCGACGTGGAGATGATCGCGGAGCGGGTGGCGATCATCCACGAGGGGCTGGTGGCGGACCAGGGGGTGATGGGGGAGCTGTTGCAGCGGGAGGCGACGGGGGTGGACGTTGGCGCGACGGGGCTTGCGGTCGAGCTGGCGGGGAAGCTGGCGGCGTCGGCGACGAGCCACGAGCGGCGGGGCGAGGCGGATCATTTCGTGGCGCCGAGCGAGGCGGCGGCGGCGGAGCTGGTGCGGGAGATCGTGACGGCGGGGGGCCATCTGGTGGAGGTGGTGCCGCGCCGGGGGACGCTGGAGGACCTGCTGTTGCGGCTGGCGAAGCGGCGGGAGGGGCCGGAGGCCTGAGGCGGCGGGGGAGGGGGCCGCTTCGGGTTGCCGCTGGGCGTTTTCCATGTCAGAGTGCCGATCGTCGGGATTCGGGGCAGCGGGAGCTGCCGGGCAGGGCCTGCGGGGAAGCCGCAGTGCGAGCGAAGGGAGGAGCAAGAACATGAATCGTCGGATCCTGGTTCTGGGGCTGGCTCTGGCTGCCGCGGTGGGGGTCGGGGCCGCGGCCGTGTCGTGCAACTTCGCCGACGCGGTGACCTGCGACAACAACGAGCTGAACCTCGAGGCGCGGACGCGCGGTGACTTCGGGTCGGACGCGACGGCGCGGCAGATCGAGGCGTTTTTCGACGCCACGTTCGCCGTGCAGGCCAAGGCCGAGGCGCTGATGACGAGCCTGACGACGGCGTGCACGAACATCGGCACGGCGCTTGGTCTGAGTGCCGGGGAGATGCAGCCGACGGGGTCGAATCCGTCGGACGCGCAGCGTATCCAGGCGGCTTGCACGCCGGTCGCGGCGGCGATCCGGGAGACGATCCAGGCGGCGGTTCCGTCGGGCGCGTTCCTTTCGCTGCAGGTGACGCCGCCGGCGTGCGAGGGCAGCTTCGACGCGTACGCCTCCTGTGCGGGCGAGTGCGACGTCACGGTGACGCCCGGCGAGCTGGACATCGACTGCGAGCCCGGCACGATCGGGATCGGCGAGTGCGGCGCCTCGTGCTCCGGTGAGTGCTGGCTTGACGCTTCGGCCGCCTGCACGGGTTCCTGCAGCGCGACCTGCACGGGTTCGTGCACCGGCGCGTGCTACGGGACCTGCGACGGCGCGTGCACGTACGAGGACACGACGGGCCACTGCGCGGGTGTTTGCTCGGGCACGTGCACCGGCTCGTGCGACGCCCAGTGCACGGGTTCCTGCAGCGGCACCTGCGTCGCCGAGGTTTCCGGCGGGTGCACGGGCGAGTGCCACGGCGGGTGCGACGTGTGGGTCACGCCGCCGCGTTGCGAGGTCTACGCCCGTCCGCCGGAGGTCGATGCCGAGTGCCACGCCTCGTGCGAGGCGCGCGTCAGCGCGAGCCTGACCTGCACCCGTCCCTCGGTCGCCGTGAACTACGGCCTGCTCGGCGGCACGCCCGCGGCGCAGGACCGGCTGCGGGCGCTGGCGACGGCGCTGCGGGACAACTACGGCGCGGTGCTGCAGGCCGCGCGCGAAGCCGGCGAGGCGGTCGTGAACCTGGTCGAGACGTTCTTCGACTCGCTGGACGCCTTCGCCGACTCGATCGCGACCGCCGTCGAGGCGTTCGCCTGCGCGGTTCTCGCCATCCAGGTCTCGGTCGAGGTCTCGGCGACCTTCACCGCGTCCGCGGACGCGTGCGGCTCGTTGACCGGCGCGGTGGTGGTCGAGGGCAGCGCGAGCGTCGGCGGATCGTAGAGCCCGCCCCTTCCCTTCCCGCTATTGGACACGCCGGCCGTCCTTTGGAACAATCGGGCCACGGGAGGTGGCGCTGCGCTTGAACCGACCCTCGCCGCTCGAAATCCAGGATGCCTTGTTCGGCGCGACCTTGCGGACGGTCACCTACGCGACGGCGGCCATCGCGCTCGTGGCTCTCGTGTCGCCGTGGGAGGCCGGGCCGGACGGCACGGCGTTCACGTGGGATCTGTGGTCGGGCCGGGAGGTGTTCTACCTGTTGCCGGTCGTGGCCGGGGTCCTGCTGTCGGTCCTCGGGGCGTTGGAGTCGGTCCCCGGCGCCGCGCTCGGTGCGGGAGCGGCCGCGGCGGGTCTGGCGTGGATGGCGGCGTGTCCCGACGAGTTCGGGCCGCCGTTCGCCGTGTTCGGGGCGGGTGCCGGCGGGCGCGAGACGCTGGCGTACGTCGCGGTGCCGGTGCTGCTGGCGGGGCTGGCGTGGCGCCGCGCGTTGCGGCAGTCGCTGGTCGCCCGTGTGGTCGCGGGGCTGGGTGCCGCCGGGGTCATCGTGCTTTTCGCCGTCCCGATGGGCGATGCCGGCGGGACGCTGTTCCAGGCCGGCGTGCTCGATCCGATCGCGACGGGGTCGGCGCAGGCGATCCTGGCGGCGGCGCCGTTGGTGCTGGTCGTGCTGGGGGCGCTGGCCTCGCTGGGGACGTTGTTGCCGAGCGCGCCGGTCCGCGGTGGCCGGTCGGTGCTGGCGTCGGCCGCGTTCCACGTGGTCCTGGCGGCGGTCGCCTTCGGCCACGTGCCGGCCTTCGCGTCGACCCTCGGGGACATTCCCCTGAGCTACGCGGCGTTTGCCGTGCCGGTGAAGCTCGGCGCGTTGTGGTGGACCGGCTTGTTGTGGGTGGGGCTGGGTGTCGGGGTGGTCGGGGGTGCGGTCGAGGCGATGATCCGTCGCGAGCCGCCGGCGGCGCGGCGTCCCGTGCGTTCGGTCGCGCGTGCGCCGGGGTCCGGATCCGAGGCGCGTCCGGTCGCGGTCGGCGAGGTGTTCGTGCCTGCGGCGGAGCTGGTGCCGGCGGTGTCCGCGGCCGCGGCGCCGGATCCCCTGGATCTGTCGCCGTTGCCGCCGCCGCCGGGCCTCGATCCGTTTGCGGCGCCGGCGGTTGCGCCTGCCGTCGCGGCGGCGCCGGATCCGGCGGAGCTGATCGAGTTGTCGCCGCGGCATGCGTTGCCGCTGCTCGAGACGCAGGACAAGGCGGTGCCGGCGGGTCCCGCCGGGGCGGCGCGGGCGTCGAGTCCGTCCGTGGGTTCGCCGCCGCCTCCGCCGAAGCCGCCGTCCCGGCCGTCGTTCCCCGCGATGCCGCCGCCGTCGCGCGCGTCGTCGCCGGTGCTGCCGGTGCAGCCGCTGCCGCAGGCGCCGGTCGCGGCGTCGCCGGCGCAGCCGGCTCCTTCGTCCGAGCCGGTCACGGGTCGTCGTGCGCCGGTGCACGCCCGGACGTTGCTCGGCGCGCCGGCCGCCCTGGCTCCCGGGCTGCGTGCGCCTGCGGTGGTATCGGCTCCGGGCGGCTCGGGGCGGACCGGCGACACGTCGCTTGGCGTGCCCGCGATGCGGCCCCGGCTTCCGGGCGGCGGTCCGGTGCCGGCGCCCACGCCTCCCGGGCCGCCGCCCGAGGTTTCGGGCCTTCGTTTCTGGCCGCCCGCGGCGGGACCTGCCGAGCCGTCGTCGGCCCCTGGGCCGTCGGAGACGCCGGTGATGGGGGTGGAGGTCGGCGGCAGTCATCCGATGCGTGCGACGCCGTCGGCGGGGACGCCGGTGGCGGGCGTCCGTCCCGGGCGCTATCAGCTCGGGGGTGCGGCGGCGGGTCCCGCTCCGGCGGCCCGGACCGCCCCGGACAGTGTTCGGCACCACGTTTCGTCGCTGCAGCGGCAGCTCGCCCGCGGGGAGATCACGGCGGACGAGTACCAGAGGCGGCTGGACGAGTTGTTGAAGGCGGGGCGGGGGTAGGGCGTTTTCCGGCAGGCCGGGTGATCAACCGACGACGTTGTGGGCGCGGACGCGGAAGTGGACGCCGAGGTCGTCTTCGGCCAGGCGGCGGCAGGCATCGATGTCGAGTCCGGGGAGGCCGACGACGGTGGCGGTGACGTCGCCGATGTGGTGTCTGGCGGAGCGGAGGAAGGCGACGACGGCGGGCCAGGCCTGCGTTCCGAAGCGCGAGGGGCAGAGCCGGGCGTGGGTTTCCGCGTCGGGAGCATTGAGCGACACGCTGACGGCATCGACGATGCCGGCCAGCTCGGCGGCGACGTCGCGGCCGTGGACGAGGCTGGCGAGGCCGTCGGTGTCGAGGCGGATGCGCCATCCGCGGCTGCGCAGCTCGGCCGCCAGCTCCCGCAGCAGGTCCAGGCGCAGGGTGGATTCGCCGAAGCCGCAGAAGACGACCTCGGTGAACGCGCGCCGGGCCGTTTCGACGGCGATGGCGGCGCGCAGCTCCGCCGCCGACGGTTCCGCGGGGAGCTTGAGGAAGTGGCCCTTGACGGTCCAGTCGGAGCGTTTGGCGCAGAAGGAGCAGGCGAGGGTGCAGCGGTTGGTGATGTTGAGGTAGAGGGAGTCGCGGATGGGGTAGGCGAGGCGTGGTTCGAGCGGGTCTTCCAGGCGATAGAGCCGGCGGGCGTTGCGCGTGGTGATGCGGGCCACGTCCTCGAGGGAGAGTCCGTGGATTTCGGCAAGTCTGGCGGCGGTGTGCACCACCCAGGCCGGCTCGCAGCGTTTGCCGCGATGGGGGACCGGGGCCAGGAACGGCGCGTCGGTCTCGACCAGCGATCGTTCGATGGGCACGGCGCGGCGGACGACGTCGCGCAGGGCGTCGGCCTTGGGGAAGGTGAGGACGCCGGAGAGGGAGATGTGGAGGCCGAGGGAGAGGGCGGCGCGGGCGAGGCGTTCGCTTCCCGAGAAGCAGTGCAGGACGCCGCCGACTTCGGCGGCGCCTTCGTCGACGAGTGCGGCGAGGGTATCGTCCTCGGCTTCCCGGGTGTGCACGACGATGGGGAGTCGCAGCTCGCGGGCCAGTCGGAGCTGGGCGGCGAAGGCGCGGCGTTGCCGGGGGCGCGGCGAGTGATCGTAGTGGTAGTCGAGGCCGATTTCGCCGACGGCCACGACGCGTGGGCGGGCGGCCAGCTCGCGGATGCGAGCCAGGGCGGAATCGTCGGCCATGGTGGCATCGTGGGGATGGATGCCGACGGTGGCCCAGACATCGGGGTGGCGGGCGGCGAGGGTGACGGCGGCGTCCTGGCCGTCCAGGCCGCGTCCGGCGCCGACGGTCACGATGCCGACGAGGCCGGCGGCGCGAGCGCGGTCGAGCACGGCGTCGGTCTCGCCGTCGAAGTCGGCGAAGTCGAGGTGGGCGTGGGCGTCGAAGAGGGGGCTGGGGGCGTCGGGTTCAGCCATCGCGGGGGTTCCGATCGTCGTTGGTGGTGCCCAGGCCTTCGAACGAGGCGCCGGCCAGGTCGCGGAGGTCTTGCGGTGCGCGGTCGCCCAGGACGCGGGCCAGGTCGTCCGCCGCCGCGGCCAGGTCCTCGAACACGGCGCGGTCGGCGGTCGTGCGAGCCGTTTCGACGAGGGCTCCTGCCAGGGCCGGTTCGGCGGCCTGGACGGCCGCGGCGAGGGCGGCGTGGAAGGCCGGCGAGCCGGGGTTGCGGATGTGGTCTTCGATGGCGGTGCGGAACCGTTCCAGCCGTGCGCTGCCTGCGGCCAGCAGGGCCTCCGCACGGCGCTGCGGATCGCGGTGTTCCAGCCAGGTGCGGAGCTTCGCGGCCGCGGCCTCGTCCCCCAGCCGGGCCAGGGCGGCCAGGGCGATGGCGCGGCGGCGCGGTCGGGTGGGCCATTTCGCGTGGGCGGCGAAGAGCGGCCGGTCCGCGGGGGCGGCGCGACCCGAGAGCCGGGCCAGGGCGTCGTCCCATGTTTCGTCCGCGGGTCCGCGGCGCAGTCGCTCACGCAGGACGTCGAGCCCCGCGTCGTCGTCGACGAACGCGAGCGCGTCGGCGGCGGCGAGGCGCACGCTTGCGTCGGGATCCTGGAGCCGGAGGTGCAGCTCCGCGCTGCGCCGGCGTGGGAACCACCAGCCGAGCGCCGTCGTGGCGCCGTGCCGCGCCACGGCGTTCGGGTCGTCCAGGACGCGGACGAGCTCGCCCTCGGCGCCCTCCGCACCCAGCTCGGCCAGCGCGGCGCAGGTGCGGGCGCGGACGTCCGGCCGGTCGTGGGTGAGCAGGCGTCGGAGGGGTGCGTCGTCGTCGCCGGCGAGATCGGCCAAAGCTTCGACGGCCGCGCTCCGGACGCCCACGTCGGGGTCGTCCACGAGGGGGGCGACGGCGGCGAGCGAGGCGGCGTCGCGCAGGGCGGCCAGGGACTCGGCGGACAGGGCGCGGACGGGGGCGTCGGGATCGGAGAGCAGGCGGCGCAGGGCTGCGACGGCCGCGTCGTGTTGCGGCGTTTCGGCGTTCCGCAGGGCGAAGGCGGCGTCGCGGCGGAAGCGGACCTTGGTGCTGGCGGTGTCGCGCAGGGCCGCTTCGACGGTGGGGGCCAGCATGGCAGGGAGCCAGGGCAGGGCGACGGCGCCGGGGTGGCCGAGGGAGTAGGGGGGCACGCGGCTTCGAGACATCGGCGCTCCTCGTCCGTCCCCGGCCTCAGGAAACCCTCGTCCCCGGCGGGATCTCGTCCTCGACGGTGAGGACGCAGGGCTTGCCGTCGTGGGTGGCGGCCAGCAGCATGCCGTGGGACTCGATGCCCCGCAACGTGCGGGGCTCGAGGTTGGCGAGGACGACGATGCGTTTGCCGACGAGCTGTTCGGGTTGGTAGCGGGCGGCGATGCCGGCGACGATGGTGCGCGGCGTGCCGTCGCCGGCGTCGATGGAGAGCCGGATCAGCTTGTCCGCCTTGGGCACCTTTTCTGCGGCCAGCACCTTGGCGATGCGCAGCTCGAGCTTCGCGAAGTGGTCGTAGGGAATGGTCCCTTCGACTCGCTGCGCTCGCTCAGGATTCGGGGCGGCGGTGGGCGGTGGGCGGTCGGCGGTCGGGGCGACGGCGGCGGCGGGCGGTGGGCGGTCGGCGGCCGGGGCCCCCTCGACCGTCGACCGTCGATCGCCGACCGCCGCCCCCTCGGTGCCGATGCCGAGCATGCGTGCCAGCTCCTTTTCGCGGTCGGCATCGATGCGGGGGAAGAGGGGTTCGCCGCGGACGACTTTGACGCCGGAGGGGAGGCCGCCCCAGGTGGCGGGCCAGGCTGCGGGGAGGACGTCGCCGATCCGTGAGAGGGCGATGCGGGCCTTGCCGGGCATGACGGGGAGGGTCATGAGGGCGATCCAGCGCAGCGCCTCGAGGGCCGCATAGAGGACGGAGTGCAGCTCGGCGGTCCTTCCGGCCTTGGCCAGGGCCCAGGGAGCGGCGGCATCGACGAAGCGGTTTCCTTCGGCGCAGAGGGCCCAGATCGCTTCGAGTGCGCGATGGGGGCGGTACGCCTCGAATTCGTCCGCCGCCTGGGCTGCGGTCCGTTCGGCTGCCTGGCGCAGGGCACGTTCGCGTTCTCCGGGTTCGCCTGCGGGGGGTACGGTTCCGCCGGCGAGCTTCTCGACGAGCGCGACGGTGCGGTTGAGCAGGTTGCCCAGGTCGTTGGCCAGGTCGGCGTTGATGCGGCCGACGAGGGCGGCGTGGGAGAAGTCGCCGTCGAGGCCGAAGTTGACGTCGCGCATGAGGTAGTAGCGTACGGCGTCGACTCCGTAGCATTCGGCCAGGCGGCGCGGCTCGACCACGTTGCGCAGGGACTTGGACATTTTCTGGCCGTTGATGGTGAGCCAGCCGTGGGCGAAGACGTGGCGGGGCAGGGGCATTCCGGCGGCGATGAGGAAGGCGGGCCAGTAGACGGCGTGGAACCGGAGGATGTCCTTGCCGACGAGGTGGACGTCGGCCGGCCAGAACGAGCGGTAGTCCGGGGCGCCCTCGCCTCCGAGAGCGGAGACGTAGTTGCTGAGCGCGTCGAACCACACGTACATGACGTGTTCGTCGTCGCCCGGGACGGGGATGCCCCAGCGGAAGTTGGCGCGGGAGATGGACAGGTCCCGCAGTCCGGACTCGACGAAGCGCACGACTTCGTTCATGCGCGAGGCCGGCAGGACGAAGTCCGGTTGTGCGGCGTAGAAGCGGAGCAGGCGTTCCTGGTAGGCGGAGAGGCGGAAGAAGTAGCTTTCGGTCCGCATCTTCGTCGCGGGGCGTTCGTGGACGGGGCACTTGCCGTCGACGAGGTCCTTCTCGGTGTAGTAGGCCTCGCAGCCCGTGCAGTACCAGTCCTCGTAGAGCCCTTTGTAGATGTCGCCGGTGGCGGCGATCCGCGACCACAGCGCCTGCACGACGCGCTGGTGGCGTTCCTCGGTGGTGCGGATGAAGTCGTCCGGGTTGGTGTCGAGGGCGGCCCACGCTTCGCGGAACGGGGCCGCCATGCGGTCGACGAACGCCTTCGGCTCCAGACCGGCCGCCTCGGCGGCCTCGGCGATCTTCTGGCCGTGTTCGTCCAGTCCGGTGAGGAAGCGCACGTTCCGTCCGCGCAGGCGGTGAAAGCGGGCGAAAACGTCGGCGGCGATGGTGGTGTAGGCGGTCCCCAGGTGCGGGACGTCGTTCACGTAGTAGATCGGCGTGGTGACGAAGTAGCCGGTGCGGTTCGCGGAATCCATCTGGGGCATCCTTGGCTCCGTTCCTGTCCGTGGGCGTCGGGGTTGCGTGCTCAGCCCGGGCCTGCGGGAGAGGGAGGCGGTCCGGAACCGCCGGCCGGTCCTGCCGGCGGCGGGCCGCCCGGTCCGCCGGACCCGGCCGCGGGCGGGTTGCCGCCGGGTCCGCCCATTCCGCCGCCTCCGCCGCCGCGGCGCCGTCGCCGGCGTCGTCGTCGTTGCCGGTCTTCGCCGCCCGGTGCGCCCGGCGTACCGATTGCGGCAGCCTCGCCGTCGACCGCGCCGTCCTCCTCGTACGCCGTGGAGTCTTCGCCCGCATCCTCGACTTGTGCGGCGGCGGAAGCCGCGGGCTGAAGCCCGCGGTTCGGATCCGAAGGCGCCGGCGCGGCGACGGAAGCCGCGGATTGAGGCCTTCGGTCCGGATCCGGGCCGGCCGGCGGGTCGAAGCCCACGCACGCGTCGTCTTCCGATTCGGCGTCGCCCGGGGCGCCCTCCTGGGGCGGCTGGCACACGGTGCAGGCCACGCCGGGGGCGGCCGGGCCCGCGCCGGGCAGTCCGAGCTCTTCGGCGCTGAACACCTTCCGATCGCCGTCGAACAGCTCCACCGTCACGCGGCGGCGCAGCACATCGACGTCCTTGATCAGCGCCTCCCCGGCGGGCGTCGCGATGCGCTTGCCCACCTTGGGCAGGCCGGCGCGCAACGAGCGATACCCCTCGTGCTCGTAGGAGAGGCAGCACAGCAGCCGGCCGCAGACGCCGGACACCTTTTCCGGACTGAGCACGAGGTTCTGGTCCTTGGCCATGCGGATCGAGACGGGGCAGAAGTTGCGCATGTAGCGTGCGCAGCAGGCCGGTTGGCCGCAGCGGCCGAGCGCACCGACGAGCTTGGCGGCGTCGCGCACGCCGACCTGACGCATGTCGATGCGCAGCCGGAGCTGTTCGGCGAGGTCGTGCACGAGCTGCCGGAAGTCGATGCGCTCCTCCGACTCGAAGTGGAACACCGCCCGGCTTCCGCCGTGGAGAAGCTCCACGCCCAGGAGCTTCATCGGCATGTCCAGCTCGCGCACCCGCCGCTCGGCGTATTCCATCGCCTCCTGCGCCCGCTCGACGTTGCGCCGGCTCTGCCGTTCGTCTCCCGCGGCGGCCCGGCGCAGGACCTTGGGCAGGTCGTGGCCCCGGCGCAGCTCGATGCGGCTGGCGCGGACGACGCGGCCCATCTCGAGTCCCCGTGGCGTCGCCACCACCACCCGGTCCCCGGCCACGAAGCTCAGTCCCTGGGCGTCGAAGGCCGAGTACTGGCCGAGCGGAGCCATTTCGACGTCGACGACGCTGACGATTTCCCGTGCCTCGTCCCATCCCTCTCCTTCCGCGGCGTCGTGCATGCCTTCCGGGTCGATCGGCTCGGTCGACCACAGGGGCACGAACGGACCCGCGGGCATCGTCGGCTCGTACGGGCCCGTCTCGGGCTCGCCGGCCGGAGCGGGCGGTGCGGAGGCGGGCGTCGCGGCGGCGGGGCGGTCGAAGCGTTGGGTCGGGGGACCCGCCGGCGAAGCGGGGCGCGGCGCGCCTCCCGACGGCGGGCCGCCCGGTCCACCCGGTCGTGGCCGCTCGCCGCCCGGGCGGTCGCCCGGTCGTCCGTCGCGGCGGAAGGAGTCCTGTGGTCGCCCGTCGGGTCGTCCGTCGCGGCGGGAGGGGTCCTGTGGTCGCCCGTCGGGTCGTCCGTCGCGGCGGAAGGAGTCCTGTGGTCGCCCGTCGGGTCGTCCGTCGCGGCGGGAGGGGTCCTGTGGTCGCCCATCGGGTCGTCCGTCGCGGCGGGAGGGGTCCTGTGGCCGTCCGTCGGGTCGTCCGTCGCGGCGGAAGGAGTCCTGTGGTCGCCTGTCGGGTCGTCCGTCGCGGCGGAAGGAGTCCTGTGGTCGCCCGCCGGGGGGATTCGGTCCGGCCGCGCCGCGTCCGTCCGGGCGCTGGTCCCTGGCGTCCGTGGTGGCGGGTCGTGGTCCGCGGTGGTCGGGGCCCGGTCCATCGCTGCGGTTTCCGTCGAGGGGCCGGTCGTCCCGTCCGCCGCCGCGGTGTCGTCGCCGGCGTCGTCGTGGCGAGGCGTCGGGGCCGCCGGTACCGGTCGGGCCGCCCGGACCCGCCGGGCCGGCGGGGGCGCCGGCGTCGGCGAGCGTGCGGGGGTTTTCGGGGCCGTCCTGGGAGGGCGGACCGGAGGGGCCGCCGGCGGAGTCGGAGCCTGGCGGCGGGGCATCCGGTTGCGGACCTGCCTGGGGGCCGTCCGGGGGAGGCGTGTGGCGTTCGTCATCCATCCGGGGAAGATCCTCTCCGGGCCCTGGCGACGGCGCGAGCGCAGGCCGTCGCGAGCCATTCGAGCGTGAGCTGCGGGTTGGCGTTGGCCTCCAGGTTGCGGCGAGCTTCCGAGACGAGCCCACCTTCCACGGCCACGGCTTCGGGCGGATGCCGCGCGAACGCGGCGACGGCGGACGATGCGGTCGTGCCGAGGAGGGTTGATTGGCCCGCGGCGGAGGCGAGCCGGTCGCGCAGGAGGACGAGCAGCAGATCGAGGTCGGCGGCGGCGCGATCGCGATCGGGGCCGAGGGCCTCGACGGCGGCCAGGAGGCCTGCGAGGTCGCCGGTATCCACGGCGCGACCGAAGTCGCCCATGGCGGTCATGGCCGCGCCCGGGTCGCCTGCCAGGATCTCCTTGGCCCGGGACATGCCGCCGGCGGAGAGGCCCGCGGCGAGGTCGAGCGACGCGTCGGAGGCGTCGGGGAACGTGCGGGCCAGGAGGCGCCGCAGCGTGCCCGGGGGCAGGGGTCGCAGGGGCACGCGCACGCAGCGCGAGCGGATGGTGGGCAGGAGGAAAGCCGGGCGCGAGGTGGTGAGTACGACTAGGTTGCCGCGGGTCGGCTCCTCGAGGGTTTTCAAGAGGGCGTTCGCGGCCTCGGGCGACAGTCGATCCGCCTGGCGCACGATGACGGTGCGGCACGGGCTTTCATGGGGCGGGTAGGCCATTTCGGCGGCGACGTCGCGCACCTGTTCGATGGCGATGCGGGTCTTGCCTTCCTCGACGGACAGCCGCAGCAGATCCGGGTGGTCGGGCATCTTCCGGCAGCTTGGGCAGGAGCCGCAGGCGTCGAGGGGCCAGCTCAGGGGTTCGGGCGCCTGCAGGACGGCGTCGAGGGGGGCCGGGGCGGTCGGGGCGGGTCTGGAGCGGCAGGAGAGGGCGGCGGCGAGTGCGACGGCGAGGGAGGTCTTGCCGCAGCCTGCCGGGCCGTCGAGGAGGAGGGCGTGATGGAGTCGGCCCGCGGCCGCGGCGGCCTGGACGCGCCAGATCGCCTCGCGTTGCCCGGCGATTTCGGAGAAGCGGAGCCAGCGCGGGCCGGTCGTGGCGGCCGGGGGCGGCGACGAGGGCATGCGCCGGCTGCGGGCGGCGGCGGGTCGGCGCGTCGGCTGCGGGCCGGGGGCGTCGGCGGCGGGCCGCTCGGCTGGGGGCCGGCCGCTTCGTCCGCCGGCGGAACCGGTACGTGGGCGCGCCATGGGGCTGGGGCGGGTCGGAACGTCGTCGCGAGCGGACGTCAGAGGCCGAGCTCGGGGGCGATGTGCTGCATCGCCGCGAGCGACAGGGCCAGGAACTCGTCGAGCGCAAGGCCGAGCTCGGAGCAACGGGCGATCTGCTCGCGATTCACGTTCGCGGCAAACCTCTTCTCCTTCATCCGCTTGCGCAGGCTTTCGACCCGGACGTCCGCGAGTTTCTTGGACGGGGCGACCAGCGCGGCGGCGGTGATCAATCCGGTGACGGGATCGGCGGCGACGACGGCGTGTTCCAGTCGGTTCTGGGCGGGCACATGGCCGACGTGGGCCAGGACGGCGCGCCGCAGGTCCTCGGGCACGTCGACGGCGGCGAGGGCTTCGTAGGCCACGCGGCCGTGGCGGGCCATGTCGCCCTCGGTGACATCGAGGTCGAGGTCGTGCAGCAGGCCTGTGCGGCTCCACAGCTCGCGATCCTCGCCCAGTCGGAGGGCGAGGGCGTCCATCACGGCTTCGGTGGCGAGCATGTGCTTGACCAGGTTCGGATTCGCGATCCGCCCGCGGACCAGCTCGAGCGCCTCGTCGCGGCCCAGCATCCCGTTCTCCCCGCGCGGCGGGCGACCATCGCACGCCGCGCCGCGGCATACATAGTCGAGGCGGGCGGCGATGTCGAGTCCGTCACCAGATGATGACGTCGTCGGTGCAGACGCCGATTTCCATGGCGAGGTAGAGCAGCATCAATTCCTGGGGGTAGAGGCTGGGGTGGGGGCCTTCCATCTCGCCGACCGTGTGGTAGGTCGAGTAGAGGATGCGGCCGCAACCGAAGAGGAAGCTTGCGGTGTAGGGGAGGTTGCCGCCCGAGCAGGGGTGGTCGGCCTGGGGGCCTTCGGCGAAGACGGTCACGGGGACCGGCACTTCGTGGCCGTCCTCGTCGAGTCCCATGATGGTGCCGACGCCGCAGGCGTTGTCCCACAGCTCGCGGAACTCGACGGCGGCCGGGTCGGTGCCGAGGCCGCCGAGCCAGGCGCCCATGTCGTCGTCCAGGACGCGGCCGACGGCGTCGTAGGAGCAGCACTGGTCCGCGGCGCCGATGACGGAGTCGTCGCCTTGCATGTCGAGGGCGGCGGGGAACATCCATTCGATCCACTCGTAGGAGCGGTCGGTGACGAACCACTTGCCGCCGGCCTGGACCCAGCCGCGGATGTTGTCGCGGACGGTGGTGTCGCCGAGGAGGGCGTCGTTGGTTTCGTCGGTGCAGGGGACGAAGATGAGCTGGTACTGGTCCATCTGGAAGCGATCGCGGACGAGGTCGGCCATGGGGGGGTAGCCGCCGCCGTAGCCGTTGTCGTAGAGGTCGAAGTCGGCGGTGGCGAGCGAGGCGCGGAAGTCGGGCATGAGCTCGGCCATGGAGATCTTCGCGAGCAGGTCCTCGGGATGGTCGTAGACGCCGAGTGCGACGGCGATGTGTGGGACGGCGTCGCCCGCGGCCGGGGCGTGCTCGTTGGGGAGCGTGGTGGTATCGAGGGGCAGGGCGAGGTCTTCGCCGTCGGTGCGGAGCGCGATCTGGCGCACGCGGCGGAACTGGCCCTTGTGGACGACGAGCCAGTAGTCGCCGAGGCCGATGCCATCGATGCGGAAGGTGCCGTCGGCGGCGGATTCCGTGTGCGGGAGGGCGGTGACGTCGAGGCAGCGCTGGCAGTAGTTGCCTTCGGGCAGGGCGGCGACGGCGGTGCTGGTGCGCTGCACGTAGACGATCGCGCCGGCGACCGGGAAGAGGCCGCCGGGGCCGAGCACCTGGCCGTGGATCGAGGCGTGGGCGCCGGGGGGCACGTCGTAGCCGGAGTCGGTTCCGCCGTCGGTCCCGCCGGAGCACTCGCAGCTGGTGCGCGAGGTGCAGGTCCCGCCGGTGGCGCCGGCGTAGTTGCGGCAGGCTATGCCGCACTGCGTGACGTCGCAGGTGCCGGTCCGTTCGCCGTCGCAGGAGCAGGAGTTGCCGACGCAGCGGCCGCCGGGGACGCCCTGCGAGGCGCAGATGCCGATGGCGCAGTGCAGGTCGGTGCAGCTCATGGTGTCGTCGCCCTCCGGGTTGGTGCACGCGGCGAGGCCCCCGGAGAGCATGGTGGCGACGATCCAGAGCGCGGTTCGCGGCATGGTCCGTTCCTCCTGGGCGGAGCTTACGCCGCGGATGTCGGGGGAGCAAGGCGGGGGGGAAGGCGGGGGGGAAGGGGGGAAACCACAGATGGACACAGATGAACACAGATGGGGAAGGGGCTACGGCTCTACCGCTCGAGGAGGATGGCTTTGCCCATGCCGCCGCCGACGCAGAGGGTGGCGAGGCCGCGGTGGAGGTTGCGGAGCTTCAGCTCGTGGAGGAGGGTGAGGACGAGGCGGGTGCCGGTGGCGCCGACGGGGTGGCCGAGGGCGATGCCGGAGCCGTTGACGTTGGTGCGCGAGCGATCGAGGCCCAGCTCTTTTTCGCAGCCGAGGTACTGTGCGGCGAAGGCCTCGTTGCACTCGACGAGGTCGATGTCGGAGAGGGTCAGCTTGCGGCGTTCGAGGAGTTTGCGCACGGCGGGGACGGGGCCCAGGCCCATGAAGGCGGGATCGACGCCGGCGACCTGATGATCGACGATGCGGCCGAGGTAGGGGATGCCGCGGCGGTCGGCGAGGGAGCGGGCCATGAGGACGACGGCGGCGGCTCCGTCGTTGATGGAGGAGGAGCTGCCGGCGGTGACGGTGCCGTTCTTGTCGAAGGCGGGCCGGAGGGCGGCGAGGCTTTCCAGGGTGGTGTCGCGGCGCGGGTTCTCGTCGACCTCGAAGCGCGCGGGCGGGCCCTTCTTCTTCGGGATTTCGACCGGGACGATTTCCTCCTTGAAGCGGCCGGAATCGATGGCCGCGATGGCCCGGCGGTGGCTGGTGTACGACAGCTCGTCCTGCGCCTCGCGGGTGATGCCGAGCTTCTTGGCGATGTTCTCGGCGGTGATGCCCATGTGGATGCCGAGCAGCGGGTCGGTGAGGCCTTCGGTGAGCTGGTCGGTGACCTTGCCGTCCCACATGCGGCCGCCCCAGCGATAGTCCTTGAGGGCGTACGGCACGCGACTCATCGACTCGACGCCGCCGGCGAGGACGACTTGCGCGGCGCCGGTCTGGATTTCCATGGCGCCCAGGACGATCGACTGGATGCCGGAGGCGCACTGGCGCTGGACGGTGGCGGCGGGGACGTGGTGGGGGATGCCGGTGGAGAGGGAGATGCAGCGGGCGGGGTTGATTTCGTCGGAGCGCATCATGCAGCAGCCGAAGAGGACGTCGTCGAGCTCGGCGGGATCGATGCCGGCGCGGCGGATGGCCTCCTTGGCGGCGGTGACGCCGAGGGTGACGGAGGGGACGTCGCGGAGACCTCCGCCGAAGACACCGATGGCGGTGCGGGCGCCGGCGACGACGACGACTTCTTCCATGTTCTTCTCCTCGTGACGGGCGCGGGCGTTCTACGCCTGCGGCAGGACGCTGGGGGCGCGGCGGCGCCGGCGGGGGCCGTCGCCGCGGGGGCGATTCGGGCCCGGAAGCTCCGGGCTGGTACCGACGATGCGGTTCTTGCGGTCGACGCGGACGACGCGCGGGACGTGGCGTCGCAGCTCGGCCGGGGTGAGCTGGGCGAAGGTGGCGATGATGACGAGGTCGCCCGGGGAGTTGCCGTGGGCGGCGGCGCCGTTGATGCAGATGACGCCGGAGTCTCTCGGGCCTTCGATGGCGTAGGTGCCGACGCGGGTGCCGCGGGTGACGTTCCAGACGTGGACCATCTCGAAGGGGAGGATGTCGGCGGCTTCGAGCAGGGTGCGGTCGATGGAGACGGAGCCTTCGTAGTCGACGTCGGCGTGGGTGACGGTGGCCCTGTGGATCTTGGATTTGAAGATGGTGCGGACCATGGGTTCGACCTCCTCGTGGCGTCCCGGTCCGGCCGGGTACACCCGCGTAGCTTCGCCCCCGCGAAGCAGTAGGACGGTACGGGATCGCGGTGGTGAAATCAAGGCCGTTGCGGGTGCACTCGGTGATTGCGCGCGGATCCTGCGTATGGTATACGGGCGCCTCGCCGTTGCCCGGGAGAAGGGTGGGCGACGTGCAGTGGCGTGTGCCACGGGGAAAGGAGCGGATTCATGCCCGATCTCGTCAACGGTGCCGCGGGAGCGGCGGAACAGCCGCCGGCGGCGGCGGTCGCGGAAGCGGCCGCCGAAGCTTCGCCGAAGGCGAAGGGCCCCGTGGGTCCGATCAGCATGCGGGATCTGATCGATGCCGGGATGCACTTCGGCCACCGGACGACGCGGTGGAACCCGAAGATGCGGCCGTACATCTACGGGACGCGCAGCGGCATCCACATCATCGACCTGCAGCAGACGCTGCCGTTGTTCCGCAAGGCCTACCGGTTCATCACGGAGGTGGTCGGGCACGGCCATCACGTGTTGTTCGTCGGCACGAAGAAACAGGCGCAGGAGATCGTGGCCGAGGAGGCGGGGCGGGCGGGGATGCACTACGTCAACACCCGCTGGCTGGGCGGGACCTTGACCAACTACGACACGATCAAGAAGTCGCTCGACCGGCTCAAGGAGACGGAGCGGCGGCTGGCGGACGGCTCCTACTCCGACCTGAAGAAGAAGGAGCAGCTCAAGATCGAGAAGGAGCGGGAGCGGATCGAGAAGAACCTGCTGGGCATCAAGCAGATGACCGCGCTGCCCGGGGCGCTGTTCGTGGTCGATCCGGAGAACGAGGAGAACGGCGTGCGGGAAGCGCGGCGGCTGGGCATTCCGGTCGTGGCGCTTCTGGACACCAACTGCGATCCCGACCTGGCGGACTATCCGATTCCCGGCAACGACGACGCGATGCGCTCGATCCGCCTGGTGACGGCGAAGCTGGCGGACGCGTGCATCGAGGGTCAGGCGCGGCGGCGGGAGTACGCGGCGGGGAAGCACGAGAAGGCCGAGGACTTCGTCGCGGCTCCGTCGACGGGTTCGGGACCGCCGGTCGAGTATGCGCCGCGGCGCGGTCGCGGCGGTCCGCCGCGGGGCGGGCGGCGCGGCCGTGGCGGGGACGAGGCCGGCGGCCGGTAGATGCTGTTCCACGATCGGTCCGGGGCGATGCTCCCGGGGCGCGGAGGCGAAATCCGATGACGATCAAGGTGACCCCTCAACTGACCAAGGAGCTGCGCGAGCGCACCGGCGTCGGCATGATGGACTGCAAGAAGGCGCTGGAGGAGTCGGGCGGCGACGTGGACAAGGCGGTGGAGCTGCTGCAGAAGCGGGGATTGGCGAAGGCGGCGAAGAAATCGGGCCGAATCGCGGCGGAGGGGGTGGTGCAGAGCTACATCCACGGCGGCGGCCGGCTCGGCGTCCTCCTGGAGGTGAACTGCGAGACGGACTTCGCGGCGCGGAGCGCGGATTTCCGGACGTTCGTGGACGACATCGCCATGCACGTCGCGGCGATGAGTCCGGCGTACCTGACGGCGGAGGAGATTCCCGAGGGCGAGGTGACGAGGCAGCGGGAGATCTTCCAGGCGCAGCAGGCCGAGTCCGCGAAGAAGCCGGAGATCGTGGAGAAGATCGTCGAGGGGCAGGTCGCGAAGTGGAAGAAGGAGATCTGCCTCCTGGACCAGCTCTTCGTGAAGGACGACAAGAAGACGGTCGAACAGGTGCGGACGGAGCTGGTGGCGAAGATCGGGGAGAACGTGACGGTCCGCCGCTACGTGCGCTGGGAGCTGGGCGAGGGTCTGGAGAAGCGCAAGTACGACATCGCCGCGGACGTGCAGGCGATGCTGGGGCAGTGACGGCGCGGGTGCCACGGCCGCTTCGTCGTACGCGCGGCCGGCGCGCCCCCTTCCGCCGCGTGGTGCTCAAGCTGTCCGGAGAGGTGTTGGCCGGCGAACGCGGTTACGGGCTGGACCCTGCGGCGGTGCGGGCGGTGTGCGCGGAGATCGCCGGGGTGCACCGTCTGGGGGTCGGGGTGGGGGTGGTGATCGGCGGCGGCAACATCTTCCGCGGCGCGCAGCCCGGGGAGACCGGGATCGACCGTGTGGCGGGCGACCAGATGGGCATGCTGGCCACGGTGGTCAACGCGCTGGCGCTGCAGTGCCGTCTCGAAGCTCTGGGCATTCCGACCCGCGTGCAGACGGCCTTTTCGATTCCGTCGTTTGCCGAGCCGTACATCCGTCGCCGCGCGGTCCGCCACCTGGAGAAGCAGCGTGTGGTGATCTTCGCGGGCGGCACGGGCAGTCCGTATTTCTCGACCGACACGGCCGCGGCGCTGCGTGCGGCGGAGATCGGGGCGGACGCGGTGCTGAAGGGCACGAAGGTCGACGGCGTGTACGACAAGGACCCGGTGCGGCACCCCGACGCCCGTCGGTTCGAGCGTCTGACGCACCGCGAGGCGTTGGATCGCGGGTTGCGCGTGATGGACGCGACGGCCATCGCGCTCTGCATGGAGAACCGCACTCCGATCGTGGTCTTCGCGCTCGGCCGGCCCGGCAACGCCCGCCGTGCCTGTCGGGGTGAGCCGGTCGGGACGCTGGTCGAGGACGGCATGCGGGAGGACCGGCCCCGCACTTCCCGGGCCCGCGGGGCCCGGCGCCGCGGCTGAGGCGCATCATGCTCGAAGAGGTCCTGCAGGAGCTGCGCGACAACATCGAGAAGGCGATCGAATCGCTGCGGCGGGACCTGTCGCGGCTGCGCACCGGCCGAGCGAACCTCGCGATCCTCGAGGGGGTCCACGTGGACTACTACGGGGTGTCCACCCCGTTGCACCAGATGTCCTCCATGTCCACCCCGGATCCCCGCTCGATCCTGATCAAGCCCTGGGATCGTACGCAGATCGTGCCCGTGGAGAAGGCCATCCTCCAGGCCAACCTGGGTCTCACGCCGCACGCCGACGGCGAATTCATCCGCATCAGCGTCCCGGCGCTGACGGAGGAGCGGCGCAAGGAACTGGGGAAGGTCATCCGCAAGCAGGGCGAGGAGGCCAAGGTGCAGATCCGCGGCCATCGCCGGTCGGCGAACGATCTGATCAAGGAGCTGATCGACGGCGGCGACGTCTCGGAGGACGACGGCGACCGGGCCACGCGCAAGGTCCAGGAGACGACGGACGCCGGCGTGAAGCGTGTCGACGAGGTCGTGGCGAACAAGGAGAAGGACGTCCTCGAAGTCTGAGAGTTCTCAGTTCTTGGTTCTCGGTTCTCGGTCGCCGAAGAACGGATGCTGAAAACCGAAAACTGATGACTGAGGACTGCCCCCCTTGCCCTCCCTTGCCTTGCCTTTCCGCGGTGACGGGTCATGATACGCGGGCGCGGAGCGCGGGATGGTGATGGAGGATAGACTCGCGGCGGTGTTCGTGGGGGCGGAGATCGAGGACAACCTTGCGATCCGGACGCTGGCCGGGGCGGTGCGGGCGGCGGGGATGCCGGCGGGTTTCGCGCGCTTCAACTCCCGCGACGAGATCCCGGCCGTGGTCGACCGCGTGGTGGCCGACGGGCCGGCGCTGGTCGGGTTGTCGATGGCGTTCCAGCATCGCGCGCCCGAGTTCCTGGCGCTGGCGGAGGCGCTTCGGGCGCGCGGGTACGGCGGCCACATCTGTGCCGGCGGCCACGTGGCGACGGTGATGGCCGGGACGGTCCTCTCGTCGTGCGCGGCGGTGGACACGGCGCTGGGGCACGAGGCCGAGGACGGGATCGTGCGGCTGTTGCGTGCGGACGGCGACCGCGGGGCGTGGGGGGGGATTCCGGCGCTGGCGTGGCGCGACGAGGCTGGGGTGGTGCGGTGCAATCCGCCGGCGCCCGTGCCGCGCGACCTGGATGTACTTCCTCTTCCGGTGCGCGACACGCCGTTGCACCGGCACCTGGGCCTGCCGTTCGCGCCGCTGGCGGGCAGCCGCGGCTGCTACGGCTCGTGCCGCTTCTGCGCGATCTGCACGTTTCATCGCCTGCGGCCGGGGCCTCGACTGCGGTTCCGCACGCCCGGGCACGTGGCGCGGGAGATGGCCGGGCTGTACCACGAGCACGGGGCGCGGATCTTCTGTTTCCACGACGAGACGATGTTGTTGCCCCGTCCGGCGCAGTCGTTGCGGCGGCTGGGCGAGCTTGCGGACCATTTGCGGCGGCTGGGGGTCGGCCGGATCGCGGTGATCGGGAAGGCGCGTCCGGACGCGCTGGAGCCGGGGCTGCTGGGCGAGCTGCGCGAGCGGCTGGGATTGATGCGGTTGTACGTCGGCATCGAGAACTGGAGTGCGAACGGGCTCTTGCACCTGGGCCGGGGCGTCGGGCCGGAGGTGGCGGTGCGGGCGCTCGAGGCCTGTCGTGCGACGGGGGTTTACGGCTGCTACAATCTGCTCCTGTTCGAGCCGGAGGCGACGCTGGCGGACGTGGAGGACAACCTGGCGGGGATGGAGCGGTTCGGTGACGTGCCGGTCAACTTCTGCCGTGCGGAGGCGTACGCCGGGACGGCGCTGTGGACCGACCTGCAGCGTGCGGGGCGGCTGCGCAGCGACGGGTTCGCGACGGACTACACGCTGGCGGATCCCCTGGTGGAGCGGCTGTTCCAGATCGTGCGGCAGGCGTTCCGCGACCGCAATTTCTCGGCGGACGGGCTGGCGAACATGGCGATGGGATTCGGCTACGAGCGGCAGCTCTTGCGGCATTTCGTGCCCGGCCCGGATCCGCGGCTGGACCCGCTGTTGCGGGAGGTCGACGCGCTGATCGTGGCGATCGGTGCGGACACGCGGCGCCATCTGGGCAAGGCGCTGGGATGGGTGCGGGAGCATCCGGGGGCGTCGGCGGCGGAGGCGTCCGAGGTGACGTACGAGCTGGCGAGCGAGATCAACTTCGGCGGGGTGGCGTTGCAGGAGCGGGTGTTCGAGCTGCGCGCCGAGATGAACGGGTTTGCGCGGACGAGCGCGGCGTTCCGCGAGAACGCGGCGCTCGGGGGCCCCGCGGTGGGCTCCCTGGGAGGTGCACGATGATTTTCTTCCGGCTGGATCGTCCGGCCCAGCTCGCGTTGATCGGCGCGGCGCTCGTCGCGCCCGCCTGCTACGGCTCGCACGGCGACGGGGCCGACGGGAGCGACGTCGCGGACGTGCGGGAGGACGGCGGGGTGGTGGACGCGGACGCGCCGGACGTCCCGGATGCGAGGGACGACGCGATCGACCCCGACATGGTGGTGGACTGCGTGCCGCCGCCGAACTGCGGCGACGTGACCACGGGGTCGCTGACGGTGCGACCGTTCGAGACCGCGTTGGAGTACGGGGTGGGCGAGGTGGTGCTGGCGGTGCCGAGCGTTCCGCCGTGGGCGGATTTCTCCTGTTCGGCCTATCCCTGCGTGTCGATCGTGCCCGCGGGCGGGGCGGGGACGGTGAGCGACGTGGTGGCGGTGGACCGCACGACGTACCGCTTCCGCTACACGAATCCGGGGCTGACCTGGGACGCGCCGGTGCGTCTGGACGTTTCGTGGCGGGTCAACTGCGAGGACGCGGGCGGGTGGCGGGAGGAGACGGTGGCGGGCAGCGCGTGGGCGTGCCGGGACGCGACGGGGTCGATCGCGGTGACGGGGACGGCGGCGGAGTGTCCGTCGGTGGTGGACGACGTGCCGCCGCCGATGGTGCGGGCGTTGCCGCCCGGGTCGAAGGCTCCGGACGGGTTGCGGTTGCGGGCGGTGCCGGCGTCGGGCGGGGAGCTGCGGCTGCGGGCGGAGGCGCCGGCCGGGACGCGTTCGTTGCGTTGGCTGGCGTCGGGCGGGACGCTGCGGATGCTTGCCGACGACGAGGCGCTGTTCCGGCCCGGGCCGGTGGCGGGCGTGGCGATGGTGCAGGTGGCTGCGTTCACGCCCGGCGGGGTATCGATCCAGGTGTTCCGGCGGAAGACGACCGGGGGGTGATTCCTACATCGAGATGCAGCGGCCGCCCGCGACGGGGTCGAAGTCGGCGCACGTCTCGCCCTGGCCGCAGCACCGCCCGCCGGGGTTCGACGAGCCGCCGCAGCGGCGATCCGCGGGGCAGACGTAGGAGAGGCACTCGAGCTGCGTGGTCGAGAGCGGCTCGGGCACCGCGTCGGGGGCGAACCGCACCTGGTCGCAGTCCACCTCCCCGCTCTGGGCGCGGGGCACGTAGTACCAGCCGGAGCCCGCGGTGCTGGGGCAGGTGCCGTCGCCGACGGGGGTGCGGCTGGCCTGAAGGATGACGCAGCGGCGGTGGACGACGCCGCGTTCGTCGGTCTCGGTGGGCGGATCGGCCTCGACGCGGCCCGCGGGGCACGAGCGGTCGTCGGAGAGTCTCTCGACGATGTTGCAGTCCGCGCTGCAGGTTTGCGGATCGAGGGCCAGCTCGTGGGGGAAGCAGACGTTGTCCATTGCGCCCTGGATCAGCTCCAGAATGCCGTTCATGGCTGGCCGCCAGTCTTCGTTGCAGATGGAGTGTACGAGGGCGTTGCTGCCGATCTGCTGTGCGGCCTGGATGAAGCGGCGTCCGGGGACGGCGGCGCCCCAGCCGAGGGGATGGAGGCAGACGGGGACGACGTTGGTGCCGGTGGTGTCGAGGACGTACTGCATTTCCGGGAGGTCCA
The DNA here is from genome assembly GCA_016218765.1 of Deltaproteobacteria bacterium. Classification (GTDB taxonomy): domain Bacteria; phylum Myxococcota_A; class Polyangia; order DRWM01; family JAAZOP01; genus JAAZOP01. Next base: position 43,832 of record JACRCZ010000149.1, on the reverse strand, counting down.
GGCAGTTTCCGAGCCGATCGCCCTTGTTTTCGCAGACGGAGCCGAGGGGCACGCCGACGATCATGGCCATGACGTAGTCGCGGGCGTTGCCGCGCAGTGCGCGGAGCTGGTCGACCATGTCGGTGACGCTCTTCAGCATCTCCTGGTGGATGTAGCAGCGGATGTTCGCGTGGCCGTAGAGGGCATCGGCGTCGGGATTGAGGATTCCGGGGTCGGCCACCGAGCAATCCTCCTCGTCGCTGACGACGACCACGGCGAGGATCGAGTCCGGCCGCAGGAAGCCGAGGTTGCAGCCCGAGGGCCCGGTCTGGTCGACGAGGCCCTTGCGTGCGGCTTCGAGCTGTTGTTCGAAGCCGCAGCCGTTCGTTCCGAGGGTGGCCATGCAGCCGAAGTCCCGGCCCATGTCGGCGAGGGGGTAGTCGGCGGCGTTCTCCGGGCCGCGGCGCAGGAAGTTCGGGTACTCCGCCAGGCAGCCCGGACCTCCCGTGAGCGGCGTGTGGAGGAAGCAGCCGTCGTCCCCTCTGTCCCAGCCCCAGAGGCCCCTGTCGCAGGTGGTGAGCTCGAACCCCGCGGAGCCCATGTCGGTGGAGATGATGGCGACGTTGAGATCGGTCACCGCGGTGTGCCCGCCGCTCGGCGCCATGAGTTCCTCGATCAGCGAGGGGAAGTTCGCGACCAGCGCGGCCTGTTCCTCCTGCATGGAGCGGGAGTTGTCGACGACGACGACGAGGTCCACCTTGCCGCTTGGCGGTTGGACCACCTCGTACGTCGACACCGCCTGCACGACCGGGTCCAGGCTTGTCAGGTCCCGGTCCATGCAGGCGGTTGTTGCGAGGAGCGCCACGAGGGAAACGGTCCGGAGAGCGTCGAGAGATCGGAACATGGGATCCTCCATCCCCTTCTCCGCCTCTCGAGAAGTGCCGCGGGGTGATGCCGAGAGGCGGTTCCGCACCACCCCGCGGCCACTCCGGTGAGAGAGGACGAGCAATCGGCGTGCCAGCTTGGGTTCTTTCGGCGTCCTGGGGAGCGCGGGGCGGGAATTCGTCTCGACGTCGGGAGGTTCCGGGGCCCCGGCCGTTTCTCGATGCATGCGGCGGCGGCGGCGGCGGCGGGTGCGATCGGTTGTCGAGCGGCAACGCGGTTGTCGGAGGGTGGCGGGCTTGACCATTCCGGCGCCTCCGCTATGCTGCGGTCGGCTTGCGCGTCGGCCGCACCAGCGGGGTTCGGGAGCTCGAACGCGCGAGACGGGGATCATGGCGATGAAGAAAGTTGCGCTGTTGGGGGCCGCGTCGGTTCTGCTCGCCGCCGGGGTTTCCCGGGCCCAGCCGTTCGATGCGGGCAGCGAGGCCACGGGGGTCCGCGGGGCGATCGGGATGGGACTGGTGGGCATGGAGCTGACCATGACCATCGAGGCGGCGGCGGGCGTGACGAACCCCTGGCTGCTGTCGCTCGTGCCGCTGGCCGTGGGCGGCGGTGCGGCGGCCGGCGGGTACTACCTGGAGCTGGAATCGATGGAGGCGGGCGTGGCGATGCTCGCGGTGGGCATGACGATGCTGGTGCCGTCCATCTTGATCACCTTGATCCTGGCCAGCGAGACGTACGAGCCGAGCGAGTCGACGACGGTGACGTCGGATCGCGGGTCGGCGGTCCGTTTGCCGGCGACGGCGCGGATGATGCGCGTGGCGGCGCCGGCGCTGGTGGCGGTCCGGGACGGCGCGTTGGGGCTCGAGGTACCGACCCTTTCGCTGGCCGAGGGGCCGGCGCCGTCGCTCTACCGTGCGGTTTCCCCCACCGGACTCGAGGTCCAGCTTTCGCTGGTGAACTGGGCGTTCTAGGTCCCGCGGACTTGCCCTGGACCGCCGGGCGGTCCAGGGCTGCGTCTCGCTGCTACAGGGCGGTGTAGCGGCAGTTCGTGTTCAGGCCGGAGGGATCGCAGTAGGTCGGGCCGACGCCGCAGTCCGCGCCGGCGCCCGGGTCGGGGAACCACACGTTGGTGGTGGTCCGGTTGCCCAGGAACTTGTAGCAGTGCGAGCCCGGGGTGAGGGCGGGGCTGGTGAAGGCGTAGTAGCCGGTGCAGGCGGTCATGGCGTTGGAGGTCGTGTCCCACGGCGTCGTGGTCCACTCGCCGGGGACGTTGACCTCGGTGCACGCGGCGCCGACGGCGGTGGCGCAGGCGGCGTCGGTGACGCAGAAGCGCACGGTGTGGTCGTCGAGCTCGACGACGCTGTCGGTGCAGCCCGCGGTGTGGGCGCAGGTGCCTGCGGAGCAGGTGTCGAGGGTGCAGGCGTCGGCATCGCCGGCGCAGACGACGCCGTTGGCCTTGTTGGTCCAGGCCGTGGTGCTGGTGCCCGGGACGCACTCCTGGCAGGAGTTGGTCGGGTTGTCGTCGCCCGGGGCGTAGCAGGCGGCGCCGATGTAGCAGGCGGAGGTGGTGCAGGCGTCGGAGGCTTCGAGGCAGGCCCCGAAGCAGCTCGTGGGCGCGCACGGATCGCCGGCATGTCCGCAGACGCCGGTGGTGCAGGTGTCGACGCCGTTGCAGAACAGCGCGTCGTCGCAGGGGGAGAGGTCTGGTTTGGCGGAGAAGGCGGCGCGGCTGGTCGCGGGGACGCATTCCTCGCACGGGTTGGCCGGGTTGTCGTCGCCCGGGGCGTAGCAGGCGGTGGCGATGTAGCAGGCGGCGGTGGCGCAGGTGTCGGTGCCTTCGTCGCAGGTCCCGAAGCAGCTTGCCGGGTCGCACGGCGCGTTGGCGTGGCCGCAGGCGCCCGTGGCGCAGGTGTCGACGCCGTTGCAGTACAGGGCGTCGTCGCAGGGGGTGCCGTCGGAGACGTTGGACCAGTTGGTGGGATCGGCGGGGGCGACGTCGTCGCAGACGTGGCACGGGTTGGCGGTATGGATGGTGCCGCGGGCGTAGCAGGTGCCGGCGATGATGCAGAACCCCGAGTTGCGGGCGCAGGTGTGTCCGGTGGGCGAGGTGTCGGTGCAGGTCTCGCAGGAGAGGCAGGGCGAGACGGCGTCGTGGGTGCACTCGAGGCCGGACGTCCCGGTCTGGCAAGTGTCGCCGCCGTTGCAGTCCAGGCCGTCGTCGCACGGGTCGTCGACGGCACCCACGGTCGCGGGATCGACTTCGCAGACGTTGGGGGTCGTGGTGGTGCAGACGAGGGTTCCGTTGCAGGGGTCGCCGTCGCCGTGATCGGCCTCGCAGGTGTCGGCGAGGGGATCGCAGGTGCAGACGGAGGTGCCGCCGGTGCAGACGGCGGCGCCGTCGCAGGTCTCGCCGGTGGTGCAGGCGTCGCCGTCGTCGCAAGCGGCGCCCGAGGCGACGGGGGACCAGTCGGTCTGGGAGGTGGCCGAGGAGCACTCACGGCAGGCGTTGGTCGGGTCGTCGGCGCCGTCGGCGTAGCAGGTGGCGGCGATGAAGCAGGAGCCGGTGTTGGTGGTGCAGGCGTCGCCGGTCTCGTCGCAGGTCTGGCAGGTGTCGCAGGGGTCGCCGGGGCTGGTGCAGGCGATGGGATCGCCCTGGCAGGTGTCGACGCCGTCGCAGAAGACGCCGTTGTCGCAGGGGTCATCGACGGCGAGGATCGTGGTGTCGTCCACGATGCAGGCGCTGGTCGCGTCGTCGCAGATCAGGGTGCCGTTGCAGGGGTCGTCGTCGCCGTTGTCGGCCTCGCAGGTATCGGCGCCGGTGGGGTCGCACTCGCAGGTGTTGGTGCCGCCGAGGCAATCGCCCGCGGCGTCGCATTCCTCGCCGTCGGTGCAGTCGTTGCCGTCGTCGCAGGCGGCGCCCTCATCGATGTCGTTGGTGCAGTTCTGGCCGAGGGCCACGGTGGCGCAGACGTCGGCGGTGCACTGGTCGGTGTCGGCGCAGTCGGTGTCGGTGTCGCAGGTGAACTGGCAGTCGTTCTCGCAGCCGTCGCCGCTGTTGGTGTTGCCGTCGTCGCACTCCTCGCCGGGGGCGTCGACGCGGAGATCGCCGCACTCGGGGCCTTCGGTCCGGCAGGTGGACGAGCAGCCGTCGCCGTTGTCGGTGTTGCCGTCGTCGCACTGTTCGCCGGTTTCGACGACGTTGTTGCCGCACACGGCGGCTTCGATCTCGCAGGTCGGCGAGCAGCCGTCGCCGGCGGTGGTGTTGCCGTCGTCGCAGTCCTCGTCGGCGTCGAGGACGGTGTCGCCGCACGCGGAGAGCCAGTCCGTGGGGCGGGGCGCGGCGGCGCAGGCGCCGTCCACGCACTCCTGTCCCGGGGCGTCCGTGCAGAGGTTTGCGAGGCAGGCGTTCTGCAGCTCGACGACGACTTCCTTGATCTCGCCGCTGGTGAACTCCGTGAGCACCCAGCGTTCGACGACGACGTCGTTGCCCAGGATGCCCTGGACGCGGAAGAGGACCCAGGTCTTGTAGACGGCGCCCGGGGTGACGCCGACGGTCAGGGGGAAGTCGGCGGCGGTCAGGTTGTCGAAGGTGTTCTGCCGGTCGAACGGCGCCGTCGCGTCGGCGCCGGCGAAGACGGTGACGGTCACCGCGTCCAGGTCGGCCGGCACGGGGATGTCGGTGCGGACGACCAGCCGGACGCCGGTCTCGCTTTCGCAGCCCAGGAGGGCGAGGCCCGCGAGCACGCCGATGATGATGCGCTTGGTCATGATCAACCTCCTCCCGCCTACTGCAGCCCGAGCGTCCAGTCGCTCTCGGGCATCGTATCGCCGCCGGTCGTTCCGAGGACGATGCCGGTGGCGGCACCCGCGACGACGACGCCGGCGATGGTCCAGACCCACCATTTCTCGTACCATTCCTCGTCGGCCTCCGGCAGCGGAACCAGCTCGACGGCGCGTGCGAAGGGCTGTCCGGCCTGGAGGGTGATGGCGAGCCGTGCGGTCTCGTAGCCTTCGGCCGAGACCTCGAGCTGGTGGACGCCGGCTTCGAGGTCGCCCGCGAAGGGGAGCATGCCCAGGGCGGAGCCGTCGAGGGTGGCGGCGGCGCCCGGGACGTTGGCGGAGAGGTTGACGGTGGCGGTGGTCTGCAGGGGGGTCGGGATGAGGGTCACGGACGACTGCTGTCCGGCCGCGACGGTCAGGGTTTCCTCGGCCGCGCGGTAGCCTTCCATTTCGGCGCGGAAGGTGTGGGGTCCCTGGACGACCTCGACGGGCTCGGCCAGCGGGGCGTTGCCGAGGACCTGGCCATCGACGAGGACGGTGGCGCCGCTCAGGGCGACGCTGACCTGGACCTTGCCGACGACGTCTTCCAGCTCGTCGATCCAGTCCTTGACCTCCTGCATGGCGGTCTGGTCGCGTTCGGTGGCGGGGTTGGGGTACAGCTCGACGTACTGGCGGAAGGTCTGCAGGGCTTCGATCTGGCGGTTGAGCTTGTGCAGGCACTGGCCGATGTAGGAGAGGGCGCGGGATGCCGGGATGGCGGCGTTGGCCGCGCGGAACTCGGTCAGGGCGGTTTCGAAGTCGCCGGCGTTGAACGCGTCGCGACCGGCGCGGAAGTGGGCGCTGGCAGCATCGCGCGTGGCCTGATCGGGCTCCGCGGGCTGCTGTGCCGCCGCCGCGGACGCCGCGAGGCAGACCAAGAGGGCGAGAGCCGGTGCACCCCAGCGAACCAAGTTGCGGTCTTTGCGCATGTTGGCCTCCTCCTTGAGGTTCGACGGGATCTTAGCCGGGGCGGGGCCAGGCCGCAACCCCCTGTGAAGGCCGCGGGGCATTCTCGATCCGGAGTTCGCGCAAAGGGCGCAAAGGAGGGCGTCAGATTTTCAACACGCCGTTGTCGAGGACGAGGCGGTCGTCGATGAGGAGGGTGGGGTGGAGGACGATACCGTCGAGGTGGACGGGGACGGTGACGGTGCCGCCCATGGAGGCGTTGTTGCCGAAGGCGACGTGGGCGGTGCCGGCGACTTTTTCGTCCTCGAGGATCTCGCCGGTGAGGATGGCGCCGTCGTTCGTGCCGATGCCGAGCTCGGCGACGGAGCGGGCGAGGGGGCCGTGGCGGTCGAGCATGTCCTGGAGGCGGGCCGCGTCGGGACCTTCGAACGAGACGGCCATGCCGCGTTCGATGCGGATGCGCAGCGGGGCGGCCAGGAGGCCGATCCCGGCCATGGCGCCGTCGACGACGAGGACTCCTTCGGTCCTGCCCTCCTCCGGGCGGAGGTAGGCTTCGCCCGAGGGGAGGTTGCCCCAGCTTCCCTTGCCGACGATCACGCCGGAGGAGGCGTGGCCCGGGATGCCGGCGATGGGCAGGGTGAGGTCGGTGCCCGCCGGGGTCGTGAGGCGGACGAGGTTTCCGGCGGTGAGGACGGCGGTGACGCGGTTCGTGACGTCGACGACCTTGCGGTAGTCGACGGCCATGGTGCGCACGAGCATCGGTTCGGTGATGCCGGGCATGGTGGCGACGCGGGCGCCCGCGGCGACCGCGTCGCGGCGGGCCTTGGTGTGGGTGAGGCTCTTGGCGGTGGGGCAGAGGACCGCGTCGGCGGCGGCCATGGCGGCGGCGACGGAGCGGGGCGGTTCGGCGCCGTTCTGGGCCCGTTCGGCCATTTCGAGCGCGACGACCTCGGCCCCGAGCGTGCGAGCCGCGTCGGCGAGTGCGTCGGCGATGACGCGGCGGGTCGGATCGGAGACGACGAGCAGCTCTTCGCCGGGCTGGAGGCCCAGGCAGTCGCGGACGGCGGTCAGGCACGCGGCAGCCAGGTCGGCCAAGACGTCCTCCCTACTTCTTGAAGAACTTGTCCAGCTCGCGCAGCGCCGCGGACTTGGCGCGTCCGCCGCCGGGTCCGCCCGGGCCGCGCGGCGGTCGCGTATCCTGGAGGCGCAGGGAGAGGGAGATGCGGTTGCGGTTGCGATCGACGTCGACGACGCGGACGCGGACGGACTGGCCCGGTCGGACGATGTCGGAGGCGGACTGGACGCGGTGGTCGGCCATTTCGGAGACGTGGACGAGGCCTTCCTGGCGGAGGCCGACGTTGACGAAGGCGCCGAACTCGGCGACGGTGGTGACGGTACCGGCGAGGATCATGCCCGGCCGGAGGTCATCGATGGAGTTGATCGAGCCTGCCGGCATGCCGCCGAAGGAGAGGCCGGGCGTTCCTGCCGGGGCCGCTGCCGCCGCGGCCGAGGCCTCCGCGGCCGCGGTTCCGGCGGCGGTGCGGACGGCGGCGGCGCGCTCGGCCTCGAGCGAGGCGAGGCCGCGGGCGGTGAGGAGGTACTTGGAGACGCGCGCGGCGTCGAGGTCGTGCTGGTATTCGGCGAGGCCGAGGGACGCGGGGTCGACGGCGGAGAAGGATCCGGCGGGATCGAGGGCGCGGCGGACGAGGACGAGGGCGGCGGCCTGGCCGGAGGGCAGCTCGGCGTCGGGGCCGGCGAGCCCGGCCTTGGCCTCGCGCATGGCTGCGGTCGGGATGCGGGAGAGGGTGAACTTCCCGTCCGCGGCCCGTTCGACTTCGCGGAGCCGTTCGACGGCGGGGGAGCTGGCGGGGAGGACGAGGAGGGTCATGCCGGTGCCGCGGAGCTTCTCGACGAGGGCGGCGGCCCAGCCCTGGGCGACGCCCGCGTCGGTTCCGGCTTCGAGGCAGGCGCCGCCGCCGTCGGCGACGACCCAGCTCACCGGTCGGGGGCCGCGGCCGAAGAAGACGGCGCCGAGCTTCTCGGCGGCGACCGGCGGGATGCGGAACAGCGCCGCATACGCGCTCGCCGCGGCGCTCAGGGCTTCGCTTTCCGCACGCTCGTCGAGCTGACGGCGCAGGGCAGCCACGAGCTCGCACATGACCAGGCCCTCGAGCAGCGCCTCGGGCGCGCGTTCCGCCTCGTCCCGGGCGAGCTTCAGGCGGACGGCGCGGACGCGGTCGATCATGGCGTCGCGGGGGAATTCGAAGCGGATGCCGATGGCGCCTTCGCGTTCGCCGCGGCGGGCGGCGAGCCAGCGGTGGGCCGGGAGGGCGGCGGGCGCGTCGCTGCGCCCGGAGAGGTCCTCGTAGGGGGCGAGCTTCTGCGCGTCGTCGGTCGAGGCGGCGAGGCGGACGGTGCCGTCGCGGCGGGCGAGGGCGAGGGAATCGTCCCAGATGGAGACGTACTCGCGCAGCTCGATGGCGGTGGCGCCTGGCGCGAGGCGGGAGGCGCGATCGAGGGCGGCGAGGGCGTCCGGGGTGCGCATCTCGCGCAGCAGCGCCTCGGGTAGCGGCGCGAGCCCTTCGCGGCTTCGAGCCTCGGCCACGGAGCGGGCGGCCTCGACCCAGCGCAGGCGGCGCTCCTCCAGCTCCCAGCAGCGGCTGAGGACCGAGGGGGGGAGACCGTCGGGACGCACGGACTCCTGGCGCGCGACCTCGAGGATCTCGCGACCGGCGTCGATCGCCTCGGCGATGCGGCGCAGCGCCGCCCCGGGCAATCCGCCGACAACATCCCCGCCATGAACCCTGGCAAAATCGATCCAGCGCATAGGACAGTTCCGATGCTACCGTTGCCGTGCGGGGAGTCAAGGCTTTTGGTCATCGGTCATCGGTCATCGGTTTTCGGTCACGGGACCGGAGGGGAGGGGAGGAGGAGGAGATGGAAGGGACGAGGCGAGAGATCGGGTACTGGGAGAAGGCGGGCGGGGAGAACACGGGGGCGACGCTGGAGCTGGCGGCGGCGCGGGCGAGGGAGCTGGGGCTGGCGCACGTCGTCGTGGCGTCGAACACGGGTGCGACGGCGCGGGCGGCGCTGGCGGCGTTCGAGCGGTCGGTGCGGGTCGTGTGCGTGACGCACAGCGTGGGGTTCCGCAAGCCCGGGGAGGACGAGATGGGGGATCCGGTGCGGCGGGAGCTGGCGGCGGGGGGTGCGGCGGTGCTCACGACGACGCACTTCTTCGCGGGGGTCGACCGGGCGCTGCGTTTCCTGCAGAACGGGCAGGGCGGGTACCACCCGGCGGAGGTGGCGGCGATGACGTTGCGGATCCTGGGGCAGGGATTGAAGGTGGCGGTGGAGATCGCGACGATGGCGGCGGACGCGGGGCTGGTGCCGGTGGGGCGCGAGGTGATGGCGATCGGGGGGACGGGGCGTGGAGCGGACACGGCGGTGGTGCTCCGTGCGGCGCACGGGCAGTCGTTTTTCGGGACGCGGGTGGTGGAGATCGTGTGCATGCCGCGAGGAGGGGAATGAGGGGGAATGAGGGGGAACGGGGAATGGGAACTAGGAACTAGGGACTAGGAACACGGAACAGGGAGCACGGAACAGGGAACCGAGAACCGAGAACCGAGAAAGGAGAACCTACTGCGTCTTCTTGCCCAGGCCGCAGAGGAAGACTTCGTAGCTTTCCGAGCGGGTGGCTTTGGGGCGGACGATGCGGACGTCGATGTAGAGGGTGCGGAGGCGGGTGCGGGCCTCTTCGAAGGAGGAGCCCTGGAAGATCTTGCCGGCGAAAGAGGAGCCGTCGCGGCCGGTGCGTGCGGCGAGGTCGAGTGCGGTGGAGAAGAGATCGAAGGAGCGGAACTGGTCGGTGGCGCGATCGCCCATGGTGGCGGGGGCCATGTCGGAGAGGACGAGGTCGAAGGGGCCGGCGGCGGTGATTTCGGCGGCGAGGTCGGCGGCGGAGCCGCGCAGGAAGCGGGCGTTGGGGGGGAGTGGGACGTGGAGGTCGTGGGGGTCGACGGCGAGGACGAGGCCGTGGGGTCCGACGGCGCGGCAGAGGTAGAGGGTCCAGGAGCCTGGGGCGGCGCCGAGGTCGAGGACGCGCTGGCCGGGGCGGGTGAGCCGGAGGCGCCGGTCGATCTCCTCGAGCTTGTAGACGGAGCGGGCGGGGAAGTTCTCGTCGTGGGCGCGGCGGGCGAAATGGTCCTGGCGGCGGTTTCCCAAGGGAGGGGTTGATTCCGGGGGCGCGGAGGGTGGTGCGCCGGGCTACTTCTTCTTGGCGGCCTTGGCCGTCTGGAGCTGCGCCCGGGCCTCGGCGCGGCGGTGCGAGCGGCGGACGACGACGACGGCGTTGCGGTGACCCGGGACGGAGCCGCGGATGAGGATGACGTCCTGTTCGGCATCGACCTCGGCGACGCGCATGCCGAGGGTGGTGACGCGGCAGGCGCCCATGTGGCCGGCCATGCGGACGCCCTTGTAGGTATGGCCCGGGGTCATGTTCTGGCCGATGGAGCCCGAGTGGCGGAAGTACTCGTGGGTGCCGTGGCCGGCGACCCAGGACTGGAAGCGGTGGCGCTTGATGACGCCGGCGAAGCCGCGGCCCTTGCTGGTTCCGGTGACGTCGACCAGCTCGCCCTTCTTGAAGACGTCGCCGACGGCGAGCTTCTGTCCGACCTCGAACTTCGCGGTGAGGTCCTCGGGGACCCGCAGCTCGCGGATGACGCGGGCCGGGGCGGCGCCGGAGGCCTTGTACTGTCCGCGTTCGGGTCGGGAGACGAGGCGTTCGGGTTTGGCGCCGTAGGCGAGCCGGAGGGCGGAGTAGCCGTCCTTGGCCATGGTGCGTTTGCCGACGATGGTGCACGGCCCGGCTTCGACGACGGTGACCTGGATGGCCTCGCCCTGCTCGGTGAAGAGCTGGGTGCAGGCGATCTTGCGTCCGATGAGGCCCAGATTGCGGTTCATGGCGACCGTCCTTCCGTCCCGGCGTGCCGTGTGGCGGCCGCCGAAGGCGCGAGAATCTGACCGGAAACCCGCCCGGTGTCAAGCACCGTGTGTTTTCCGGTCTCCGGAGCCAGCTTGGGGACTCGAACCCCAGACCTGCGGTTTACGAAACCGCTGCTCTACCGACTGAGCTAAGCTGGCGAACGTCCCGGGACGCAACCTCCTGCCGCGACGCCGCCCCCGGCCGCCGAGCGGGCCACGGAAACGACGTCAGGCGGCGCTATGTACACGGGTCCGGGGCGGGATTCAAGGGGCAGTGCCACGAAGGGCTTGACAGCGGGCGCCGGACGGGATAGTTAGTTGCTGATGGCAACTAATGCGACAGGCAACGAACAGGCCGGGACGGAGTCGCTGATGACGCTCGTGCGGCGGGTGCGCTCGTTCTGCGAGGCGAAGGAGGGCGAGATCCGCGAGCAGGCGGGGCTGAGCGAGGCGCAGTACGCGGTGCTGTCGGCGATGCCGGCGGGCGAGGCGGTCGTGACGGGCGAGCTGTGCCGGCGCGTGGGCGTCTCGCCGTCGCGCGGCGGCAGGGTCATCGACGAGCTGGTGCGTCTCGGCTTCCTGCAGCGTGCGGCCGGCGCGGGGGACCGTCGCGTGCTCCTGCTCACGCTCTCGGCGCGGGGCCGCGTGGTGCGCCGGCGGATCGAGCGACTGGTGTGCCGCTGCGACGACGTGCTGCGCGGGAAGCTGTCGGCCGCCGACCACGCGCTGGTGGTGGGCGGGCTGCGCACGCTGCTGGCGACGATCGAGGTCGGGTGAGGCGCATGGCGGACGACGAGCGGGCGAAGGCCATCGGGAGGCGGTACGGGGAGCTGGCCGAGTCCTCCTCCGACCTGTCGTGCGGCGGCGCCGCCGGGCGCGCGTGCGCCCGGCCGGGCGAGACGTGCCTGGACCTGGGCAGCGGTCGGGGCGGGGACGTGCTGCGTCTCGCGGCCGCCGTGGGCCCCTCCGGCTTCTGCTGGGGCGTGGACGTCTCCGACGGGATGCTGGAGCGCGCCCGTCGCGACGCCGAGCGGCTCGGCGTGCGCAACGTCGGCTTCCTCAAGTCGCCGCTCGAGCGCATCCCCTTGCCGGACGCGTCGGTGGACGTGGTCGTGTCCGACTGCGCGATCAACCACGCGGCCGACAAGGGCGCGGTGTGGGCGGAGATCGCCCGCGTGCTGCGGCCCGGCGGTCGGTTCGTGGTGAGCGACATCCACGCCCTGGCGGACGTGCCGGAGGAGCTCCGCAGCGATCCCCGGGCGGTGGCCGAGTGCTGGGCGGGGGCGGTGCGGCGCGAGGTGACTCTGGCGGCGGTGCGCGCCGCCGGGCTGGCGGGGCTCGAGGTGCTCGAGGAGAGCGCGCCGTACGAGCGTGGGGGGATCCGGATCGCGAGCATGACGCTGGCCGGGACGAAGCCCGGCGGGGGCGGGCGGAAGGGAGAGGAGTGAGGCGATGACGGAGCGGATCCTGCACATCGAGGCCGATCGCTTCGCGGAGGTCGTGCTGCGGGCCGAGGGGCCGGTGGTGGTCGATTTCTACTCGACGGAGTGTCCGCCGTGCGAGGCGCTGGCGGCGAAGTTCGAGTCGCTGGCGGAGGTCTACGGCGGGGACGTGCGCTTCGTGAAGATCTTCCGGCAGGGCAACCGTGCGCTGGCGGAGCAGCTCGGGGTGACGTCGTCGCCGACGCTGTTGTTCTACCGTGATGGCCGGCCGGTCGGCGATCGGCTCACGGGGCCGATCAAGCGGGCGGAGCTCGAGCGCAACCTGCGGGATTTGTTGCCGCCGGAGCGTGCCGCGGTGCTCGGGGCGCGCATCGCGCGCCGGTCCACGGAGTGCGACGTGTTGATCGTGGGCGCGGGGCCGGCGGGTCTGACGGCTGGGATCTACGCGGCGCAGGCGCGGCTGCGGACGATTGCGATTGACCGTGCGTTGCCCGGGGGCAATCTGGCGCTGACGCACCAGGTGTCGAATTTCCCCGGATTCGTCGAGCCCCAACCGGGCTACGCGTTGGCGCACGCCATGTCGGAGCAGGCGCGGCGGGCGGGGGTGGAGTTCCGTTCGGCGGCGGATCTGACGCGGGTCGATCTCTTCGCGCGCGAGGTCGAGGTCGACGGCGTGGAGACGATCCGGGCGCGCAAGATCGTGGTGGCCACGGGGTCGTCCCCGCGGCCGCTCGAGGTCGGCGGCGAGCGCGAGTACCGGGGGCGCGGGGTGTCCTACTGCGCGACGTGCGACGCCAAGTACTACCCGGACAAGCACGTGGTGGTGATCGGCGGCGGCAACTCCGCGATCGAGGAGTCGCTGTTCATCGCGCGGTTCGCCTCGCGCATCACCGTGGTGCACCAGTTCGACAAGCTGCAGGCCAACCGTGCGGCGCAGGAGGCGGCGTTCGCGAACCCGAAGATCGAGTTCCTGTTCCAGCACGAGCCGCGGGAGTTCGTGGCGCGGGGCGGCACGGTGGGGGAAGTGGTCGTGGAGGACCTGCGCACGGGCGAGCGGAAGCGGATCGCGTGCGACGGGGTCTTCGTCTTCGCCGGGATGCAGCCGAACCTCGAGGCGTTCGACGGTGCGTTCGAGCGGGACGAGTGGGGCTACGTGCGGGTGCAGGCGGACATGCGGACGAGCGTGCCGGACGTGTTCGCGGCCGGCGACGTGCGGAGCAAGCCGTTCCGGCAGATGACGACGGCGGTCTCGGACGGCACGATCGCGGCGATGGCGATCGCGCGCGAGCTGGGCGCGTAGGCGGAGAGGTGGGCGATGGGCTTTCGAGAGAGCTGGCGGGCGTGGAGTCCGCGGCGGAGGCGGATGATGGGAATCGCGATCGGGGCGGTGGTCGGCGGAGTGCTGGGTTTCGCCTACTACAAGCTGGTGGGATGCTCGACCGGGGGTTGTCCGATCACGTCGAACCCGTGGATCTCGTCGACCTACGGCGCCATCTTCGGCGCGCTCCTGGGCGGGTCGTAGGACGGGGCGGGGGCGGACGGGGGTCCGGGGGTCGGCGGTCGACGGTCGGCGGGCGTTACGGGGCGGGGGAGAGGGTCAGGGTGAAGGGGAAGCGCTGCGGTGAGCGGTCGTCGGGGTCGTCGGGGCCGGTGGGGAGGGCCAGGACGACGAGGGTCCGGGAGGGGAGGGCACCGAAGCGCAGGATGGCGGGGCCGGCCGAGACGTCCAGCAGGTCGCCGTCGGAATCCGGCGCCAGGCCCGGGACGGCCTGGACCGACCAGCGGACGCCGGGGCCGGCCTTGAGATCGACCGCAAGCGATCCGGGAGCGTCGGCTTCGCGCGCGAGCTCGAGGAACACGGCGCCGAGCATCATCGGACCGGGCTCGACGAACACGGTCTGCGGCGACGCGGCGAGCCGCCGCTCGACGGGGACCATGGCCTCGGCGGGGAAGGACGCGCCGTCGGGGAAGTGGCGGCCGTCGTCGCGCCCGGCGGTGTACCAGCGCCAGCGCGTGAACTCGACGAGCGACTCGAGGAACGTGCGGCCGTGCGGCGCCAGGACGACGTCCAGCGCGTCCTCGAAGTCCGGCTCGTTGGTGCCTGGGGGGTTGCGGCAGGCGCGCCAGAGCGCGGAGAGGAAGGCCGCGTCGCCGTCGAAGACGGCCTGGCGCAGGTAGAGGAAGTAGAGGCCGGCGCCGTAGAAGTAGTAGGTCTCGTAGTCGTCGTCGAAGTCGAACGCCCAATCGGGATGGGCCTGGTAGTCGAAGAGGTACTCCTTCCAGGCGTCGTCGTCCGGCACGACGACTTCCTCGATGAACTGCGCGGTCATCTCGAAGAAGATCGGGGTCTCGTTCCAGTCGTGGACCGCCTGGAGGGCGTGGTTCAGCTCGTGCGCCAGCGTCGAGTCGAGGTGCTCGCCGCCGTACGGTCCCCACGGGTCGAGGGTCAGGTACGCCGGCGTGTCGTCCCAGGAGGTGGAGGGCTCGTCGCCGAGGGACTCGACGTCTCCGCCTTCGTAGCCGCGCCAGAGGAAGACGTCGAACGAGTCGTCGGGGCCGCAGCGTGCGCCGTCGGGGAGAGGCGGCTCGAAGCCGAGCGTGTGGACTTCGACGTCCCAGTACTCCTCGAGGCGGGACAGGACTTCGTCGGCCATCGCGGTCTCGGACGCATCGCGGTAGTGGACGAGCAGCGGGAGGCGAGAGGAAGCCCGCGCGAGCGGCCAGAACTCCTCGTGGCTGCACGGGGCGGCTTCGCAGGTGCCGTCGATGCAATGGAAGGGCGTGGGGCAGGGGACGGCGGTGGAGCAGGCGAGGGGCATGTCGCCATCGGGGTCCGGGTCGTCGGGCGCGGTGGGGGCGGACGGGGGGCGGCAGGCGTGGAGGAGGAGAACGGGGGCAGCGACGGCGAGGGCGGCGCAGGTGCGAATCATGGGGGGATGGTGCGGGTCGAGAGCGGCGGGGTCAAGGAACGGGGCGGGCTAGTTGTGCTGGCGGGACTTGCGGGCGGCGAGTCTGGCGCGGAGTCTTTTCGCGTACCCGGGCTTGACGACCTGGCGGCCGCGGGCGACGGCGAGGGCGCCGGGGGGGACGTCCTCGACGATGGTCGAGCCCGAGGCGACGTAGGCGCCGTCGCCGACGGTGACGGGGGCGACGAGCTGGCTGTCGGAGCCGACGAACACGTCCTCCCCCAGGACGGTGCGCCACTTCCCGAAGCCGTCGTAGTTGCAGAAAATGGTGCCGGCGCCGACGTTGGTCCTGCGGCCGATGTCGCCGTCCCCGACGTAGGCCAGGTGGTTGGCCTTGGCGCCGGGGTGCATGACCGTGTTCTTGGTCTCGACGAAGTTGCCGACATGGGCTTCGCGACCGATCGTCGACTTCGGGCGGAGATGGGCGAAGGGACCGACCTGGGCTCCGGGCCCGATCGAGCTTTCCGTGGCGACGACGAAGGGCCGCAGGACGGCGTTGCGGGCGACGGCGACATCGCGCAGGACGCAGCCGGCGCCGATCGTCGTGCCGCGGGCGACGGTGGTGCGGCCGAGGAGCTGCACGCCGGGGCCGAGCTCGACGTCGGGTGCGAGGCGGACGTCGGCCTCGATGCGGACGGTCTGCGGCGCGCGGATCGTGACGCCGGCGACCATCCAGTCGCGGCGGATGCGCTCCAGGAGCGTCGCCTCGGCTTCGGCCAGCTCGGCGCGGTTGTTGACGCCGCGCAGGTCGTCGAAGGGCACGGGCAGGTCGGCGACGCCGTTCGCGGTGCGGGCGGCGAGCTCGACGACGTCGGTGAGGTAGAACTCGCCCTGGACGTTGCCGCGGCCGAGGCGGCGGAGGGCGTTGCGCAGGAAGGCGGGGTCGAAGACGTACACCCCCGGGTTGACCTCGCGGACGAGGCGGAGCTCGGGCGTGGCGTCGCGGTGTTCGACGATGCGCGTGACGCGGCCGCGCTCGTCGCGCAGCACCCTGCCGTACATGGCGGGGTCGGTGACCGCGGACGTGAACATGGCCAGGGTGCGCCCGCGGGCGCGGGCGAGGAGGCGGCGAAGGGGGGCGGGGGTGACGAGGGGTGCATCGCCGCACAGGACGAGCAGGCGGCGAGTGGAGCGTGGGACAAGGGGCAGGGCGCAGCGCAGGGCGTGGCCGGTGCCGAGCTGTTCCTTCTGTGGGGCGAAGGCGAGGGGTGCGTGGGGGAAGCGTGTGCGCAGGACCTGTTGCAGGTCGTCCCTGCCGTGGCCCACGACGACGACGACGCGGGCGGGGTGCAGGGCGAGGGCGACGCCGACGGGCCAGGTTCCGAGGGGTCTTCCGGCGGCGTCGAAGAGGAGTTTCGGCGTCGCGGACTTCATGCGGGTGCCTTTTCCGGCGGCGAGGACGACGACGGTGAGGTCGTTCATCGGGAACCCCTTCGAGGGCGGGAGCGGAGGAGGTTGAGCCTGGTGCCGGCGTGTGCGGCGGGGCCTGGGGCGGGGGCGGCGGGGAGGTCCACGGCGACGGTCGCGTCGGGGACTTCCTTCTTCTCCCACTGTTCGAGGGCGGTCTTGCGGTCCTCGAATCCGGGGCGGCCCATGAGGCCGAAGGTGAGCTTCTTGCCTTCCTCGACGCCCGGCTGGTCGAACGGGTCGATGTCCATCATGGTGCCGGCGAGCGCGGTGGTCTCCTCGAAGATCTGGAACAGGGCGCCCATGGTCGCCGGGGTGACGGCGGAGAGGGTGATGGTGAGGTTGGGGCGGCCGGCGCGGGCGAGGGCGGCGGCGGTGGCGCGGCGTTCGGCGTCGAGGAGGCCGCCGATGGTGGCGCCGCCGAGGTAGGCGGTTTCGGGGTGTTGTGCGAAGAGCTTCGGGATGCGGACGTCGGGGCCCGGGTCGCGGACGGCGAGGAAGGTGATGAGCTTGTCGTGGGGGCCTTCGGCGTAGAGCTGGACCTGCGAGTGCTGATCGACGGCTCCGAGGGCGGCGACGGGGGTCGGGCCGACCTCGACGACGGCGCCGGAGCGGTCGACGCGCTTGCCGAGCGATTCGGCCCAGAGCTGCCGGAACCAGTCGGCGGCGTCGCGCAGGCGGTCGGCGTAGGGCATGAGGACGTGGATGGGGCGGCCGGCGCGGAGGGCGGCGACGTGGAGGGCGGCGAGGAGGCGTGCGGGGTTGGCGGACATGGCCGGGCGGCGGCAGGCGGTCGCGGCGGCGGCGGCGCCGGACATCAGGCTGCGGACGTCGATGCCGGCGAGGGCGGCGGGGAGGAGGCCGACGGGGGTGAAAACGGAGAAGCGGCCGCCGACGTCGGGCGGCACGGCGAAGCTCGCCACGTTTCGTGCGGCGGCGACCTGGCGCAGGACGCCGCGTTGCGGGTCGGTGACGAAGACGAAGCGCGAGGCGACCTGGCGGGCGCCGACGGCCTTGGCCATGCGTTCCCAGGCGACGAGCCATTGGGCGAGGGTTTCGGCGGTGCCGCCGCTCTTGGTGATGACGACGACGAGGGCGCGGCGGAGGTCGACGACGTCGAGGGTGGCGGCGACGGTGTCGGGGTCGGCGTTTTCGAGGAACCACAGGCGCCGGCCCGGGCGTTGCGCGGCGGGGAGAAGCTCGTTCCAGCGGTGGGTGAGGGCGCGGCAGAGGGCGCGGGGTCCGAGGGACGAGCCGCCGATGCCGGCGACGAGGACATCGGTGATGCGGCGGTCGATGCCGGCGACGAAGGTCTCGACGGCGTCGAGGGGAGCGGGATCGAAGGGCAGGGCGGAGAAGCCGATCTCGCCGGCGCGGCGGCGTTCGTCGAGGCGGCGTTCGGCGGCTTCGGCGGCGGGTGCGAGGGCGGCGAGGGTGGCGGTGGTGGTGCCGCGGGGGCCGATGACGTCGGCCAGGGCGTTGCGCACGTCGAGGGTCCACGATTCGGGCATGGTCGGCCTCCTTTCAGGACTCGATGACCGAGCCCAGCTCGCGGCGCAGGCGGACGCGTCGCGGGTCCTTCTGCGTGATGATGCGGGCGACGGTCCAGGCGGAGAGGAAGACTCCTTCGTCGCCGAGTCCGGGAATTACGCTGCGGCCCGTGAGGTAGAGGTGGCGGCCGGCGAGACGGTGGGAGAGGCAGGTCAGGCCGAGCGTGGAGCCGTGGGGGACGCCTGGGACGCAGGGCATGCGGGCGGGCGACCGCGCCTCGCGTTCGGCGGGGGGCACGCGTGTTCCGTCGCGGAGGGGTTCGGGCAGGATCCAGGGCGAGCTGACGCGCAGCAGGTGGCGGTCGAGGAAGGGGAAGAGCCAGTCCAGTCTGGAGACGATGCGCCGCTCGAGATCCTCGAGGTAGCGGGGGTCGGAGGCGACGCGATCGGCGAGAGCGAAGGCCTGGGTGCAGACGACGGAGCGCTCGGCATCGAGCGGACCGACCTCGACGAAGAGCAGGTTGTCCTCGATGGGGGGGAAGCCGGGCTCCGGGACGAAGAAGATGTGGCGGGCCATGCCGACGGGGACGACGGCGGAGCGGACGACGAGGTTGCAGGTGAAGCGGCGGTAGCGCGGGCGGCACTCGGCCGCGGTCTCGGCCAGCGCCTCCGGGACGCCGCGTTCGCCGAACATGCCGAGGAGGCGTTCGAGGTCGAGACCTGCGACGACGTACTGGCAGCCGGTCGGTTCCTCGTCGCGGCGGCGGCGCACGCCGACGGCGCGGCCGCGGCGCAGGAGGATTTCCTCGGCGCCGTCCTCGAGGGCGATTTCGCCGGCGTGGAGGGCGATGCGTTCGCGGAGGAACGCGCGCAGTCCGGCCAGGCCGCCTTCGGGCACGGCGCCGTGGTTGCGCCATGCGGCGTGGAGGCGGACGATCTGGAGGGGGCCGAGGGCGTCGGGGTCGGCCCAGGTGGCGCAGCGCACCTGGGCCTGCACGGCGAGGCGGAACGGGTGGTCGTCGGCGATGCCGCTCCACAGGGCGGCGCCGTCGCCGTAGGGGCCGAAGGGGTTCTGGACGGCGGCGCGCTGGAAGCGGCGGCGTTCGAAGAACCCGTCGGGCGGCAGCGGCAGCTCGTCGGTGAGGAAGGCGTCGAGGGCGGAGTCGAGGGAGCCGACGCGGGCGTAGAACGCCTCGACCGCGCCGGCGGCGTCGGGGAACTCGCGAGCGACTTCCTCCATGGTGCGGGCGTGGTCGCGGGTGACGTCGAGGCGGGCGCGGGGCAGGACGACCTGGTAGGAGGGATCGAGCGGCTGGAGCTTGCGTTTGACGATTTGCCACAGGCCCATGTCGCTGAAGACGCGGCGGACGATGGGGGTTTCGCCGACGCCGAAGTACGACGGCCAGCGGGGGAGGCGCACGCCGTCTTCCTCGTAGGTGTCGTCGAGGGTGCCGCAGCCGAGGACGAGGACGCGGAAGCCGCGCTTGGCGAGGATGGCGGCGGCGAGGAGCGGGCCGAGCTCCGCGCCCAGGACGATCACGTCGTAGAACCGCGTTGACACCGTTCGTCGTCTCCCCGCGCCGGGAGCCGTCGGCCCCCGGTCCGTTTCAGCGATCGAACACGACCCGCTCGTCTCCGGTGGCGCGGGTGACGACGCCGACCTTCCAGGCCGGGACGCCGCGCTCCGCCGACACGGCGATGGCGGCGTCGGCCTGGGCGGGTGCGAGGGCGAGGACGAGGCCGAGGCCCAGGTTGAAGGTGCGCAGCATTTCGGTTTCGGGCACGTCGCCCGTGCGGCGCAGGAGGTCAAAGACGGGCGGCTCGGGCCAGGCGCGGCGGTCGAAGCGGAGGCCCAGGCCTTCGGGGATGACGCGCGGCGGATTTTCCAGGAGTCCGCCGCCGGTGATGTGGGCGACGGCCTTGAGGGTGACCTTGGCGCGGAGGGCCGCGACGAGGGGCGGGTAGAGGCGGGTCGGCTCCAGGAGGACGTCGCCGAGCGGGCGGTCGAAGCCTGGCGCGGGCCGGCGCAGATCCAGCTTCGCCTGCTCGACGATGCGGCGGACGAGGGAGTAGCCGTTGGAGTGGACGCCGGAGGAGGCGACGCCGACGAGGGCGTCGCCCTCGACGACGGTGCGGCCGTCGAGCACCTGGTCGCGTTCGACGACGCCGACGGCGAAGCCGGCGAGGTCGTATTCGCCTGGGGCGTAGAAGCCCGGCAGCTCGGCGGTTTCGCCGCCCAGCAGGGCGCAGCCGCACTCGGAGCAGGCGCGGGCGATGCCGGCGATGACCTGTTCGGCGCGATCGACGTCGAGGCTGCTGGTGGCGAAGTAGTCGAGGAAGAAGAGGGGGCGGGCGCCGACGCAGACGAGGTCGTTGAGGGACATGGCGACGAGGTCGACGCCGATGGTGTCGTGGCGATCGAGCTGGAAGGCGAGCTTGAGCTTGGTGCCGACGCCGTCGGTGGTGCCGACGAGGACGGGGTCGCGCATGCCCGGGGGCAGGGCGCAGAGGCCGGAGAAGCCGCCGATGTCGGCGATGACCTGGGGGTGCCGGGTCTTCCTGGCGAGCGGCGCGATGCGGCGGACCAGCTCGTTCCCGGCGTCGATATCCACTCCTGCGTCGCGGTAGGTGGTCGGCATGGCGGGGGAGAGTACCAGAAAAAGGGCGACAAGTTGCCACTCGGCAGGCGGCTCGCCTAGAGTCGGCCGATCATGGCGGGCGGCGACGCGGAGCAGGAGGGGGATGCCGGGGCCGAGGGCGATTCCGGGGCCGTGGCGCCGCCGGGGGGTCCTGGGTCGCCGGGTGGCGTGGTTGCGTGCACGCTGGTCGAGCTGGGGGAGAAGGGGCTGTTGCGGCCTGGGGGGCGCTGGCGGGCGATGCGGGGGGCGGTGCGTCACGGGCTGGCGCAGGCGCGCGCGATCCGGTCGCGGCAGCTCGCGTTCCTCGGGTGGGCCCTGTTTTCGGCGGCGCTGTGCGTCTGGGTGCTGGTGATTCTGCGGCGGCATGTCGCGGCGGGGGTGTGGGCGGCGGAGACGGCGGTTGCCGGGGCGTGGTTCCTGGGAACGATTGCCACCGGGTACCTGCACCTGGCGCTGGTGCGGCGGGAGGACGGCACGCCGTGGCGTTCGTTCCTGGTGCCCAACGGGATCACGATGTCGCGGCTGGCGTTGGCGCCGCTGGTGGCGTTCGCGTCGGTCCACGCGGTGGTGTTGCGTCCCGACGCGGACCTGATCTTGTGGCCGCTGGTGTACGTGGTCGCGTCGGACGCGCTCGACGGGCAGATCGCGAGGTTTTTCGGCCTGCGTTCGGAGTGGGGGCGGCTGGCGGATCCGTTCTCGGACATCCTGCTGGCGACGTGGTTCGCGCCGGGGCTGTGGGCGGGCGGGTTCCTGGCGTCGTGGGTCGGGTTCCTGATCGTGTTTCGCTATGCCGGGACGCTCTTGGCGGTGTTCACGCTGTGGGGACGGGGCAAGCCGTTGGAGATCGTGCCGACGTGGCCGGGGCGGGCGGCGAACGTGGGGGTCGACGTGCTGCTGCCGGTCCTGCTGGGGGCGGCGATCCGGTGGCCGCACTGGCTGGGGACGGCGTGGCTGGTGTGGATGGAGCGGATCGTGGCCGGGCTGGTGGTGATCAACGTCGTGTACCTGATGTGGCGCCTGGTGCGGGCCTGGACGGCGCGCACGCGATAGGGGGGTCGGCGGTCGGGGGTCGGCGGTCGGCGGTCGGCGACGAATGCGGAGGGCTCAGAACAGGTCGGCGCTGCCGCAGGCGTCGGCGGCGGAGACGCAGCGTCCGCCCTCGCAGTGGTCGGTCTGGCACATGCGGTCGGAATCGCAGGTGGCGCCCGTGGGCTGGCGGGCCTGGCAGGTGCCGTCGAGGAAGCCGTCGCAGTAGTTGCCGATGGCGCACTGGTAATCGGCGCAGGGCTGACCGGCGGCGGGGAGGGCGACGCAGCGGCCGGTGGCGTTGTCGCAGGTGAGGTTGGCGAGCGGGTCGCAGAAGGTGAGGATGGCCTCGCCGCACTCGACCCCGGCGGCGGTGGCCATGACGGGCTGGTGGCAGACGCCGTCGGAGGGGAGGCAGAAGGAGCCCGGGGCGCAGGAGTCGGGGGCGGTGGCGCAGGAGGCGCCGGTGGCGACGGTGTTCTGGCAGGTGCCGTCGGCGCCGCAGTAGAGGCCGTAGGAGCAATAGGGTCCGAGCTCGTCGTCGCAGGCCTGGCCGCGCTGGGCGATGGTCTCGGGGACGATGGCGGCGCAGCGGCTGGTTTCCGGGGAGCACTCGAGGCCGGGGCCGCAGCGGGCGGAGGAGCCGTCGCAGGCGGCGCCGGCGGCGACGAAGGCGACGCAGACGCCGGGGCAGGCGGCGGAGTCGTCGCACCAGCCGTTGGAGCATTCGTCATCGATGTGGCAGGCGGCGCCGGCGGCGACGGAGCCCTGGAGGATCGACTGGCATTCCGGGTGGGCGAGCTCGAACGCTCCGGACTCCATGTCGTCGCAGGCGACGGAGCCCATCCAGCCCATGCAGTCGGAGGCGAGCTGACCGTTCCAGGTGGCGGTGCCGCGTGCGACGGCGGCCTCCCATTGGACGGTCGGCGGCTCCACGTCGCCGCCGGCGGCGATCGCCCGGCGCAGTCGATCGCGGCACTGGGCGGCGTTTCCGCCGCCCGTGAGGAAGAGCAGATCGCCGCTGGATCCGCCGCAGCGGGTGAAGAAGTCGCAGAAGCCGGCGATCATGGCATCGGTGAAGCCGCTGAGCGGCAGGGGTCCGCCGGTGCCTTCCTCGCACGCGGGCGTGGCGGCGAGTGCGGTGGCGGCGAGGAGCGTGCGGGCGAGCTTCCGAGATCCGAGTTTCATGGTGGTGACCTCCCTTCGGGTTCGTGGGGGAGTTGTAGGATGGAGGCGCCGTGGGCGCAAGGGAAGGAAGAAACCACCGATGGACACCGATGGACACCGATGGGGACCGATGGGGACAATCGTCGCCCGGACCGAGAGCGTCAGCGAGCGGTACGGCGTCCCCTGGGACCGTGCGTGGGATACGGACGCGTCGTGGGCGTACTCCAGAGGCGGAGGCCGAGCTTGCGGGCGGTGGCGAGCATGCGGTCGTCGAGGGTTGCGATGGCAACGTCGGTCCTCCGGTCCCGCAGGAAGAGGGCGGAGGCGAGGTGCAGGGCGTCGAGGGTCCGGACGGGGAGGGGGAAGGGCTCGAGGGCGCGCGCCAGCACGACGGGGGACAGCTCCAGGAAGGAGACGCGGCCGAGCAGCTCGCGAGCGGCGTCTCCGTGGCTGCGTTCGAGCTTGCGGCCGTGGATGCGGGTCCAGGTCTCGTATTCCAGCAGGCGGCTGGAGACGAGCGGCGCGGTCCACAGCGCGGCGTGCGGTCGGCGATCTTCGGCGAGGAGCTGGGCGAGGACGACGGAGGTATCGAGATAGATCATCGGTCCTCGCGATCCTGGGCCAGCTCGCGGGCCAGCTCGGTCCACGGAGCGACCGGGGTGGAGGGCGGAGGAGGACCGGGGGGATGAAGGGCGGGGGTGAGCAGGCCGTTGCGCACGAGGTCGGCCAGGACGGCGTCGGCGACGCGCGGGCTGCGCGACTCGGCGGGAGGGACCAGCTCGGCGACGACGCGGTCGCGATCGGCGATGAGAAAAGTCTCGCCGTTCTCGGCGGCGCGGACGTATTCGCTGAGCTTGTTCTTCAGGACCTTGAGGCCGACGGTCTTCATGCGGTGAAGGTAGCTTCCAGGGGCTACCTTGTCAACGACCGACGGGCGACAATCATTGCCAGTTGCCGGTTGCCTGTGGCCTGTTGCCTGTTGCTGCCGTGCGGGCGGGTGGCGGAGTAGGGAGGGGTAGCGGCCTACGGAACCGCCGACAACTCGACGAATCGTGCGACGAAGTCGATCGTCAGCCTTGAGCCTGCGAGGAAGTCCACGCCGAGCAGTCCGTCCACCTGGGCGCCGGGCGCGAACCGGTGGCAAGCCACCTCGAAGTCGTCCCGATCAAAGCCCAGGGCATGCGTGCGACGGGTGCGAACAAAGCCGTCACCCAAGGCGGGACCGACGAACCAAAGAGCGAAGTCCCCTTCGAAGGACCGCACGGCGTGGTGGGCCGTGTCCCGGTCGGGCGTGTGGGCAACGAGAACCCCATCCTTGATCATCCTGGCCTCGTCTGCGACGAAGTCCCTGACGACCACCCACTCCCCGGGGAACGCGCACTCGATCTCCTCGAACGTCATGCGCTCGGCCATGGGCGGACGATGGGCAAGGTGCGGGCGGAACGCAATTCCCCGGCGCACCGCGAGCGCGGCGGAGGAGATCGAAGCGGATGTTCCGCCGGACGAACCTGACCTTCGCTCCCCGCTTGCGGGCTGGGGAGGTGGCTCCGAATGATCCCTCCGCGGCTGCGCGGAACTTCCGGTCCTGCCGGCGGTCGCCTGTGGCGGCGAACCGCCTTGACCATGCCTGGACGCGGGGGGAGACTCGAGGTCGTGGGTCCGGGGGGGGAGTTCGGAATGGACTCGACCGGGATCCTCTGGCGCGGTGCAGTCCGCAGGTGGAGGGTCACGGAATGACGAGAACGGGGTGGGCCCACGTCGTCGTGCTGCTGGTGGGCGTCGGGATCGGGGCGGTCCAGGCGTGCGATTCGTCGCCGGGTTCCGGGAGCGGATCGTGTGACGGGATCCCTCCCGAGGTTGACGACACGGTGGAAGGGGTGAGCTGGCTTTGCGTCGGTCCCGGCGGGGGAAGCGTCCTGGTCCCGGGCCGGGCCGGCGAGGCTTCGGAGCTGATCATTCCGCCTGAGGCGCTGGCGGCGTCGACGAAGGTGGTGATCCGTCGTCCGAAGGAGGCGGACTGGAATCGGCTGGACCTCCGGATCGAGCCGGCCGATGCGGTGCTGAGTCGTCCGGTCACGTTGAGGGTGCGGCCGCACTACGTTCGTGGCGACACGGCGACCGTCCTGGCGCTTCACGCGGGCCCGTCGAATCCGATCCGCGAGTCCGACGCGGAGGACAGCAACTGGCGGCACGCGGACGTCGTGGCTCGCGATTCGTCCTCCGGCTCATTCGATGTCGAGCTGAACGGCTTCGGCGGGGTCTTCCTTGCCTTCGACCCCGCGGACCGGGCCGTCCTGGTACCGGAAGTGCCGCGCGGGATGCTGCGTCCCGGCGACATCCTGCCGTGGCTCACGCAGGTGGAAGGCGAGCCCGGTCCGGGCTGGCTGCCGGGACATGTCGGCCTCTTCGCGTGCCACGGGGAGCGCGGGGACATGGTGTTCGACGTCACGCCCGGGCGCGGAATCTGCATGCGCAGCCTCGACGATCTGCTCGGTGATGCCACGCTGACCTCGTTGGGCGTCCGGCGCTTCGGCGAACCGTACCACGAGCCGTATGACGACGATCTGCGACGGCTGGTCGTGGACGCGGCCGTCGCCGCCTCGCTGCGGCCGTCGTCGTACGCCATGGCGGGCTCGGTGTCGACGGAAGCCCCCAGCTCGGCGTCGTTCGTCGAGGATGCCCTCGACGCGGCCGGGCGCGGCCTCTTGCCCTCGGTCCCCGGATTCTGGGGCAGCATCCCGCACGGCACGTTCGCGGACACGGTGCCCATCGACGAGCTGCCGGTGCCGCGGGAGACGGAGCTGCAGCTCCCCGTCTCCCTGCGCAGGATGCACGGTGGTTTGACGCCGACCGGACAGTATCTCGGAGACCTTGCCGTGGGTGGGACGATCGCGGCGGAGGGTCTTCCGGAGGGAGCGACGTTCGAGGCTCTCGAGGACGGGCGCTACGTGCTCTCGTGGCGGCCGACCTGGGCCCATGTCGGCGAGCGGCACACGGTCACGCTTGCCGCCGGCGGAGAGGTGGCGCCCGGCGTACCGTACGACGCCAGCCTGGAGCTAGGACTGTTCGTGCCTGGCATCCGGGGCGCGTTCCATGTGTCGCCCGGGAATCGGCGCCGACTCTACGAGTGCATCCCCGAAGGAGTGGAGATGGGCGAGTATCGCCTGCTCCATGAGGCGACGGGCGAATCGGTCTCCGCCCACCCGTTCCCCGGCACCACCCTGGTGATCAGCGAGATCGGCCCCGACCCGACCGACCCGGACTGCTGGAGGGGCGTCGAGTTTTGGGTGCGCGACGACCTCCCGGAATATGTTCCGCGCGGATCCCAGGATTGGATCCTGGTGCAGGAGTACGCGAACAACTTCTGGGGCGGTCCGGCGGAGTGCGAGCCGGATCCGGACTGCAGCGTTCCGGGCCGGGTGAACTCAGGGGGCGACGCACCGGATCGGGACCCCGGCGACGGCGTTTGCGACACGGGCGCGCGGACCCCGTCCGACGAGCCGGAGTGCACGCTGCGAGCGGCCCTGGAGGAGGCGAATGCCGCACCCGATCGCGACCGGATCACGTTCGACATTCCGGGGGCGGGACCGCACGTGATTGCGCCTGGCCTGCCACTCCCCTCGATCCGGCAAGGAATCGTCATCGATGGCACGAGCGAGGCCGTCGCGGGGCGGCACGGCATCGTCGTGGACGGCAGTGCCGTCGTCGCGTCGTCCGGCGGCGATCGCGCCGGGTTGCTCGTCGAAGGAGGACTCGTCGAGGTACGAGCGATCGTGGTGCGCGGTTTCGGGGGCGACGGCGTCCGGAGCGAGAGCGCGAGCCCGCTGGTGCTCGATTCCGTGGAGATCGCCGACAACGCCGGGTGGGGCGTTTTTTCGGACTCTCCGGTGACCCTGGCCGACGGCGGAGGGCTTGGGGCAGTCGTTCGGGGCAACGGCTCCTCGCCGGACCGGGAGGCCGGGGGGGTCTTCAGTCGAGCCGGCGGGCCGCTGACGGCGGCGACCCTGTCCGGCGTGACCATCGTCGACAACGACGGGCCGGGTGTGCTGACGCTGGGGAGGGTGCGCCTGGGTGGAGCATCGACGATCTCGGGCAATCTCGGCGAAGGGATCTCGGTGGTGCTGGGCGGTCCGACGCTGTGGGGTGCGGCGGTGACCGTGGAGAGCGGCGGCGCGACGATTTCCGGGAACCGGGGGCAGGGTCTGGCGGTGGCCGAGGGCGATGTGATCGTGCCCTGGGGAACGTCGGTGGCGGTGACCGCCAACGCGGGTTGGGGCATCTACGTGGGCAACGGCGTCATCCGGGTGGGCAGCGACCATTCGCCGCTTTCGCCGTCTCCGACGACCGTGTCCGGCAACGGAGCGGGCGGCCCCTGTCGCATGTGGGGCGTGGACGCGGCGCTCGAGCCGGGGTTTTCGGACGAGACCTGCGAGGGCGGCGGGGTCTTTGCGGACACGAACAACGAACGAACGGCCGTCTGGCTGTTCGGGGTGGAGATCCTGGACAACGGGGGTCCCGGGGTCCTCGTCGCGGAAGGGATCTTCCGGCTTGGACAGGCGCGGATCGAGCGCAACCGCGGGCCGGGGATCGGGGCGGTTGCGGGGACGACGGGCAATGCGGTCAAGGTCTGGGCCGACTGGTGGGACGTCGCGATCCGGGAGAACTGGGGGCCCGGCATCTTGTGCGACCTCGGCGGGGTGCGGGTCGGCTGGGGTGCACACCTGGACCTCGCCGACAACGGATCGTGGGGCATCTTCGTCCCGTTCGGGACCGTGACGATGGAGGCGGACCCCGAGCTGCCGTCCGCGACCAGCCGGGTCACGGGCAACGGGTTCGGCTCCGAGTGTTTCTGGTGGGACGTCGGCGTCGACGGCCGCCCGGGCGGTGACGCCTTCGCCTGCGAGGGTGGTGGGATCTACGCCGGTCCGTCCGGCTCGGGGGACACGCACGCGCTGCGGGGGGCGGAGATCGGGGGCAACAACGGAGCGGGCATCTTGGCGACGCCGCGGTTGCGGCTGGAGCAGTGCACGGTCGTCGACAACGCCGGTCCCGGGGTGGTGGTGCCGGAGGACCCGGACGAGCCGCCCGCCGATCTCGAGGTCTGGGGTCCCGCCGAAATCGCGCGCAACGCGGGTGCGGGGATCGAGGTGGTGACGGGAGAGGTCCACCTGGAGGGAACATCCGTTTCCGCCAACGCCGGCACCGGCGTGTTCGTCGGGGCCGGCAATGTGGAGGCCTCGGGGGTGGCGCCCGACCATCCGCGGATTGTCGGCAACGGGGTGGGCCCCACCTGCCACGCCGTCCGGCTCGACCGAGGCGTCTTCCCTCCCTGGCCGGAGCGGGAGCTTGCGCCGTGCGGCGGCGGCGGGATTGTGCTGGGGGGCGGAAGCGTCGCGGCCGGTCAACTCGACGTGGAGGACAACGTCGGGGACGGCATCCGTGCCGAAGGCGACGTCCGGGTCGAGGCCGGTCGAATCTGCAACAACACGGGAGAGCAGGTCGTGGCCAGCGGGGTGGTGGACTTGGGGACGGCGACGACCGTCTGTCCCTGAGGAGGAGGAGTGGCTGCGAACGGTGCGAGAAACGGATGAGTGGATCCGGGGGCAGGGCAGGCCGTCACCGTGCCAGCTTGGCGTTCCGGTTGCAGCGCCATTGGATCGTGCGAGGCTGAGAGCCGGAGGACTTGGGGAAGATGGGCAAGCGGCAGGCCAGGAACGGAGGAAGTCCGATGAGCAAGAAGGGTCTGATCATGGCGGGAGTCGGCGTGCTGACGGCCGGGGCGGCGATCCTGAGCTTCGTCGTCTGGCTGATGTTCTCCCGCAACCCGGAAACGCCTGCGGGGTACGTCGGCTACGTGACCCAGAGTGCGTGGTTCGGGGAAGCGGAGTTTGTCGGCCTCCAGACCGGCCCCACGTCGCCCGGTCGTGGCTGGTTGCTCAAGGCCATCAACGTGTCGGTGACGCCGTACACGTACACGGAGCCGTTCGGCGGTCCCGCCGCCGTGTTGTCCAAGGACCGCCTGATGATCCAGTTCGAGGTCCACGTCACGTGGCGGGTGCGGCCGGACCGCGTGCGGGAGTTCGTGGAGCGGTTCGCCTACGGCGACTCCTCGTCACCGGACAAGCTGGTTGCGGACGCCTACAAGAACTTCATCCGTGAGCCGCTGCGGTCCTTCGCCCGCGAAGAGGTGCAGAAGCTCCACAGCATGGCCATCGCGGACGCCATCACCGGCATCGGAGAGCGGGTCTTCGAGCGCCTCACGACCATGACCCGCGACACGCCATTCGACGTGATGAAGATCGTGGTTGGCAACATCCAGTTCCCGGAGTCCGTGGCCCAGGCCGTTGCCGCCAAGATGGCCGCGCAACAGCTTCTGGAGCAGCAGCAGACGGAGGTGGACATCGCCAAGAAGCAGGCCGAGATCCGCATTGCGGAGGCGACGGGCATCGCGGAGGCCATGCGGATCATCAACGAGCGGCTGACGCAGGCATACCTCCAGCACGAGGCCATCGAGGCGCAGAAGGCGATGGTCGGTTCGCCCAACCACTCCACGGTCTACATTCCGGTGGGGCCGATGGGCGTGCCGCTGGTCGGCACGTTTCCGGCGGATCGCTCCGTCCCTGGTCCGCAGCCGGCTCCGCCGCCCCCGCCGCCTCCGCCGCCTGCCGCGGCGGAAGGTGCAGCAGCGGTTCAGCCGTGAGGTGACGATCCGAGGCACGGGTTCAGCTTCGCCGCCGGTGAGGGACAGCACGGCGCGGAATCGCGGCGCCAGGTCGCGGGTTGAGGTCGTCGGATGGGCAAGAACGGCCAACTGCGACCCGACACGAAGTTCAACCTGATCCTGCCGCTTGTCGGATTGGCCACGATGCTCATTCTCGGGGGGGTCTTCGTTCTGCAGCGGGCTTGCGGCGGACCATGAGGAACCGCTCGATTTCGAGCGGCTCCCGTTGCGCGGAGCCGGTGGAACCGGAGCGGTGGAACCCCGATTGACCGCGGGCGCGGGCCGGCGCACTCTTCGGGTGTGGATCACCGTTCGGGTACCCGGGCCAGCGGGCGGGGTTTGTCCTCGAAGCGGTGTTCTGCGGCTCGAGACGCCTGGAGCGTCGTGCTCCTTGCGGCCGGGGTGGGAGCGGGTTGCGTTCGCGAGGCGGTGGACGTGGCGTCGGCCGCGGCGCTGCCGGCCGCCGTTGAGGCCGGGGCCGCAGGAAGCGAGAACGGCGGACTTGCCGGCTCGTTCGAAGGAGTGGGGTGGGAGGAGGACCCCGCCGCGGGCGGGTGGGCCGGTGCCGGGCCGCCGTTGTTCGATCGTTTCCTCGTGAAGGTGGACCTGGCGGCCCTATGGGCTTCCCCGCTCTGGGCTTCGATCGAGCTGGAGCTTCGGCGTTCCGTCACCGGTCCCGAGGCATGCATACTCGAGCTGGCGGAGGCGAGTTCGTCCCTGACGCTGCGCGGCCGGCTGGGCGGCGACGGCGGGGAGTTGCTGGCTTCGTTGCGGGGCTCGTTCAGCGAGGAGGCGCTGCTGGAGTGTCGGCAGGCGCTGTTGGCGGACGGGCAGCACTTGTCCAGCGTCGAGATTGCGGGGCGGCATGGTACGGGGATCGTGCCGACACCTCCGGGCGGGGGTGACCTCATCGTCGCGGTCGGACCCGGCGATTGGCTGATCGGATCGCGGCAGGCGATCACGGCGGCTCTGGACTCTCCCGCGCGGCTTGGGGACGCCCCACAGTTCTCCGCGTTGACGGCGGGGATCGCGGAATCGGCGTTCCAGTTGGCGGTGACCGCGGGTCCCGGGTTGGCCGGCGCGGGGGGATCGAGCTGCCTCGCCGGTTCGCTCCCCGACGTGCTCGGTTTGGGGATCGGGCTCGGCCTCGGCGATTCGCTCGTCGTTGCCGTGGTCGTCGAGTTGCGGACCGGTTCCGGCGCGCAGGCGATGGGGGACTGCCTGGAGCGACTGTGGCGGGTCGCGGTCCCGCTTCTGGTCGCCGAGGTCGGTCCGCAGGCGGCGGCCGACTTCGAGCGCGAGGCGGGCGAGGCGTTGTCGGAGGTGCTGGAGGCGGTCGAGTTCGCGGTCGACGGGCGGATCGTGGAAATTCGCGCCGACGTGCCGCCGGCGTTCCTGGGCGCGGTGCTCGCGGCCGCATTCCGTTCGGACTTGTCCGGGACGGAATCCGGCGCCGAGGCATCGTTCGATCCGGCGACGCTCGGCCTGTTCGACGAGCAGTGCGCCTCGGGCGAGAGCCCGACATCCTGCCTGATGGCGGCGTGGGTCTACGAAAAGGGCATGGTCGGGGACCCGGACCTCTCCGTGGCGGCCGTGTATTATCGACTCGCGTGCGAGGGTCGCGAGTGGGACGCCTGCAGGTATCTGGGCGAGCGGATGCTCTATGGCGGCGACGGCTGGCCCGAGGCTCCCGAGGCCGGTGCGGCGTTGCTGGAGCAGGCATGCGAGCACGGCACGGCCGCCGCGTGCGGTCGTCTGGCCTGGGCGAGTTTCAAGGGGCGAGGCGTGCCCGCGGACCGGGAGCGGAGCGCGAGGTTGTTCCGGACCGCGTGCGAGGGCGGGCATGTGGATTCCTGCAACTCCCTGGGCACGCTGCTGGAGACGGGCCGCGGGGTACCGGTGGACGTGGCGGCCGCGGTCGCGCTGTACCGATCGGCGTGCGAGGCCGGGAGCCTGTTCGGGTGCGACAATCTGGGCCGCGCCTACCGCGACGGGCTGGAGGTGGAGGTGGACCCGGTGCGGGCGGTCGAGCTGTTCGGTGCGTCCTGTTCGAGCGACGACGCCTTCGGCTGTTACGAGCTGGGGCGGATGGTCCGGGACGGTGTCGGCACGGTGCAGGACGAAGGACAGGCGATTGAGCTGTTCGATCGGGCTTGCACGGCGGGGCAGCATGCGAGCTGCTATTCGCTGGGCCGGATGGTCGAGCTTGGGCGGGGCGTCGCGACCGATCCCGTCCGCGCCGCTGGGCTGTACGAAGCAGTGTGCGAGCATGGGATCTCCGACGGCTGCGTCTCGGCGGCCCGCATGCTTCGGCACGGTACCGGCGTGGCGCAGGATGAGCAGCGTGCGGTCGAGTTGTACCGTCGCGCCTGTGAGGACGGCTTCTTCGTGGGCTGTAACGATCTGGCGACGATGATCGAGAGCGGGCGCGGCGTGTCGGCGCCCGATCCGGCTGCGGCCTCGGAGTTGTACGGGCGGGCGTGTGACACCGGCGAAGCGTATGCCTGCACCAACCTGGGCCGACTGTTTCGAGACGGAGTGCCGGCGCGCGATCCGGCGCGTGCGGTCGAGCTGTTCGGGTTCGGGTGCGAGCACGGGGACCGGCTCGGCTGCCTCTGGCTGGGGCGGATGCTGCGCGACGGGGAGGGCGGAGTCCAGGACGACGGCCGCGCGTTGGAGCTGTTCCTCCAGGCCTGCGAGGACGGCGAGGCCGCCGCGTGCCACAACGCCGCCTGGATGGTGGACAACGGGCGTGGGGCGGCGACCGATCCGGCGAGGGTCGGCGACCTGTATCGGCAGGCCTGCGACGGTGGCATTGCGCGAAGCTGCGCGGTGGTCGGCTGGCGGTTCCGCGAGGGAATCGGGACCGCGGTGGACGACGTGCGGGCGGTGGAGTTCCTCCGTCGGGCGTGCGACGGCGGCGAAGCCGAAGGGTGCAACAACCTGGGGACGATGTACGAGGACGGTCGCGGGATCGAGTTGGACGTTGTGACGGCGGCCGACCTGTACGAGCGGGCGTGCGACGCGGGGTTTTCCCGGGGCTGCAACAACCTGGGCCGGTTCTTCCGCGATGGGACAGTCGTGGTGCAGGACGACGTGCGTGCGGTCGAGCTGTTCCGTGGAGCCTGCGACCAGGAGAACGCATCGGCGTGTTTCCATCTGGCCGAGATGCTCGACGCCGGTCGCGGCGCCCCGCACGATCCCGAGCGGGCGCGGGCATTGTACGGCGCGGCGTGCGAGGGTGGGGTGAACGACGCGTGTGCCCACGTCCCGCCGTCGTCGGGCGACGCCTTGGCGTCGCCGGAGGGAGGATCCACGACTTCCGGTCCGTGAGCGCGGTCGGAGCGGCGGTCTGCGGAACCACGCCGGTTCGTACCCCCCCGGGTGGCGGGGTGGCGGCGGCCGCCGGCGGACCGGTGGCGGAGCGCGTGCAGAGTCTCATGATTCCGCGGCCCGGCGGACGGCCTGTTCCGGCATGCCGGCTGCAGTGCCCGACTGTGGAGGCCGCCGCCCTTGTCGCTGCCGCGCCAGATCCTCGACGGTTCCACCTACCTCATCAGCCGCAGGACTCTCGAACGCATGTTCCTGCTCCGTCCCGACGACTTCGTCACCCGGGTCTTCCTATTCTGCCTCGCCCATGCCGCCGCGCGGACCGGCATCCTGGTCCACGGCTTCGTCTGCTTGAGCAACCACTACCACCTGGTCGTGACCGATCCTTCCGGCGCGCTGCCGCTGTTCATGGAGCGCTTCAACGGCCTCGTGGCGCGGGCGCTCGACGCCTACCGCGGTCATTGGGAGTGCTTCTTCTCGCCCGGGAGCTACAGCGCGGTGCGGCTCGAGACCCCGGACGATGTCCTCGACAAGTTGATCTACGTGCTGACGAACCCGGTTTCCGCCGGGCTGGTCGACCATGCCAAGGACTGGGCAGGGGCGATCAGCGCGCGGTGGGCGTTCGGGGAGACTCGTGAGTTCGCGCGACCGACAGAGTGCTTCTTCGACCCGGACGGCTGCCTGCCGGAGAAGGTGCGGCTGACGTTGGCGCCCCTGCCGGGCTGCGAGGAGCTTGCTCCGGGGCGGCTCGACGAGTTGGTGCGGGAGCGACTGATCGCCCGCGAGACCGAGGTGCGCGCCGAATTCCGGGAGGCCGGCCGCTCGTTCCTCGGGATGGACGGCGTGATGCGCTTCGACCCGACCGACCGGCCGGGCACGCACGAGCCGCGCCGGGGAATCAATCCGCGAATCGCCGGCAAAGCCGCCGACGTACGCGTCGGAGCCATTCGCCGCTGGCTGGCATTCCTCGAGGAGTATCGGCAAGCGTGGCTGCGCTGGCTGGACGGTGACCGTGGCGCCGTGTTTCCCTTCGGTACCTGGCTGATGCGTGTCCGACACCGCGTTGCGTGCCAACCCGCCCCTAGCTGACCTCAACAGGGGACCTAGTCCGACCGCCGGGCTTCCGGCGCCGGCCGCGGTGTGCCTTGCGCAGCGCGGGGCGGCCTCGAGAAGCCCAATCGCGGCGCTGCTCCTCCGGCCTCGGGCCGGCCGAGCTCTGTCGGCGGTGGGCGCGGGGCGCGGACCACCCACGGACCATCCAGTTGCCTGGGACCGGCCGGCCGGCCGGCCGGACCGGCCGGCCCGGTGTCGCCTACCCGGCGATGCGCTGTTCGACGCGGACGGCGCGGAGGACCTCGCCGGGGACGGTGAGGCCGGACTTGAGGAGGTAGGCGGCGTAGCGGCCGAGGCCGACGTAGCCGCTGCCTTCGAGGGCGGCGCGCAGCGGTCCGAGGGGCTGGTCCTGGGCGACGGCGTCGCGCACCCGATCGTCGAACAGCAGCATTTCGAAGATGCCGACGCGGCCTCGGAAGCCCGAGCCGTCGCACTCGGGGCAGCCGACGGCATCGAAGAGCTGCGGCTGCTCGCCCGCGCGCAGCGCGCCGACGGCCTTGAGGTTCTCCAGCACCGCCGGCGGATAGGTTCCCGGCCGCCGGCAGGCGGGGCAGAGGCGTCGCACCAGTCGCTGGGCGACGACGCACAGGAGCGCGTTGGCCAGGAGGAAGGGCTCCATGCCCATCTCGCGCAGGCGGACGACCGCGGCCAACGCGTCGTTGGTGTGCATCGTGGTCAGCACGAGGTGGCCGGTCAGGGCGGCCTCGAGCGCGATGCGCGCGGTCGGGGCGTCGCGGGTCTCGCCGATGACCAGGATGTCGGGGTCCTGGCGCAGGAACGCGCGCAGCACCTGCGGGTACGTGAGACCCGCGGCCTCGCTCACCTGCACCTGCGACACACCGGGGAGGAAGTACTCGACCGGGTCCTCGGCCGTCATGACGTTGAGCTGCACGCCCTGCGAGGTGCGCTCGGCGAGCGCGGAGTACAGGGTCGTGGTCTTTCCGGAGCCGGTGGGGCCGGTGAGGACGATGGCGCCGTAGGGGCGGAAGAGGGCCTTGCGCAGGGCGACGGCCATCTTCTCGGCGACGATGAGGGACGGCAGGGGCTGGATGGCGGTGGAGGCGTCGAGAATGCGGAGGGCGACCTTCTCGCCCAAACGGGTGGGGATGGTGGCGACGCGCAGATCCAGCTCGCGGTCGCCGACGACGACGCCGATGCGGCCGTCCTGGGGCCGGCGCGACTCGGCGATGTCCATGCCCGCCAGGACCTTGACGCGGGCGACGATCGGCTTCAAGGCCCCGCGGGACGCGGTGAGGTTGCTGCGGCGGAGCTGGCCCTCGACGCGGTAGCGCACGGCCATCCCGCCCTTGTCGCCCTCGAGATGGATATCGCTGGCGCCGAAGCCGAGGGCCTCGGCCAGGACCTGGGCCAGGAGCCCGACGGCGTCGGTGCCGGAGGAGAGGCTGGCGCGTTCGTCGCGTTCGTCGGCGGCGGTGAGGAACTGGATCTCCTGCGGTCGGACGCGCAGCGGCGGGGGTGCGGGCAGGGCGGTCGGGCGGACGCGCTCGACGGGCTCGGGTGCGCGGGTGCTGCGGGAGCCGGCGGAGCCGCCGCGTTCGCGGTCGACCTGGGCCAGGCGTCCGGCGAGGCCGCGGGCCATGGCGAGGCTGACCTGGGGGAGCTGGGTCAGGAGGCGGTCGAAGACGGGCTTGGACAGGGCGACGAGCGTGGTGGGCTCCAGGGCGGTGACGGTCGCGGAGCGGCGTTCGCCGGTGAGGAGCGCCATCTCGCCGAAGTGTTCGCCGGGGCCGAGGCGGGCGAGGTCGAACGTGGTGCCCAGCTCTTCGGAGCGGGTGGAGACGCCGACGCGGCCGGCGACGACGAGGTACATGGCGTCGCCCGGGGTGCCTTCGCGGACGATCTCCTGGCCCGGGCGGAAGGTCTGTTGTTCCATGGCCGCGGCGATCTGGTCGCGGTGTGCCGGGTGCACCTCGCGGAACAGCACGGTGGCGCCCAACATGTCGGCCAGCGTCGGCATCGGCGTTCTCCTCATCCCCCCGGTCGTGGTTTCCGTCCGCCCCGCGGGCGGATCGAGCCAGGAGCCCTAGCCCCCGCTGCCCAGTTTCTCGTTGGTCTCGCCGAGCCTGCGGGCCAGGGTGACGGCGAAGTGGCGGTAGACCTTTCCTGCGACGCGTTCGTGCAGGTACAGGAAGCGCGCGAACTCCTCGCGCGGGATGCCGATGAGGGTGACGTCGGTCCTGGCGCGCACGTCGGCCGAGACGGGGGTGTTGTCGAGGAGGGACATCTCGCCGAAATGCTCGCCGGCGCGCAGGACGGCGAGGACGCGGCCGGTGCCGGCCTGGACGACCTCGACCTCGCCTTCGCGCACGACGAACAGGCCGCGGCCCGGCTCGCCGGCGCGGAGGATCGGCTGGCCTTTCGCGCGTGCGATGCGGCCGCCGAGGCGGAACAGCTCGGCCAGCTCCTCGTGCTCCAGCTCGCGGAACAGGGGGAGGTCGCGCAGGGAATCGATGTCGGGATCGACGTACTGGAGTTTCTCGTCGGGGGACGAGGTGCCGGCCGCGGTGCCCAGGTCGAGGGGTGCGAGGCCGGCGTCGCCGGCGGGGGCCGGGGGGAGTTGGGAGAGGCGGCGCATCTCCTGGGCCTTCTGGCGGGCGTCGCGGAAGCCCGGGCGGATGGAATCGACGCGTTCGTAGGCCGTGGTGGCGTGTTCGGCGCGGCCGAGGTCGGCGAACATGTCGCCGAGGCGGTAGTAGAGGTCGGCGACTTCCGGGGTGGTGGGGAAGGCGCGGACGACCTCGACGAGCTTGGCGACGGCGAGGTCCTTGTGTCCGGTGCGCCAGAGGATTTCGGCGAGCATGGTGCCGGCTTCGAAGAACTCGCCGCGGTTGCTGGGCACGTCGTGCAGGATGGTTCCGGCGCGTTTCCAGTTGCCGGCCTTGAGGTAGAGGCGGGCGGCGCCGAGGGCGTCGCCGCCGCGCTCGAGGTTTTCGGCGGCGCGGGCGAGGTCGCCGAGCTTGAGGTAGAGGTGTCCGGCGTGCTGGAAGTCGAGGGTTTTTTCGTACATCAGGGCGGCCTTGGCGAGGTCGCCGGCTTTCTCGTAGAGGGCGGCGGCCCTGGCGAAGTCGTAGGCGGTCTCGAAGAGCTGAGCGGCGCGTGCCGGGTCATCGACGAGCTCGGCGCAGCGGGCGGCGGAGGCGAAGTCGCGGGCCTGGACGAACATCTCGAGCATGGCGCCGCGGAGTCTCGCGCTGGAGGTGCCGGTTTCGCGGAACAGCTCGACCGCGACTTCGGGCCCGCAACCCTGGTACAGGCGGGCCGCGGCGGCGACGTCGCCGCGCGAGAGGTAGCCGGTGATCTGGCCGACGACCTTGCCGGTGGGGACGAAGCGCCCGCCGCCTCCCGCGTCCTGGGTGAACTCGAACTCGATTTCGCCGACGATGCCGGTCATGCACGCTCCGTTCCGGGGGGAATTAGAACCACAGATGGACACGTTGGGGAAGTGCGGGGAGTGCGGGGAGTGCGGGAAGTGCGGGGAGTGCGTTGCGATCGGGAAGCGCGCGGGAAGAGGAAACCACAGATGGACACAGATGAACACAGATTCGGGGGGGGGGAGCTTGACAGGGGGGAGTGGGCGCGGTCCGATGCCGGGCATGCTGGCGAAGCTCAATGAAGGGTTCTTCCACTCGTTCGACGGGACGCGGATCTACTACAACTGGGCGGGCAAGGGGGTGCCGGTGGTGTGCTGCGACGGGATCGCGTGCGACCAGTATGCGTGGAAGTACGTCTTCGAGTGGTTTGCGCCGACGAACCGGGTGGTGCGCTGGAACTACCGCGGGCACGGCAAGTCCGACGCGCCGGCCGACTACGCGCACTTGAAGATCGGCGACCTGGCCGAGGATCTGCGGGGGCTCCTGGACGAGCTGAAGATCGGGAAGGCGGTGCTGCTGGGGCACAGCATGGGGACGCAGGTGATCCTGGAGTTCCACCACCGGCATCCGGAGCGGGTGGCGGCGCTGGTGCCGATGTGCGGGTGTTTCGAGCATCCGTTGCGGTCGAGCTACGACAGCGACATCCTGGAGCGCTTCTTGCCGGTGTTGAACCGGGCGTACGAGGAGCACCAGCAGCTTTTCTGGCAGATCTGGCATCGGGCGTTGCCGACGAAGTGGGGTTTCTGGGTCGCGGTGGCGTTGGAGATCAACCGTGCGCTGGTGAAGTACGACGATTTCATGCCGTACCTGGAGCACGTGGCGGAGATGGACATCGGGTTGTTCCTGGCGATGCTGCGGTTCGCGAACGAGCATTCGGCGCGGACGTACCTTTCGGACATCCGGGTGCCGACGCTGATCTTCGCGGGGGATCGCGACAAGCTGACGCCGTTCGCGGTGCAGAAGCGGATGCACCATTTGATCCCGGGGTCGGAGCTGCAGGTGCTGCCGTTGGGGACGCACACGGCGCCGATCGAGCACCCGGACCTCATCTGCCTGCGGCTGGAGAAGTTCCTGCGGGGATTGCCGGGGGCGGGGAGGGCGGCGGTCGGGAGACGGCGGCGGACGAAGCTCGAAGCGGTGGGGGGGGAGTAGCGCGCTGGTGGCTGGTGGCTGGTAGCTGGTTGGGGGCGCGCGAGCTACGAGCTGCCGGCGCCCGATTCGCAGGGGATGGCGCGGTCGATGAGGGCGGGGTTGAAGGGGTCGGGCGAGGGGAACGGGACGCAGGCGCCGCCGGAACACTGCAGGTCGGTGCCGCAGGCGGCGCGCAGGCAGGCGCTTTCGAGGGACAAGGACAGGTCGAGGGAACGGGAGCTTCCCAGCGGTTGGACGACCTCGAGGATGGCGACGTCGGCGCCGGCGCGGCGCCAGGCGACGCGGACGGCGACCCAGGCGTCGAAGCTCTGGGGCGGGACGAAGTCGAGGCGGATGGGGAGGGCGGAGCGGTCGAGGAGGGGGAAAGTGCGGGAAGTGGCGCTGCAGGTGGCGCCGGCTTCGGTGCGCGAGGCGGTCGCGTCCACGAGGATCTCGTCGATCACCGTGGGCGGGTCGGGCTCGCAGTCGATGATCAGGTGCACGGTGACGGGCGGCTCGGGCTCGGCGCAGCCGGCGAGCGCCAGGGTGCAGCAAAGAAACCACCGATGGACACCGATGGACACCGATGGGGTGGCGTAGCCGGGGTTCATCGCGGCGCCTACAGCGAACCCGTGGAGGAGACGCCGCGGACGAGGCCCGTGGAGACGACGGTGCGGCCGACGAGGCGTGCGCGCCCCTGGCCCCCGTCGCCGCCTCGACCGCCTCCTCCGCCGGAGCCGCCGCTCCCACCGCTGCCGCCGCCCGCGTTGCCCATGCCGCCTCCGGCGCCCGAGCGGCTGAATCCTGCGAAGCCGCCCGTTCCGCCGCTCGCGTCGATCATGCCGGTCGGAGACAGTCGCACGTCGGGTGCTTCGACGTAGACGGAGCCGCCGGCTCCGCCACCGCCGCCGCCACCTCCTCCGACGCCGCCGCCACCGCCGCCCCCGCCGGCCGGGGTGGAGCTGCAGCTTCCCGTGAAGGTCGCGCGCTGGCCCGCCTCGGCGAAGCAGCCTGACGCGCCGCCTCCCGCGGTTCCACCACGGACGCTGACGGTTCCGTCGATCGTGACGGACGCGGCGGAGCAGAGGAGCACGGCGCCGCCGCCGGCTCCGCCCCCACCGCCGCCTCCGGGGCCGAGGCAGCCGCCGGTGGTGGAGCACCACAGGCCGCCGTAGCCGCCGCAGGAGCCGTTGCCGCCGCGACCGCCGCGTCCGGTCGTGGAGCCGAAGCCGCCGATGCCGCCGCCGGAGCCGCCCCAGAGGACGAAGAAGGTGTCGTCGCCGTAGAGGCTGGTCGACGAGCCGCCCGGGGTGGGTGCGTCGCAGGCCGTTCCGGCGACGCCGCCGGTGGTGCCGCTTCCGACGGTGCCGGCGGTGCCTGCGGCGCCGAGCAGTCCGGCGACGCCGGTGGTGGCATGGGAGCCGCCGGCGCCGCCCGAGCCGCCGCAGGCGCCTCCGCCGCCTCCTCCTCCGCCCGAACCGCCGCCGTCGCCGCCGGTGCCTCCGCCGCCGGCGCACGGACCGGGGCCGCCGCCGCCGGGTCCGAATCCGCCGCCCAGGCCGCAGCCGCCCGAGATCCACGAGCCGCCGTCCGCGCCTCCGGCGATTCCCGAGCCGCCGGAGGCTCCCGCGTTGCACCCGCCGCTCGCCCCGCCGCCGCCGTCCGCGGTGATCGAGCCCTGGATGGAGACCGCCCCGCCGGCGAGGAACGCGGCCGCCATGTCGCCCTGGACGCGAACCGTGGCGCCCGGGGCGACGGTGACCGAAAGGAAGTCGAAGATGCGGATGGTGGGCGTGGCGTAGCCGCCGACGGCGGGCTGGGCGAAGGTGTCGGTGGAGGTGAAGGCCGTGCTGCCGGCGATGGTGATCGTGCCGGCGTCGGTGTCGACGACGGCGGTTTCGCCGGCGAACAGGGTGAAGTCGCCGAGGGAGCCGGCCGGCGCGCGGTGGAGAGGACCGCAGCCGACGACGACCGGGGGCGGCCCGTCGTCCGCGGGTCCGTCGTCCACGACGTCCTCGATGCCGCCTTCGTCTTCGGGCGCTGCGTCCGCCTCGTCCTCCGCGTCGGCCTCGGCGGGCAGGTCCGGAACCTCGCCCGCGTCGCCATCGTACTGCTCGGGATCGAGGTCGGGCTCCGCATCCGCGTCGAGGTCGGGCGTCGCGTCGATATCGGCCTCCGCGACGGATTCCGTTTCGGCTTCGGCGTCGGGGGCGACGTCGGGGCCTTCGTCGGGTGCGGCCTCGGCGTCCGCGTCCCCGTCCGGCTCCGCGTCGGTTTCGGCGGCGGAGTCGGCGCCGCCCGAGGGGAAGCAGAGGAGGGACGACTCGGGGTGGACGGCGTAGCCGTCGTCGCAGTCGCAGGTCGGGCGGTCGGCTTCGATGCGGCAGGTGCCGTGGTCCAGGCAGGTGACGCCGAGGCACGGGAAGGCGGTGTCGTCGGGGACGCAGGCGAGGAGGGCGGGGTGGTAACCGGAGTAGCAGGCGCAGTAGGCGGTGGCACCTTCGACGATGCACTCGCCGGCGCCCGAGCAATCGACGCCGGAGCAGGGTCCCGTGGGTCCCGCGTCGCCCGAGCCGCAGGCGGCGGTCGCGACGGCGACGTCGAGGGCGAGGAGTCCTGCCCATGCGATCCACCGGACTTTCGGGTTTTCCATGTTCGACCTCGCTGGCACGAACCCGAGGGTATGCGGAGACGACGGTTGGCGCAACGGGGGAGGCACGCATCGGAACCATTCCGGTCAAGTGGATGGCCCAGGCCGGGATTATGCGTCGAGGAAGCTCCGGACGATGGGCATGGCAGTCCCGTCGTCGCGGGGCTCGGCGGAGAGGGCGGGGCGCATGAGGGGAGCGAGTTGGGGTTCGTGGAGGAGGAAGCCTTCGATGAGGATGCGGGCGTCGGAGGGGGTGATTTCGGGGTGGGCCTGGAGGCCCCAGATCGGGTCGTCGCCGTGGCGCATGGCGTGGACGGCGCAGTCGGCGCTGCGCGCGAGGACGCGCCAGGGGGCGGGAGGGTCGCGGACCTCGTCGAAGTGCGAGGCGAAGACCGAGTGGCGGGGGGGGACATCGGCGAAGAGGGGATCGGGCTGCAGCACTTCGAGCGCGATCCAGCCGACCTCCGGGGTGGGCGCCTGGGCGACGTGGCGTTCGCCGGAGAGGGCGCGCGCGAGCATCTGATGGCCGAAACAGCTTCCGAGGATGCGCAGGCCGGCGTTCGCGGCGCGCCGGACGACGTCGGCCTCGACGTGGTACCAGGGTTCGGGGCGGACGATGGAGGCTTCGGAGCCGGACACGACGAGGTGCGTGTAGCGGCGGAGGTCGGGGACGGGCTCGCCGGAGGGGAGGTGGACGGAGTCGGCGGGGACGTCGCCCAGGAGGGCGCGCCAGTGGTCCGCCGGGCGGTAGATGTCGCGGTAGACGGCGCCGTCGAGGATGAGGACGCGTTTCATGGGGCCATGAAGTACCAGAATGTTCACCGCCTGCCCAGGGGCTGGAGACGGTTTCCCGGCGACGCGAGCTCGGGGGTCCCCTATCGGTGTCCATCGGTGTCCATCGGTGGTTTCGTCCCTCCGGCTTCCGCGTGTTGCGGGCTTGGCTCCCGGTGTGGCACGGTGCGTGCGATGGTCGGGGTGCGACGGCGGGGGGATTCGCACGCGGCGGGCGTGGCAGGGGGGGTGCGGCACCTGCCGGCGACGCGGGAGGAGATGCACGCGCGGGGGTGGGATCGGCTGGACGTGATCCTGGTGACGGGGGACGCGCATGTCGACCACCCGTCGTTTCCGGCGGCGCTCCTGGGCCGGTGGCTCGAGGCGCACGGGTTCCGGGTGGGGGTCCTGGCGCGGCCGGACCCGGCGCTGCCCGGGGCGATCGAGCGGTTGGGGCTGCCGCGTCTGTTCTTCGGGGTGACGGCCGGCGCGCTGGATTCGATGGTGGCGAACTACACGGCGCAGCGGCGGCGGCGGGCGGACGACCCGTACGCGCCCGGGGGTGTGGCGGGGGGGCGTCCGGACCGTGCGATCACGGTGTACTGCAACCGCTTGCGGCGGGCGTACGGCCGGCACGCGTTCGTGGTGGCGGGCGGCCTGGAGGCGAGTCTACGGCGGTTCGCGCACTACGACTACTGGAGCGACTCGGTGCGGCGTCCGCTGCTCATGGATTGCGGGGCGGACGTGCTGGTGCACGGCATGGGCGAGGGTCCGCTGCTCGAGATCGCCCGGCGGCTCGAGGCGCTGGAGGCGGCGGTCGATGAGGCCCGAGGGGCCGTCCTCGACCCGCGGGCGCGGCGGGACGATCCGCGGTTGGAGGCGATCCGCGACGTGCCGGGGGTGGTGTTCCGGTCTCCGGCGAGCGAGCCGCGGCCGCGGGAGGGCGTGGCGCTGCCTTCGATGGAGGAGGTGGCGGCGGACGCGGAGACGCACGCGCGGACGTTCCACCTCTACGAGACGTCGCGGGACGAGCGGCAGTGGCAGGAGTGCGCGGGGATGCGGGTGGTGGCGAACCCGCCGTGGCCGCCGCTGGGCGTGGAGGAGCTGGACGCGGTGTACGCGTTGCCGTTCACGCGGGAAGTGCACCCGGTGCACGGGGGCGAGCGGGTGCCTGCGCTGGAGCAGGTGCGGTTCTCGGTGACGGCGCACCGCGGCTGTTGCGGGGGGTGTGCCTTCTGCGCGATCGGCTCGCACCAGGGCCGTACGGTGCAGAGCCGGTCGGAGGCGTCGGTGCTGGAGGAGGTGGAGCGGATCGCGGCGCATCCGCAGTTCCGCGGCACGGTGCCGGACGTCGGAGGGCCGACCGCGAACCTCTATGGGGCGACGTGCGGGCGCGGGACGCCGTGTCGCCGGGTTTCGTGCCTGTGGCCGCGGCGGTGTCCGGACCTGCGGCTGGACCAGGGGCGGTACGTTTCGTTGTTGCGGAAGGCGGCGCGGACGCGCGGGGTGCGGCACCTCTTCGTGACGACGGGGGTGCGGATGGACGTGGCGCTGGAGTCGCGGGCTTTCGTCCGGGCGCTGACGCGGGAGTTCATGAGCGGGCGGCTGAAGGTGGCGCCGGAGCATCTGGCGCCGCACGTGTTGGCGTTGATGCGCAAGCCTGCGGGGGGTGAGCTCGACGCGTTTCTGGGGGTGCAGCGACGGGCGGGGGACGGGGGCGCGCATCCGCCGTTGGTGCTGCCCTATTTGATGGCGGCGCACCCGGGGAGCCGGCTCAGCGACATGGTGGACGTGGCGTTGTTCCTGAAGCGGCGGGGGATCCGGGTGGAGCAGGTGCAGATCTTCACGCCGACGCCCGGGACGGCGGCGACGGCGATGTACGCGACGGGGCTGGATCCTGCGACGCGGCAGCCGGTCTTCGTGGAGCGCGATCCGCGGCGGCGGGAGATGCAGAAGTCGCTCCTGTTGTGGCACCTGCCGGAGCGGGCGGCGGACATCCGGGAGGCGCTGCGGATCTG